>NZ_JAWRXA010000283.1:0-274 GCF_046535275.1 Chryseobacterium sp. SIMBA_029
TCTGTGAGCGTCATGTATCCAGCGTGGGGCAGCCTCGTATGAGTGCTTTAGGCGGAAGCTGTGATGTGACTGTGAAACCGGAATTGCCGCACCGTCCCCAGTGCCTACTGCAGCGGATGCTGTAGTGGACATGCAGGGACAGTGCGGCAATCAGGGCCAGTGCGGCGATGGTTAGCCGTGGTGGTTTAGTACCAGTTATTGGCCAAGTGGAACGCGAGGGCAGCCGAGGGGGAGCCGTAGCGTTGCTTGATGTAGTCCAGCCCCCACTTGATTT
>NZ_JAWRXA010000284.1:0-274 GCF_046535275.1 Chryseobacterium sp. SIMBA_029
GGATAATCTTCTCCGAGGCTGCACTTCTGCTATGGGAGCGAGACGCTTATCAGAAGTAAATCCGTCTGTTGTATCAAACCCACCAACGGATGTGGGCGTAACAAGGCTTGTTTCGGGAACAGGAATTGTAGTAAAGGAAGGAAATGAGGTATTTCTGATCCGTAATGCGAATGCTGCCCCTGAATCGCTTACGCTTCCAACAAATAAAACTCATATTCAGGGAGCTATTATTTATCATAACGATCACTTTTACGAAGGAGTAGAAAACGGAAAG
>NZ_JAWRXA010000285.1:0-274 GCF_046535275.1 Chryseobacterium sp. SIMBA_029
CTGTGGTAGTCTTAAGGAATTCGTCTTTACCCTCCTTGTTTTTCGCAGTAGTATTTCCATTTAATTTTTTAGCAGCGGCAGTCACAAGAGCCTCCTTATTGCCTCCTTCTTTTCCTTTAATAGAAGTTGGCAAAATTTTTATGAAAGTATCTGCAAAGCTTAATACTTTGTCTTCCCTTATCAGAACATTTGCAGAACTACCGAATATCGGGATACCATTAATCGTCTGCTGAATTCCTACAACATCTCCTTTTAAACTTTCCGAATGGTCAAT
>NZ_JAWRXA010000286.1:0-274 GCF_046535275.1 Chryseobacterium sp. SIMBA_029
CTTCAGAAGTTCCATATCGCCGCGGGCCGTCAGCAACCATTCCTTCGAATAGGTTCTGGCGGTCGAGCTCAGCGCCGGGGCGAAATCGGGCGTCGCTTTCAGCGCCGAGCGCATCTCCTTGCGCGCACGGCGCAGGTTGGGCAGCGTCAGGCGCCCGAGGTATTGCTTGCCAACCAGATATTGATGGTAGGCGGCCGGATTGAGCTCAAGATAGGAGCGCGTCGCCTCATGCCGCTCGATCTCGCTGGAAACAGACAGCGCCACGCGCCGTGAG
>NZ_JAWRXA010000047.1:0-426 GCF_046535275.1 Chryseobacterium sp. SIMBA_029
TTGTGCCGGATACCTAGCCTTGTGTTGTTGTAGTAGGTGTCACCATAGCAGCGGTCGTAGTTTTCCAGTGAGACGAAACGGTGATCGTCGATCCGGTAGATGACTTTCGGCGGTCCATCGTAGTGCGGTTCTTCCGCCGCCTTCTCGTAGGACGGGGCGGACAGATCCGTCGTGCAACCGGGGAGCGCAATGCCAGCGATCAGGGCCGTGACCAGAACCCGGCAAACAGAGCGGATGTGCATGCTTTCCTTCACATGTTTTCCTTGATGAGTGCTGGCATCCGTTTTCATTCCCGCCCTTGTTCAGACGGGCCGCCGGCGACCGACTTGTCGCAGATGAAGCGG
This sequence comes from Chryseobacterium sp. SIMBA_029, assembly GCF_046535275.1. Lineage (NCBI taxonomy): Bacteria > Pseudomonadati > Bacteroidota > Flavobacteriia > Flavobacteriales > Weeksellaceae > Chryseobacterium > Chryseobacterium sp. SIMBA_029. The sequence goes on from NZ_JAWRXA010000047.1 coordinate 345, forward strand.
TCCTGCCCGGATGGCGTTTTCAACCACGAAGGGAACTTGACGTCAAACTCGATGCGCTTGCCTGCGGGAAGTCCTATACCCT
>NZ_JAWRXA010000008.1:0-298568 GCF_046535275.1 Chryseobacterium sp. SIMBA_029
GCTCTGCGCTCCCCCTTAAGGGACTGCAAAGATACAAACTTTTTTAAATTATCAAAATTAAATCCTGATTATTTTTTAGTTCATTCCTTATCTCAATTACTGTCTCTGCGCTACCTACTATCTCTCGTTTTCAGTGGGGCAAAGATAGAAACTTTTAACCACCACACCAACTTTATTTAACATAAAGTTTACTTTTAATTCATATTATACACTAACTCCCTCACTTGTAGAAGGTAAAATTTAAACATTTATTTAAATTTGGGGAGGTATACTTCTATATGGATCATAGGACCTGTATATTTCGGTTAAAGCCGAGGAATATTTTTTATTGACTTTATTTATTGAGGCCGGGCTAAAGCCCAACACTATTGAATGTTTATTATTCTAGATAGAATATGAGGACAACATTATCGGTTAATATTATTTCTAATATAAACCGATGGATCTTTCTGCTTTTTCTGTTATACTATAATATAAGGTAGAGCCACAATGCCATTTTATTTTAAACTTATTGTATTTGATCAGGCTGCATTATTTAACAAAATTATATAAAGCATCAAAAAACATTGAATATACTTCTATGTGGGGAAGATGTCCAACGTTTTCAATCTCTATCAATTTTGATCCGGAGATTTCTTTTTGGGTTTTCTTTCCCAGTTCTTGATACTGTCCCATTTTAGATTGAAGTTCTTTGGGCGCTCTGTCTTTTCCTATAGCAGTCCGATCTCTGGTCCCAATAATTAATAAGGTAGGAACTTTAATGTTTTTAAATTCATAACAAACCGGCTGGTTGTAGATCATGTCTGAAGTGAGTGCAGCATCCCAAGCTACTTGTGGATAGTCTTTATGTAATGTCCATCCAGCGATCAGATCTAACCAAGGTTGGTATTCATCTTTCCATTTATTATCATAATAAAATTTCATCTGATACTTTTTGTAGGTATCAGCCGTATTTTTCAATTCAGATTGATATGCCTGGTCGATGGTTTGATACGAAGCGAATGTTTTATAGTCTTCCAGGCCGATAGGATTTTCGAGAATTAGTTTTTGAACGCGATCCGGATACAGCAATGTAAACCGTACAGCTACCATTCCCCCCATTGAATGTCCTAAAACGATAGTCTTATCAATTTTAAGCTGATCCAGAATTGCCTTTGTATTTTCAGCAAGTTGAGAAAAAGAGAATTGATAGTTATGAGGTTTTGAAGATTTTCCAAATCCAATCTGGTCCGGAATGATCACTCTGAACCCTTTATCTGAAAGGTCTTTTGCCGTTCTTTCCCAATAGGCTCCATTAAAATTCTTTCCATGAAGCAGCATGATCGTTTTTCCATTAGAGTTTTGGGGATGAACATCCATATAAGCCATCTTCAAATTGTTATCCTGAGACTGGAGATCAATAAAATGGACTTCATAGGGATATTGGTAATTTGAAAGCACAGCATCCAAAGGTTTTATTTGAGAGAACATCAAAGTTGGCACAATCGATAGTATGATTACTGTTATTATATGTTTGCAATATTTCATGAAATTTTATTTTAGTTATAAAAATAAAAAAAACCGCTTCAAAGGAAACGGTTTTCGACTGTTATTTTAATTTAAACATTTATTTTTTTAAGATAATTCTGCTACTTTAAGTTCTTTCTTAGGCAGATTCATTAAAACAATGGCGAAAAGAATCAGAATAATTCCAATCCATTGTATTAAAAATACTTTTTCACCCAGCAACACAAAGGCCATCGTTACAGAAACCGGAAGTTCTAATGATGACACGATACTTCCCAACCCCAATCCTGCATTTGGAAAACCTATATTGAATAAGACAGGCGGAATAATGGTTCCGAATAACGCCAGAATAAATCCGTATGTCCAGAATATTGAGTAATTAAATGAGTGAATGTGTTCTGTATTATCTGTAAAGTTTAAATACACTGATCTTAACCCTTCAGAGTAAAGCGGCCCTATCTGGGCGAAAAATAAGAACAGAAGTACAACAACAGATCCTCCCAGCAGCATAATAATACTTTTCCGGAAAACAGGAAGATGAGTCGCCAAGGTATTGGATGTAAACATTGTCATAGTATAAGATCCCGCTGCCATTAGTCCCCAGAAGACTCCATGCCAGTCAAGCTCAATATCCATATTGATAAGGTTAGTGGCTAAGACTGTTCCTAATAAAACAATAACTACTGATATTACCATTCTTGCATTCGGTAGTTTTTTCGCCAAAATACTCTCTACAACAACACTGAACCAAACGGACTGCATTAAAAGTACAATAGCAATGGATACATTAATGTATTGTACGGCGATATAATAAAACAGACTGGTACACCCAAGAGAAGTTCCAGCGAGCATAAGCATTTTCACTTCTTTGGAACTTGGTGACGATAATCTTTGTTTTGATGTTATTGTCTGGATAAAATTAAGGATTAAAAGCCCTACGATTCCCAGTAAAAATTGCGATGTGGTGACTTCGGAAGTCGTGTAGCCATCATGATAAGACATTTTTACAAATGTTGCTAACATACCATATATACTGGCCCCGATCCCTACAAATAAAACTCCTTTTAGTATATTCTTCTTCATATTTTTTTTTTTAACAGCCCGCAAATTTACGACATATTAATTTAAATCACCGTCAGCATTGGTATGATAGATAAACAAAATCGTCCCAGGCAGGCCTGAGACGATCTTTATCATTGATGAGATGAATTTTTATTTTTTTACAATCACTTTTGATAAAGCATCGAAACCAAGGCCTTTTACTTTAACCATATATGTTCCGTTGATTAATCTGTTGGTAGAAATTGCTTTTTTAGCATCCGGAGAAATTTTATCTTCAGAAGAAACCAACTTACCTGACATATCATAGATTTCAACACTTACTTTTCCAAGGGTATTGCTTGGGAAGTTGATATAGAATTCATCTTTAGCAGGGTTTGGATAGATAGAAATGGTATTTTTAACCGCTTTTATTTCTTCTGTTGAAAGTGCAGAACAATCATCCGGCAGTAATAAACTTTCTGTCTGATCATTAATATTTGTTTTACTTCCTGCTGATGCACCAGCTCCCAAACCTCTTTTAGCAAAAACTCTCCAGATCATACATTTATCCTGTCCTCCGGTTGTTGCCATTTCAGCAGCTAAGATTGCATTCCTACCATCAATAAAGGTAGGATTACAAGCCTGAAGCTTCAATGCATCCGTTACCAGTTGCAACACTCTGGAGCTTCCGTTAGTAGTATTTGCTGTAACATCTGATGAATACCCATATTTTTCAACATACTTCCAATGCAAATCCCATAGCATGGTTGCCCATACAAATCCTATAGAATGGACATCAGGAACTAAAACATTATTCGCATTTGGATACTCCATCCCATTAGTATCAGTATAGGTAAAATTATTGATCGTAAAATCAGGAGAATACTTTGCTGGTCTTATACCATCGCCTGTGATTGACTCCCCTGCTGCATAGGTTCCCATACCTCTCGCTACAGATGCATTATCTCCTTCTTTATTGGTTAGCATTATTGCAAAGAAATCGGACCAGCCCTCACCCATTTGTTCTTTATCAGCAGATGAATTCAGACAGTTATACCCTGTACCTGTTAATCTATTTGATATTCCATGTCCATATTCATGGGTAACGATTCCGTTATCAAAGCTTCCATCTGGTGTTATACTTGTTGCAGGATCATTTTTCAGTGTTACATTTACAGTTGTATTTGCTGTAAGCTGACTTTTAATATATTCGCCTTCAGCATTTGTAATTAATACTGATGGTATAGTAACGGTAGCATCTGTTCCAGACATATTGGATAAAGTAGATCCATTAGCCGTGTTGTTATAAATAATAGCTGCTGTTGCCCCAGCATCCTGAAGGGTTTTTGTTTTAATAACAAATGAGCAAGTTCCTCTTTCCACCAAACCAATTTTTCCAGCAAGTGATCCTGCTGGCAACGCTGTACATCCATCCAATACTGAGGAAAGCTGTACATTACCTGTTACTCCGGTTGCATCTAAAGGGTTACCAAACACAGCTGTTCCTGCTCCAGGCTGGTGGGTAATAGCAGAAGCGGGTGTATTATAAAAAAATAATCTCGTAACTGTAGACCAAAGATACATCTGCATTTTCGGATTGTAATTATCGGGAGGTGAGGAAAAGTTAGCGTTATTCAAGCCACCACCATCTTGTGCTTCTGCATATACTGAATCATCATCTAGTCCACCATTTGCGAAATTGTTCTGTTGGAAATTTTTTGCAGACTCTGTGAAACCGAATTTGTAAAATACATCATGAATTCTATTATTTAAATAAAATAAATTCGTGATCGCAGCATTTTGATTAGCCGTAGATGTTCCGTTAATACTAAAAGGAAAATCAAAATTTCTTGACGCTCCTCCTTCTGCTGAAAGTCCTGGTGCATTTATACCAGCCGTATCTTCGTAAGCATATACATTATTTCCTCTGGTATAGGTATAATGATTGGTACCATCAGAATGCCAACCTTCTGGCGACGCCTGTAACGTCCATGGATTGGTAATAACAGATCTTGATCCAAACGTAGCTGCTTCAATAGGCAGTGGAAATACATTATATGAAGCTGCGTCCGGAAGTAATAATGAAAAATTATTCTGATCTGTTTTAGTTTCCGGGCCAGTCATTACATTTCCAATATGATCTAAATGGGTATCATCAGTTTCTGACGCATAAGAATGCGGTCGGAAGTTACATGACAAGGTAAGGTTAATTTTTTCTAAAATAGACCCGGTATTAGCATCAACCAGAATATCCCAGTAATTAGAAGATTTTGGTTCTTGTAAAATATATTCGTAAGCGAGACGTAAATTCCCATTCCCGTCATTGGCATAGACTAACCTTTGATTCGCTGAGCTAGCTCTCTTTCCATTTTTTTCCAGAAATCCAAGGATTGAGAAATTAGCGACTTCTGAAATTTTTAATTCATCTGCTATCTTTTGAAGTGCAGTGGTTTTATTGATTGCTGCAGCATTTGGCGTAGATGAATTGTAATCATGCACAAAAGTATCTGTATAATACACTACTTTGCCATCCTGAACCAATGCAGTTCCTACAGAGTTATGAACGGGCAGTCCATTATACGTCTGTTGAAATTTGACGACGCTTCCTTTTAATGATTTTGAATTATCAACATTGTCGACAATAAAATTGGTAAGGTCAGACTTTTTATATTCTCTTATCTTGTTTTGAGAAATATAGTCTTTAATCAGTTTCTCGTTATCTTGTGAAAATAAAGAGGAAGGAATCACTGCGAATACAGCAAACAAAAGGGGTAAAGTTATCTTTTTCATTTCTACTAATAAAGGCGCTAATTTACAAATAATTCACATTCAGAAATTACTTTATTTAAAAATTTTACAAAATAAACAAATTACTAATAAATAGTCCACACAAAAACTGATTTTACATTTTCCACAACACCTAAATAATTATGTTTCCGGCATAAACAAATCAGTTTAAGCCTGTGTAATATATACCTGGTAGAAATGTATGTTTCCTTTAAAGATCAACACTATTTCACAAAAAAAGCCACTCTTTCGAGTGGCTTCAGATATTCATATGGTGTAAGGATTATTTACCCTCTTCCATTTTTCTTTTCAATTCTGCTAATGCATCGATATCTCCAAGAGTTGATCTTTCTTCGTTGTTTGAAGAAGATGATGTATTATTAGATCTGTTGTTAGAAGATTCTCTTACGTTTTTCTTCTCTTCATCTCTAAAGATACCAGTATGAGATACTACTACTCTTTTGAATTCTTTGTTGAATTCGATTACTTTAAACTGAGCATCTTCACCTTTTTTGATTTTAGATCCATCTTCTTTCTCTAATAATCTTGAAGGACAGAATGCTTCAACTTCAGCATCTTCGAATTGTACAGAAGCTCCTTTATCGTGAACTTCTACAGCTTTACCAGCGTGGATAGTTCCTTCAGCATATTTAGTTTCGAATTTATCCCATGGGTTCTCAGTCAATTGCTTGTGACCTAGAGATAATCTTCTAGCTTGGATGTCTAATTCTAGAACTACAACATCTAATTTATCACCTACTGCACAGAACTCAGATGGGTGCTTGATTTTCTTAGTCCAAGAAAGATCAGAGATGTAGATTAATCCATCGATACCTTCTTCTAATTCTACAAATACACCAAAGTTAGTGAAGTTTCTTACCGTTCCTACATGCTTAGATGCAACTGGGTATTTAGCTTCAATATTTTCCCATGGATCTTTAGATAATTGTTTCATACCTAAAGAGATTTTTCTGTCTTCTCTATCTAAAGTAAGTACTTCAGCTTCTACTTCATCACCTACTTTTACGAAATCTCCTGCAGATCTTAAGTGAGTAGACCAAGACATTTCAGAAACGTGGATCAATCCTTCTACACCTGGAGCGATTTCTACGAATGCACCATAGTCAGCAAGAACTACTACTTTTCCTTTTACTTTATCTCCAACTTTCAAGTCAGCAGAAAGAGCATCCCAAGGATGAGCTTCTAATTGCTTCATACCTAACTGGATTCTAGTTTTCTCATCATCAAAGTCAAGGATAACCACTTTCACAGTTTGTCCGTCTTCTAAGATTTCAGATGGGTGGTTCACTCTAGACCAAGATAGATCTGTAATGTGAATCAATCCGTCTACACCTCCTAAGTCGATGAATACACCGTAAGAAGTAATATTCTTAACAGTACCTTCAAGAACCTGACCTTTTTCAAGTTGAGCGATGATTTCTTTTTTCTGACCTTCGATATCTGCTTCGATCAATGCTTTGTGAGATACTACTACGTTTTTGAACTCAGGGTTGATTTTCACAACTTTGAACTCCATAGTTTTACCTACGAACTGATCGTAATCTTTAATTGGCTTAACATCAATTTGAGAACCTGGTAAGAATGCTTCGATTCCGTGAACGTCAACGATCATACCTCCTTTAGTTCTAGACTTAACAAAACCGTTAACGATTTCTCCAGTTTCGTGAAGTTCGTTTACTCTATCCCAAGCTTTAAGCGTTCTAGCTTTTCTGTGAGATAACTGTAATTGTCCTGTTTTGTCTTCTCTTCTGTCTACCATTACTTCAACTTCGTCACCTACTTTTAGGCCTGGGTTGTAACGGAATTCGTTAAGAGAAATAACACCTTCTGATTTGAAGTCGATGTCAACGATAGCTTCTTTATCAGTTAATCTTACTACTTTACCAGTGATAACGTCGTTATCATTTAAACTGCTTAAAGATCCGTTGTAGATTTCCTCTAAATCGCTTTTTTCTTTTCTTGCGTCTGCATCAAGACCTGATTCGAAAGAATCCCAATCAAATTGTTCTGGTGCTACGTTTTGGTTTAAAATAACCTCTGCTGAATTTGTCTCTTTTGACATTTTCTAATAAAATTTGTATTCCTTCTTTTTTAATGGTCTGAATAAATGTGGATTTAAAAAATACGGAAGTAATTAATTTATAATATTTTACCTTTTCAAACCTTACCCACAAAAAGTGGTGCAAAGATATGAAATTTATTTACAATGAACAACAGATTTTTCTTCTCTGTATAATTCATACTCAATAAAAATATTACCCTGTAATCCAGAACATCTTTATCTCTATTGCTTTATAAATCAATATTTTATTTTAAGCCGCGCTTTAACAACCTGACTTTATTCTAATCCAACCATGCATAAAACAATATAATCATGCACAAACATTTCCTTCTATTATTAACCTGCATCTTATTTTATAGCAGCCATACAATAAAAGCCTGTACGATCTTTTCCTGTTCCAGAGGAGGAGAAGCTTTCGCCGCAGCTAATGAAGATGACACCACTCCTTTTACCAGAATATGGTATAATCCCGCTACAAAAGACCGCTACGGATCAGTCTGTTTCGGGGCACCGGATATGCAGGTAGCATCAGCAATGAATGAACACGGATTATTTTTTGATTTCGCCGCAGCCAATTATGACCTCAGTAAATTAGCAGCTCCAAATCTTCATAAAGGATTTCTAATGTGGGAAATATTAGGAAAATGCAGAAATGTGAAAGAAGCGATGGTGTATCTCAAGAAATATAACTTTTATGGCCAGGCTAAGATTTTAATCGCAGACAAAGAAGGAAATTCTATTGTAGTAAATCCAAAAGAGATTATTGAAAAGAAGGGTGAATTTCAGGTGAATGCCAACTGCAATATGCTAAATGGAAAATTATCTTGCAGAAGACCTGATATAGCTAACGAAATGCTTGCAGGTTCAAAGCAGAACGGTGTAGAGTTTTTAAAAACGATACTGGATAAAACACATCAGGAAGGGGAACTCAACACCCTATACTCCACTATTTATGATTTGAAAAAAGGAATCATCTATGTCTATCTTTTTCATAATTTCAATACAGTGTATTCCATAGACTTAAAAGCTGAACTGAAAAAGAGCTATCGAATAGAGAATCTTGCAGATCATTTTTCTACCAATTTTGCCTATGAAAACTATTCAAAAAATCACGCGCTCTACCTTAAAGAATCTATTTTCCAGGAAATAACAGACAAAGGATTAGATCCAACTATTGATCATTATATTGCAGAAAGCGAAAAAACATCAGCCACCAACAAAAACCTTGACCCGGCTTTGCTGGAAGTAGCCTTACAGCTTATTAAATACTCATGGAATGCCCATACCAACGGTGGAATGTGGGGCTATTGGTTCAGTGTGCCGGAAGGCTATGAAGTACTGCAATACAAAGATCCTAAAATAGATGCGGCGCAAAAACTGTTGCAGTATTTATCTGCTAAAGATTCTTCAGATCCCAAGCTTCAAAATTTCATGTATGAAATATCCGGCTTTACAAATCTTATCCAGGGAAACAGGGACACAGCAAGAGAATTGTATGAAAAAGCAATACACAATCCCGACCAGACTTATACTGTTACTTTGACGCGTGGAAAAGAAATGCTGAATAGAATCAGCAGGTAATTTCTGCCTGTTTATTGCTTTTTATTTTACATTTCCCATTCGCAAACCGTTCCTTTATTTTAACTTTGCAGCATGGAATTAGAATCAATATATCAAAAACTGCAGATTCAGGATATGAATCAGATGCAGAAATCTACATATAAAACCTCTGAAAATAATACGGATGTTGTTTTGCTCTCTCCTACGGGTTCAGGGAAAACACTCGCTTTTTTATTTCCGGTCCTTCGGAATCTTAAAAAAGATGTTTCAGGAATCCAGGCATTGATTTTAGTTCCGGCAAGAGAACTGGCGCTTCAGATTGAACAGGTTTTCAAATCAATGGGAACCGATTTTAAGGTTTCTGTCTGCTATGGCGGCCACGATAAAAAAATTGAAGTCAACAATTTAATTGAAGCTCCGGCTGTTTTAATCGGAACTCCGGGAAGAATCGTCTACCACTTGAGAAATAACAATTTTGATCCTTCAACGATTAAAACTTTGGTACTGGATGAGTTTGATAAGGCATTGGAATTAGGCTTCCATGAGGATATGGAATTCATATCGAATTCTCTGAGAGGTCTTTCCCAAAGAATTTTAACTTCTGCCACCGCTATGGATGATATTCCAAAGTTTACAGGATTAAAAAATGAAAAAATTATCGACTTTTTAAAATTGAGTGAAGTAAAACCTGATATTCAACTGCGAAAAGTAATGACTATTTCGGAAGAGAAACTGGATACTTTATTTAATTTAATATGTAAAATCGGCAACAAAAGAACATTAATCTTCTGTAATCACCGTGAAGCGGTAGACCGTATTTCTGACCTTCTGGCTGACAAAGGAATCGACAGAGAAACTTTCCACGGCGGAATGGAACAGGATGAAAGAGAACGCGCCCTGCTGAAATTCCGAAACGATTCTGCCAGAATTTTAATAACGACAGATCTTGCTTCCAGGGGACTTGATGTTCCTGAAGTGGAATCTATCGTTCACTATCAGCTGCCTTCCAAAGAAGATGCTTTTATTCATAGAAACGGACGTACAGCGAGAATGAATGCTAAAGGTTTCGCTTATTTAATCATGACTGCGGAAGAGAATTTCCCGTTTATTAAAAACAATACTCCTGAAGAAACGGTTGCCGGATTCGATAAAATACCTGGAAAGACACCTTTCCAAACGGTTTATATCAGTGCCGGTAAAAAGGACAAAGTGAATAAAGTAGACATTGTAGGATATTTAATTAAAAAAGGGGAACTTCAAAAGGAAGATATCGGTTTGATTGAAGTAAAAGACACCACTTCTTATGTTGCCGTTGCAAGGGCAAAAGTAAATGCTTTGCTGAAGAAATTGTCCACGGAAAAGCTGAAAGGAAAAAAAGTAAAAATGGAAGTCGCTTATTAATTAAGACTAAAACATCAAATTAATTTTTATAAAATTCATATATGAAAATTAAAACATTCATTGTAGATGCGTTTACTGATAAATTATTCAAAGGAAATCCTGCTGCTGTTTGTATTTTAAAACAGCCTGTCAACGAAGAAAATATGATTCAGATTGCCAAAGAATTTGGTTTTTCGGAAAGCGCATTTGTGATTCAAAAGGGACCGTCTGATTTTTCTATACGTTATTTTTCTCCGGTCACTGAAATCCCTTTATGCGGGCACGCTACGATAGCATCTGCAAAAGTTTTATTTTCGGAATACCAGCATCTCAATAACATAACATTCCAAACTCAGTTTGGCCATACTCTTGAACTTAACAATAATATTGATCAGATTGAGATGGTCTTTCCTGTACATAAGACTCAAAAATCTCTGTTTCCTGATGATCTAAAAGAAGCAATCGGGATAAAAAACATCATCAATTGTGAATATAATGAGGATCATAATATTCTGATGGTGGAAATAGAAAGCAGCAAGGAACTGCAGGATTTAACCCCCGATTTTGCCGTACTGAAACAGATCAAAACACCAATCAGCGGAGTTCTGGTAACAGCCACTTCTTTGAAAACCGATTATGATTTTGAGTACCGCTACTTCTGGCCATGGTCGGGATCCAATGAGGATCCTGTGACGGGAGGGGTACAAAGCTTTTTATGTAAATACTGGTCTTTGAAACTTGATAAAAAGATTCTTCGTGCCTTTCAATGCTCTGAACGCACAGGAAGTATGGAGGTTGAATTAAGAGGAGATAAAACAATAATAAGAAGCAATGCTGTAATATTCCTAACCGGTGAGATTGATCAGCTAACAGATGAATCTATGTAATACTGAAATGATTTGGAGCTAAACTTCAAAAATTAATTTTAGAATAAAACCTGTTTTACAGATAATAAAAATAGCTGATGAAAGTAATCTTACAAATTATTTCATCAGCTATTTCTCTGACAATTATTTTACTCCTCTTACTTTAGTTGGTAATATGTAAACAGATTTTGAGGCCGTGATGAATAGTACATCATTGTTTTTCCCTCCAAAAGCAACATTAGACGTCCATTTTTCAGGAATAGGAATCTGATAAATCTTTTTCCCGCCACGATTGAAAATATGTACTCCATTTCCTGTTAAATAAAGACTTCCGTGTTTATCTACCGTAATTCCGTCTGAGCCCATTTCACAAAAGAGTCTTTTTTCAGATAATTTTCCTTCACCTAGAATATCATATACATAGGTTTTTCCAGCATCGATATCTGAAACGTATAATTTTTTAAACTTCTCACTCCCCACAATTCCATTTGGTTGGGTGAAGGTGTCCAGTTTGGTTATTTTTCCATTTTTATTTCTGTAATACAGACTTTTATCAGGAATTTCTTTCTTAAAATTAGTCCAGTAATCTCTTTCATATAGCGGATCCGTGAAATACATTCCTCCGAAAGAATCATTCCATACATCATTTGGTCCGTTCAGTCTTTTGCCTTCAAAACCTCTGAATAAAACCTGTATTTTTTTATCTTTTGAGATCTTCCACATTTCTCCCTGGTCGTCGGAACAGGTGATCAGGTTATCATCTTTATCGAAATTAGTACCGTTTGCCCTTCCCGTTTTATTTAAAAATTCGATCACTTTATTAGATTTCCAGTCCCAATAATAAATTTTATCATTCGGCTGATCCGTGAAATAAACATTTCCTTCTTTATCCGAAGATGGTCCTTCAGTAAAACTAAATTGATCCGAAACGACTTCCGGCTGAACCCCATCATAAAACATATTCTTGTAATTTACTGATTTACAGTTTACTAATACGAAAACCAAACCAATGAGCCCTGTTTTAAATATATTTTTCATTTCCTTATTATAAAGTTCACAATTTACGAATTGGACTCATACAATACCAACCTTATTCTCTCATTTTGATTTATTAACAAAAAATCACAGCATCTCCGATTGTGAAATATCTTCTTTACATCAGTTATTTCATTAACCTGTTTAAATAATCCTTTTACAAATGTACATCATCTGATTTCAAAAATGTCCTAATAATCCTATTTTACAAGTAGATACTATTAGTAACAAAATAGTTTATTTCAGAGCTTTGCATAAACGAAAAGAGGATTCATTTTCTTATGAAAATGTTTCAACAAATGGGATATTAATCAAGCTTTAAGAGATTATATGACAATCTTTTAAGCGTAATACAAGTACAGCAATGAGCATAGAGCCCGGAAATATAACAACTTCAGCTATTGAAAATGAAGATTTCAGAAATTCAGTAGGAACAATGGATGAAACCGGAAACCGGAAATGGGTGTTTCCCCGGAAACCTAAAGGAAAATATACCAATTACAGAAATTACACGAGTTATCTCCTGCTGGCCTTATTTTTTGGACTCCCTTTCATCAAGATTAACAACAATCCTTTTTTGCTGATTAATGTTATCGACCGAAAATTTTTCATCGTAGGACAGCCTTTTTATCTTCAGGATTTTTTCATTCTTGCTCTGGGAGCAGTGACTTCAGTAATCTTTGTTATGCTGTTCACCGTGGTATTTGGAAGAATATTCTGTGGCTGGCTATGTCCGCAAACCCTGTTCATGGAAATGGTTTTCCGTAAAATTGAATATTGGATCGAAGGAGACCGAAATAAACAGATGAAGCTGGAGAGACAGGAATGGGATGCTGAAAAAATACGGAAAAGAGTGACAAAATGGTCGGTTTTCCTTTTGGCATCATTGCTCATCAGTCATTTTATGTTCATGTATATTGTAGGCTATGAAGAGGTTTTAAACATTATGATGCAGGGTCCGGCAGAAAGTCCTTTCCAGTTCATGGGGATGCTGGCTTTTACGGCAACGTTTTATTTCACTTTCGCCTGGTTGCGTGAGCAGGTATGTACACTGGTTTGTCCGTATGGAAGGCTTCAGGGAGTGTTAATCGACAAGCAGACCATTAATGTATATTATGATTTTAAGCGGGGAGAAAACCGTTCAAAATGGAGAAATAATGAAGACAGAAAAACAGAGGGAAAAGGCGACTGTATCGATTGTCATCAATGTGTAGTGGTTTGCCCAACCGGTATCGATATCAGAAACGGCCAGCAGTTGGAATGTGTTAACTGTACCGCCTGTATTGATGCCTGCGATGAAGTAATGGAAAAAGTCGGGATGCCTAAAGGACTGATCCGCTATGCCACAGAAGCCGAAATCGAGAATCAGGAACAGTTCAAGTTTACCGCAAGAATGAAAGTCACTACCCTTTTCCTTGCTTTGCTTATTGGATTTCTTGGATTCCTGATGTACGACAGAGGATCAATGGAAGCAAAATTCATCAAACCTGCAGGATCCACCTTCTTTATTAAAAATGGTAAAATAACAAATACGTTCATTTATACCCTTCTGAACAAAACCAATCAGAAAAAGACCATTACGATTAAAGTCCTTACTCCTGAACATGCTGAAATCACCTACTTTGGATCAGACAAAATCACTTTGAAAGGGGATGAAATTCTGAAAGGAAATATCAACATCACTTTTCCGGAAGATGACATTAAGTTTTCAAAACAGAATATGGTGATCGGTGTTTTTGATGAAAAAGGGGAAATGCTGGATTCTTTCGACACTACTTTTGAAGGTCCTTTTAAACTTTCTCTATAATTATTAAGCCTTATATTTCTTTATAAATTGCGTGGGAGTCATTCCGGAATTTTTTCGGAATACTCTCACAAAATAGGAATATTCTTCATAGCCTAACCGAAAAGCAATTTCTCCAAGACTTTCATCAAGGTACATCAGCATTCTTTTGGCTTCCAGGACCACCCGCTCTGTAATCACATCCGTTGCTGTTTTCTGAACGGTGGTTTGGGCAATTCTGTTCAAATGTTTGGGTGAAATCTCCAGCAAAGACGCATAATACGCCATGGATTTCTGGGTGGTAAAATGCTGTTCCAGCAGATTTTCAAAATGCTGGTAATGCTTAAAATAAGAAATACTTGCGGGTGAGGCCAGATGTTGGTAGTCTTTTGAAAACTGCCTTGCCGCATGGATGAAAATCTGTGACATTACAGAGAGAATATACGATTCTTTCATTAAATGTTGAGAATGGTATTCTTTTCCCAGCTCTTCAAACTGAGCAATGCATTTCTTCAGATCATCAGACTGCAACTGAAGTTTTCTGGGAAATGCCACAGAACCGAAAAAGGGAAAATTTTTAAGCTTCTGATTAACATAATGCATCTCATAATATTCCTGAGAACAAAAGAAAATATAGCCATCTATGTCTTCAGAGAGCTCCCAACTATGGATTTGGCCCGGTGATAGAAAAAACAGACTGCCTGCGGAAACTTCGTACTTTTGGAAATCAATTTCATGAACGCCTTCTCCTTTCGTAAAAAGAACGGCTGCATAGAAATCATGACGGTGAGGTTTTTCAATATGTTTATGCCCCAACACCAAATGGTTTTTCATTGAGTTGAAATAAAAATCCGAGGCTTGGGTTCCCGGCTGGAAAAGATCAATATGAAGTACGGAGATCGAATTTACCACCTATATTTTTTTAAGCAAACAAATGATTTGCTGATTATAAAAATACTATAAATAAAAGCAAACTGCAAGTTCTGCCTGTACTGAATGAAGAAATTGACATCATCAAATTGAAAATATGTTGAAATATAGCCATTCGAAGTGAAGGAAACGGTTGTTACAGAACATTTAAACAAATATTTGACCCTGCATATTTGGGTTAAACTTTAAAAAATTTTATCTTTGGCTTTTAGGATTCATACAATGAAGATAAATTTACCTGATAAGCTATATTATTCAATAGGAGAAGTAGCTAAAGCATTTGATGTAAACACCTCATTAATACGCTATTGGGAGCAGGAATTCCCTATTATTAAGCCTAAAAAGAACAAGAAAGGGAACCGTTACTTCACTCCTGAAGACATCAAGAACCTTCAGATGATCTATCATCTGGTAAAGGAAAAGGGATATACTTTAGACGGTGCACGTGTTGCACTGACAACAAACAGTAAAATTTCTGAGACTGTAACCCTTATTGACCGTCTGGAGTTTGTAAAAGCTGAGCTTTTAAAGCTTAAAGATTCTCTGGGAGAGAAAGATTCTGAATAATGTAATCAAAAATACATAATAAAAGCTTCCTTTGGAGGCTTTTTTTGTGCTTAATGGTTTAGAAATCTTGGGGTTATAAGGTAAAACCATTCACCATAAAAAGTATTTTTGTGTATTTTAAAAATCATTATAAAGAATTTATATTCTAAAATAATGCATTCCTATGCTTACCATTGCTTCACTTTGCTTTTATCATTAAGTTTACGATATGATGAAAAAAAGCTATTACCAAAAACTGGCATTGATGGGATTATTGCCCATTGCCTTATTGATCTTTCAGCAGTTTACGAGCAAAGAAAAAGGAAGTTTTTCTGATGTAAAATTCATTACAGAAGCAAAGGTTCCTCTTGACTTAACTGAATTTGACCCTAACGTTCTGGATGAGCAGCAATGGCAAAAGCTCGGCTTTACTGAAAAGCAGATTTCAACCATTCTGAACTATAAAAAAATAGTAGGCGGAAAGTTCACCTCCAAGGAACAGCTAAAAAAATGCTATGCGATCTCCAGCGACCAATTCAAAGTCCTGGAATCATATATTCTTCTTCCGGAAAATGGTAGAGCATCTTCTGCAGCAGCATTTAAAAGTTTTGAGAAAAGGCAGCTTACAATTTCAAGAAAATTCAATCCTGACGAACTTTCTGTTGATGACTGGATGGCTATGGGATTGAGCGAAAAACAGTCTCAAGCTATTTTAAAATATAAAAATTATTTAGGTGGAAGCTTTATCAGCAAAGAGAAGTTTAAAGACTGTTTTATTATTTCCACTGAGAATTATAAAAAATTAGACCCCTATTTGCTTCTTCCTGCAAAAACGCCTGAGAATTATAAAAATTTCTCTAAAAATTACAATAAAGAGAAACAAAAAATACAATATCATTCTTTTGATCCTAACAGTACGGATACAAATGGCTGGCAATCGCTTGGCTTTTCGGAAAAACAAGCTCTGGGTATTATCAATTACCGGGACAGAATCTTAAAAGGAAGCTTTAAAAGCCCGGAAGACCTCCAGAAATGCTTTATGATTTCTGCTGAAAAATTTGAAGAATTAAAACCTTATATTAAAATTATCCCATCTATTGCAACTGCTACAAAAAAGACAGAAACTAAGCAGGAAACCGATTTTTCAAAAATCAATCTGAATGCGATTACGTTCAAACAGCTTGTGGAATTTGGTCTGGATGAAAAAAGTGCTGCATCTATTCTGGGTTTTAGAAAAAAACTGGGTGGATTTATCAATAAGCAACAAATTCTTGATACGTATAATATTGATAAGGAAATCGTCGGAAAATTAATTTCTACATGCCCGCTCGATAATTCTGGAGTTGCCAGGTATACTTTGGTTACAGCTCCTGAAGAATGGCTGAAGGAACATCCTTATTTTAAATATTCTGCTGATAAAATTATATTCTACCGGACAACCTACCCTGATGACAGGAAGATTCTGAAGCTTTTAAAATTAAAGCCTGAGTATGAGGAAAGAATGAAATTATATTTAAAATAACTGGAAACCCTACAGCAAAAACTACCCAAAACAGCAGATACTATTTTGGGTAGTTTCTCATCTGAGGCATTATTTTAAGTTTTAGTGGTGCATGTAGCTGCTTGGACCATTAGTTCCTTCAATGGATTCAGGCAGTATTCCATATTTGCCGCGTAAATCGACTGTACCTAAGGTTTTCCCCGTCTCGATTTCAATAACACTAATAGTGCCAGAATTTAAGTTAGGAATATTCAACAAGTTATTTTGTACTGCGACAACTTCTTTTCCTTTTTTCGTCTTAAAGAAAACCATATGATGGGCTCCTTTATCTGCGGTAAGGGTTTTTAAAAGTTTTAGCTGAGGAAGGTTGCTTATATCAAAGACCAAAACTTTTCCGGGATCTGCAAAACTTACATAGAGCCTGCTGTTATCATCAATGTACATTTCGAGTGCCCAGCCTAATCCTAGTGTACTCCCATCAAACAATTTGGTAAAAGCATCATATTTTTTGGTGGTCGCATTGTATGGAGCAATCCAGATATCACCGCCCAGCATTGTTGTTGCAAGGGCATATTGTGGAAATTTTCCACGCAGTAACAGAACCTCGACAGGACTGGACATATCCGTTGGTGAGTCTGCGACCAGATAGGTTTCTTTCAATTCATAGGTGTTTAGATCTAATAAAGTACAAGTGTTCCCCATCCCAGTAGTAAGATCCGGGTGAATGGTTGAAGTGACCATCATTATTCCTTTTTCCTCATTAACAGAAATACCATGGGGATACATAATAAATTGATTTGGATTGGTTTGAATGGGCGCCTTAATCGTTTTGATAAGCTGGTTAGTATTTGCATTAAAAACACCTATACTGCCATCTTTTGGCCCTCCTGCTCCGCCCATAAAAGTCATCAAATATCTTCCGTCATTGGTGAAAAACAAATTTTCTCCTACTGTATTCTCTCCTGTATCAATAGGTGTTGCATTAACTAATTTTGGCTGTCCATTTTTGTCTTTTTCCGTTTTTATCTGGTACAGATAACTTCCTCCTAAAGCAGTGGAATATAATTTGTTGGCACTCTGATTATAATAAAGATGGTGCGGCAGGACACCAACCCCTAATTCAAGTTTGCTGCTAATACTTCCAAAATTTGGGGCTTCAGGATCGAGCTCAATGACAGCTATTCCATCCGGTAATCCATTCAGGCTTCTATAGTCAATGTAAAAAGCAGTATCGTGCGGAAGCTCCGAATTATGATCATCATTTTGGCAATTACACAATGTTATTAAAATAAAAATAAGGGAAAGTGGGCTAAATTTTAATTTCATGGGTTTAGTTTTTTATTAGTTATTATAAATATAATATATTTTCAATAACAAACTAAAAATATTACACCAACATGTGAATATTATAAAAGCAACACCTTAAGTATCTTTTCTATTGCTTTTCTCAGATCGATTACGATTACCCGGAGATAGAAGATCTAATTTTATTAACAATAAAACAGATATAAAAAAAGCAGGAAAATATTTTCCTGCTTACTTATTATTAATTATAAAATCTTAATCGATTGTTTTGGTAGAATCTTCGAGAAGCCTATTTAATGTACTGAATTCTGTTTCTGTTAAATCCCTCCATTTTCCTACCGGAAGATCAAGCTTGATGTTCATTATACGGATCCTTTTCAGCTTTTTTACTTCATAACCCAGATATTCGCACATTCTTCGGATCTGTCGGTTTAATCCTTGTGTAAGAACGATACGGAACGTCATATCATCAATTTTCTCTACTTCACATTTTTTGGTGACTGTATCTAAAATAGGAACTCCATTTCTCATTTTTTCCAGAAATTTAGGATTAAGAGGTTTATCCACTCTTACCAAGTATTCTTTTTCGTGGTTGTTTCTTGCTCTCAGGATTTTATTTACAATATCTCCGTCGTTGGTTAAAAGGATCAATCCTTCACTCGGTTTATCCAGTCTTCCGATCGGGAAAATTCTTTTAGGATAATTGATGTATTCGATGATGTTGTCTATTTCCCTCTTAGTATCTGTAGTGCACACAATCCCTACCGGTTTATTGAAAGCAATGTAAATCGGTTTATCCTCCGATTCACGGATAGGTTTTCCATCCACTTCCACTACATCATCATCAGAAACTTTTGTTCCCAGTTCCGGAACTTTTCCATTGATGGTGATTCTGCCTTCCTCCAATAATTTGTCTGCTGCTCTTCTTGAGCAGTATCCCACTTCTGATAAATATTTATTAATACGTGTCTTTTCCATTAATCTTCGCTGTAACCGGTATAATTTTTATTACTGAAAATGGTAATTCCATAGTTCAAACCTATGAAGAAACCGTTAGAATCTTCTACTTGATGTCTTTCAAAAACAATCCCTCCTTCCTGGCTCAATCTTTTTGAATACGAAACCTGTATTCCCAATCTGGCACCCCAGAAATCAGCATCAGAAACCACAGAATGATTAAGCTGTTTTCCATAGCTAAGATCGATATAAAAAGGCTGGTCGCCTGGTGCAAAAATAATCCTTGGTTGAAGTACCCAATATACTAAATGATAATTGTCTTCTACAAAGCTATATTTTATACCCGTTCCCAGTGCAAAGTTAGGAAGAAAATTATAACCTCCAATTGCTGTGACTCCATAGGTGATTTTACTCAGTGGTTTGGCTGCTATATACTGAGTATTATTAACGACATCGTTCTTATTATTTTTAAGGTTGTAGCCAATATTAACTGATGGATTAAAATAAAAACCCATTGTAATTTTTTTAGCATCTGCTTCCTGTGAAAAGAATTTCGAAAATGAAAACAGAATTAATAAAAAGAGGAGATTTTTTTTCATAAGCTTTCAAATCTAAATTCGTTATCTAAAAACTGCTCTGTAGCATCCTCAATCTTATATTCCCCAATCTTTGTTCTTTTTAATTGTGTAAGATAAGCACCAACTCCCAGCTCCTGCCCGATATCATGGGCCAGACTTCTGATATACGTTCCTTTTGAACACCCTACCGTAAAACTTATCATAGGAAAATCAATAGTAATATCATTAAGATAAAAAATCGTCGTTTTTCTTGATTTCATTTCTACTTCTTCTCCCGCTCTGGCCATATTGTAAGCCCTTTTTCCATCAATTTTTATAGCCGAAAACACAGGAGGTTTCTGGTCTATTTCACCGACGAATTTTTCTAGGGCCTCTTTTACCTGTTCTTCTGTAATATGAGAAATATCCTGATTAAGGATTTCCGGCTTTTCAGTGTCATAGGATTCGGTCTGTACTCCTATTTTTATTTCTGTCCAATACTCTTTGGGAGCATCCTGTATTTCAGAAATTTTCTTTGTGAATTTTCCACAGCAGACAATAAGCAATCCGGTTGCACGGGGATCTAATGTTCCCGCATGTCCGATTTTAAATTTCTTTGGAAGGTTGAACTCTCTTTTGAGTTTGTATTTCATTTTATTGACAGCCTGAAAAGAAGTCCAGTCCAATGGTTTGTCTAATAAAAATATATGTCCTGCTTGCAGATCTTCAGCTGTCATGAGTAATTAATAATACGTAATGTTTACTTAAAAAAATAGAAATAAATCAACAAAGCTATTCCTACAAAAATACGGTACCATCCCCATGGCTTAAAACCGTACTTGTTAAGGACTCCGATAAATGCTTTGATTGCTATTAAAGCCACGACAAATGCCACAATATTTCCCACGATGAAAATCATGATGTGATCCTGTGATGCCATAATCATTTCGTAGCCTTTTTGCGGATTGGGAGTTTCTTTACCCCATGTTTTCACAAAAACCGAGTATACAGTCACGGCAAGCATGGTAGGAACGGCTAAAAAGAAGGAAAATTCTGCAGCGGCTTTTCTTGTAAGCCCGCGGCTCATTCCTCCGATGATAGACGCAGCACTTCTGCTGGTTCCCGGCATCATGGCAAGACACTGCCAGAATCCAATGATCACCGCATTCTTTATGGAAACGCCTTTTTCGTCATCAATTTTAGGATTTTTAAACCACTCATCAGCAAACAGCAAAACAATACCTCCCAGTACCAGGACCGAGGAAATAGCAATCTGATTTCCCAGAACAGCTTCAATTTTATCATCAAAAAGATATCCTAAAGCCAATGCAGGAATGACCGCAAAAGCCAGCTTATAATAAAACTTGATATTGCTGAAATCAAAGAATTTTTTCCAATAGGCTACTACCACAGATAAAATAGCTCCAAACTGAATAGAAACCTGAAACATTTTTAAAAACTCAGTGTCTTCCATGCCCATCAGGCTTGCTGCGAAACCCATGTGTGCTGTAGAAGAAATCGGAAGATACTCTGTTAATCCTTCGATGATCGCAATAATAATTCCTTTGATTAAATCCATATGTGTCTATATAAAAAAATTTAAAGATTAAGAGATCTTGAAATTCAGATCTAATGACCTAAATCTCTTAATTTCTTAATCTCTAAATTAAAAGTTTATTGTTTATTTTCTTTTTAAGATAGCGTAAACCTCTATCACAAAACCTATCACGACAAACAAAGGTGCAATTCTAATTCTTCGAATAGAAAAAATACCGTCGTTCCAGGAATTGGGGTCAAATTTGCCATCAACTGTGTTCGCGTCAGGTCCCATCATTAAAAGGAATCCTACCACGATAAATGCAAGTCCTATCAGCATCCATTTAAAGTTTTGCTGTCCGAAATAAAACGTGTTTTCCGGTTGAACTTCAGTTTCCTTTCCAAATTCTGAAGCGGAAAATTTATTTGTTTTTTTGCTCATTTTTAAGAGTAATATAAGTCGTCAACGTTTGATTTTAAGAATCTCCAGGTGGCAACAATGGTACTTAATACCGTTATAAAAATCCCCACTCCAAGGATCAGTACGACCAACCAGAAATACTGTTGGTTCTCCTGTACAAATGCTGATCCGATCTGGCTCGTGAAGTAATACCATACGCCAAACAAAGCCAGAAGCCCGATAAACGAACCGATAGCACCCAATACAATTGCTTCAACGATAAAAGGTTTAAGGATAAATCTTCTTTTCGCTCCTACCAGCTGCATGGTTTTGATAATAAATCTCTTGGAGAATATTTTCAGACGGATGGAGTTATTAATCAGGACTACTGCCAGGACTAAAAACAGAATAGAAAAACCTAAAATCCATTTTAAAATCCTGTTCAGGTTATTGTACACATCCACCATCAGGGTGCTGTTGTTTTTTACATCCACAATTCCCGGAACCGATTTAATGGTTTTAATTGCCGCATCAATTTTCGCCGGATCTACATATTCCGGTTTTAAAGCAATTTCGATAGATGAAGGAAAAATATTTTCTTCAAAAAGCGCATCACTGTCAATCCCCATACTTGCTTTTGCTTCCTTCGCAGCCATCTCTCTGGAAATGTAGGTGGCTCTCTTCACAGGAGCTAAAGTCTGTACTTTTTTAAAAGTTTCTTCCTCTAGTTTAGCAATTTTCACAGAATCTTTAGCATCGTAATTTTCGTCAAAGTAAGCATTTACCACCAGCTGTTCTTTGATATAGTCAGAATATTTCTGGGCATTAATTAATATAAGCCCCATTAAACCTAACAAAAATAACACTAAGGCAATACTTATCACTACTGTAATATTGCTAGACCGAAGCCTTTTCTTATTAAACTCATCTACAGATTTAGCCATTAATATTAAAATTTTTGGCTAAAATAGAAAAAAACTTCCGAAATTTGAGACCAAATAAGGAAAATCATTGTTAATAAAATCATAAAAACTTTGAGTGTAAAAGCAAAAAAACATCTTGGTCAGCACTTCCTGACAGATGAAAACATCGCGAAAAAAATCGTGGAAGGGCTTAGTTTTGAGAACTATACCAACATCATGGAAGTAGGCCCGGGAATGGGTGTTCTTACCAAATATCTTCTTGAAAAGGAACAAACTACCTATCTTGCAGAAATAGATACAGAATCTATCGAATACCTGAAAAACAACTATTCTACCATTACAGACGATACTTTTGTTGGAGATTTTTTGAAACAGGACTTCAATTTCATCAATGGAGAACAGATTGCCGTTATTGGAAATTTCCCCTATAATATTTCATCACAGATATTATTCAAAATCGTTGATTATTATCTGCTTGTACCTGAAATGGTAGGGATGTTTCAGAAAGAGGTTGCCGAAAGAACGGCAGCTGTACCCAGAACAAAGGACTACGGAATTCTTACGGTTCTTATTCAGGCATATTATGATGTAACGTATTTATTTACGGTTCATGAAAATGTATTCAATCCACCTCCGAAAGTAAAATCAGGAGTAATCAGGCTGACAAGAAATCCAAAAGAAGGATTGGCCGGTAATGAAGTTCTTTTTAAACAGATTGTGAAAGCCGGGTTTAATCAGAGAAGAAAAAAACTTTCCAATTCACTGAAGGTTTTAAATATTCCTGAACCCTTAAAAACGCATGAATTTTTAGACAAAAGAGCGGAAGAACTCAGTGTCTACGATTTCATTAATTTTACGATTCTCTGGAAAGAAAATCAATAAGCATAAAAAAGCCTTTCAATATTGAAAGGCTTTTTTTGTATCTGTCTATTCTGATTCTGCTATTCTCTGTTTTTCAGCATAATCCATCCTGACCAGTCAACCTGGGCTTTGGATTTAGGATATTCAAAATTAAACTTGTACCAGTAAGTTGCTGTTGGCAGTCTTTTTCCTGCTACTGTTCCGTTCCAGATTGGCGTTAGTTTCGAGAATCTGAACATCTCAACACCATATCTGTCATAGATCGATCCGGTAAAGTTTTTGAAATCTCCAAGAGCGGTAAGATCCAGCACATCATTAACTCCATCATCATTAGGTGTAATGATATTTTTGATATTAAGAGTGTAGAAATCAATAGTTCCAACACAGTGAGTTCCTACTCTTCTTAATAAAATAGTATAATTGGTATTATCCAGCAAATTGGTAAATACATTTGAAGTTTGCCATGTAATTCCGTTATCTATAGAATATTCAAGAGTTCCCTGAATATTGTTCATAGGTGGATTTTCTGCAGTTACTGTCAATGATTTATTAATACTGTTATAATTAAGACCGGTAACAAAAGGAGTAGATGCTCCCATTACCTTAACACTAAATATTTTTTTACAAGAACCATTATCTATCTCCACCGTATAAATTCCCCACTGATCTACATTGATCGTCTGCGTAGTAGCTCCTGTACTCCATAGATATTTGTAGTTTGGACCCGCACCCGCATCCAGGGTAACACGGTCTCCGATACACATCTCTACGTCCGCCAGAGGGGAAGTAATCTCCGGAGTAACTTCTATAGTTATCTTAGCCGGATTTAAAGATTGACACCCTTTCGCTCCAATAGCATACACGGTAAAGGTTGTAGTCTGGTACAAAGTAACCGTTTGAATATTGCCTGTACCTGTAAAGTTATTCCACAGATAGGTCGTACCTCCATCACCCGTTAATGTAACGCTTTCTCCCGGACAGATTTTGATTCTGGAAGCTTTTATGGTAGCTACAGGAGTGGCTTCTTTTAAAAGCTTTAATTCTATAAGTTTACTACAGAATCCTCCGTTTGAAACAACCACATATAATATCTGGCCGTCAGTTCCATTGTAATTTAAAGGAGTTTGAATATAATTACCATTCTGTGCCTGTGCATCAGCCTGATTAACATAAAATTTAAATATGGCTCCAGGTGTTGTACTTATAGACGGCATCGCATCACTGAGGTCAAAGGTTGTAATATCCGTAGTGGTACAGAGAAGCAAAGTAGCATCCTGTGCCTGCGGAGTTGTTCCCCCATGAATTTGTATCGTTGCTGTACCCGGACAAGGATTCCCAGGAACACTTACCTGAATTGTATAAGAACCCGGCTGTACCGCTGTAATGGAATTAGTGGTAGCTCCCGGAACAGGGTTTCCGTTAAGAAACCATTGATACACCAGGTTAGGGTCACTTACAGAAGCTGTAATAAGCTGAGGTTCGTTGTCACACACATTAATGTCTGCTGGAAGTGTAGCTCCGGCAGGATCTAAAAGTTCTACTCCA
The DNA here is from genome assembly GCF_046535275.1 of Chryseobacterium sp. SIMBA_029. Classification (NCBI taxonomy): domain Bacteria; kingdom Pseudomonadati; phylum Bacteroidota; class Flavobacteriia; order Flavobacteriales; family Weeksellaceae; genus Chryseobacterium; species Chryseobacterium sp. SIMBA_029. The sequence goes on from NZ_JAWRXA010000008.1 coordinate 25,103, forward strand.
ATATTGAAAGATCCACCTTCTAAAAATACGGCAGAATCATAAGATGAGTCATTTCCAAAAGGACCATAATCCGCTACTACCATTTTAAAATGATATTCCTGCCCCGGAGTTACAGTAGCCGTTGCGGTAAGAGGAACTGTTCTTCCTGCAAAATTAGTTTCAATATTTGCCGTGTTATATCCTCCGAAATACTGTTCATTAGCGGCCCCACATGATCCCGGCACTGCCGGACGGATATTGGTAATACTTACCGGTCCTGCTCCTCCCGGAAGCACAGCCATATTCTGATAAGGACCTCCCGAAGTAGGTCTGAGCAATAATGCAAAAGCATCTGCATAATTACATGGGAATGAACCTGTATATTCTTCAGAAGCTAATATATAATTAAATTTAATCTGTGACGTGGTAGGTGTAAAATCAAATTCCAACAGCACTGCGTCAGTTAAGTATCCGGTAGCTGCGGTTGCCTGAGCAAGATCAGTATCTGTACCTCCCCCATTAGTATCACTTAAATTGCCTTCAATATTGTTTCCGGCTCTTCTTGCAATACCTGTAGAAAGAACAATCCCATCTTTAAAAGGAAAATTTGTGGTTGCCTTGTTAAAATATCCCCAGGCTCTGTCCGCATTGCTTGCTGCATGATTGGGAGTAATCTTTACATTGGATACATTCGGAGTAACACAAGTATTAGTTCCTGATGATATCAAAACATCTTTTACGAGTTGGGTAATTGAGTAGCTGGATTCTGTATAGGAAGGTGCATTAACATCAATAAAGGCTCCTGCTTTGTTGGACAATGTTGAGATTTTCTCTTTTGGGGGTTTCCTACGGTTTATATCTTGTGAATGTAAAAATGTCGAAGTGACTAAAAAAAAGAAAAAAAACGGTAGATATCTTCTCATAATACTTTTTGTTTCAACAAATTTAATTTTTTTTTAAATATATCACATATATATTTGAATTTTTTATGCAAAAAAATAAACCTCCTAAATTTAGGAGGTTTATACTTTTTAGTTTCTATTTTTCAATAATATCCAACCGGAACGCAGTTCAAGCTTTTTGCTGGCAGGATTTTCCCACTGAACCCTGTACCAATAAGTGGCGGTAGGTAGATTTATTCCTTTCATAGTTCCCGTCCAGACCGCATCACCTTTTACTGCTTTGAAAAGTTCAGCACCATATCGGTCAAAAATAGAGGCTGCGAAATTCTTATATCCGCTGATACCGGAAAAATCTATGGTATCATTGGCCCCATCCATATTTGGTGTAATGGCATTGCTGATGACAAAAGTATAGTAATCTAATGCTGTACTACATTGTGCATCTTTTACTCTTACCATCATATTATAATTGGTATTATCCAGAACATTGTAAAATATATTCGAAAGCTGCCAGGTTACCCCTCCGTCTATAGAGTATTCTAAAACACCTCCCGTTGGGTTACTAGCAGTAAGGGTAAGAATGTGTTTATCATAAACGACATTAGTAAACTGAGGGAGATCCGGGTTTAATAATTTTGCAGTGAATACTTTAGAACATACTCCATTGCTTATGGTAACAGAATAGGTTCCTGTAACACTTGTCGTTATAGTCTGAGTGGTTGCTCCCGTACTCCAAACATAAGTATAATTAGGTCCGGCTCCAGCATCAAGCGTTCCTTTATCTCCTACACAGACATATACATCTTTTAAAGTAGAAACAATGGCAGGAACCACCTGAATAGTAATGGTAGCAGGATTAACAGAGCTACATCCGTTACCTCCCAATGCAAATACAGAATAGGTTGTAGTTACCGTCGGTGAAACAACCTGGGTATTTCCATTACCGGTCAATCCTACCCAGCTATAGGTAATTCCTCCGGTTGCGGTAAGTGTAACAGAATCTCCGGCGCATATCTTCGTTGGATTGGCAGAAATCCCTGCTACCGGGGGTCCTACAATCACAGTAACAGTAGCTGGAGTAGCAGAAATACATCCATTGGCTCCAACAGCATATACCTGATATACGGTTGTAGTGGTAGGTGAAACCACCTGTGTGTTTCCATTTCCTGAAAGTCCCCCACCCCAGTTGTAAGTTACACCTCCGGAAGCAGTAAGAGTTACCGATTCGCCCACACAGATTTGAGCTTGAGATGAAACAAGTGCTGCAACCGGTTTTGTTTTATCTTCAATTACCGTGACTGCTGCTGCAAAGGTACACCCTAGATTCCCAGGCTGCGATACATTGGTAACCGTTAAGGTATACACTCCTCCGGCATTAACCACAGGGGTCAGGGTATTAGCCCCGGACACAATATTTCCTCCGGTTGTTGTCCAGGTAATGGTAGAACCGGCCGGTATTACAGAAGCCGAAGCATTTATGGTAATTTGATTGGTAGTACAGGTAATGGTTTGTGGTGCAGCTATTGTAAGCGTAGTCTCGGCAGTTCTCAATAATTGCAGAGATACCACATAAGTACATCCTCCATTTTTTACCAACACATAAATGGTTTGATTGGCTGGAGGTGAATAAGCAGTTGGAACAGCAATAAAATTACCATTGGCCGCATTAGCATCTACCTGATTCACGTAATAGGTAAAAGTAACCCCGGCAACTCCGGTGATCTGACTTTGAGCAGTCGTAAGATCATACGTCATATTTCCCGGTTGGTAACATTTAAATAATGTTGCATTTTGTACCGTTATCGGCTGTGAAACCTGAATAGTAATCGTTGCCGGATTTTGAGAAATACAACCATTGGCTCCTACTGCTGTTACCGTATAGGTTGTGGTAGTGGTAGGTGAAACAGTTTGTGTATTTCCTGTTCCCGGTAGTCCTACCCAGTTGTATGTAGCTCCTCCGGAAGCCGTTAAAACAACTGATTCTCCATTACAGATTTGTATTTTACTTGCTGTAAGGCCTGTTGCAGGCGGAGCACTATCTCCTGTTACCGCCACACTTGCTGTTGCAGTACAGGTAACGTTTCCAGGTTGATATGTATTGGATATTGTTAAAGTATAATTCCCAGCTGCATTGACAACAGGATTCAACGTATTGCCTCCCGAAACAATATTGCCTCCGGCTGTTATCCAGTTGAAAGTAGATCCTGCAGGATAAACAGAAGCGGATGCATTTAAAGTAATTTGTGAATTAGTACACGTCAGCGCTGTCGGAGCTGCGATGGTTGGGATGATCTGTGGTGCTTTTACCAACTGAAGCTGGGCTACTTTGGAACAGAATCCGTTTTTAACCAAAACATACACCGTCTGCCCTCCCGCACTGGGATACGCTGTAGGTGTTGCAATTGTATTTGCATTTCCTGCATTGGCATCTGCCAGATTCGCATAATATGAAAATGTAGCCCCTGGCGTTGTACTTATAGAAGGTTGAGCTGCTGCTAAATTAAATATCGTATTTCCAGCAGCATAACAAGCTGTTAAGGTAGCATTCTGCACTGTTGGCGAAGTTCCGCCTACAATGGTTATACTTGCTGTTCCGGGACAGGAATTCCCTGCGATAAACACCTGCACTGTATACACCCCCGGCTGGGTAGCAATATAAGTAGCGCTGGTTTGCCCCGAGATTGGGACATTATTGAGCAACCACTGATAGGTAGCTCCGGGAACCTGTACAGAAGCTGTAAGAGTCTGCGGGGCATTATCACATACATTGATCGAAGCAGGAAGTTGCACACCAGCTGGATCCAGAAGTTTTACCCCAATATCGAAAGATCCGGCTTCCAGAAACACGGCTGAATCAAAATTCACATCCGAATAATCCGCAAGAACCATTTTAAAATGATACGTTTGCCCTGGAATTACAGTAGCTTTTGCAGTAAGAGGCACAGTACGGCCATCAAAATTGGTTTCGATCTGAGGGTTATTCAATCCTGCAAAATAGGCGGCATTTTTAGGTCCGCAAGGTAAGTTCGCTGGAATAATATTCGTTACACTCACCGGAATCGTTCCGCCGGGAAGTACCGCCAGATTGGTATAGGTAGGGTCTGTAGATTTTTTAAGTAATAGGGCGAAACCATCTGAAATATTACAGGTAAACTGTCCCTGATATTCTTTGGAAGCAAATAGATACCTGAATGTAACCTCCGTGGAAGAAGGTACAAAATCAAATTCTATATAGGTAGCATCTCTCAGGTCAGCATTATTTACTCCTAATGCCGCAGCAAGATCAGGATCTCCTGAAGAAGGAAGCGGATCACTTAATGTGTTCTGGAAATTGTTTCCTGCTTTTCTTGCATATCCGGTTGTAAGGACAATCCCTTTATCAAAAGGGAAATTAGTCGTAGCTTTATTAAAATAGCCCCAGCTTCGGTTTTGATCACTGGTAGGTAAATTAGGTGAGACGGTAACATTGCTTACATTCGCAGTAGAGCAGCCTCCTCCGGATATCAGAACATCTTTTACTAATTGAGTAACACTATAATTAGATTCTGGATAGTTAGGAGTGTTTACATCTATAAAAACACCAGCCTTCATAGATGACGGTGTAGGTTTTTTAAGGGTTCCTGTTCTCTCTTTATTTTGGGAAAAGGCAAGATTCCCGGTAAGAGCCAAAAATAAAGCCAAAAATAAACTTCCTGTCTTCCAATTTAACATTTTATATTATTTTAAACAAAAATACTATTTTTTTCAATTGAAATCCCATTCAACATGCTTTACATTATTACTTATACAAACTTATTTATTGTAAAGTATCAATTTTCTTTGTTGTGAAAAAATAATAAAACATTAAAAAAATATGGCATTCATTACAATAATCCAACAAAAGCACTTCATTTAATCAATGATATTAATACTTTTAAGGCTTTTCAATATCACATAATAATGAATTAATATATTTTTATATTATTTAGAAATTACACAAGAAAGCAGCTCCTACCCATTGTTTTTAACATTATTTTCATTTTCAGCTCCTCTGAAAACATTTCAAACCTTTATAATGACTGGAATAATAACAGTCAGGATATTTGCTAGAAGTTTACAGCAGTGAGCGGTATGGAACTGTAATACCATAAAAAAGGCTGACCCATGGTCAGCCTTTTCAATATCATTCGGAAATTATTCTATATTTTTCAGGAGTATCCATCCTGTTTTTACCGCGAGTTGTTTACTTGCAGGATCTACATAAGTCACCTGATACCAATAAGATGCGGTAGGCAGACGTTTTCCCTGGAAATATCCATCCCAATAAGGTCTTGTCTTCTCTGCTTTAAAGACTTCTCTTCCATAACGGTCAGAAACAATCCCTTTAAAATCTTTATAATCACTTACTCCACTGAAGTCAATAATATCATTAATATTATCTCCATTAGGAGTAATTACATTTTTCATAACGAATGTAAAGTATTCCAGGAATCCTACACAGCTTGTATTCTTCACCTTAACACGGATAGAAATCACTTTGTTTTTAGGAACATTCGTAAATATATTCGAAGACTGCCAGGTTAACCCGTTATCTACAGAATATTCCAGAATTCCATTACTTGGATTACTTGCTGTAAGAATCATGGTTCCGTTAGGGCTGTAATCTACTTTTATAATTTCAGGAATCACAGCACGGATCACCTGAGTTTTAAATGTTTTTGAGCAAACACCATTAGTAATGGTTACTGTATATTCTCCAGGAACAGAGGTACTGATAGACTGGCTGGTAGCTCCTGTATTCCAGATATAAGTGTAATTAGGTCCTGATCCCGCATCTAAAACAATCTGGTCTCCCTGACAAATAAATCCGCCTTTAAGATCAGAAACGATTGCAGGAACTACTTCAACTGTAATTTTAGCAGGCTGCAGAGATTTACATCCCTGTGCTCCTATTGCATATACAGTATAGGTTGTAGTTTGTGTTGGACTCACTGTTCTTACCCCTGCAGTAGTAGAAGTATCACTCCATTGATAGGTTACTCCTCCTGCAGCTGTTATAATTAAAGATTCTCCCAGACATATTTTCAATCTTGGAGCAGTAAGCTGAGCAGTAGGTGTTTCTTCTTTTTTCAGTGTTAAAGTGGCTACTCTGCTACAAAATGCACCATTTGAAACATTAACATACAAAACTTGTCCGTCAGTTCCATTATAGTTGGTTAAACCTGTTATATTAGTATTGTTCTGAGCCTGAGCAGCTGCTAAAGTAGTATAAAAACGGAAAATTGCACCTGGCGTTGTACTGATAAGCGGTTTCGCATCTTCCAGGTTAAAAGTTGTAAGAGTCGGTGTTGAACACAGCTTTAACACGGCATCATGAACCGTCGGGCTTGTTCCTCCTACAATCGTAATTATCGCTGATCCCGGACACTGATTTCCAGGAATCATAACCTGTACTTCATAAACACCCGGCTGATTAGCCACATAGGTAACAGTTGTTGCCCCAGGAATAGCTACACCATCTTTAAACCACTGATAGGTCATTCCTGTTATTGTGGCCGCCTGTGCTTTAAGTGTTTGCGGCGTATTGTCGCACATATTAATCGTGTTTGGCAGCTGAACACCATTCTCATCTACAATTTTAATTCCGACATCGAAAGATCCACCTTCTAAAAACACTGCTGAATCATAACCTGGATCTCTGGCATCCGCCAATACCATTTTGAAATGATAGGTCTCCCCCGGAATTACATTAGCAACTGCTGTTAAAGGAACTGTTCGTGCATTATAATTGGTTTCGATATTCGTTGTATTCATACTTCCGAAATACTGAGCGTTAATAGGACCGCAGCTGAAACCATTCCCAGCAGGGACAATATTAGTTACGCTCACCGGACCTGCACCTCCCGGAAGAACTGCGAGATTAGTATAAGAGGGATCTCCCACTTTCTTCAGCAAAAGAGCGAATGCATCAGAATATCCTGAACAAGGAAAATTGGAAGAATATTCCTCAGAGGCAAATATATAATTGAACTTTACCTGGTTAGAATTAGGTACAAAATCAAATTCTAAGGCTACTGCATCCTGAAGCGCATACGGTGGATTAGTTGCCGTTACAAGATCCGCATCACTTCCAGAACCTACTGTTGAGCTCAACTGCCCAATTGCAGTATTTCCGGCATCTTTTGCATACCCTGTTGTAAGAACAATACCGTCTTCAAAAGGGAAGTTGGTCGTGCCTTTGTGGAAATACCCCCAAAATCTGTTCGTATTTCCTATCAGATGGTTCGGAGAAACGGTAACATTGGTGACATTGGCTGTGGTACAGGTAGTTCCGCCGTTAATCAAAATATCCTTTACAAGCTGTTCGGGAGTATAATTGGAGGCGGGATAAGGAGGTACATTTACATTGATAAACGCTCCGGCTTTCATACTTTCAGAAGTAAACTTCTCTTTAATGGGTTTTCTTGGTGCATTTTGAGAAAATACAGAAGTAGAGACGAATAGCAATACTAAAAAGAAAAAGTAGTTTTTCAATCTATAGTTTAACATTTTATTACTGTTTGCCCAAATATAGCAAAAATATTGCATAAAATTTGCCTTTACTCAATCATTTCTTGCATAATAACTTATATTAATTGTATTTATTAAAGTTTATCATTAAATATTTAATAATTACAAATACAGCAAATAATTACTTATTCAGCGTTTATAAAACAAAAGAGACCAGCTATTGGCCGGTCTTTATTCTTAATCAAAGAAATGATCTTTCTATGATACAGAGTATATTATTGATGACATAATCCTATAGTTAATATTATTCTTTCTTCAGTTGATCAATTTCATCTTTCAGCTGTGCAATAATATCTTTCAGGGCTTTTATTTCGTTCTTATTGGAGCTTACATTGCTTTTAAGCATAACATTTTTAGCACGTTCACTCCGCTCCTCCTCCTCTTCTTCTTCATTAATTTCCTCAATATCCTCCTGGATATCTTCAATATCTTCGTTAATCTCTTCGATATCCTCACTGATCTCCTCAATATCTTCACTGATTTCTTCAATGTCTTCCTGGATATCCTCAATATCTTCACTGATCTCCTCGATATCTTCCTGGATATCTTCTATTTTCTCATGACTTTTATTCACAGACATCTGGATAAAAATAGCCAGATAAATAGCTTCCAATGATACGACAGTGGTAAGGATCAAAAGCATTTTATCGAATTCAACAATATGCAGTAAAGGAAGAAGAAATGAAATCGTAAAAAACAAGGTATGCACGATCAATGAAGGGATAGAGCCTATCCACCAGGTAATACCATTTGCAATTTTTTCTAAAACTTCAATTTTTTCGCTGTCTTTTTTCATTCTGTTCCAAGATTAAAATAATTCTTTAGTCACTCCCAATCCAAATAACGCATAGTCATATTTCGCAGGATCCTTTTCATCAAATTTCCGGATAGCTACATCAAGCTCTTCTACGGTTTTCCAATCATTTTGCGTTCTGGTGATCAATCCTAATTTTCTTGAAATATTTCCTGTATGAACATCTAGAGGAATGGACAGATATTTCTGATCGATATCTTTCCAGATTCCAAAATCTACGCCACGTTTATCTTGACGCACCATCCAGCGCAGAAACATAATGATTCTTTTTGCAGAAGAATTTTTATACGGCGAGCTTACATGTTTATGGCTCCTGTGTTTTTCCTTTTCTAAAAAATGACTTCTGAACCGTTCAATAGCATGATGAAAATTGGTTTCAGAATCCCTGACCATAAACAAAGTTTCCAGACTTTCATTTTCCTTATAAATCCGGTTGAACTGCCTGATAAAGTAGGCAAAATCTTCACCGTTAAAAGTTCTGTGAATGCTTTTATCCTGAATGGATTCTAAATCTTTTTCAGAATAGTTCAGTACAAAATCATAAGGTGAATTTCCCATGATATCAAGCATTTTTTCCGCAGAATTGATGATCGATTTCCGATTTCCCCACGAGATGGTTGCCGCTAAAAAACCTGCAATTTCAATATCCTGCTGTAAAGAAAAACGATGCGGAATCTGTAAGGGATCATTCTCAATAAAGTCAGGCGTATTATACTGATCTGCTTTTTCGTCTAAAAAGTTCTTTAAATCTTCAAAATTCAACATACAGATATTAAATTTTTACGCTTTCCAACGCTTTCGGTAAAAATGAATTGGGAAAAACGGTTCTTGCTTCATCCGTAAATACAGACAGATCTGCATACCGGTTAGAAAAATGACCTAAAATCAGTTTCCCCACTTCTGCTTTTTGGGCAATGATAGCCGCTTCCAGCGCGGTAGTATGTCCTGTGTAGTCTGCCATTTCCTTTAAATCATGAAGGAACGTTGACTCGTGGTACAACACTGTTACATTTTTAATGATCGGAATTACCGTTTCAAGATAACGGGTATCGCTGCAAAAAGCATATGATACTGGCGGAACCGGATCTTCCGTTAAAATTTCATTTTTAAGGACATATCCATCACTCAAAACAAAATCTTTTCCTGCTTTAATATGATGATAATCGCAGGTTTCAATCTCCTTGTATTTGGAAATTTCTTTCATATTAAGATGCCTGTCCTTCGATTTTTCTTTAAAAAGATAACCGTTGCAGTAAATCCTGTGATCCAAAGGAATAGTATATACTTCTACCCTGTTGTCTTCATAGATTTTCTCTGAATAATCTTTATCAAGTTCATGATAAATTACCTCAAAGCCCCGGTGGGTCTCTGTAATGGTAAAGATAGTATCCAGCATTTTTTTAATTCCTTTCGGACCATATACATGCAGCGGCACATCTCTTCCCAACAGACGGAAAGAGGCAATAAGCCCCGGAAGGCCAAAACAATGGTCTCCATGAAGGTGAGAAATAAAAATATGGTTGATTTTTGAAAATCTTGCTTTTGCTTTCCTAAGCTGTACCTGAGTTCCTTCACCACAATCTATCAGGAAGCATCTTTCTTCCATTTCTAAAAGCTGAGCGGTGGGTGAAGTATTCACTGTAGGAATGGCTGAATTAAAGCCTAGTATCGTTAAATAAGTACTCAAATCAAAAGTTTATTATACTGACAAATGTACGACAGAAAATCTAAACGTGGATTTTAAATTTAGGGTTGATTCTAAACTAAAATTCCATGAATAGCTTTATAAATTACACCAATAAATGAACGTATTCTTTATTTATCCTCTGTTTTCAGGAAATCCAGGAACAGATCCAGTGCTTGCTTACGGTGACTGATCTTGTTTTTATCTTCAGGATTCATTTCTGCGAAAGTCTTCTCATGTCCTTCAGGAACGAAAATAGGATCATATCCGAAACCTTTGAAGCCTTTATTTTCAGTCAGTAAATTTCCGTGGGCTCTGCCTTCAAAATATTTCGCCCCATTTTCATCGTAATAACACAGAACCGTAATGAAATAAGCTTTTCTGTTTTCAACACCATCCATTTCGCCGATCACTTTTTGAATGTTTTTAGCAAAATCATGGTCTCCTGCATAACGGGCTGAGAAAATCCCAGGTCTTCCGTCTAAAGATTCTACCACCAAACCGCTGTCGTCTCCCAAACTTGGAATTCCGGTTTTTTCGAAACAGTATTTTGCTTTAATCAAAGCATTGGCATTGAAAGAATCGCCGTCTTCTACAATTTCTTCGTGAATATTATAATCGGTAAGGCTTTTAACGATAAAATCGTTGCCTAGAATCTGCTGAATTTCTTCTTTTTTATGTTCGTTGTGTGTGGCTACTAATAACTCCATGTAAACTATTTTTTTATAAAAAAACTAATGATAAAAGTGACGATTGAAATTCCAAGAAGGATCAGGGATATTAAATAAAGATTAGTATTCGGCGTATCCGAATAACCTTCTTTTTGTATGGCAATTTCTCTGACGCCTGCATCTTTCGAATACGATTGTAAAAGATAATTTCCTTCTACATCTATCGTAAAATCAGCATATGCGATATACGTCTTGCCTTCCTGCCGGATCTTTTTAATCGAAGATACCGCATCGGTATTTGCAGGATCAGGAAACTTCTGTAGTACATTATTTTTCTGGTCTTTCAACTCGAAAAAATATTTTTTGCTTCCTATGTCGTTTGTGCTACTGTTTATCAAATAAACGGTGTACACTCCTTTACTTACATTAATTTTAGATTCTCCGGGTACTTTCGCATCAATGAAATCAGGTTTCACAGATATAAAAGTCCAGACAGAGAACAATATGGCAAGCCCGACAAGCACAAATGAAATAACTCTAATTTTCTTTCGCATACTTAATTAAATTTCAGAATAATGTACTTTATATTTTGTAGTAAAAAGGTAGCAGAATAGTGAAAAAAGTACAATTCCAACTGCTAATATGATCCATTCGGAAACCTTGAAAGCTTCTGAAAAACTTTCATTTTTTGTATAGGTAATCAATAATGATGAGCATAGATTATTAAACCCGTGAAGCAGCATCGGCAGTAATAAAGATTTTGTTTTATAATAGACTAATCCTAACACACATCCCAATAGAACAGCGCCTACAAACTGCCAGGGATTTCCATGAACCAACCCGAAAATAATAGAGGCATAGATAATCGCTTTCCATGGCGCTACTCCTTTATTCATCAATCCTTTCTGAATGATTCCTCTGAAGATGATCTCCTCAAAAATTGGTGCCATAATTACGGTCATAATAATCATCAGCACAGGATCATAGGTAATCTGGTTCATCAATTCCGAGAAAAATTCATAATATTTCCCGAAGAACGGGCCTGTAGTAGGAATCTGTGCCGTAATAAATTCCGCAATAAACATCATCCCTATCATCATAGGAAAGATAAGCAGATACGTATAAAAATTAGTTGGAGAAAAGCTAAAATTAAGCTTTTTCTTGGTCGTTGGCCTTACTATGATAAAGTCAAAAAAAGCAATAGCTGTTACAAATCCGGCTGCATTGGTAAGCATAAAAAACCAATCCCTAAGCTGTAAATTTTCTCTAAAAGCAATTTTCCAGATGGTGCTAAAAAAGGAAACAGACATCGTTCCAATCATTAATCCTGCCAATAAAACCAAACCGCCGATCCATGTAAACGTGAATTTCGGATATCTGCTGTTTTCCATGTATTTTCTGTAAAAAATTATTGAACAAAGATAATTTTTTTGAAAGCCTCAGGCAACTAAAAAAGGAAATACTTATAGCCAACTCCAGCCTCAAAGTATCTAAGAAACGGACAAAAACTACTAAAATATCATGAGATGAACCTGCACATAAGCATCATCAAAAATAAATACGGTTTATATACTCACTTGTTACAAGGAATCTTTATCTTCTGCCCCGATCAAACAACGAATCAGAAGCTTTTGAAAAATATTTTATCAGCCGCGAACCTGGCTAATTCATAGAAAGAATAATTTATGTCTCTTTTTTATTGATCTGGCCCGATCTTTTCATTCTTTTAACAAACACATTCAGTTATGGAAAAAGACTTCCAAAGTATAGAATCTGAAATTAACAGGCCGCTCACGTTGCTTGCAAGAATCTCTTCACTTTTATTTTTCACGGTAATTTTTACCGTACTTTTTATATTTCCCATTTATTATATTACTCAAAAAGGTATCTTATTTTATATTGAAAATGATAAAGAACTATTTTTCACGGTTCTTGCCACCCAGATTTTAGTATTGCTGGGTACAGTGGGTTTAATCAAATTTTACCGAAAAAACTGGACATCAATTCCTGTAAGAATCATCGTTAATGAAAAAGGGATTCTATATTATAATTCGAAGCATGAAATGGTGAACAGTATTTTATATACAGACTTGTTAAAAGGTGAGACAAAATTTTATAAAAAAGATGTATTTACGGATTATTCCAATCAAAAATATGCAGAGAGAAATTTAAGAGTCAACCTCAAACAAAACGGATTGATTGTACAGGCTATCGTTGCTATGAAACTTGACTTCAACATCCTCAGCAACAAATATATGCTGTACGCTCATTTTATAAGAGGAATACATATTTTCCGCCCTGAGCTTACCATCGATCATCTTATTTACAGCAATTATTATATTGATCAAAAATCCCAGCTTTACAGTAAAGCGAATCAGAACAAAGATAGAATAGCGATGTTTTTTTTAGCATTAACAGCATTTGGGATGATTTATCTTCTTGTGATTTTACTGCAAATGTTCGTTTAACCGATCTTTGAACAAAGTGCTTGCCTACTAAAGACAACTTTTATTTGAAATCCTCATAAAAAATCACGATTTTTGCAACTTCAAAATAAGATATGTCAGATTTAATCAAAGAAATAGAAAAAAGAAAAACTTTCGGGATTATCTCTCACCCCGATGCCGGAAAAACCACTCTTACAGAAAAGCTGCTGCTTTTCGGGGGGGCAATTCAGGAAGCGGGTGCTGTAAAATCGAATAAAATAAAAAAGGGAGCGACCTCCGACTTTATGGAGATCGAAAGACAGAGAGGAATTTCTGTAGCAACCTCCGTTTTGGCTTTTGAATATAAAAATCACAAAATCAACATCCTTGATACTCCGGGACACAAGGATTTCGCAGAAGATACGTACAGAACACTAACAGCAGTTGACTCTGTAATTGTTGTTATAGATGTCGCAAAAGGAGTTGAAGAGCAGACTGAAAAATTAGTTAAGGTTTGCCGAATGAGAAATATCCCAATGCTGGTTTTCATCAATAAACTTGACCGTGAAGGTAAAGATGCCTTTGATCTGTTGGATGAAGTGGAGCAGAAATTAGGATTGAGAGTGGTTCCTCTTTCTATTCCGATTGGGATGGGAAGTGATTTCCAGGGAATTTATAACATCTGGGAAAACAATATTCAGCTATTTCTGGAAGAAAAAAAACAGAGAGTAGGAGAAACTATAAAATTCGACGATATCAATGATCCTTCCATCGATGAGGTGATTGGAGAAAAAGCAGCCCAGACTTTAAGAGAAGAGCTTGAACTGGTACAGTCTGTTTATCCGGAATTCAGCCGTGAGGAATATATGAATGGTGATTTGCAGCCTGTTTTCTTTGGTTCTGCATTAAATAATTTTGGTGTTCGTGAGCTATTGGACGCATTTATTGAAATTGCCCCGATGCCGCAACCTAAAGAGAGTGACACCCGTCTTGTAAAGCCAGAAGAAAATCAATTCACAGGATTCGTTTTCAAGATCCATGCGAATATGGATCCTAAGCACAGAGACCGATTGGCATTCGTAAAGATTGTGTCAGGAACTTTTAAAAGAAATGAAAATTATTTACTGGTAAGAGAAGGTAAAAAGATGAAGTTTTCTTCTCCGAATGCTTTCTTTGCAGATAAAAAAGAAGTCGTTGATGAAAGTTTCCCAGGTGATATTGTAGGTTTACACGATACCGGAAGTTTCAGAATCGGAGATACATTAACCGGTGGTGAAAAATTAAGCTTCAAAGGAGTGCCTAGTTTCTCTCCGGAACATTTCCGTTATATCAATAATAATGATCCGTTAAAAGCGAAGCAGCTTGCAAAAGGTATCGATCAGTTGATGGACGAAGGAGTTGCGCAGTTGTTTACTCTTGAAATGAACAACCGTAAGATCATCGGAACAGTAGGAGCTCTTCAGTACGAAGTAATCCAATACCGTCTGGAGCATGAATATGGTGCAAAATGTACTTATGAGCCATTATCCATGCATAAAGCATGTTGGGTAGAGGCCGATGAAAAATCAGAAGAATTTAAAGAATTTGCAAGATTAAAACAGAGATTCCTGGCAAGAGATAAATACAACCAATTGGTATTCCTGGCAGATTCTTCATTTACCATCCACATGACTCAGGAAAAATTCCCGAATGTAAAACTGCATTTCATCAGTGAATTTAATAATGATTAATAGTAATTTCAATTAAAAATAAAAAAACCGTTCAGTTGAACGGTTTTTTTTATAGAATCTATTCGAATGATTTACTTAGGTATCATCATTAATTTCTTAACAATTTTTTCTCCATCTACGGAAACATGAATCATATAGGATTCAGTAGGTAAATGTTTTAAGTTAATCTGTTGCAGATCCTGATCAAATATATATTTCGTTTTTTTAGGAACAATCAGCTTTCCATCCATTGAAAATATTTCGTAACTAACAACGTAAGGATGCAACGGAACTTGTCTAGGGAAGTCAGTTTTAATATAAACATAACCATCATTGGAAGGCACGGGATATATCATCAGCCCCTTGTATATTCTTGTAGGGATTGTTACCACCGGAGGATTAGTGGGAGGTACTACCACTACTGATGAATTGATGGTAAAGTTTTGTAAATTGACATTAAAAAATATATTGTCAGTAGCTTTCACCATAATTCTGGCATTATTGGTAATTGTGCCAAGACCACCTGGAACAGTATAATTATAAGAACCATTATTAGGAGTGCTTGCCACCAAAACAGTTGGGAACGTAAGACCACCGTCTTTTGACAAAAGGATTTTTACGTTAGGTGCGCTTACCGGTGCCGCTGTTGTATTGGCAACATTCCATGTAATTGCGTATGACTGACCTTCAGTCCAAATAACTCCAGTAGTATTTTGTGAAGTTACTGTAAACGGACCTGCAGCTGCATTCACTGTAACGACCATATCATCAGAATTGTTTCCAGAACCTCCCGCTCTATTGTCACGAGTTGTAAACCTGAAGTTATAAGTTCTAGCAACATTTGATAAAGCTTCTACAGGGATTGCTAAACCTTGGGTGGTGGTTGCTCCCGCTAATACTGAAGTCATTGTTGGAAAATATCTGATAGGAGTAGTTTGTGGAGTCCAGGATCTGAAAGTAGGACCAGAAGCTTTTGTTGCAGTTGCCGCAGAATTTGCTCCGGTTTGTCCGGCAACAGCGTTATCCATTTGCTCCCAAATATAGGTTAGAGCATCTCCATCTCCGTCAGTGCCCGTTCCTGTAAGCATAAATGGAGTACCTTTCGGAATGATATAATCTAATCCTGCATCAGCTGTAGGAATAGTATTTCCGGTATTTGTAACTACCGGGCAGGTTTTAGTTTTAATATTATTAGTAACCTGCTGAATACTTATAGCATGGAAAAAAGGATCTGAATGTTGTTGCACATCTTGGTTGGTAATACCTGCATACCCCATAATTGTAGATCCTGAACCGGGCTCCACATTTACACCTGATGTCTCAATATTATGAGAAAATGTATGATTCCCTCCAAACTGATGCCCCATTTCATGGGCAACATAATCAATATCGAAACTATCACCAGATGGAATACCATTTGCCGGGGAAGTATATCCGCTTCCTTTTGATCCATTTGTACATACGCAACCGATACACCCCGCATTTCCACCACCTCCAGTTGCTCCAAATAAATGGCCGATATCGTAGTTTGCCTCTCCAATCGTCGCAGTTAGAGCAGTTTGTAACTGAGCATTCCAGTTAGCCATTTGGGCTGAAGGAGAATAAGGATCCGTAGCGGCATTAGTATAAATTACAGCATTATTGTTTGCAATAATGATCATTCTTGCAGAGAAATCTTTTTCAAAAACCCCATTTACACGAGTCATTGTATTGTTCATCGCTGCCAATGCACCAGTTATTGTTCCTCCGAAATAGGTTGTATATTCACCTGTACAAGATAAGGCTAATCTGAAAGTTCTTAATTTTCCATCATCAGCATTTGGTCTTGCGGTAAGACTAGAATTATCCAGACCTTTTTGAGCAACATCAAGCACAGTGCATTCAAATTTATCTAAACTCTCTTTTTTGTCTGATTTTTTATAAACGACATAGGTTGAAAGGTCTTTAGTATACGGCTCGATAAAAACCGCTGATTTATTTCCATAAATCTCCATTGAAGATAATCCCAATGGTGAAATACTGAAATAAATAGTAGAACTAGGGTCATCTTCACCTACACCAACATAAGATTTAATATCCGGATATTTTGCTGCTAATTCAGGATCGAAATTTGAGTTTTCTCTTACTTTGAAACTTTCAAGGTTACCATTAGAATTTGGGAAAGAAATAATAACATCAGACTTTCCTTTAACAGCAAATCTTTTGGGTACTTTCGCTAAAACATTCTTTAAATTATCAAAATCAAGATTATAAATTTTGGGGTGAAGAATGCTGGTCTTATTTTCAAAGATTTCCGAAGTATTTTTTTGAGACACTTCCTTCCAAAGTCGGCTTGTTTGTGCTAAAAAAACATTGGAAATAAGAAATATTCCCATCAAAAGTAGTTGTTTTTTCATATAGTTTTTTCTTTTTTTAATATTTAAGAGGTATAAAATTACTTTTCTTTTTTTAAAACTCATTATTACTGTGCTTATCTTTTTACAATTAAATAATATAACTTCATCATCAACAGGTATTGATCATCTCACTATTAAAAATGAAAACAAAAATATACATATTTCATTATAAAAATCTTAAAAAGCAAAGGTAAATATTATTATATTTCTAACGAATATTTTCTTTTAACATTTTTAACATTTAACTGTTTTTTTGTAAAACTCTTATAATAATTTTACAATCAATTGATTTTCAAAACAATAATAATTTACCAAAATCATACATTTCTTTTACAAGCATTACAAGAACTTCACCCCTAATTTTACTTCATCAAAAAAATTAATGTTATGAAAAAGTTCATATTACTGATTGCCGTATCAAGTACTTTTATAATGTGTAAAAAAAGTGAAGCGGTGCAATCTCAAATGGAAAACGCTGCAAAAAGTGCAGACAGTGCAGCATCTGCTGTATCGGAAACCATTAATTCTGTTCAAGCGAATACAGATAAAATGTTGGATTCTGCAAATATCAAAATAAAGGATTTTGAAAATGCCAAGGGTGAAATACAGCAGAACATTGAAAATACATCAAAAATTGTGGATTCTCTATCAACCAAAATTGCTTCTACCAAACTGGAGTCGAAAATCGAGAAAAAAGATTCTGCAGAGAAGAAGAATGAAAAAATCGTTGTTAATGTTCCTGCTCCCAAAGTTATTAAAGAGACAAAAATCATCTATAAAGATTCACCCAAAAATGACAGCTATGAGCTTAATGCTCCTAAAAACAGAATGGTAAAAAACGGTTACCTCTCTATAACAGCCGACAATGCTGAAACAGTAAAAAAAATGATCAAAGAAGAGGCTGCAAAAAACAATGCTTATATTAAAAGTGAGCAACTATCCTACACCACCCCTGAACCTGTAAAGAATACTACTCCATCCTACCCTGAAGACCATCAGAAGGTATACGATCTCCAGATTAAAGTACCTATACAGAATTTTGATGGTTTAATGAATTCTTTAAGCTCAACTATAAGTGATATTGAGAATAAAAACATAGAGGTTTCAGGAACTCAATATGTAGACAATACAATCTGTACAGTGGCTGTTACACTTATTGATTCCACTGGATCGGGTAAGGAACCTGACACTTTTGGCGGAAAATCTTTAGCAGCCATTTCATCCGGCTGGAATGTCATTACTTCTATCTTTCTTTTCATCCTTCCGTTATGGCCTTTACTGTTAATAGCCGGAATTGGATATTATTTCTACAATAAGAAAAATAAAAACTTTCCTGATAATAACTCTAAATAAATTTCTAAATCCATCATTTTCTGATGGATTTTTTTAATAATATTTTAATGAAATTCATATATCAAACTGGTATCTTCTTCTTACATTTACGATAGGAGCAAAGAACATCCAAATTCCCGGATTTGGATTGATTATAAAATAATTCAGAGAAAAATAGGATACTATCTTATTTAATTTTGTGGTTCGTGAAGATAAAAGGCTCTCAAAAATTGAGAGCCTTTTATTATTATTTCATATTCACTACTTTATCTACGATGTACTTCGTATTTCCTCTCCAAGGAAGCGTTCCATTATATTCCTTATAATGAAGATCAAAGCTTTTTCCGCTATTCGTTTCCAACTGTTTGAAAACTTCAGGGTCTGATACTGAGAATTCAAATTCATAACTCGTAATGGTACCGGTATTTCCTTTTCCAAAACCTTCCTGAATGATTTTCCCTTCATAGGTTTTGAAAACATAGCCTTTTTTAATAGCATAATTCAGATAGCCGGATTTTACTCCTTCTCCGAAAACGAAGAAGAATTTGTACCATACAAATACGCCTATCAGCAATATTACTGTACCGAGGACGATCCACCAAGATTTTTTCATAAGTAGTCTGTGTTTATAAAATTTATTTTGCGATACTTCTCGATATCACAATTCTCTGGATCTCAGAAGTTCCTTCGTAAATCTGAGTGATTTTTGCATCTCTCATCATTCTTTCTACGTGGTATTCTTTCACGTATCCGTATCCACCGTGGATCTGCACTGCTTCAATCGTAGTATCCATTGCTACCTGGGAAGCATATAATTTTGCCATCGCACCGCTTTCAGAAATATCTTTTCCAGCGTCTTTTTCACAGGCAGCTTTGAAGCAAAGCATTCTTGCCGCTGTAATCTGAGTCGCCATATCTGCCAATTTGAAAGCAATTGCCTGATGGTTGATAATTTCTGTTTTGAAAGCTTTTCTTGTTTTAGCATATTTAAGGGCTAATTCATACGCCCCGGAAGCAATTCCTAATGCCTGAGAAGCGATTCCGATTCTACCCCCATTCAATACAGCCATAGCAAAGTTGAATCCGAAACCGTCTTCACCAATTCTATTTTCTTTAGGTACTTTTACGTTATTAAAGATCAAAGAATGCGTATCACTTCCTCTGATTCCTAATTTATCTTCTTTTACCCCTACTTCAAATCCTTCCCATCCTCTTTCTACGATAAATGCGTTAATTCCTTTATGCTTTTTCTCAGGATCAGTCTGTGCAATAACTACATAATAAGATGCAGTTCCACCATTGGTGATCCAGTTTTTGATTCCGTTTAAAAGATAATAATCTCCTTTATCTTCTGCTGTTGTCTTTTGAGACGTCGCATCAGAACCTGCTTCCGGCTCAGACAAAGCAAATGCCCCGATTACCTGGCCGCTTGCCAAAGGAGTAAGGTATTTCACTTTCTGCTCTTCAGAGGCAAATTTTTCAAGACCGGCACATACCAATGAATTGTTTACAGACATTACAACTGCTGCAGAAGCATCCACTTTTGCAATCTCCTCCATAGCCAAAACATAAGAAATACTGTCCATACCAGCACCGCCGTATTTAGGGTCTACCATCATTCCCAAAAGCCCCATTTCCCCCATTTTCTTTACTTGTTCAGTAGGAAATTTCTGGTCACGGTCTCTTTCTATTACTCCCGGTAATAGCTCGTTTTGTGCAAAATCCCTAGCTGCCTGCTGAATCATCAGCTGTTCTTCCGATAAATTAAAGTCCATAAAAAATAATAATTAGATAGCCGTAAATTTACACTTTTTAAGGAAATGTGAAAAAATAATTGCTGTTTGAAAATTATAAATAGATTTATGGTATTTTCACAAAAATGCTTATATTTAGAATTGTTTAAAAATTACTTAAAAAATCATGACGATAAAGAGATTATTCGATATACCACGCCACGCTTTGGAAAAATTTCCTAAAACTGATATGTTTGTAACGAAGTATCAGGGCGAATGGAAAAAAACTTCCACTCAAGAGTTTATCAATGAGGCTAATAAGATCTCAAGAGGACTTTTGAAACTGGGAATAAAGCCTGGTGATAAAATTGCTTTGATAACCACCAATTCCCGTACAGAATGGGCCATTATGGACCTCGGTCTTTCCCAAATCGGAGTAGTCTCGGTACCTGTATATCCCAATATTTCTCCGGAAGATTATGAATTCATTTTTTCTAATGCCGAAATAAAATATTGCTTCGTTTCAGACAAAGATCTGCTGAACAAAGTAATGAAAGTAAAGCATAATATCCATTCCCTGCAGGGAGTTTTCACTTTCGATACGATCAGCGGAGCTGCCAACTGGAGGGAAATCCTGGACCTTGGTGAAGATGATTCTACCCAGATTGAGGTAGATGATCTCTCCAATGCCATCAATTCTGAAGATCTGGCCACCATTATTTATACTTCAGGAACCACAGGCAAGCCTAAAGGTGTTATGCTTACCCATCATAATATTGTATCTAATGTCTTAGGGTCTATTCCAAGAATTCCCAAGAAAAAGAGCCTTGATTATAAGGACACTAGAGTATTGAGCTTTCTTCCTATCTGTCATATTTTTGAAAGGATGCTTTTTTACCTTTTTCAGTATAACGGTTTCTCGATTTATTTTGCCGAAAGCATTGATAAAATGGGAGACAATGTAAAAGAAGTAAAACCACATTACATGAGTGTGGTGCCAAGACTGGTAGAAAAGGTATATGATAAGATTTACAATACAGGTTCTTCCGCGGGAGGCCTGAAATCTAAAATATTCTTCTGGGCTTTAAACCTGCTTACTAAAAAGAAAGACATTTCCAAACCGTCAGGGTTACAGGGAATTATTGCTGATAAACTTGTATTTTCTAAGTGGAGAGAAGGTTTAGGCGGTGAAATCATTACTTTAGTTTCCGGTTCTGCGGCTTTATCTACAAGACTCAACCTGATGTTTCAAAATGCAGGAATTCCTATTCTGGAAGGATATGGCTTAACAGAAACTTCTCCGGTAATTTCTGTAAACAGTTTTGAAAAAATGAAAATCGGAACGGTAGGATTACCATTGGATAATTTAAAGGTAAAAATCCAGGAAGATGGTGAAATTACGGTGAAAGGCCCTTCCATTTTCAAAGGGTATTTCAAAAATGATGAAATGACAAAAGAAGCGTTTACCGAAGATGGATTTTTCCGTACGGGAGATATCGGACACATCGACAGCGAAGGATTTTTACAGATCACCGACCGTAAAAAGGAAATGTTTAAAACATCGGGAGGAAAATATATTGCACCTCAGACCATTGAAAATTTAGCCAAAGCATCTAAGTTCATAGAGCAGATTATGGTAGTAGGTGACGGTGAAAAAATGCCGTGCGCCCTTGTACAGCCTGATTTTGAATTTGCGAAAAGCTGGGCCATGAGAAATAATCTGAATATCGGATCTACTCCACAGGAAATTGCGAAAAGCCCTGAATTAAAGGATAGAATAGAGAAAGAGCTGGCGGGTATCAATGAACATCTTGGAAACTGGGAACAGATCAAGAAGATTGAACTGACCCCTGAAATATGGAGCATTGATGCAGGTCTCCTTACCCCTACTCTAAAGCTTAAAAGAAAAGCGATAAAAGAAAAATTTATTGATCTGTACGATAAGATGTACGATCACCACGCATAACAATGAAAGCTGCTTCAGAAGAAGCAGCTTTTTTATTTTCTTTCGCTGAATGATATACAAAATTACATCACAGCTTTGAATAGTATATTACAAAAAAAGCTGTTTCAAAATTTGAAACAGCTTTTATATTGGGTGAAACCAGTAATTAGAATTTAATTACCGTTGTCATTCTTTCGTTTTCTTCCATAACTAATTCATCATCAACAAGAATTTTCCCGGAATGCTCATCAATAATGATTTTCTTTCTCTGAGCAATTTCCATTTGCTTTTGCGGTGGAATAGTGAAGAATGAACCTTTTGGAGCTCCTCTTTCTAATCCTACTACTGCTAAACCGTTGATAGAACTGGTTCTGATTCTGTTGTAAGAAGCTAATAATCTCTCATCAATCTTAGCGGCATATTCTTTAGACTGTTCTATCAGGTAATCTTCTTCTTTTTGAGTTTCAGATACAAGACCTTCTAATTCTTCTTTTTTGAATTTCAAGTGATTTTTCAGATCGTCGATCTTTGAATTCAATTCACTTAACGTTTCGTTTTTGTGAGCGATTTTAACTCCGAATTCTTTAATTCTTTTTTCAGCAAGCTGAATTTCTAAATCCTGGAATTCAACTTCTTTTCCTAATGCTTCAAACTCTTTATTGTTTCGTACGTTATCTTGTTGAGACTTATATTTTTCAATTAAGGTTTTCGCATGGTTGATTACTTCATGCTTTGTTTTTATCTGATCGTCCTGATCTTTGATATCCGCATGAAATTTTTCAGCTCTTTTTTCAAGCCCTTCAATCTCGATTTCAAGATCTTCAACTTCAATCGGCAATTCTCCTCTTGTATTTCGGATTTCATCCAATCTTGAATCTATGATCTGTAAATCGTATAAAGCTCTTAATTTCTCTTCAACTGAAATATCGGTGGTTTTTGCCATATCTAAAGGAAATAATTTACTGGGTTTGTTTTTTCGTGAGATTTTGAGATTGCAAATGTACTAAATTTTTGTGACAAAATTTCAAATAATTGTTGGGTGACAAATTGTTCTGATTCATAATGTCCTATATCGCAAATCAGCATTTTTGATTCTGCCAGATAGTAATCGTGGTATTTGATATCTCCCGTAAGGTAGGCATCACACTTTTTTGAGAGTGCAGATTTTATAGCACTGGCTCCTGAACCGCCCAGAACTCCTACCCTTTTAATTTTTTTATGGTTAAAAGCAGAATGCCTGATCACTTCAAGATTAAATTTTTCTTTAACCATCTTTAAAAAGTCTTTTTCATCCATTGCTTCTTCAAATTCTCCGTACATTCCCAATCCCGAATGTTGATTTTCGTTATCCAATGCATAGATCTGGTGAGCAACTTCTTCGTAAGGGTGGGCAGCTTTCATTGCTGCAATAATTGCCCCTTGCTTATAGCCCTCAAAAATAACAGAAATCATATCTTCATCAGCATTTTCACGAATATCCTGCTGCCCGGAAAACGGATTCGAACCTTCTATTGGTTTAAAAGTACCACTTCCTCCAACTGTGAAGCTGCATTCGTCATAAAAGCCGATGTTTCCTGCTCCGGCAGAGAAAAGAGCTTCTTTTACCTGTTGGCTCTGGTCTTTGGGTACAAAAACACTTAATTGTTTTAAGTTATTTTTTTTGGGTTGGAGAATATTCAGTTCTTTTAATCCCAGATGATTGCAGATTCCGGCATTGACTCCAAAAAAATCATTATCGAAAGCCGTATGAATCGCATAAATAGCAATTTTATTTTCTAGGGCCTTCAAAACAGCTCTTTCAACATAGTTTTTTCCTGTGAGAGATTTTAATCCTGAAAATATGATGGGATGAAAACATACAATAAGGTTTAATTTTTTATCTACGGCCTCATCTACAACATTTTCCAAAGCATCATGACAAATTAAAATCCCACTGACTTCGCGGGAAGGAATTCCACACAACAAACCTACATTGTCAAAATCTTCTGCCTGCTGTAACGGAATGCGCTTTTCTATTTCTGAAATTACTTCGCTTATTGTCATTTTATTATGTATGTTTGCCACGAAAATAAGGATAAATTTATTAATTTAAAAACAATTACCCATGGAAAGAGAACACCATCTTGTTCCTGAAGACGCCTTATGGAAAAGATTTCTTTACAGAATCATTTATCGCTCTGACACGAAGCTAGGCAAGCTGTTTGACATCATTTTATTATCCTTAATTCTGGTGAGCACTTTGATCATTATGATGGAAAGTGTCCCTAAACTGGACAAAAGATTTCATATTACCTTCATCATTCTAGAGTGGATTATTTCCCTGTTTTTCTCTGCGGAATATCTGATGCGTATAACGGTGATCAAGAACAGAAAAAATTATATTTTTAGTTTTTTCGGGGTCATTGATTTTTTGGCTCTGGTTCCTTTCTATCTCAGTTTTTTCTTTCCGATTACAAAATATTTCCTGATTTTCAGAATGCTGAGAATGTTGAGGATTTTCAGAATCTTTAACCTGCTCGATTTCATGAATGACGGCTACCTCATCGTAAGAGCTTTAAAGAACAGTTCCAGAAAAATATATATTTTCCTTTTATTTTTAATCATCTTCTCCGTCATTGTAGGATCTTTAATGTTTATGGTAGAAGGCGGAAGAGAGGGCTTTGAAACGATACCACAGGCTATTTACTGGGCAGTGGTCACCGTAACGACTGTTGGCTATGGAGATGTGTCCCCGATTACACCTATGGGTAAGTTTTTTGCAGTCATTTTAATGCTGGCCGGATATTCTATTATTGCTGTTCCTACAGGGATTGTAACGGCAGAGATGAGAAACAAAAGACAGAATCTTGAAAAGATCTGTGAGCGTTGCGGAAATGAAGATATTGATGATGATGCACGGTATTGCAAGCAGTGTGGCAAGAAATTAGCTTAATAGTATTTATTAATGTAATCTGTTAACCAAATACCACAAAATCATGGAACCAAATAAGAAAAACAAACCAAATACTTTAGTTATTATTCTCTTTTCCCTAGTTGTATTAATGATCATCATTTATTTTATATTAGCGATGTTCTTTCCAACAGTTTTTGAGCATATGAGTACAGGAGATATACAACCTGTGCCCAATAAATAATACGTGTAACATACAGACTATAAAAAAGGTGGCCATATGCCACCTTTTTCTATTTAATTCCTGCTTGATCTATTATTCATTTTTATACAAAAGCAACCTCAACATTTTTCCGACCTATTTTTGCATAAAAAAGGCGGATATGGATATCCGCCTTTTTATTTTTATTAATTATGTTATTACTTCTTAATTATTTTAACTGCTTGTTTAGATCCATCTTTCATAGTCAGCATCACGATATAAACTCCGGATTTTAGTTCACCTACCTGAATGGCTGAGCCTGGATTATCAATAGTTTTTACGATTCTTCCTGAAAAATCAGAAATAGCCACTGATTTTACTTTCGATGCTTCTGAAATATTTAAGACATCTGCCGCCGGATTAGGATACAGCCTTATTTTATCTTTCACTTGAGAAGTTTCTGAAACGGCAAGTGTCTCTTTGCTGATGTTGATAGTAAACGGCCACTCCAGTTCATCATCAAAACCACTGTAATATCCTACATTGACATAATATACGGTTCCGGCAACGGTAGGTACAGAAATAGTTTCTGTGCCGCCTTGTCCTTCGTCATCCATGGTATCTTCACATGCCAAAGTACTACAGTTACCACTATATACTCCAATTTTTGGATCAAAAATACTTCCTGAAGGCATTGTTACCGTAATGTCGAATGTAGCTCCATCTCCTGTAAATGTAAACCAGGTTCCGTCATTCATACTACTAGGACAAGCCGTAATAAATCCGTTATTATTGGTAGATCCGCCTGCATCAGATTGCGTGTAGGTATAAGGAAATACTGATGCTGATAACGCGCCTGAGCAGGCATCATTAGAAGGAGGCGGAGGTAATGTCCCTACGCAAATATTAAAGCTTTGAGCTGCTCCAGCATCATCATAACTATATAATCTTACATAATAAGTCTGTCCAGGAGTAAGCCCTGTAACAACACCCATTTCAGAACTTTCACATAAAACGTTTGAAAGTCCGGTGCATCCTCCGCTAAATACCTGGAATTCTATATCATCATTATCAGTGTCTCCAACAGACATTACATTACTAAGAGAAATAATATGAACCGTAGATGTTGCTGTAAATTTAAACCATACATCATCATCAGGGTTACCATAACACGGATCCGGAGTCAAGCCTGAATCACTGGCTCCTAATGTATATCCAGCCGTTATACTGCCACAATTCATATCAGGATTTACGGTTAACTCAATGGCACTTGTACAATCATCATTGGAAGGTGGCGGCGGAATCGTCTTAAAGACTGTTTCATAACATCCCGCAGATTCTCCTCCCGGCCCTACTGAAATTACCTTAAGATAAAATGTGGTATTAAGCGCAAGAGGTACAGAAGGGGTAAAACTTGGTGTAGAAACAGACTGCTGGTTTACGATATTAGTTCCTCCTGGTGTGGTTCCTATCGACACTTTGTAACTCACAGCACCTTGTGGCGCATACCAAGTAATCGTCGGTAACTGCGGAATAAATGTTGAATTATTTCCAGGATAGGCTACTGTAGGACATGCTGGTGCAGCGTTTGCCGTAAGTCCTAATATGCTAACCACTGATTTGTAATCATTTAAATTTCCGGAAGGAGGATTTAGGGGGTTCGGATTTATATTGTCATTTTTAAAAGAAATTGAGGAAGAAGGCACAGCATCATATACATAAAATACATCGTTGTAATCATTCGAATCATAACCCGGAGCATTTTCTTCAGCTGCTATGACTAAATTTTGAGTATTATTATAAGGAAATGGTACCGCAAAAGTGATTTCCACGACTCCATTGGTATTGGTTACTGTTCCTGAATACACCTGGGTAAGTTGATTCACAGGAACCCAATCTGCCTCAGAAGCAAAGTTGTTTTTTGAAGTATGTCCTACATATACAACCCAATCGGAGGAGTTGGTTATAGACATTGAAGGATCCATATAGAATTTAAGACCTGTAATATTACCTGCTGCATTAGCGTTAATTTCCTGTTTGGTGAAAATCTGCTGTACATAGGAGTATCCGTAATAGGTACTTATCGGGGCCTCCCCAACATTTGTACTGCCCGTTCCCAAGTCTATTTGGGCATTGAGCATCATGCTTATCATGAATAGGCATGAGAGTAAAAGTTTTTTCATAAATTATATATTTTAGCGTAATTCGAATTACTAAATTAGCAATAAGTATTATATTATTCATGAAAAATGAAAAAAGATAGCGGCCCATAAGGCCGCTATCTTAAATAAATATGATAAACATTGAGTTTATTTCTTAATTGCTTTAATGGTTTGTTTAGAACCGTCTTTCATATTTAATGTTACTAAATACATTCCTTGCTTCAGATTTCCTAATTGAAGAGCTGTTGAAGGATTTTCGATAGTATTCACTAATCTTCCAACAAGATCCGTTACTGATATTGATTTTACTTTAGAAATATCAGAGATATTCAATACATCGTTAAACGGATTCGGATATACTTTCAAGGTGTCTTTTGCTTTTGTTTCTGAAGTCGCCAATGCAGATTTCAATTGATAACTGACATCATCAATAAGGATACTATATGCATTTACTCCTCCTGTATGTCTGAATACAAGCTTGTTAACACCTGCAGGAACACCTATAATATCCAATGAATAATTATCAACTGTTGTTGCACTTGTCGATGTATAAGACCCTAAAGCCACAAAGGAAGAAGTATCTGCAGGATTAGTTAAATATCCGATCTCAACTGTACCTCCTGCTGTAAAATTAGCTCTTGCTTTAAATTTAAGAGCATAATTACCAGTCTGTAATGTAGAGATTTCAGGTGTGGCAGCCATTCCGGTAGCCGTACCATCATTGTAGATATACATTGCATTTGGAGATGATACTGCAGTACTTGCGTACACTCTTGCATAGGTAGAATTTGTTCCGATACTACTCCAGCATCCCGGTAAATTTCCAGCAGAAACGATAGTTGTAGAATCAAAATTCTCATTAAAGTCTGTTACTGCACTACATGCTGTCATAAATGTTCCTGCAATTGACCATGCACTCTTATCATTAGCATTACAGTTTGATCTTACCCATACATAATAAGTAGTAGATGGAGATAATCCCTGCAACATCGTTGAAAGCCCTGTAATTCCCGTAGCACTTGGCGTTGTAGCATTGGTAGGTGTAGTATTTGTTGTACTGTAATATACTTCATATCCATTTCCTGGAGATGAAGCCGGAGCTGTCCAAGCTATATTTACTGTTGCCGTGGTAATATTAGAAGCTGTTACTGCTGTAGGTTCTATACATGTTGGAGCTAATTGTAATTTGAAATCATCAACTCCCAAATACCAAGGAGCACTTGTGGATGAAACATTCAAGGCAAAGTAATAGTTACCTGTTGCAGTCGGAGTATAGATTACGCTATACTTAGTATAAGCAGCCGTACCTTGAGTTGAAGTAATAAATGTACCGATTGAAGTAGCTCCTGTAACAGAAGGAGTAGTATTTACCTGAACATCTCCTGAGAATCCAATATATGAACTGGAAGTTCCATTCGTATTATAATAGAAAGAGAATTCATAGGCGGTTCCTGCAGTTAAAGTAAATCCAGGAGTCCAAAGCTGACTTGCTGCAGTATTACTGTACTGAATCGTCATATAATTTGGTGCTGATCTAGGTGCATTATATGTCGTTGAAGAAGCATTCATAGAGGTCCAGCTATTTGTTCCAGCTACTGAAGCCCAGCAAGTCGGAACAACTCCTGAACCAATACTGCTCATCGTATCGAAATTCTCAGTCCATGGGAATGTAGAAATTGTACTGTTGCATAAAGTTGTAAAGCTTCTTTCTGAACAGCTTGCAGAAGTATTATTTGGAGTATAAGCGTTTATTGTATAATAATATTTTGTACTTGGCGATAATGGAGTAGTTAATGTATAGGAAGTTACATTTCCAAGGTCAGCATTATTCACTACATCAGTTCCTCCTGTAGTTGTACCGATAGATAATCTATATCCGGTAGCATCCGTAACTGCACCCCAAGTAAATGTTGGTAAAAGAGCGACACCCGATGCGTTAGCTGAAGGAGCCGTTACTGAAGGGCAGCCAATATTTTTAGTAGTAAAAGTTGTTTGATTACAGCTGCTTGATGAGCCGTTAGTGTTGTAAGAATTTAACGTAAAATAATACTGCTTACCATATAACAATGGCGTGCTCAGTGTATAAGTAGTAACATTTCCTAAATCCAGATTATTTACCACATCAGTTCCTCCTGAAGTTGTACCTACAGATAATCTATAACCTGTAGCTCCTGTAACAGTTCCCCATGTAATAGCCGGAGTTACAGACACTCCTGTTGCAGCATTAGAAGGTGCAGTAGCTATAGGACAAGCAGGTAAAAGACTTGCATTTAATCCTACAAAAGTAACATTAGATTTTCTTGCTGTTCTGCCTGTAGCGGTTGGCGGAGCAGAGGGATCAGGGTTTGTAGCATCATTAGCATAATAAATACTCGTATTCGAAGTAGAGGCATACGAATAAAAATTTCCACTTGTGCCCGCGTCGTATCCGGTCTTATTTTCATCAACTGCAACAACAAGATTATTGATATTGTCGTAGCTGAAAGGTGTTGTAAAAGTAATTTCTACAACTCCTGCATTGTTGGTCACAGATCCTGTGTAAACCTGAGTAAGAGATGAGACAGGAATCCAGTCAGTAGAGGAAGTAAAACTGGTTTTTGTTGTTGTTCCCAAATACACTGTCCAATCATTAGAATTAGTCAAAACAACTGAAGATGCACAGTAAAATTTAAGTCCTGTAATATTTCCTGCTGCATTTGAGTTTATTTCAGACTTGGGAAATATTTGTTGAGAGTAAGTATATCCGTAATAAGGATATACCGGGTAATAACTAGTAGTTGTTCCACTACCTAACGTTATTTGTGCTGATATGCCTATCCCAAGCAGTATCAAACACGCGAGTAGAAATTTTTTCATACTTAGTAAAAATTAAATTAGGAGGTAAAATTAAATAATTAATTCATTATAAATCAGAAAATATTATAAATTTTTACGATGTATAAAACAAAAATCAACTTTTATTATTGATAATTAAACAAACATTTGAATTAATTGAAAATATCAACAATTATTGAATTAATTATTAACTCCTCATTTACAAATACTTAATCTAAAATTAACATACTTATAATATCAGTCAACATTCTAAAAGTACAGCATTTATTTTTTTTAAATAACTCTACTTTTTTTCACAAAAAAAGTGGGAAAAAGCCACTTTTAGATATATTTTCTATGATATTATATTAATTCAGATAAAATTCATATTTATTAAGGAGTTGAATTTCTTTGATTAAATCACCATTCAAATCAACTGAGTGTTTCATGGACTGAACTTCAATGTGGGTATCGTCATCATCGTTTTTAATGAAAAACTTCAACTTCTGATTTCCTTTGTTTCTGTCAAGAACTGTTTTGAAAAAATCCAGGTCTTCAGGCCTAAAATCCATCACATCCATGACCAAAGAAATACTTTTAGCAAATCTTTCAAAAGCTTCCTGAAGTTCAATAACTTCATTTACATTCACGAAAACCCGACCATCTTTCACCTGGGCAAATTTTATTTTTAATATAACAAATCGCTGTACCTCAAGCTTTTCCTTCAAACGCATATAATCACGATCTCCCAACCTGAAAGAATATGACCCTGAATAATCCTCTAGTGTAAGGAAAGCTACTTTTTCTCCACTTTTAAAGCCATCCTGTACTCTGTATTCCGTGATCAGGCCGGCAACAGTGTATTCTTTTCCGCCACCGCCGTTTTCCCGTTCTTTCTGTATCTGTTTCCAGTCTTTCTTTTTCTCCTCAAACAATTCTTCCTGTTTATTAGCAAAAGCCTGCTCTTTATAGGCATCCACTTCATCGAGGTTTAAAAAGCCAAATACTCCTTTGGGCTCAGCTTTTTTAACAACTTGTTCTAATATTTCCTCTTCACCGGTAAGCAGTTCGTCCGAGACAATTTCCAGCACGTCCGGCGATTCATCCTGCACATCCTGTTCAAGGATCGGAGCTTCGTCAATCACTACTTTTTCACCCTCTTCTTTTTCCAAAACATTTTTTTTGGAAAGCTGCCCCTGCATGAATCTGAACTGATATTTAAAATCATCCAACGGGTGTGCAGAAAGATAGAATCCGATAATCTCTTTTTCCTTATTAAGGGTATGCATATTCGGCCATTCTGGACAAGGTGCCAGTTTAGGCTGTTCTATCTGAACTTCTTCGGCAAAATCTGCAAAAAGAGAGTTTTCCATTTCATGTTTACTTTCCTGGAAGCTCTGTCCGTATCTGATCAATCTTTCGAGATTGGTTCTTCCTGCCATATCAATATCAAAATACTGACCGCGGTGGTATCTGTCCAGTTCGTCGAAAGCTCCCGCCAATACTAAACTTTCCGCTACTCTTTTATTCATTTGAGAAGGAGGAATTCTTTCAAAAAAATCATAAATATTTTTAAATCTTCCGTTTGACCTTTCTCCTCTGATTCCCTCACTCGGCCCTTCTCCAATTCCTTTGATCGCTCCTAATCCGAAACGGATCTGTCCTTTTTCGTTTACAGAAAACTTATACTGAGATTCATTTACATCCGGACCTAAAACATCTACTCCAATACTTTTACAATCTTCCATAAACATGGTAATTGAATCTGTATTGTTGATGTTATTACTCATTACGCTTGCCATATATTCAGCAGGATAATTGGCTTTCAGATAGGCTGTATGGTATGCAATCAGAGCATAACAAGTGGAGTGAGATTTGTTGAAGGCATATTCAGCAAACGCTTTCCAGTCATTCCAGATTTTATTTAACCGGTCTTCATCCAAGTTGTTTTTCTTACCCCCTTCAATGAATTTAGGATACATTTTATTAAGAACATCGATCTGTTTTTTACCCATCGCCTTTCTCAGCGTATCGGCCTCACCTTTTGTAAAGTTGGCCAATTTTTGGGATAAAAGCATTACCTGCTCCTGATAAACGGTAATACCATAGGTTTCTTTTAAATATTCTTCTGTTTCCGGTAAATCGTAAACAATTTCTTCGATTCCGTGTTTTCTGTTAATAAAGTTCGGAATATATTTAATCGGACCCGGACGGTACAATGCATTCATGGCAATAAGATCGGCAAAAACCGTAGGTTTAAGCTCTCTCATGTACTTTTGCATCCCCGGACTTTCATACTGGAAGATCCCAACCGTTCTTCCTTCTTTAAATAATTGATATGTTTTGACATCATCAAGCGGAATGGTATCCGGATCGATATCAACATTGTGTCTTTCTTTGACTAATTTTAAAGCATCTTTGATGATCGTTAAGGTACGAAGACCCAGGAAGTCCATCTTCAAAAGTCCGGCACTTTCTGCTACAGAGTTATCAAACTGAGAGACTAAGATATCAGCATCTTTCGCTGCAATAGTCACAGGAACAAGATTACTCACATCTTCCGGAGTGATAATCACCCCACAAGCGTGGATCCCGGTATTTCTGATACATCCTTCCATCTTTTTGGCACTCGCAAGAACCCCAAAACGCGGATCTTCAGGATTGCCAAGCACCATTCTCATCTCATCGACAAGCATCTGTTCTTCAGGCCGTAATTTATCGTATTTTGCTAATGCTTTAGCAATATTCATTCCCGGTACAGAAGGAATCAATTTTGCAATATTATTAGTATCAGGAATAGGGATATCTAATACTCTTCCGGCATCTTTAATCGCGGATTTACCTCCAAGAACTGAATAGGTAATGATCTGTGCTACCTGATTTTTTCCGTATTTTTCAACTACCCACTTGATAATTCTGTCACGCCCTTCATCATCAAAGTCAATATCAATATCCGGCATTGAGACCCTTTCTGGATTCAGGAATCTCTCAAAAAGGAGATCGTATTTAATAGGGTCTACATTGGTAATTCCAATGCAGTATGCGACAGCAGATCCTGCAGCAGATCCTCTTCCGGGACCAACCCAAACACCCATATTACGGGCTTCATTACAGAAATCCTGTACAATAAGGAAGTATCCGGGATATCCAGTATTGGCAATAACGTCCAGTTCAAAATCAAGACGCTCTTTTATTTCATCTGTAATTCCAGTGTCAAAATATCTTTTTTTGGCTCCTTCATAAGTAAGGTGGGTAAGATAGGCCATCTCCCCTCTTTTCCCTCCATCAGCCTCATCTTCAACATGTATAAATTCTTCCGGGATATCAAATTTAGGAAGGAGAACATCTCTTTTCAGTGTATAAGGACTGAATTTGGCGAAAAATTCTTCGTACGCCTCAAAAGCATCAGGATAAGCCAAAAATGTCTCTTTAATCTCATCACTGCTTTTCATATAATATTCTCCTGCGGCCAGTCCTCTTCTTTTCCCGAAGCCCTTCCCTACAGGGGTTGACAGCTTTTCACCATCTTTAATACAACTTACGATATCCTGAATATTGGAATCATCCTGATTGCTGTAAAAAGTTTCGTTTTGAGCTAAAATCTTAACATTATATTTATCAGCCAAATACAATAGTACTTCATTTAAATGCTCTTCTTCTGGAAGTTTATGGTTTTGGATCTGAGCGTAAAAATCATCCTGAAAAGTATCTTTCCACCATTTAAAAAGCTCCTCCCCTTTCTGTTCCCCTGTATTTAAAATAGCATCAGGAATATCTCCCAAAATACCCGAAGTTACAGCAATTAGTCCTTCTTTATATTCAGCGATAAGCTCTCTGCTAATCCTTGGAACTCCAAAATAAAATCCTTTTAAGAATCCGATACTTGAAAGTTTCGCAAGGTTTTTATAGCCATTAAAGTCTTTTGCCAAAAGAACGACCTGCGTTCTCCTATCCGGATCATCTTTTGTAAACTGTTTTTGTTCGTACCGCTCTGAAATATAAAATTCACAGCCTACTACAGGAATTAAGGGCTCTGAAACAGGTTCTGATTCTGTAAATCCTGTTCCATTCTCTTCTGCTTCCTGTTTTTTAGCCAGATATTCTTTATGTTTTTTAACCCGGTCTGAATTGGCAGATTCTACAGCAGAAACAAACTTAAATGCTCCCATCATATTTCCCAAATCCACCATTCCTACAGCAGGAAAGTTCTCTTCAGTAGCTTTTTTTATTAAATCTGAAATACTGGAAGTTGCCAGTAGGGTTGAAAAAACACTGTGATTGTTGAAATTAAAATATTTACCCAGATCAATTTCATCAATACTTCCGAAATCGTTCTGCTTTTTCTTATTATTAAACTCTGCAACCTGCCTTCTGATGACAATGCTAAAAGGTTTAATGGGATCCGGATGAAGTCTTTTAAAATATTCTAACTGATCTTCAGAAACCTTGAGTATCTCGGCGGGAATAATCCCAATCCTCATCATTTCGAAAAACACCTGAGCAGTTGCATTAACGTCAGCTGCAGCGTTATGAGCTTCATCGAATTTATGTCCGTAAAGCTTTTCGTAGAGTTCCTCCAGTTTGGGAGACTTATATCTTCCTCCTCTTCCTCCTCCGAGCTGACAGTAATTGGTACCCAAAATCATGGTATCTGCCTTCGGCTTTTGCTGAAGATTATCTTCTAAATTTTTTCTGTAAAATTCTGCGCCTACGATATTGTAATCAAATTCCACATTGTGTCCAGACACAACTCTTACTTTGTTTAAGACTTCAGAAAATTTTTCTAAAATCTCTTGCAGATCCTTTCCTTCTTCATTGGCTATTTTGGTGGTAATACCGTGAATTCTGGCGGCATTAAAGGGAATATCATATCCTTCAGGTTTTATAATGTAATCCTGATTTTCTATCAACGTTCCATCGTCATCATGCAGCTGCCATGCGATCTGAACCATTCTTGGCCAGTTATCTGAATCCGAAAGCGGCGCGTTGAAATTTTTTGGTAAACCGGTTGTTTCTGTGTCAAAAATTAAATACATGTAATTTTCTAACTTTTTTAAAAAAGAGAATGTAAAGTTACTTCATTTTTTCTAATTATTTGATCACCTACGGCTAGGTAAATTGATACTTTTCTTTTGTATTATTATTAACAAAATTAAAAATATATAATTTAAACACCTCGTTTAAGATAACAACAAAAATACAATTTAGCTAAATAGTGCTAATAGATATTCAGTAAAAACTACAATAAACTATCATAAAACATGTAATTTTAAATATTTTATCATATATTTGTTCGCCTTATAATTTTAACAATTTACTAATCATTATGAAGAAACATTTACTTTTGGTCGGCACTTTGGCTATTTCACTGCTAAGTGCGCAAAACAATGAAGGTCTAAAAAGAGAGTTTGAGAGACAAAATATTGAGAATAACAAGAAGTTTGATTCTTATGTATCTAAACATTATGGAGCAAATAAGTCTCCAGAGATTTTAAAAGAAATTGAAGAGCAAAGAATTAACCTTGCAGGATTTAATCCAGACGGAAAACCTTATTTTTATAAAAATGAAGATATAAGACAGGTTTCCAATGCTAATGCTGATGCTCTTACTACCGCAGGTGGAGTAATTGGGTTGACAAATGCTTATAACGGTGAAGGTATTAAGTTTACAATTTTCGATGGAGGAAGAGTATACGCAGCACATCCTGCTTTTGCAAACATTGCAGGAAGAATTACCAACAAGGAAGCAACTACCCAAATTTATAGTGCCCACTCGACGGGCGTAGCAGGGTTCATCGGAAGTACCGCTGTAACGATTAGTGGAACTATTGGAGGTGTCCCTGTAACAGGGAATATTCAGGGAGTTGCTAAAAATTCCACTATAGATTCTTACAGATTCGCAACGACCACACTACCAGGAAACACCTCAACCAGTACAGTATATCAGAAAATACTAACTGCGCAACCTGCGCTTTCTAATCACTCTTATGGAAGTAATCAAGGATGGGATATTGCGACAATAGGTGGAGCAAATGCATGGATATGGAACGGAGCTTTTGGAAGCCCTAGTACATCTTATGATTTACAAGGAACTTATTTTGGGGATGATCAAAATTACGATCAAATAGTATACAATAATCCTTCTTATATTATTGTAAAATCTTCTGGTAATTATTTTGGATATGGTCCTGATTATCCTGGAACATCAGCTTTTCCAAAATATTATACAAATTCCAGTGGTACTCAAGTTCAGTTCGCAGCTACTGATGTATTACCTTCAACAAACTGTTCACAAGGATTTGATTGTATAGGCCCTGGATCGTTAGCAAAAAACATTATTGTTGTTGGAGCTACTGATGTTATTACTACAAACAACTTCAAATATACCACGTCAACTGATGTTGTGCATTCAGATTACAGCAGTGCAGGCCCAAGAGATGACGGCGGTATAAAACCGGATATTTCCACTACCGGAACCAATGTTTTTTCTGCAGCAACAGCAGAAGATACAACAGGAAGTATTAGTTATGATTATGGAAGTGGAACGTCATATTCTGCTCCAGTTGTTACAGGAGTAATCGGTCTATGGACACAAATAAATAAGGATCTTTTCTCTAACCAAGTTTTAAATGCATCAAGCGCTAAAACGTTAATGATCCATTCTGCTTCTGAGGCAGGAAACATCGGACCAGACCCATTATTTGGATGGGGATACATTAACGCTAAAAAAGGTGCAGAATTATTAGTAGGAAAATCAAATAATACTGTTATATTCAATGATGAGACTTTAAATAACGGTATAATCAATAAAAAAACTATTACAGCTTCTGGTACAGAACCCCTTAAAGTAACTATTTCTTGGATAGATCCAGCATATACACTTCCTGCCAATCTAACATGGGCAGCTGCATATAACAATAGAAGTTCAAGATTAGTAAATGACTTAGATTTAAGAATCATTGACACCGTTACAAATACTATTTATTATCCTTGGAAGTTAAATGCGGACTCTCCAAATACACCCGCAACAAAAGCAGACAATACAGTTGATAATGTGGAACAAGTAGTAATCGACGCTCCTGTTGCTGGAAGAAACTATAGAATTGAAATTTCAAACAAAGGAAGCTTGGTTAATAGTACTGGTGCAATTGCTCCTCAAAATTACTCTATTATTACTACAGGATATAGCCAACTAGTATTAGGAACTAATGAAATTAATAAAACAAGCGGTATTACCGTTGCTCCTACCATTACCAAAGACATTGTAAAAGTATTGAAAGCGCCTAAAAAATCTTCTTTCAATGTGTACGACTTATCTGGTAAGAAATTACAGAGTGGTACTATCAAC
This sequence comes from Chryseobacterium sp. SIMBA_029, assembly GCF_046535275.1. Classification (NCBI taxonomy): domain Bacteria; kingdom Pseudomonadati; phylum Bacteroidota; class Flavobacteriia; order Flavobacteriales; family Weeksellaceae; genus Chryseobacterium; species Chryseobacterium sp. SIMBA_029. Next base: position 62,659 of record NZ_JAWRXA010000008.1, read on the forward strand.
AATGATCAGGAATCTATTGACCTTTCTTCATATACTAAAGGAATCTATATCATTGAAGTGAAAACCGGAAATGATGTTATTTCTAAAAAAGTTATCAAGGAATAATTAATAAAATATATCAAATTATTACAAAATACTAACACTTGTTAGTATTTTGTTTTTTTATGTATATTTGCTTTCTATGGAAAATACACTTCACGAAAAAGTTTCTCAGGATATTTTGCTTAAGGCGTACAATCATATGATGCTTGCAAAGGCAATGGCCGACATCTATGAAGAAAACAGAAATATTTGTAAATATGTTCATAGTACTTCAAGAGGTCACGAAGCCATTCAGTTGGCAACAGCTTACCAGTTAAAGAAAGAAGACTGGGTTTCTCCTTATTACAGAGACGAAAGCATCCTTTTGGGTATTGGATTTGAGCCTTATCAATTAATGCTGCAGTTATTAGCAAAAGCTGAAGACCCTTTTTCAGGAGGCAGATCGTATTATTCACACCCTTCGAGCAGAGACGAAAACATGCCGAAGATCATCCATCAAAGTTCCGCTACAGGAATGCAGACTATCCCTACAACCGGTGTTGCACAGGGAATAAAATACATTCAGGAATTTAACCTTCAACAATTCGAAAACAATCCTGTGGTTGTTTGTAGTTTGGGAGATAATTCCGTGACAGAAGGTGAAGTAAGCGAGGCATTACAGTTTGCTGCATTGCACCAGCTTCCGATCATTTTCCTTGTTCAGGATAATGAATGGGGAATTTCCGTAACCAAAGAAGAAGCAAGAACATGTGATGCTTACGATTTTGTCGCAGGATTCACTGGTTTAAGCAGAATGAGAGTGGACGGAACGGATTTTACGGAAAGCTTTGAAGCCATGAAAAAAGCCGTAGATTTTGTAAGAAATGAAAGAAAGCCTTTAGTAGTTTGTGCAAAAACAGTATTGATCGGCCATCATACTTCAGGTGTAAGAAGAGAATTTTACAGAGAGGAAGAAGAGATCGCACAACATAGAGAAAAAGATCCAGGAGAAATCCTTAGAAAACAATTGCTGGATTCAGGAGCTGATGAAGAATTATTAAAACAAATCACGAAGAAAGCAAGATTAGAAGCTGAAGAAGCTTTTGAAAAAGCTCAAAATGCAGAAGATCCAAAACCTGAAACCGTAATGCACCACATTTTCGCTCCTACTCCGGTTACGGAAGAGGTGGGAACACGTGAACCTGCAGGCGGAGAAAAAATCGTTATGGTAGATGCTGCGATTCACGCTATCCAGGAATTAATGTGGAAACATCCGGAAGCATTGCTTTACGGACAGGATGTAGGAGAAAGAATTGGAGGGGTTTTTCGTGAAACCGTTACATTAGGAAAGAAATTCGGAAATAAAAGGGTTTTTAATACCGCTATTCAGGAAGCCTATATTATCGGTTCTACAACCGGTATGAGTGCAGTAGGCTTAAAACCTATTGTAGAAGTACAGTTTGCAGATTATATCTATCCTGGAATCAACCAGCTGATTACTGAAATTTCAAAATCAAACTATTTAAGCAACGGAAAATATCCGGTTAGCAATATCATCCGTGTTCCAATAGGAGCTTACGGAGGCGGAGGACCTTACCACAGCGGAAGTGTTGAAAGTATATTAGCCAACATCAAAGGTATTAAAATCGCCTATCCAAGTAATGCAGCCGACTTTAAAGGATTATTAAAAGCAGCTTATTACGATCCGAATCCTGTCATCATGTTAGAGCACAAAGGCCTATATTGGAGTAAAGTTCCTGGAACTGAAGACGCCAAAACCATAGAGCCGGCAGAAGACTATATGTTACCTTTCGGAAAAGGAAAAATCATTATAGAAGCTGATAAAAATGAAGTTGAAAAAGGCCGTACCTTATTAGTAGTAACCTACGGAATGGGAGTTTATTGGGCAAAAGAGGCTGCGAAAAATTTCAATGGGAAAGTTGAAGTTATTGACCTGAGAACTTTAATTCCACTTGATGAAGAACTTGTTTTTGAGAGAGTGAAGGCTCATGGAAAATGTATTGTTCTGACAGAAGAACAGCTTAATAATTCTTTTGCAGAAGCTTTCGCACACCGTATTTCAAAAAATTGCTTCAGATATCTGGATGCTCCTGTAGAAACAATGGGATCGCTCGATACTCCTGCAGTTCCAATCAACCTGATTCTGGAAAAGGAAATGCTTCCCAACGCAGAAAAACTTTCGAAGAAGATCGAAGAAATGCTTCAATATTAAATTCATATAAAAAATTAAAACCTCTAAATATTTTAGAGGTTTTTTTGTGTACATTTAATTAGCATAAATAGTTCCTGTTATAAATCAAACTAATAATCAAAAAACCAATGAACTAGATCAGTCGTATGACAAAAAGTAAAGCTATGGGATGATGTATGATACATCAATTGGTCTCTATTTTGCTTATTCCCGTCCATTAAAACACAATATTCCCTATGATCACCACCAAATACTTCAACTATCAACAGATATTTAACCTGGCAGGCGTACATCTTATATGGCTTAGTGTATGGTGTACCGTGGTCGCCACCGTATATTACTTCTCGAATTGGCAGTGGATGATTATTCCATGGGTGCCTGTAGCTTTGATTGGTACTGCAGAAGCGTTCTATGTAGGTTTCAAAAATAACCAGGCTTATGACAGGCTTTGGGAAGCCAGAAAAATTTGGGGCGGTATTGTCAATTCAAGCCGGTCCTTCACCTCTATGCTCTACGCTTTTGATACAGAGAAAGGAACGATCAACGATCTAGATGAAAGAAGAAAAAAAATAGTATACAGACACATTGCCTGGCTGTATACCTTCCGGGAACAGCTTCTGATTCCTACCGAATGGGAACATATAAGTCTTAAAAAACATTTTGGAACCATTAACCAAAAACGCCACCGCCTCATCAAAGCAGGTTTTCCGGATTATGGAAGGACTTCTATTTTCCAGCATAAATATCTTTCAGAAGAAGAATTCTCAGTGAATGGTGATTATAAAAATTTTGCCACTTATTTAATTTCATTACAGGCTAAAGACATCAACGATTTAAAAAACAGCAACGTTATTTCAGACTTTAATCAAACGCAGCTCCAAAATTGTTTAAATGAATTCTACAATTACCAGGGACAGGCGGAAAGAATTAAAAAATTCCCTTCACCAAGGCAGTTTGCCAGCACAGGATTTATTTTTAATGTCATATTTACGATTTTACTTCCCCTTGGCTTGGTTAATGAGTTTGCTAAATTAGGAGATTGGGGAATCTGGACGAGCATCCCGTTCTGCATCGTTATCGGATGGATTTACATCGTTATGGAATTGGTAGGAGACTATTCTGAAAACCCTTTTTCAGGGTTAATGTTCGACATTCCCATGCTTTCTATCTGTAGAAACATTGAAATAGATCTTCTTCAAATTATTGGAGAAAATGAAGACCTTCCTGACGCCATATCTTCAAAAAACGGTGTTTTAATTTAGATTAGAGAACAATTGCAGTGGTGTTTTTTACCTCAGAGATCATAAAAGAGCTGTGGGTACTCGCAATATGCTGCAAAGTCGTTAATTTGGATAACATAAAATTACGGTAATCCGCTATATCTTTCACTCCAATTTTCAGGATGTAATCATAATCACCACTCACGTGAAAACATTCGGTCACTTCCTGTAAAGTCATGATTTCCCGTTCAAACTGAAGCACATGCTCCTTTTTATGCTGAGTCAGTTTCACATGACATAATACGATGAAATCCCGATCGACCTTGTTCCGGTCAAGAATAGCTACATATTTTGAAATTACACCTGTATTTTCAAGTTTCTTTATCCGCTCATATACAGCAGTTACCGACAAACCAAGCTTGTAGGACAGCTCTTTGGTAGTTTGTTTAGCATCTTCCTGTAAAAACAGGAGCAGTTTTTTGTCAGTTTCATCTAATGCCATAGATAATTTGTTGGTTAGAATTTACATTATTCAAATATAACAAACATTTTTTCGGTATAATCAGTTTTTAATAGTTTTATATTCTAATATTTCAAAAATAGGTTGTAATAATTCTGGAATTCATTCATTTTTAGTCCGAACAAAAAATAATACGATCATGAAAGACTTTAACGCAGCTAACGAAATACAGGATTTACAATATTTCGGTGAATTCGGCGGAGTAAACCCATCCATTTCAGACAGTTCAACGTATACTTTCCTTTCTGCTAAAACGATGTTTGATACCTTTGAAGGGAATGCAGACGGCTGTTATTTATATTCAAGGCATTCTTCGCCCATGAATCTTTATCTTTCTCAGGCATTGGCAAAATTGGAGAACACCGAAACAGCGAATGTTACCGCATCCGGTATGGGAGCAATCACTTCCGTTTTATTACAGGTATGTAAAAGTGGTGATCATATTATTTCCAGCAGGACCATCTATGGAGGTACCTATGCTTTCCTTAAAAACTTCCTTCCCCCTTTTCAAATTGAGACTACCTTTTTAGATATCAATGATTTTGAAGCGGTAGAAGCATCTATAAAACCTACTACAAAAGTAATTTACTGTGAAAGTGTAAGCAATCCTCTTCTTGAAGTCGCTGATCTGAAAAAGCTTTCGGAAATCTGTAAAAAGCATAATCTACAGCTTATTGTTGACAATACATTCTCCCCGCTTTCTATTTCTCCTAAACTTCTAGGAGCAGACATTGTGATTCACAGTCTTACAAAATTTATTAACGGCAGCAGTGATACTGTAGGCGGTGTATATTGTGGAAGCCAGGAGTTCATTAATGATACTAAAAATGTAAATTCAGGGGCTTGTATGCTGCTGGGGCCTACCATGGACAGTTTCAGGTCTGCAAGCATTTTAAAGAATTTAAGAACACTGCATATCAGAATAAAGCAACACAGCCACAACGCTATGTATTTAGCTGAAAGATTCGAAAAAGACGGATTACGCGTAGTTTACCCCGGTTTAAAATCACATAAAAATCATGAGTTGATGAAAAGCATGATGCATGAGGAATATGGATTTGGCGGATTATTGACTTTAGACGCAGGAACGACTGAAAAAGCCAATGAACTAATGGAACTTATGCAGCAGGAAAACTTAGGGTATCTGGCGGTAAGTTTAGGATTTTATAAAACTTTATTCTCATGCTCAGGAAGCTCAACATCTTCTGAAATTCCGGAAGAGGAACGCGCTGAAATGGGAATCACCGATGGATTGATCAGATTCTCTATAGGATTGGATCACGATATCCAGCGGACGTACGAAAAGATGAAAGAATGCATGCAAACGGTAGGCATTCTCAACCATGAAACCATCTCTATATTAAACTAATTTATTGTAATAAAAGCTGTTGATTTTCATCAGCTTTTATTTTTTGTGAAAATGTTTCGGGAAAGCATCTTCAGGTTTCATTCTGAAAATATTGATCAGAATCCAGGATTTCAAAAAGCCATACCCGTAAGAAAACATTTGAATATAGGTGGAGATAACAGCCATCCCCGCAATGCTGATATTCTTAGTCACCCACAAAGCATGGAAAAGGACTAAAAAGGTATAAAGACCATACAAAGCAAGGATAATCCCTCTTCCCAGAATATAATATTCTAAAAAGCCTACAAAATAGCCCAATAAAAACAACGTAGGAAAAGCAAATGAAATTTTTACATAATTAGGATGTCTTTGGTTAAGAATAGGTCTTGCACATCCAAATTGATACACCTGCTTGGAAAACTTCCCAAAATCTACCCTGCGCTTGTGATACACTCCAATATTGTCAAAAAAAGCAGTGGTAAAACCATTTTCCCAAAGCGTCATGGAAAGATCCGGATCCTCCCCGATTCTCATCTCAGAAAATCCGCCCACTTTTTCAAAAACTTCTTTTTTAACGCCCATATTAAAACTTCTCGGCTGAAATTTCGAAATTGAATTCTTATTACCCCGTATTCCTCCTGTCGTAAAAACAGAAGTCATTGAGTAGGAAATCGCTTTCTGCATCAGATTAAAACCTTTATGGGCTTTATCAGCACCACCAAATGCGTCGCAAGGCGTTGTTACAATGTTTTTCTTAATATTTTCAATATAATCCTTTTCTACAATAACGTCACTGTCTACAAAAACCAGCCATTCGCTTTCTGCTCTCCGGGATCCGTAATTTCTCGTTAAGCCAGGTCCGGAATTGTCTTTTCTGAAATATTTCACTTTCAGTATTTCTTCAAAATTACTGATGGTGGGCTTAAGGTCAATAGAAGAACCATCATCCACAATTATAATTTCGAACTCCTTATCGGTTTGATGGGTGAGTGAATTCAGCAACTCGAAAAGTTCGTCTCTTCGGTTGAAAATGGCAACGATAATGGAAATAGTAGGGTTCAAGTTGAAAATTTTTCAAAATTACTTATTCAGGAAAGAACGTGCAAATGTAACCTCAGTTTTATGAGAAAATTAAGGTTGTTCTTTCAATTCATTGAAAATTTGTAAGGATCAAAATAATCCTAATTTGAAATACAAATACAACACCACAGCCGTACACAAGGCGATCAGGGAAATACAGAAAAAATCAAAAAAGAAAAAAACCTTCCAGACCGGAAGGTTTTTATAACAATTTTATTGATTTTCAATTTTATGAAGTTTTTTTGTTCCTTCATACATTTCATACTGTAAAAATCTGGTTTCCAGTTTTCCGTTGAAAAGCTTGATTTTTCTTGAAGGGCGAAGACCGATTTTCTTTACCGCTTCCAGATCTGAAGAAATCAACCAGGCTAACGTATTAGGATAGTGAGTTTTGAAAGTATCTCCAATCTTTTTATAGAAATCCTCATCATTGATGGCAATTCTTTCATCATAAGGCGGATTGAAAACCATCAGTAACGGGAAAAGTTCTTTCGTAGACTCAAAGAAGTCCTGTTTTCTTACTTCAATGATATCTTCCATCTCTGCTGCTTCAATATTCGTTCTTGCTGCGTTCAGCATTCGGGTATCGATATCATAACCAACAATTTTTCCGGTAAATTCTTTTACTCTATTCACTCTGAATTCCTTGATCTTGGTGAATAAATCAGCATCATAATTACTCCAGTTCTGGAAAGCAAAACGATGTCTGAAGATCTGAGCCGGAAGATCTAGCGCAATCATTGCCGCTTCGATCAACAACGTTCCGGAACCACACATCGGGTCAAGAAAGTTTCCTTTTCCGTCCCAGCCTGCCAGCTGAAGCATTCCGCTTGCCAGCACTTCATTGATAGGAGCCTCACCCTGTTCCTTTCTGTATCCTCTTTTAAATAAAGGATCTCCTGAAGAATCCAGAGAAATGGTCACCAATTCACGGTCAATATGAAGATGGAATTTGATGTCCGGTCTTTTGGCATCTACATCCGGGCGTCTTTTATAATTATCCTGAAAATAGTCCACAATGGCATCTTTCATTTTCAGGGTAACAAACTGTGAATGTTTAAACGTTTCGGAATTTACGGTTGAATCAATCGCAAATGACTGATCTACATCCATAAACTTTTCCCATTCCACTTTAAAAAGCTTATCGTAAAACTGATGTTGGTTAAAAGCTTTAAATTCAAGAACAGGAATTAAAATTTTTAACGCAGTTCTTGCTGAATAATTAATTTTGTAAAGAAACCCAAGGTCACCTTCACAGTTTACAGCACGGTTTTTAATTTCTACGTTTTTACCGCCCAACTTTTTGATTTCTTCTGCCAAAATCGGTTCCAGACCGAAGAATGTCTTTATCTGAATCTTTAGATTTTCTGTGTCCATATTTTTAGATTAACTTAATTTCCCAATGATTATTTTTGAATCCTACAGATCAAAATAAACCATCAAGAATACTAAGAGTATTATTTTTAAACGATATCGTTTTTCTCTATCGTTTTGTTTCGATTTATAATTCCTTTAAAACTAAACATTTACTTTATTTAAAGGACATATTTCTTTTTTAGACTGCAAATTTAGTTATTTTTGCATTATGGAATGGTTTGAATCTTGGTTTGATACACCTTATTATCATTTGCTTTATAGTAACAGAGACTATACGGAAGCAGAAAACTTCATTACAAAACTGACTGCGGAGCTTCAGCTGCCGCCTTCTTCCAAGATCATTGACCTGGCTTGTGGAAAGGGAAGACACTCGGTTTTCCTTAATAAATTAGGCTATGATGTGCTTGGATTGGACCTTTCCAGACAGAGTATAGAATTCGATAAACAGTTCGAAAATCAGACCCTTCTTTTTGATGTTCACGATATGAGAAATCCTATCGATACTGATCCAATGGATGCTGTTTTTAACTTATTTACAAGTTTTGGATATTTTGACAATGAAAATGATGACAAAAAAGTTTTCCAGTCGGTATATAATTCTTTAAAACCCGGCGGTTATTTTGTGTTGGATTATCTGAATGAAAAATATGTAAGAAATAATATCGTTGCGGAATCTTTAGTAACCCGCGGTGGTATTGATTTTAAAATTCTCAAAAAAATTGAGGGCAGACATATTGTTAAAGATATCCGTTTCGAAACGGAAGGTCAGTCTTTTCATTTTTTCGAAAAAGTAAAGCTTCATACGCTGGAAGCTATCAACTCTTATGCAACAGAATGTGGTTTTGAAAGAATAAAAATTTGGGGAAATTATCAGCTGGATGAATTTGACAAAGAAAACTCACCACGTTGCATCAATTTATTTAAGAAAAAGGCATGATAACAGTTTTTTTACTGATTTTAAGCGTCATTGCAGGAGTATTTCTTGGAAAACATTTTGGTAAAAAAGAAAAACTTGCAAAAAATTTATTGGTTTTAAGTGCAGGATTTCTGATCACGATCTGCCTGAATGAAGTATTTCCGCAAGTATATGCTTCCGAAGAAAGCAGTAATCTAGGAATTTTTGTCATCGCAGGAGTCCTTCTTCAAATGATTCTCGAGGCTTTAACAAAAGGCTTTGAGCACGGGCATTTCCATCATCATAGTGAGAACAATATTCTTCCTATGGCTTTAATGGTAGGACTTTTTGTGCATGCATTCATTGAAGGAATTCCTTTAGCCAACGAAAAGGAGGCATTATCCCCCTACCTTTTAGGGATCGTTTTTCATAATCTTCCGATCTCATTTATTCTGGGTGCTTTCTTATTCAACAGAAAAAATGAATCTAAAAGTTCACCTTACCCATCTTTGCTGATCGTTGCTTTATTTGCCCTCGCTTCACCTATGGGAATGCTTCTGGGTAATTATTTCAATCCTGATCTGCAGCCTTACTTCCTTGCTATTGTAGGCGGAATCTTCCTGCATATCTCTTCAGTGATTATTTTTGAAAGCAACAAGAATCATAATATAGACTGGATAAAAATCGGATTGGTTATCCTTGGGGTTTCTCTAGCCCTGATCATGCATCTTTTCCATCATCATCCTGCTGGACATCTTCATTAAAAATAAACAATCAAATTATTGACAATAAAAAAAGCTCCGAATGAAATCATTCGGAGCCTCAATTTAATCACTCATTACACAAGCTGGAAATTAGAATTTCCAACCGAATGTAAGGAAAAAGTTATTTCTGCTGTTTTTCACATCAGAGACAGCGTAAGAATCGCTGGTCACGATATTTCCTGGTGAATAGTAAGCAGAATCTGTATTACCATTAAGCACACCTCTCAAAAATGGATTGCTGTACTTAGACGTTATGTTCTGATAAGAAGCATCTACATAGAAAGACTTGAAATCATATCCTAAACCAAATGACAATAAGTTTCTGTTATTAAGAATAAGGTTATTATAAGATTGATCTACAGAAGAAGTTCCCGCATCATTAAATCTACTGATCGTTAAAGCATCAAATGGACTGGATACAAATGAATATCCACCTCTTACTCTAAACTGTTGTATTCTGTATTCCCCTCCTATTCTTACTTCTGATAAGTTCTTGTAATTATCTTTGAAGAAATCATTCAATTCTGTTTCTGCACCACCATCTACTCTGTATTTCGGTTTTGTTAACCCAAGTGTATAGTCTACGTTTAAAGAGAAGTTTTTACTGGCTACAAAAGCAGCACTTACGGTTGCTTTAAGCGGAGAAGTAAATCTTCTTCCCTCATAAGCCATATCATCACCTAAATTAGCATCATTGTAGAAATTATAATTTCTGTCAATCGTCCAGAAAGTAGGTGTTTCAATCGCTGCTCCAACTCTGAAATTAGGATTCAGTTTACCAATTACCCCAAGGGTTGCTGAAAAACCTGAAGATCTTTCAAAATAGGGAGTATTCTGCTTGCTGAAATATTCTGTAGAACCATTTTGAAGAGAATTGAATGCCGCTGTATCATACTGGTCGATAGAGGCATTGAAGAAATTCAAGCCTGCTCCAATATACACACTGTGGTTATAATTAGCTCCAACACCGAAACTTGTTTTAGACAAGTATCCATACCTATTATAGGCATGACCGCCAAGTGAAGAACTTTTATTGGTGTCAAAATCATAGACCAGGTTACTGTTTCCCGGAGACTCTACATAATTATCAAGAGACTGATTGGAATAGTTGACCCCGATATTAATGAATTTCCATCCTGTTTCAGTCATCAAAGGAAAAGTAAGTACACCACCAACATTCCCAAGATCTGTATTTGTTTTGCTATAATTAATGGATGAACCTGCCCATGTAGAGGTATTTTTATTCCCACTTACAGACAATGTTCCTGAAATTTCTCCGGAAATGGCAACTCCCAAACCGGCAGGGTTGGTAAGCAGGGAGCTAGCATCCCCACCTAGTGCCCCATTAGATCCGGCCATCGCATTGAATTTAGCCGATCCCACCATAGGAGTACTGGAATATGCATCTACAGTATTTCTTATCACAGAAACATCCTGAGCCTGCGCATAAAATGCAGCAGCAACACTCATTAATACTAAAGATTTTTTTAACATTATTTTTTAAATAGTTATTAAGTTTGAAAATTATCTACCCCCTCTGAAGCCGCCACCGCCGCCGCCGGATCTCATACCACCGCCGCCGCCTGAAGAACCACCTCTGAAGCCACCACCTGAATTGAATCCTCCGCTAGATCTGAATCCTCCGTTATCATTGGATCTGAATCCACCATCATTTCTGTATCTAGGCTGTTGTTGCTGGTTGTTATAATTGTAGTTCGGTCTTGTCTGTTGTGTAGAGTTACGGAATCCACCGGATTGCCCTTGCTGATTTCTAAATCCACCATTATAATTACCTTGCTGTCTGAAACCACCATTTGTATTGGTATTTCTAAAGCCACCGCCATTATTTCTGAAACCGGCTGTATTATTTTTATAGATAGAGTTTGTCAGACCTGGATTATTTCTGTTAAATCCACCTCCTTCAGCACCACTTCTTCTGTAGATAGGTCTGTTGTAATATCCGTTACCCCAGTATCCGCCGTTCCATCCCCAGTACGGGTTATAGTATCCGCCACCCCAATAAGGATTGCCCCAACCATAGTATCCGCCCCAGTAAGGATTTCCCCAGCCGTAAGAACCGCCCCATCCCCATCCAAATGAGCTACCCCATCCGAAAGACATACCTAAGCTCCAACCTCCGTTCCAGCCCCAGTAAGGGTTGTAACCACCATAATATCCCCAAGGACTACCCCAGTTATTATTGTAAACATTGGTTTGGGATCCTGCAAAATTTCCCCAATCGGAATCTGTTACATTGGTATTCCAGTTATTATCACTCCAAGTATTATATCTGTTATCCTGCTCTTGAGAATTAGCTTGTGCATTCTGGATGATATTAGAGTCCTGATAATAGTCATAATATTGACCTACCCTGTTTCCGCCATCATTGATAATTACGCCTTCAGGTAGTGTATCTTTATTCGGGTCATAATAAACCCCATCAGTCTCGCTATACCCTCCCATCTGAGCACCACAAGACATAAGCAATAATCCGCTTGATATGGCTAAAATCCCTTTAGATCTTAACACACCGAGCAAATTTTTATGTATATTTCTTTTCATGATAACGTAAAAATTTTTAAATTAAATTATATTTGCAATGTGTACCAAAAATGTACCAAAACACTGATTAAAAAATCTATCAAAAATAGAGTTTTATTTTTAGATAACAATAATAGGAAAAAGTTAAAAAAATTAAAAAAAATAATGGCAAAATTAACCTCAAGAAGCGAAGATTACAGCAAATGGTATAATGAGTTGGTGGTAAAGGCTGACTTAGCTGAAAACTCTGGAGTGCGAGGATGCATGGTTATTAAACCATACGGCTATGCAATCTGGGAAAAAATGCGTGATGAAATGGACAGAAAATTCAAGGAGACAGGTCACGTTAATGCTTATTTCCCGCTTTTTGTGCCCAAAAGCTTGTTTGAGGCAGAGGAAAAAAATGCTGCCGGTTTTGCAAAAGAATGTGCCGTGGTTACCCATTACAGATTAAAAACAGACCCAAACAACCCTGCAAAACTTATCGTTGATCCGGATGCTAAATTAGAAGAAGAACTTATCGTTCGTCCCACATCAGAAGCAATTATCTGGAGCACCTATAAAAACTGGATTCAATCGTACAGAGATTTACCTATATTAATTAATCAATGGGCCAATGTTGTCCGTTGGGAAATGAGAACCCGTTTATTCTTAAGAACAGCAGAATTTTTATGGCAGGAAGGGCATACAGCTCATGCTACAAAGGATGAAGCCGTAGAAGAAGCAGAAAAAATGAATAAAGTGTATGCAGATTTTGCAGAAAACTTCATGGCAATGCCTGTAATTCAAGGGGTAAAAACACCATCTGAAAGATTTGCGGGAGCTGATGAAACTTATTGTATTGAAGCTTTAATGCAGGATGGAAAAGCACTTCAGGCAGGAACTTCTCACTTTTTAGGACAGAATTTTGCCAAAGCTTTTGATGTGAAATTTACCAACAAAGAAGGGAAAATTGAGCACGCATGGGCAACATCATGGGGAACTTCCACGCGTTTGATGGGAGCTTTAATCATGACCCATTCTGATGATTTCGGATTGGTACTTCCTCCTACATTGGCGCCTATCCAGGTGGTTATTGTTCCTATCTTTAAAGGTGACGAACAGCTTAACCAAATCAGTGAAGTTGCTTTAGATATTCAGGCTAAACTGAAGGCTAAAGGTATCTCTGTGAAATTTGATAATGATACTCAGAATAAACCAGGCTGGAAGTTCGCTGAATACGAATTAAAAGGAGTTCCTGTAAGAATTGCCATCGGGCCGAAAGATTTAGAGAATAAATCTGTAGAAATTGCAAGAAGAGATAATCTTACCAAAGAAGTACGTTCTATTGAAGGTGTTGATGTTTACATTGAAGAGTTATTAAAAACTATTCAGCAAGATATTTATAATAAAGCACTCAACTTTAGAAATGACAGCATTACAAAAGTTGACACGTATGAAGAGTTTAAAAAAGTGCTGGAAGAAAAAGGAGGATTCATCTACGCCCATTGGGATGGAACTGCTGAAGAAGAGGAACAAATTAAAGAAGAAACCAAGGCAACTATCAGATGTATTCCTTCAGATAATGACATTGAAACAGGTATTTCGCTAATTTCAGGAAAACCCTCTGAAAGACGAGTATTATTCGCAAAAGCGTATTAACATTTTTAATGATTTCTGAAAATTTCATTAAAATTTCAATAAATAATCAAAAAAAATAACGTTTGGACAGATTTTTGTTTAAATTTATATCAACATTAATCTAAAAAATAAATTTATTATGTCTTTAAATGTTATTGATTTAATTAAAGGACAATTAGGTCCCGCTTTAGTATCACAAGCAGCGTCTCAATTAGGAGAAAGTGAATCTGGTATTTCAAAAGCAATTGGAGGTTTACTGCCTGCAGTGGTGGGAGGATTAGCAAACAATGCTGATCATCCAGGAGTTTTAGATGCAATTACGAATGCTTCATCCAGCGGAATTTTAGGAAATTTATTGGGAGGTTCTTCTAATAATCCTATCATCTCTACTTTGTTATCGTCTCTTTTTGGTGATAAACTTGGTGGATTGGTCAATTCAATTGCCTCTTTTTCAGGAATCAGCAATGGTTCTGCAAGTTCTTTGCTAAGCCTTGTAACAGGAGCAACAGCAGGAACTGTAGGAAAATATGCAGCTGATAATAATCTGGATAAATCTGGTATTTCAAGTTTATTGAGCAGCCAGAAAGGTATTATCTCTACATTGTTGCCAGCTGGACTTTCTTTAGCATCGTTAAATATTGGCGATTGGGCTAAAGGATACAAGTTTGATAATGATAATGACGCTATAAAAACGCCGGTCGGAGAGCCTAAAATAGACGTTACAAGAAGTACAACACCTACAGGAACTAATCCTGATAGAAATAACGAAGGCGGAGGTTCAATCTGGAAATGGTTGCTTCCGCTTTTATTGCTAATTGCTGTTTCATATTTCATTTGGAAGCAATGTGAGAAAAAGCAGACAACCACCACAACCACTGTTGCTGATTCAACAGGATCACACACGGATACAGCGTCAACCGCAGTTACTCCAAGTGATACAACAGGAACTGCTGTAACTACTGCTAAAACTGATGAGAATATCGATTTAAACGGGGTTGCGCTTAAAGGTTATAAAGGTGGAATGGAAGATCAGATGATCACTTTCCTAAAATCTGGAAATTACAAAAATGCAGCTGATGACAGTGCTTTAAAAGATACCTGGTATGATTTTGACCACGTTAATTTCAAAGTGGCTAGCGCTACAGAATTGGAAGCAGGTTCTCAAGGACAGCTTGAAAATCTTGTAGCTATCTTAAAAGCTTTCCCTGAAGCTAAAATTAAAATTGGTGGTTACACTGATAAAACAGGTAATGAAGCATCTAACATTAAATTATCTAAATCAAGAGCTGAGTTTATCAAAGGTGCTTTAGCAAAAGCAGGAGTTGGTGCTCAGGTTTTAGAAGCTGAAGGATACGGAAGCAAATTTGCTAAAGTAGATCCTAAAGCATCAGATGCTGAAAGAGCTGCTGACAGAAAAATGTCTGTACGATTTGCAAAATAATTATAAACAGCTAATACTTAAATCCCGAAAATATTTTCGGGATTTTTTTTGTCTTAGTTTTTATATTTTCATTTATTTAATTACATTTGTTAGACATTTCTAACATTCACATTATTTATGAATCTCAACTTAAAGAGCGCTTGGCGAAAAGATAAAACTTCACATTCATTACCAGAGGTTTATTCTTCCATTAAGGTACCGGTAAAAGGGAGTTTTTGGAGAAAATACCTTGCCTTTGCGGGACCGGGACTGATGATTGCCGTTGGATACATGGACCCGGGAAACTGGGCAACAGATATTGCCGGAGGAGCGCAATTTGGCTATACTCTACTTTCTGTTATTCTTATTTCCAACATTTTTGCCATGGTTTTACAACATTTATCGGTAAAGCTTGGCGTAGTTGCAGAAAGAGATCTTGCACAGGCGTGCAGGGATCATTTCAATCCTACGACCAATTTTATTCTCTGGATATTATGTGAAATTGCTATTGCAGCCTGTGATCTCGCTGAAGTCATCGGTTCTGCGATCGCTCTGAACCTTTTATTTCATATTCCTCTTACCTGGGGAATCGTAATTACTACTGTTGATGTTCTCATCATCCTTTTACTTCAGGCAAAAGGTTTTCGATGGATAGAAAGTATTGTGGGGGGCCTCATTTTTATTATTTTATCATGTTTTTTATATGAAATTATTATTTCAAAACCGGCTATCAATGAGATTTTAGGAGGCTTGGTTCCTCAAAAAGAAATTATTCAGAATCCTGCTATGCTTTATATTGCCATTGGAATTTTGGGAGCCACGGTTATGCCTCATAACCTGTACCTTCACAGCAGTATTGTTCAGACCAGAGACTATCCCCGTGATAGAGAAGGAAAAAAAGAAGCTATTAAGTTTGCCACTTTAGACAGTACTGTTTCACTATTGCTAGCGTTTTTTATTAATGCAGCAATCCTTATTCTGGCTGCAGCCACTTTTCACACGACAGGCAATGAACATGTTGCAGATATCCATGATGCCTACAAAATGCTGACACCCATACTAGGGGCTTCCATGGCCAGTATTGCATTTGCTATCGCCTTGCTTGCCTCAGGTCAAAATTCTACGCTTACCGGAACGCTGGCAGGACAGATCGTGATGGAAGGTTTCTTAAACATCAGATTAAAACCATGGCTCAGAAGATTAATTACCAGACTTATCGCTGTAATCCCCGCCTTAATTGTAGCTATTTTATATGGTGAAGAAGGAACTACTAATCTTTTGGTTTTAAGTCAGGTGATCTTATCTATGCAATTGAGTTTTGCAGTTGTTCCGTTGGTGATGTTTACTAATGACAAAGCAAAAATGGGTGAATTTGTGAATAAACCTGTTTTAAAAGTCTGTGTATGGATCATTTCATTCATCATCATTATTTTAAATCTTTACCTGCTTTATCAGACTTTTGCAGACTAATAACAACTGTCGGCTTCAAAATCAACTATCAATTCATTCACTGATTCTAAAAAATGCTGTTCCATTATTACCTTCAGTAACGGCTGAAAGGGTATATAATCCGTGTAATTTTTTCACAGAATAAAAAATAAACTGCCTTAATGTCTTAATTTTTCATTTGGCAAAGTCTTTGCCAAACACACCTGTAAATAAATATTGAATTATGGACAATCAGGATATTAACGAAGAAAGCATCAATAATCAAGAAGAAAACACGATTCAGAACGAAACAGCTTCTGGAGAAAATGTGACAGCTACTCCAACTGCTGAGGAACTTTTGGCAGAAGAGAAAGACCGTTACATCAGACTGTATGCTGAATTCGAAAATTATAAGAAAAGAACAGCAAAAGAGAAGATGGAATTCTTCCAATATGCTAATCAGGATATGATGGTTTCTATGTTAGGAGTACTGGATGATTTTGAAAGAGCATTGAAAGAAATTGCTAAAAATGGAAATACTTCAGATTTACAGGGGGTAGAATTGATTTATCAAAAATTCAAAAACAGACTTACTGAAAAAGGATTAAAACCAATGGAAGTAAAAGCCGGAGACAATTTCAGTGTTGATTTCCATGAAGCAATTACTCAGATTCCTGCACCGTCAGAAGATTTGAAAGGAAAAATCGTAGACGTTATCGAAACAGGATATACTTTAGGTGATAAAGTAATCCGTTTTGCAAAAGTAGTAATAGGAAACTAAAATTTAATAATGATAAATGATAGGTGGTAATTGATAGACCTTTTATCCAGCAAGAATCAATCATCATTTATTTCACATCAATTGTAAGCATTTAAGCATCATGTCAAAAAGAGATTATTACGAGGTTCTTGAAGTAAGTAAATCTTCATCATCCGAGGAAATAAAGAAAGCATACCGAAAAATGGCGATCAAATTTCACCCGGATAAAAATCCGGGAGATAAGGAAGCCGAAGAAAAATTCAAAGAAGCAGCGGAAGCTTATGAAATATTAAGCGACGACCAGAAGCGCTCCCGTTATGACCAATTCGGTCATGCAGGCGTAGGCGGAAACGGAGGTTTCGGCGGTGGTGGCGGCTTTGGCGGTGGTATGAATATGGAAGATATTTTCAGCCAGTTTGGAGATATTTTTGGTGGCGGTGGCTTCGGAGGTTTCGGAGGTGGCGGCGGACGTCAGCAGGTGAAAGGTTCTAATCTAAGAATCAGAATCAAGCTGAACCTTGAAGAAATGGTGAACGGAACCCAGAAAACGCTTAAAGTAAAAAAAATGAAGATGGCAGAAGGTGCCACTTCAAAAACATGTCCTACGTGTAACGGTTCAGGAGTTCAGGTTAAAATAATGAACACCATGTTTGGGCAAATGCAGACCCAGGCTACTTGTGGAACTTGTCAGGGAATCGGAAAGGTTGCTGATAAAATTCCAGCCGGAGCAAATGCACAGGGGCTTATTAAGGATGAAGAGGAAATCTCAATCAATATTCCCGCCGGTGCAAGAGACGGAATTCAGCTGAATGTAAGAGGAAAAGGTAATGATGCTCCTTTCGGAGGTATTCCCGGAGATCTATTGGTTATTATTGAAGAAGAAATTGATAAAACAATCAAAAGAGAAGGAGACAACCTTCATCAGGAATTATATATTTCCTATGCTGAAGCTGCATTAGGAACCAAAAAAGAAATCTCTACCGTTGGCGGAAAAGTGAAAATAACGGTTGATCCGGGAACACAGTCCGGAAAAATCCTTAGGTTAGCAGGAAAAGGCCTTCCTAGCATCGACAGCTATGGAAAAGGTGATATGTTTATCCACATCAATGTATGGACACCACAGAAGCTTACAAAAGATCAAAAAGATTTCTTTGAGAAGCAGATGTCCAGCGGAGAAATGGAAGCAGAACCTTCCGGAAAAGAAAAAACATTTTTTGATAAAGTGAAAGACTTATTCAACTAAAAATATAAAAGGATTCTTACGGGAATCCTTTTTTTATGGGCAATGGTCTGGTTTAATTTTGAATTAATAAATTAAATCATGAATAAAATTTCATTTACCTTTCTACTTTTATTATTGATTTCTTGTCAGAATGAAAAGCAGAATTCAATTGTTAAAGAAAATAAAATTGTGGAGAAGGATTTATCGAATTATAATTTTCGAAAAATAATTCTTCCTAAATTAAAGCATGAAACTGACAGAAAAAAATTAACAATCCTCTTAAATCATTTAGATGAAAAGCATTTAAGTCTTTGTGATTTTGTTAGAAGAGAATTTGAAATTGATGATTCATGTTTTGCTATTGCAAAAGAAAAATATCCCTATCCTGAAATGCAGGTGGAATTTATGGAAGTTCATGATAATGTTTATGAAATTGCTCATAAAAAATTTCTACGACAAACTAACGTTACTGAACACGATGCTCTTTTTCTTACAGTTGCATATTCTTTTGATGAAAATGTAAAAAATTTCTGCGGTAAATATTAATTGAGACTCTTTTATGGTTTCTCATTTTTCTTTATATTCGTTTTTAAAATAAATTAACCTAAAGCTAAAAATGGATACAAGAGTAGTATTTTTAAATGCTTGCAACGAAATTGCCGCTCAACTCGAGGGTTTTAAAACACTTGAAAAGGGACAAAGGCTTAAGAAAATTTCGAAGGATAAAGATATCTATTTTGAAATTTATTTTCAGTCGAGTTTCAGGAATGATTCTTCATCCATCCAGATACTTCCACATATCAATATCTATTCTAAAATATTAAAAAAATGGCAAATTGAACAGAGAAAAAATGAATATTCGCAAGGATTGATCTATGGAAACCAGATTGGTTATTTAACTCCCTTTAATAATTGGAAAGAATGGAACTTAGCCGGTCTGTCTTATAAAAATTCAATTACTGAAATTACAGAAAGTATACAAAAATACATCCTGTCTATTTTTGAGATTTTCAGTTCTAAAGAAACTGCCATTGCTTTTTTAAAGAATAATGGAACAAAATTTAATCAATGGACAGAAGATTCGATTTCTCCTCTAGATTTCCTCCTCTGTTTTTCTGAAAAAGAAACCGCTGAAATCTTTTTAAACAATTTTATAGATCATTGCCCATACAAAAGAAACATTCTTAAATTGTATGAGAACTTAAAATCTGAGAATGAAATTGATCTCAATTATTCTGAATTTCACGGAGCGGATGCAATTAAATTAGCCTATGTGCAAGGGTTGAAAATACAGTAACTTTATTACAACAGATATTTTAATTTTCTATTAAGAAAAACTAATATTAAACTTACCATTAATAACACTCCGATAAAGATCACAAACCTGAATGTGGTAAGGTGAAGGTTAAAAATCCATTCCATGATTAATGGATGAACCAAATAAATTGCGGTTGAAATACTTGCTAAAATTTTAGAATCTGTTTTTACAGGAATACTTTTACAGTATAAAAATACAATGGGACAGGCAATCAGCAAAGATATTAATAAATCAATGCTTTCCTTTTTATCTAATCCTAATACTTTATAATTCAAAAACGCTTCAAAAACGACAAGAGCTACTGATCCTATAACCAGCAGCAAAGATGGCTTCTGCTTTACATCAATATACAGTTTTTTAATAAGAAAACCTATTCCCAAGAATGGAAAACATACAAATAGGAAATTTCTGTAGGAAGGAAATAAATTCAATGTTGTGTCTAAATCCCCGGTAAAATAATGAAGATTCCCCAACATTTGTATTACATATCCACAACTGAATAGAAACAAAATCGTTGTTATAATAAATTGTGCCGATTTATTTCTTAGCATAAACAAAACAATTCCAGCAAAGAAAGTTCCTATCAGATACCATAAGTGGTGATATCCAAAAAAAATATTTATTAAAATTTTACCTTCTTTCCAGAAAGGAATATAGATTATCGACCATATTGAATACAGTAAAAATATTCTTATCAGCCATTTTTTCAACTTATGAATATCATCTACATGATAAAAATAATATCCCGTTATTATTAAAAAAACAGGAACCCCTATTCTAAAAAGGCCATTTACAAGTACATAACTTAATGAAGGATAAAAATCTATCAGTAAATGCATATGCAAAAAAACCACAAAAAATGCGAGTATAATTTTTAATATATCAATCGATAAATTTCTCATATTTATTAATAAATACAAGGTTAAATGCATTCATAAGCGAATATAAATTATTTTTCAGAGAAACTATTTACGGGTAGCCAAAGTATATATTTTTTTACCCAATGTAAAGACCGCCACAGCAGCCAAACCTCCTACAACTCCAAGTGTAAGCTCTTTCAGAACATCTGGCCAGGTTGGAAGTAAGCCATGAAAAAATTCTACTCTATGTAGAAAAATTCCACCAGCTACCATTATTAAAGCAATCGTACCGACTACTCCCAATATTTTAATAACAATAGGTAAAGCCTTCACTAATAAATGTCCAAGCCTACCGAAAAAACCTTTATCGTTACTTTTTTTAATTAATTTAAATCCGGCATCATCCATTCTTACGATCAAAGCTACAATTCCATACACTCCAACAGTAGCAATAAATGCAACTAAGCTCGTTACTAAAATCTGCGTAATGAAAGGATGACTTTCTTCCAATACGGTTCCCAAAGCAATAATTACGATCTCGATCGATAAAATAAAATCCGTTGTAATAGCCGATTTTACTTTCGCTTTTTCTATTTCTTCAGAACTTTTTTCGTCTTCTACAATTTCCTCTATAACTTCATGACCTTTTTTGTCACGGTGAAAAAGAAACTCTATCACTTTTTCAACTCCTTCAAAAGCCAGATAGAATCCTCCAAGGATCAATACATAATTAATAGCTGGAGCATACAACCAATTGAGTAAAAAAACGATAGGCAGGATGATCAATTTGTTGATAAAAGACCCTTTTGTGATCGCCCATAAAACCGGAATTTCCCGGGAAGAAAGAAAGCCTGTTGCTTTTTCTGCATTTACCGCCAGATCATCTCCTAAGATACCCGCCGTCTTCTGAGTGGCTATTTTACTAGTAACCGCAACATCATCCATCAACGCAGAAATATCATCCAAAATTGCAAAAAAACCAGACGCCATATTTTAATATTTTTTTAATATCTGTTAAACGGAACAAAAATAATTATTTAATTCTATTTTTGGGTTGTTTATAAAACAATAATTTTACTCTAAATTAAAATGACAAATTTTATTCCATAATGATCGTTATACCCACAAAAAGTCATCATTCATTTGAGTTTAAAAAGACCTGTATTGATTGTTGGGAAAGCAATACGGTTTCTGTAAAGACTCCTTCAACGGAAAGTATTTCTTTTGAATTTTCAGATGAATTTTATATAAAAAATTCTGAAAAACCTGACTTTGAAAGTAAGCTGGAAGATTTCATCAATATTTATTTCGAAAATGAAGCAAAAATATCCGCGGTATTTATGCCTGTTCTTGATGCTTTATTAACCGCCAATCATGATATTGGAAATGGTGTACAGGAAGACATACGGCATAAGAGCGTTGAAATTATCGCTCTTCATGAATTCAAATTGACAATAAAATTATATCTCTATCACGGATATACAGAATGTTTTATAACCATCAACAGGGTTAAAGATTATTTTCTGGTCACTAAAATCGACTACAATTGGGCATATCAAAGGTTTTAATATTTCGTAACTTTGATTTGCTTTATCATGAAGATCATTGCAAAAAAATAATACGTTTCAGCCATGAATTCACCTCCAACAGATCTTGAATACAGCTTACAGTCTTACTTTGAAAATATTGAAGATCATGATTTGAAAACCATTGTCTCCTTTTTCAAACCGGAAACTGTTCGCAAAAATGATTTTTTCCTGCGCGCCGGGAAGAGCAGTACAAAATTAAGTTTCATTCAATCCGGATTTTTACGCATCTTTATTGAGACTGAAAAAAAAGAAGTGACCCAGTGGATTTCTACGAAAGGATATTTTATTACTGATCTTTCGAGTTTTATGTCTGCCAGTCCTGCCCGGTGGAATATTCAGGCACTTACGGATACTGAAATCTACTCCATTGACAAAGAGGATTACGAAGCCCTCCATCAGCTGGTTCCTCAATGGTATAAGCTTGAAAAAGCTTTCATAATTCATTGTTTTATTACATTGGAAACAAGAGTTCTCACCCATCTTTCTATGACTGCTGAAGAAAGATATACCGCATTTTTTAATGAAAACCGTGAATTATTTGCCCATATTCCACTGCAGTACATTGCATCTATGCTCGGGATGACTTCCGAAACATTCAGCCGGATAAGAAATAAGACCGCTCACGAAAACTTTTGATATTTATCAAGTAGATATTTTCTATTCTGGCCGAACTTTGTCCTCATCAATATCAAACATCATGGCAAAGAAAATCGAGACACAAATAATTATTAACGCAGCCCCGCAAAAGGTTTGGGAAATTCTCACTGATTTTAACAATTATCCGAACTGGAATCCATTCATTAAAAGTATAGCAGGGTCATTAGATACCGGTAGTATTTTAAAAGTTACCATAGAACCGGAAGAAGGAAAAGGAATGACATTTAAGCCGGTGGTTCAATCATCAGTAAAAAATAAAGAGCTAAGCTGGCTTGGAAAGCTTCTGTTTAAAGGAATTTTTGATGGTAAGCATCAGTTTCAACTCATCGATAACGGAAATGGAACCACCACTTTTATTCAGTCTGAAGAATTTTCCGGTATTCTGGTGTCATTTATTAATCTTGACAAAACTTCCGAAGGATTCAATAAAATGAATCATAGTCTAAAGGAACAGGCTGAAAAAAGACCATAAATATGAACAATATATGCTGCGTTAAAAAGAGTTAGCACACATCATAAAATATTTTATTTTCATTACATTTGAAGTATGAAAAAGCTAATTATCAACTATCATTTTTTTGTTTTAGGATGTATCAGCTTTTTATTAATTTCATGTAATACAAAATTCAGGGTTTGGGTGGGCGATCATAATCAGAAGATTTACAATTTAAAATACGGTGAACATCAAAGACAGAAGATGGATATTTTCCTTCCTGCTGACTATCCTGAAACATCACCTGTTGTTTTAATGGTCCACGGCGGTGCATGGACGTTCGGAAAAAAAGAGCATATGATCCAGATCCAGAAGATGCTTTTTGCGCATAATATTCCAAGCATCAATATGAACTACAGGCTGGTTTCCAGGCGAAAAAATATTACTTATAAGCAACAGCTTGAAGATATTGGCTTAGCCATAGAAAAATTTAATTCTCTGGCTCAGAAGGCAGATCTTCAACCCAATAACTATATTCTGCTTGGAGAAAGCGCCGGCGGACATCTATCACTACTCTATGGATACCAGCATCCGGATCAGATTAGGAAAATCATTTCTCTGAGTGGTCCTACCGATTTCTACAGCCCGGAATATTTGCATTCTTTTTACTCAAAATACACATCGCCTACTTTTCAAAAAGTAGTAGGAGTGAAGTTTGACCGTAAAAATGTGTCTGAAGATTTTAAAGAAGCCAGTCCGATTGCCAATATCACCAATGTTCCTACTTTATTATTTCAGGGAAATACAGATTTTCTTGTTAATCAGCATCAGGGACTTGCCATGGACTCTGCCCTTACCAGGCTAAACGTACCGCATAAACTGGTTTTTATGAAAAGAACGGGCCATGTACCCAGGTTTTTCAGTAAGATGAAAAGAGACAGCATCATCTATCCCAATATTCTGGAATGGATAAAAAAATAACCCGCTAAAAAGCGGGTTATGTAGATTATATTATAGTTCTCCTTATTCAGGATCTTTATCTTCATATTTAGAAAAATCCTGTTTTTTACCAAACATAAACTTGATGATAACAGGAAGCGTCGTTATTAACACAATGATAATAATGATAAACTCAAGCTTTTCTTTTAAGTTAATTCCGAACTGATCCAGAAATAATTTATCCAAATAATGACCTGCGAAAATCAAGATAAATGACCATAAAACAGCTCCAATAACGTTATCTCTCAGAAATTCTCTCTTATCCATTTTAACAATACCAGCTACAATAGGGGTAAAAGTTCTTACTACCGGTAAGAATCTCGCCATAATAATTGCTAAAGCTCCATGTTTTTCAAAGAAATCGTGCGCCTGATAAAGATATTTTTTCTTAAAAAGCATCGTATCCTGCTTTTTATATAGTGTCGGTCCGGCTTTTACGCCGAAATAATATCCTACTTCATTACCAATAATTGCTGCAATGGCTACTGCTGTTGCTAAAATAGTCGTATCTAAAAAATCGCTCCCAGTAGAGCCGAAAGTCTCTTTGATAATTTCTACTGCATAAATCCCTGAAACAAAAAGCAATGAATCGCCTGGTAAAAAAAATCCTACAAACAGACCTGTTTCAGCAAAAATGATAAATAAAATAAGCCAAAACCCACCCATTTTTATATAAAACTCAGGGTTTAATAAATCTTTCCAACTATTGAAATCTTCCATATATATTGATAAGTAACAAAAATAAGCTTAATAAACTTCAAAAGGAAATTTATTATAAGATTTTAACTAAAATTCAAACATGACATTTACAGGTCGAAATCATCGTCTGAAACCGCGGTACCATCAGCCATCAGGAAGGCTTTCAGGAACGGTGTAAGATTTCCGTTCATCACAGAATCCACGTCTGAAGTTTCGTGGCCGGAACGTACATCTTTTATCAGTTTATAAGGATGCATGACATAGTTTCGGATCTGGCTTCCCCACTCGATCTTCATTTTATTGGATTCAATTTCAGTTCTTGCTCTCATTCGTTCCTCCAATTCCATTTCATACAATCGGGAACGAAGAAGCTGCATGGCTTTTTCTTTGTTCTGAAGCTGTGAACGGGATTCGGAGTTTTCAATAATAATTCCTGTAGGTGCGTGACGAAGACGAACGGCCGTTTCTACTTTGTTAACGTTCTGCCCACCTGCTCCTGAACTTCGCATGGTTTCAAATGAAATATCTGCAGGATTGATGTTGATTTCAATGGTATCATCTACCAAAGGATACACATAGACCGACACAAAACTTGTGTGCCGCTTCGCATTGCTGTCAAAAGGAGAAATCCTTACCAGCCTGTGAACTCCATTCTCTCCTTTCAAGTAACCGAAAGCATATTCGCCGTCAATTTCCAATGTAACGGTTTTTACCCCGGCAACCTCTCCTTCCTGGAAGTTAAGTTCACGGATTTTATAGCCTTGTTTTTCAGACCACATGGTATACATCCTCATCAGCATCGCTGCCCAGTCACAACTTTCTGTACCTCCAGCCCCTGCAGTGATCTGCAGCACAGCAGATAGCTCATCACCTTCATTGGAAAGCATATTTTTGAATTCCAGGTTTTCAATTTTTTCAACCAGCTGTGGAAAGGCTTGATCCAATTCTTTTTCAGAATCGGGATCTTCTTTGGCAAATTCCATTAAAACCTGCAGGTCTTCAAACTGGGAACGGATTTCTTCATAGTCTTCCACCCACCTTTTTTTAGAACGCAGTTGTTTCAGAAAAACTTCGGCCCCTTTTGGATTGTCCCAAAATTCAGGAGCGGCTGTTTTTTCATCATCATTGGCTATTTCTATCTTTTTTTTATCAATCTGAAGATATTTGTGAAGGTCTTCAATTCTGGATTGAACTTCTCTTATATGGTCGTTGTTAATCACGAATGTTTCTTTTTTGCAAAAATACGGATATTTGTTGTATTCCCACAGATTTCAAGAATTTACACGGATCTTAGTCGAAATGGGTGCAGTTATACTATTTTGCCTCAAATATTTTTTTCAAGTCTTCTTTTGACCGCATACTTTCAGTTTTGAAACCGAACATACTTAATGCATAAGCAAATAGCAGCATACCTATAGGAATCAATACATCAAAAGATATTTTTTCAACTGCAATCAAGATAGTTGTTAAAAAAAATAATATAAATGAGCACCAAAATACTAGAAAAATAAGTACAAATACGTGTAATTTCATTTTAACTTCAATTTGTGTTTCATTGTTATTTTCTTGTATTGATCCACTTATTTGCGGAAGAAAAGAATTTCTGTTTCTTATAATTCTATTCATTTCAAAATGATGATCATCAATAAAACCTTCGTATTCTTTTGTTGATTTATTATTAGATGTAAAGCCACTTCCTTTCGTTTCCATACAGTCAGAAAGTCTTTTTATGATGTCTCGTTTTGATAAGTTTGTAGTGTAAACTATATGTTCAAAAGGTAAATATTTCATGTATAAATATTTTTTAATGGCAGCTCACCATTACGATTGGAAATATTGGGATATTTTATATTTAGATTAAATCATTTCTGCAACAATTTCACCAAGTTTAGGAGCTAAAGCGACTCCCATTCCTGAAAGTCTCACCACACAGAATTCTCTGTCTGAAAGCTGTTTTACAATGGGAGTTTTCTCAGAACCCATTGCCATAATTCCTGACCATCTCATGGAAATTTCAACATTCTGATGGGGAAGAATAACCTCTCTGAGAAAATTTCCCAAATGATCCTGCAGAAATTCGGTAATTTCAAAATCTGTAGTTTCTTCTGTTTTAAAATCCTGATTTCTTCCGCCGCCTAATAAAATTCTGTTTCCAAGATTTCTGAAATAATAAAATCCTTCATCATAATGAAAAGTTCCTTTTATCTTTAAGTTTTCTATCGGTTCGGTCACAATAATTTGCCCGCGAGCCGGAATGATCTCTTCGTTTTCTATAAATTTTGAACTAAAAGCATTGGTACAATGAATAATTCTGTCTGATTTAATCGAAAGATCTTCCGAAAGCTGTACTTCAATTTCATCAGTATTTTCAACAACCTTTTTGACTTCCATTCCGAAAAGAAATTCAACTTTTAATTCATGGCATTTTTCTAAAAGCTTCATCAAAAGTTTTCCTGAATGCAGACTTCCTTCACAAGGATTTTCAATTAAAAACTCAGATTTTTCCAATCCAAATTCTTTAATTTTTTCTTGTTGTAAAGAATATGTTTTTTCGTTTCCAGTGATAGATTTCAATTGTTCATTTACCTCGTCAATCTTCTCTAAGGGTTGATTATTATTAAGAATTTCATAGCCTTTACATAATTCAAAATCAATTTCAGAATGGTTGAAATACTGTTGGATTTTTTGAAGTCCGTCGAACCTCATCTTTACGAGTTGCAATGTTTTCTCCCAACCCATTTTTTCAGAATCGGCAATGATTTCGGTAAGACTTCCAAAGCATGCAAAACCGGCATTTCTTGTTGACGCACCCAACGGAACAGAGTTTCTTTCAATAACTAAAACCGATTTTTCAGGATATTTTTCTTTAACGGAAATAGCTGTCCAAAGTCCTGTAAAGCCACTTCCGATAATGATTACATCCCGTTTTCTGTAAAATATTTCAAGCTCCCAAATGCTGTTCATAAGTAATGCAAATGGTGTTTTTGTGAATGCTTATTTTTCAACATTACCCTTCACTTTTTTCTTCCCCATTATGATGAAACCCGATGGCTCTCCTCGGTTCTTCCACCGCTTTATACGTTTCGAGTTCTTTTTTCAGTGCCTCAATTCTTAATTGAAAATCATCAAAATTATTGATCACAGCATCTGCCAGGAATCTGGTGATTTGATTCAGATATTCTTCGGTTAATTTTCCGGCAGCTTCTCTCAATGCGGCATTCAAAAGTTTTTGGTCGATTCTTAAGTTTTCGTTTTTGTTTCTCTGATACAGGTTTTTGATGTGCTTTTTCAGGCTTTGTGTAAAATCAATCAGCATGGTATTGCTGAAAACCTTCATTTTGGAAGCGATATCGTGCCAGAAAGGAACTTTATCTGCTTTATTATTCTTAAGAATTTTATATAGGAGTGAATCTTCCTGAAGTCCTTTCGTCATGGCATACAGGATAATTTCAGAGCGCTCTGCGGCATTGGGCGGGAAAATAGGAATCATGACATCGAATCTTCCGGGAGACAGTATTTCTTCATCAATTTCTGATACGGAGTTTGCAGAACCTACCATCAGTAATTCTTCTTTTTCAAATTTCCCGATATAATGAAGAATAAGTTCCTGAGTTTCGAGATTGCAGGATGCGATATCTGTTTCAGCCTTGCGCTGCATCATAATTTCATCAAAATCATCCATGAACAGGAGCACTTTATTCTCTTTCATCATGCTGACCAAAAAGTCATTGAAATTGGTGGGAGTACCATCTACGAAAGAAGTTCCCATATAATGCTTTTTGACTTCTTTGAATTTGTAACCGATTATTTCCGCAATTTTGTTAGCCCAAAAAATCTTACCGCTTCCGGGAGGTCCGTACAGGATAATTCCGGCCGGTTTATTGATTCCCCAGTCTTTGATCTGTTGTGGGTTGAGGAATGGTTCCAACGCGGTAGATATATAGAAAAACAAATCCCGATATCCTATGAAATCCCGATGTTGCAGGCTTGTTTTATGTCCAAAATAGTTGTAGACAAATTGATAGTTTCCTCCTAATTTGTTATCAATTCCATAGCTTGAAATAGATGAACGGAAAAATCCGTTATCAAAGATATTGGGGTTGCTATCTTTCATGGCCTGCTCAATTTTTTCTCTGGGCTGGTTAATGGTTTCAGCAATCTGTTCCACGGTTTTATTCTTGTCCAGATCTTTTTCGTAGCGCCTTAAAAAGTCTATATTTTCACGGGCGAATTTTTCAAAATCGTCTTTTATTTCAAAGTTGGTACTGATACAAAATCCCAGATCCAGGTCAAAATCCTGTATAAATTGTTTGATGGCTTCCGCCGAAACATTGAGCTCTTTTGCCAATTCAATTAACTTCATAACTAATGATTAATTGAATCAAATTTAATATTTAAAAATTATAATTAATCGAAATATCCTGTAATCTTTGTAACATTTCATCAATTACATACACTACTACTATGTAAAACAAATTACATGGAAAAAATTTTATCAGTAAAAAATCTGACAAAAAAATTCAAAAGAACTGTGGTGAACAATATTTCTTTTGATGTAGAAAAAGGCAATGTGTATGGTCTTTTAGGACCTAATGGAAGTGGTAAATCTACAACCTTCGGAATGCTGCTTTCAACGATAAATCCTACAAGTGGCGACTGGTACTGGTTTGGAGAGAAAGGAACAAGTCATGATGTGCTGAAAAAAATTGGTGCTATTATCGAACAGCCTAATTTTTATCCGTACTTAAGTGCGGAAACCAACCTTAAAATTGTGGCGGAAATCAAGGGTACTCCATACGGGAGAATTGATGAAGTCCTGAAAACGGTAGGGTTGTATGAAAGAAAAAAAGATGACTTCAAAACGTTTTCTTTAGGAATGAAACAACGTCTGGCCATTGCCTCTGCTATTCTGAATAATCCCGAAGTACTGATTCTTGATGAACCTACCAACGGACTTGATCCTGAGGGAATTATCCAGATCAGGGAAATCATTTCCAGTATTGCGCTGCAGGGTATTACCATCATTATTGCCAGCCATCTTCTGGACGAGATTGAAAAGATATGCAGCCACGTTATTGTATTGAAGGAAGGAAACGCTATCTACTCCGGAAGAGTGGATGAAATGACGGCTAACAATGGTTATTTTGAGTTAAAAGCAGACAACAACACTCTACTATTGAGTACACTGGAAGAAATGCAGTGGTTTACTTCGGTAAAACTGGATGGTGAACTGATCAAAGCACAGATCCGTGAGGATGCTTCGATCTCAGCTTCCACGCTTAACCAAAAGCTTGCTGAAAAAGGGATTTTCCTTTCGCATCTTAACAAGAAAAAACTATCTCTTGAAACTCAATTCCTTGAACTTGTAAAAAACACCAATACTCATGCTTAAATTATTAAAACTTGAATATTACAAAAACCTGAATTACCGACCATTCAAGGTTTTCACCATACTTTATTTTGCGATTCTTATTGCGCTTCTTTTTATCGGATTAGTAGATCTGGATGTTTTCGGAGGTACCATTAATTTAAAAGAGCAAGGCATTTATAACTTCCCTGAGATCTGGAATTTTACCACATGGATTGTAGCATTGCTGAAGATATTTCTTGGATTGATCATCGTTTTTTCAATTTCTCAGGAGTTTACTAACAGAATGTTCAAACAGAATACGATTGACGGATTAAGCAGAAAGGAATTTATCGGTTCCAAGCTATTAACCATTACGATTTTCACGGTGGTCTCTACGCTGATTGTATTTTTAATCACGTTATTCCTTGGTCATCAGTATTCTAAGGTAACAGATTCAGAATCGGTCTTTAAAGAAGTGTTTTTTATTGGAAACTATTTTGTAAAGCTTTTTACTTTTTTCTGTTTCCTGATGTTTTTATCTGTGCTGTTAAGAAAATCAATGTTCGTTTTCCTTGGATTTTTTGTCTACTGGGTCATAGAGAGCATTTTTACTGTGGTGGAAACGTATCAAAAGGTGAAAGGACTTCAAGGACCTGAAAGAATGAAAGTAATGAAAGATGATTTTTTCATCTCTCACCTTCTGCCGCTGGATAGTATGTCTAACCTTATTCCTAACCCGATGATGCGATTGGATATGGCTAAAATGATGGGCGTAAAGTATGAATTTACCTATCCTACTGAAAGCTTAATCGCGTGTATCGTTTGGTCTGCCATCTTTGTTTTTGGTTCGTACTGGATTCTTAAAAAGAGAGATTGGTAGGTGATTATTAATTGAAGAATTTAAGGATTGAAGGATTGAAAAATTTAAAGATTAAATATTGAAGCGGTTCATTTGAGCCGCTTTTTTTGTGGATGCAAGGTTGGAGGAGCTTATATTTGATACATTCCAAATACCTTTTTATTGGCTATTTGTTGATAAAAAACAAAAAAGATATCCATCATTATAATTTTATATTTAATTTACAGGAAAATCAGAGCAGTTAAAAAGAAGTTGTTTAAAATTTTATTTATTTTTATCAAAATAATGCGCGTTAGAAAAATATATTACGTTCCCGGATTGATCAGTGCCTTATTGATCCCGATTTTGTTTTGGTATTATGGGAACCAACGTGTTCATCCGCTTTATGGCGCCGTAGTATTTGGGACTCCTTCAAAGCATACATCTAGTGATAGTATTGACAATACTTTTGAACCTCTACGAAACTGGAATTACAAAAAAATTATTGTAAAACCCAATACAGCACTTCAGTACCAGCAATATTATGTCTCTGAACTTAAAAAACTTCAGCAAAGAAATGAAAAAGAGAGCGGCATTGAATTTATCATTGGTGATAAAAATAATTATCAGGATCTTATAGCACTGATAGATGCTATGAAACTCTCAAATCAAGAAACTTATGGAGTTGATGTAGGTCATACAAATCATTTTTTTGCCGTTCATTTTTATAAAGATCCAGAGAGGGCAGAATATGGAGATGACCTTATTGAATATCCTACTTATCATGAAGAATACTATTTCACGGATTTCTAAAAATTTGAATCTATACTCAAAAAATTACCTAAACAAGCTTACTACATCATTTTTGGATTTTTAATTCTACTAAACATGTCAATGCTGAGTATTAAAGAAAGATTTCAAGTGCAAAAGTTTCATCATTATAAAATAGATTCTTCACTTCGCTCTGAATGACAAGTGAAACATATCAAAATAAAAAGACCGCCTTTCGGCGGTCTTCTTTCATTTACTTTTTATCTAATAATGGAAGATATTCTCCGTATCCTTTTTTCTCCATTTCTGCTTTCGGCACAAATTTCAGGGAAGCACTGTTGATGCAGTAACGCAACCCACCTTTATCAGTAGGACCATCTGTAAAGACATGTCCCAAGTGAGCATCACCTGTTTTACTGCGGACCTCTACTCTATCCATTCCGGCAGAACGGTCCAGTTTTTCATTAATCAGTTTTTTGGTGATCGGTTTAGAAAAGCTTGGCCATCCGCATCCGGATTCAAATTTATCGGTAGAAACAAATAAAGGTTCTCCTGTAGTGATATCTACGTAAATTCCTTCACGGGTTTCATTCCAGTATTCATTTTTGAAAGGCATTTCAGTTCCGTTTTCCTGGGTAACTCTGTACTGTTCTGAAGTCAGTTCTTTTTTTAATTCTTTTTTGTCCTGTTTCTGATACTTTGCTTTAGGAAGCGGGTTGGCATTTTTCGCCATTTCAAACAATCCCGGTTCAATATGACAGTAACCGCCAGGATTTTTGTCCAGATAATCCTGATGATAATCCTCTGCTTTATAGAAATTTTTCAGTGCAATAGTTTCTACCACTACCGGTTTTCCGTAGTTTTTGGCTAATTTCTGCACTTCTTCTTTTACAATAGCTTCCGTATCTTTATCTGTTGAATAAATTCCCGTTCTATATTGATCTCCTCTATCATTTCCCTGTTTGTTTACACTGGTAGGATCAATGGTTTTAAAATACAAATCGATCAGTAATTTTACATCTACCTGTTCAGGATCATATTTTACTTTTACGGTTTCGGCAAAACCTGTTGAATGGCTTACGACCTGCTCGTAGGTAGGATTTTTAATATTCCCGTTGGCATATCCTACTTCAGTTCCTACCACTCCACGAATCTGTTGAAAAAAATGTTCTGTCCCCCAAAAACATCCGCCTGCAAAATAAATCTCTCTAACGTTCTTATTGTCCATAATTTTTTGATTTTCTTTTTTCTCTTCTTTAGGTTTAGTGTTGTTTAAAAACCCGGCCTTTGCTGCAAATACTGCGATACCCAGAATAATACCGAGTACAATTAATATATTTTTCATTTTTCTCTTTTTATTATTGTCCATTATTTCTCAATTTGATAGATCATTAATCCAAATCCTAAAAACATCACATCTTTGATGATAAAGAAATCAGTGACCGGAATTCCATCCACCATTTTCCATATTCCCGGAGTTGTAAATAAATAACTTAATGTGACCAGAAAGACACCTATCATTCCCATGGCAGCATACTTTCTTAGAAATGCAAATTTCACACTAAAGATCAGTAATGCTGCAATGATAATTTCTATCACTCCGATAGCATTTGACACCGTCTGCACATCCGCTATTTGATATACGAAAAAGGTAAGAAAATGGTTTTCTATTAAAGGTTTAATCGCTGCTGCTTCTGTGGGGGTAAATTTGAAAATCCCGATCCAGAATAAAATAAGTGAAGCCCCTGCCAGCGAAATATAATATCCAAGTGTGTAGGTTGGATGATTTCTGATGTGTGTGGATGTTCCGTTCATGTCTTTAAGATTTTGGTAATACTTTATCGTTTTCAAAAGTATAGTCGGAACCATTTCAAAATCCTGACAAAATATGTCTTATAAATCTAACCTTTCAGCTATTTTATTTTTAAACTCCTGAATATCAGACGGATTAATTTCATTCTCTTTTTTATGAGAACATTTTCTTTTTAAAATATCATCTAAAATTTTCAGTTTCTGCTGATAGGCACGGCACCATTTACAGATTTTCAGATGCAGCATAAGCCTCCGGTTTTCCGTTTTGGAAATGGCTCCTGCATTCTGCTTTTCCATAAGCAGTGTGGCTTCACTGCATGGCAGAAATAGTAAATGAATAAATTTTTTCAACATTTTTTTTACAATTCTTTATGACTTTCTAAACCAGTTATTATCCAAACACTCTCTAAGCTGCAACCGGCTTCTCTGTAAAATCTTCCATAGATTAGTCGTGGAAATCTCCAGTTCCTGACTTACTTCCTGCGCTTTTTTTTCCTGCAGATAATACATTTTTAACGGAATCTTCCATCTGGAGGGCAAATCTTCAATGCAGTCTTCCAGCGTCGTATTAAAATCATGATCATCCAAAAGATGTGTTTCTTTACCCGAAGAATCCCAGTCATTAAGGACCTCATTATTATTCCACGAGCCTGTTTCATCAAAAAAATGATCAAGCTTAATATGAGGTTCAGACTGATATTTTTTACGGTAAAAATCTGAAACTTTCCTGTTTAATATAGCCATCAGCCAGGTTAAAGGCTTACTTTTCCCCTCAAATGATTCATAAGAAGAAAAGGCGGCAAGAAATACATCCTGAACAATATCTTTAGCAGTATCTTTA
Source organism: Chryseobacterium sp. SIMBA_029 (assembly GCF_046535275.1). NCBI lineage: Bacteria > Pseudomonadati > Bacteroidota > Flavobacteriia > Flavobacteriales > Weeksellaceae > Chryseobacterium > Chryseobacterium sp. SIMBA_029. Next base: position 97,254 of record NZ_JAWRXA010000008.1, read on the forward strand.
TCGGAAAGCACATAAGCAGCTCTTTTCAAAAGAGGTTCAGAGTACTGTTCCACCCAACTTTTCAGTACATTATTTTTCTCCATACGGCATGAGAATCATTAAAACTCTAAAACGAAGATAATAGAAAAATTTATAATTGATTGTTTAAAATTTTAAATTGATCACATGCTCCCATTATAAAGTTACAATTATTTCTGATATTTTTATTTTTTACAGAATATAATGTGTTAATTTTTAACAAAATTACATTTCATACAGTATAGTTTTCAATAATAACCAGCATATCATTAAATATGAACCTGTAAAGTAAAAGATTTTCCAAAAACATCCTTTTCAACTTCTGCCATTCAACAAAAGGCAACATACATTTTATAAAATATTTCCCTCCATGCTGAGTCTGGCATAACAAAAAATCGTTTTATACCGGCTGAAATAAAAAACTTTATTTCCAAATCCGTTAAAAATCTTAAATTTGCAACTTATCAACTTTTTGATATTTTTTAACGCAAAGCAAAACTATGACATCACAAGAGATACGTCAAAAATTTTTAGATTATTTTAAAAGTAAAGGCCACCTTATTGTTCCTTCAGCACCTATCGTACTGAAAGACGACCCTACCCTAATGTTTTCCAACTCCGGAATGACGCAGTTCAAGGATTTTTTCTTAGGTTACAAAACCCCTACCGCCCCTAGAATTGCCGATACACAGAAGTGTCTGAGAGTTTCAGGAAAGCATAATGACCTGGATGATGTAGGTAGAGATACTTATCACCACACCATGTTCGAAATGTTGGGAAACTGGTCTTTTGGTGATTATTTCAAAAAAGATGCGATTGCTTTTGCCTGGGAATTATTAACCGAAGTGTATGGAATTCCTAAAGAGAATCTGTATGTAACTATTTTCGAAGGGGATGCATCAGAAAATCTTGAAAGAGATCAGGACGCTTACGATTTCTGGAAATCTCACATTTCTGAAGACAGAATTATCAACGGAAATAAGAAAGATAATTTCTGGGAAATGGGTGAAAGCGGACCTTGCGGACCATGTTCAGAGATCCATGTTGATTTAAGAACTCCTGAAGAAAAAGCAGCAGTTTCAGGACTGGAGCTGGTAAACAACGATCATCCTCAGGTGGTGGAAGTATGGAACCTGGTTTTCATGGAATTCAACAGAAAGGCAGATAAAAGTTTAGAAAAACTTCCTCAGCAGCACGTAGATACAGGAATGGGCTTTGAGCGTTTATGTATGGCGCTTCAGGGAACCACTTCCAACTATGATACCGATGTTTTCACTCCGCTAATTGCTAAAGTTGAAGAGCTTTCAGGTAAAAAATATACTGGAATTTTAGAGGACGAAAAAGATATTGCGATCCGTGTAGTGGTAGACCACATCAGAGCGGTTTCGTTTGCTATTGCTGACGGGCAGCTGCCTTCCAACGGAGGTGCAGGATACGTAATCAGAAGAATTTTAAGAAGAGCGATCTCATATTCATATAGATTTTTAGGAATGAAAGAACCTTTCCTTTTCGAATTGGTTTCTGTTCTTAAAGATCAGATGGGAGCTTTCTTCCCTGAATTGGAAAAACAGGGCACTTTGGTAACGGAAGTCATTAAAAGTGAGGAAGAATCATTTTTAAAAACCATTGAAAGCGGTTTGGTAAGAGTAGAGAAACTGATCCAGCAAACTATTGCAGAAAATTCAAAAGTTCTTCCTACACTAGAAGTTTTTGAATTGTATGATACGTATGGTTTCCCGGATGATTTAACGCGAATCATTGCTGAAGAAAAAGGACTTACCATTGATGAAGAAGGTTTTAAAGCAGAAAGAAAAAAACAGCAGCAACGTTCAAAACAGGATTCGGCTCAAAAGGTTTACGACTGGGTCGTATTGCAGGAAAAACCTGAAACATTTGTTGGTTATGATCAACTAGATGCTGAAACTTATATTACAAGATACAGAAAAGTAGAAAATAAAGACGGCGAATTTTATCAGGTGGTCTTAAGCAACTCTCCTTTCTACCCTGAAGGAGGTGGACAGGTAGGTGACAAAGGTCTTCTTGAAAACGCTGTTGAAAGCTTCGAAGTTCTGGAAACAAAGAAAGAAAACGGATTAATTATTTCATTAATTAATGCTCTTCCGAAAGATGCCGGTGCTATTTTCTATGCAAAAGTAGATCATACGGAACGAAAAAACTCACAGGCCAACCACTCTGTAACCCACCTTTTACACGAGGCTCTGAGAGATGTTTTAGGAACTCACGTAGAACAGAAAGGTTCCTATGTAGGCCCTGATTATCTGCGTTTTGACTTCTCTCATTTTGCTAAAATGTCGGAAGAAGAATTGGCGTTAATCGAAGAAAAAGTAAACCAGAAGATCAAAGAAAGTATTGCTTTACAGGAATTCAGAAATATTCCTATCCAGGAAGCGATCGATAAAGGAGCAATGGCTTTATTTGGTGAAAAATATGGAGACAGCGTGAGAATGATCCAGTTTGGAAGTTCAAAAGAACTTTGCGGGGGAACTCACGTAAAAAATACCAGCGAAATCGGACATTTCAAAATTTCTTCCGAAAGTTCTGCCGCTGCAGGAATCAGAAGGATTGAAGCGATTTCCGGAGATAAATCCGAGGAATATTTCAAAAATGCAGAAAAGCAGATCAACGAGCTTTCTCAGTTATTAAAATCTAAAGATGTTGTACGATCTATCGAAAAATTAATCGAAGAGAATGCTGCTTTAAAATCTGAAGTGGAAGCACTGAAAAGAGAAAAAGCAAAAGGCGAAATCGGAGACTGGAAAAATGCGTACGAACAAAAAGGCAACAAACAGCTTTTGGTTAAGAAAACTTCTCTGGATGCAGGTTCTGTAAAAGATATCGTTTTCCAGCTTAAGAAAGAAATCCCCAATTCTGTGACGATCATCCTTTCTAATGCAGACGACAAGCCTATGATTACAGTGGGTGTTTCTGACGATCTGGCAGCGAGCTATCAGGCTGGAGCTATCGTAAAAGAATTAGCCAAAGAGATCCAGGGCGGCGGCGGCGGAAATCCTGGCTTTGCAACGGCAGGAGGTAAAAACCTTGACGGCCTTGAAAATGCGTACCAAAAAGCTTTGAATATGTAATGTTCAAAACACTATAAAAATTAAAACAGAAACAGAAACTTTCCGGTTTCTGTTTTTTTATTATCTTTCAAAAAAAATTACCATGAAAAAACTATTACTTATTTGTTTTACTTCTATTCTATTACTTTCATGTCAATCAAAGAGCGATAAAGTCCGCAATTTTGTTGATATGTATAACAGATCTTCATCTATGATGGTGAGCTCTATGATCAAATCCAGCAAAGCAACCTCTACAGGTCCGGACGAAATTACTATTGAAGTAAACACTGATCATCAGGGATCGGATGATATGGAAGGCCAACTTATTACCTCTTCATTTCCGCAACTTATCGGACAGGCGATTAAAAGCGAAAAACTGGGCCAGGAACTGCTTGACAGCGGTGTAAAATTCAATCTTAAAATATATGGTGCAGACGGAAGAGTGATCGCAGACGAAGCGATTGATCAAAATAAGCTTAAAGGAACTACTCAAGAGGATCTAAGCTCTATTGCATCCGGTAATGCCACCAGCTCTCAGCTTAACTCTGTACTGGAAGTATTCAACAAAAACCTTCCGATGGAAGATAAGGCTACGGGAACAAAAGTAATAAGCATTAAAGCTGATGAAAACAAAAACATCGTGTACACCACAGAAGTTCCGGAAAGCTATAAGAAAATGCTTGAAATGGATGGCGCAGAGCAGGTAATAAAAGACGAAATGCTTAGAATGCCGCAGATCAGACAGATATTTTCGAGAACGGAAGTACTGGGTGTGAAAAACCTTAAATACCTGTATACTGATGTAAAAGGAAAAGTGATTAAAGAGATTACCATCACTAAAGAAGACTTAAAATAATGGATAACAAACCCGTTTGGAGAACTATCTTAAGTGTTGTGTTGGGACTTTTCGCTATTTTCAGAATCGCGACGACCTGTAATAAAAATTCAAGCAGTTCAAATAGTTCATCGTATTCAAGTAATTATCAGCCACAATCGTATCAAAGCGTAACCAGTGCAATTGAAGAGAGTAAAAATAATTACCGGAATAATATTCAGAATATATCGAATGATATTTTTTACGAAAGCTATGACAGCATCAATAAGCTGGGTGATTCTGAAATGACCATCTATCATATAAAAAAGGTGAAAAAAGACACTCTTTTACCGTTGGATCTTAGCGCGAAACTCAATGTAGAAGCCAACAGCTATATTCAGAAAAACTATGATGATTCATTAAAGCTTGCTGTAAAATTACCGGATAACACGTCCATTTTCATGCACAGCTATGAAGCCAAAAATGGTGATGTACTGGACAATCTGAAGGCACTAAAAAAGAAAAAAAGCATTCAGAATATCTCGTTAAAACTGGATCAGCCCAATTCTAAATTTGTAAGCTACAATTACAAACAGAATGGCAAAAAATATAACGGATATGCATTGATCTCAAAAGAAGACGGACAGTACACTTCCATCGAATTTGAAAACAATAAGCTCTCCAAAGAAGAACTTGAAATGAAAACTTTTAAGTTCTTAGCACAGCTTACCAAATAAAAGAAACGCCTGAAAATTTCAGGCGTTTCTTTTATGGTATAAAGATACCTTCTATTAAAACTCATGTGAATATCAATGAACAAAACTTTCCCGAAAGAATAAATATTACTACTTTTGACTAGTTTTTTTTATGAAAAGGGTTTTACTGTTTTTATTTTTTTTAATATCTTTTTTTGGTTTTTCACAATCAAAAATCACAGTCATTGACGAAACTGATAAAGCACCTATTCCGCATGCAAAAATATCCTGTGGCATTACAACTCTCGGATATACTAACAGCCAGGGGGTTTTAGAATTCAACACGACATGTTCAAACATTGAAATTGAGGCAGAAGGTCATCAAAAAGAATCTGCTTTTGTAGAAAAAAACATGCAGGTTTCTCTTTTTAAAAACTCATCCAAAACAACGGATATTGAAGCCATCGTTATTCAGGATAAAAGTGATCCGAGGGCATTGGAAATCCTGAAAAAAGTCACCAGATTATTTAAAGAAAATTCACCGAAAAGCCTGGGTTCCTATTCATATAAATCTTACGAAAAGGTTTCTATGGATATTGATGAAGACAGCATTTCCCAGTTCAACGAATTTTTTAATGAAACGAATTTATTCAAAAAGAAAAGGCAAAAGGATTCATTGAATAATGTTTCTGCCAAAAATATATTTTCGAAAAGTAAATTGTTTCTTTGGGAAAGAGCTCAGGAGTTTTTATATTCTCAAAAGTACGGTGAAAAAATCAACATCCTCGACAATAGAATTTCCGGTCTTAAGCAGCCCATCTATGAAATGATTGCGATGCAGCAAAGTAACCGGGATAAAATACCTAATCAGATCAAACAGGAAAACCGCGGCCTGTACCGTTTTTTTCTAACCGATACGATTGAACTGGACGGAAGAAAAAACTTTGTCATCCGTTTCCGTGAGGTGAATTACAAAAAGCCTGATAAGAAAAGAAAATACAACGGAGCGATCTACATAGATACCGAAACCTACGGAATTAAAAAAATTGAAAACTTCAGCAAAACCAAAAACGATGGAATCATTACAAGTACCTGGGTTTTCTATAACAATAAATGGTTTTTGTCGGATGAAAAAGTAAAACTGCGGATGAGCCGAATGGCTATGGATGAAGACGATAAAGAGAAACCCACCGATAAACCTGAGAAAAAAGACAAACGGCATTTCGGAACCTATGCGGTGCTGACTTCTAAATATTTTGACTATCAATCTCCCATAGCACAGGAAGCTAAGGATTTTAAGGGGTATACTTTTTCCGTGAAAAATGCGGATGGAAAATCGCTGGATCTATACAGAACAGATCCACTTACTGAAAGGGAAAGAAATACGTACACTACCATCGACAGTCTGGGTAAAAAATACAATATCGACAGTAAAGTTAAGGTTCTTACGGGTCTTATCAACGGACAGATCCGGGTAGGAATTGTGGATTTTCCAGTTGATGAGATTGTGAACTATAACTTATATGAAGGCTTCAGGGTAGGGTTAAAAGCTAAACTGAATGAAAACTTTAATCCTTATTTTTCTCCGGATTATTATTTTGCCTACGGTTTTAAGGATGAAAAATGGAAATACGGAATTGGACTTGATATGAAGACCACTCTGGATAAAAGTTCATTTTTCAGACTTGAATATTACAATGATGTTACTGCTTCCGGTGAGTTTTACAGAAGACTCTGGAATTTCAAAATGAGAATGATGAATTATGGAAACAACCTTAATAATGATAAATATTATCATTACAGAGGAGCTACTTTATCTTATCTGAATGATATTACCAACGGACTTACGCTTGTTTTTGCAGCAAAAAGAAACTTTGAGGAAGCTAAATTCGATTATAATTTCAGAAATCAGGGGGCGGCATTTGAAAATTTCAATACGTTATTTACCTTAAAATATTCCCCGAATTCTACCAATATCATGACCCCTCAGGGGAAATCTCTTATCGACCAGAAATATCCTGAACTGTATTTTAATTATGAGCAGAGTTATAAAATATTAGGCGGAGATTTTAATTATACCCGTTTTGACGCACTTTTCGTACACAACTTTAAGTCATTACTGGGAACTACAGGCGTTCGATTGTATGGGGGAATGGTTTTTGGTGAAGCACCGATCTGGAAAAACTTCACGATGAACGGGCTGGCCTCTCCAAGCAGGGATCTTAACTTTAACCTTACTTCTTACCTGGGATTTGCCACCCTGGAAGGCGGAAAGTATTATAATGATAAATTTATTGCCTATTATTTTACCCACAAACTTCCTTTTTACCTAAAAAGTTTTGGTCAGAATGTCTCGAGCTTTGATTTTGTCTTAAGGGGAACTATCGGAGATATGAAGCATCCTGAGTATCATGATTTCAGGTTTAAAGAGTTGGACCACCTGTATCAGGAAGTAGGTCTGGAATGGAATAATTTTCTTTCGAGTTATTTTAATTTAGGTCTGTTTTACCGTGTGGGCTATTATACAACCCCTAATTTCAAACAAAATTTTGCGATACAGTTTAAATTAAAGCTGTTGGAATTTTAATATTTCCGCCTTCAGATTCAAACAATTACAACTGACTTAACATATATTTCAATCAATCCATACCATTCAAAAGAACATGAAAACAATACAGATACAAGCAGAACAGTTTTTTGAATTATTAAAATTAAAAAATACTTCAATGTGGGCTATTTTCTCACAGATGATCGACGGAAGCGAAAAGGAAATTGTTTTCACAGATCATGAAGAGAAGATCCTTTTCAGCTATATCCTGCCTTCCAATCAGGAAAAACTGGAAGAGGACCGGAAAGAATTCTCCAAACAGTTTTCAGACAAATTGGCTAACTTCAATTAAAAAATAACGATGAACAGAAATTATCTATTTTCTATATTGAGCCTGCTTGTTTTCGGCTTTGGCAACGCTCAAAACTATAAAAAACCACTGGTTTCCGCTATTAAAGAAGCTGATCTCAAAAAAGATATGTATGAAATGGCTGCCGATCAGTTTTGGGGCCGTGAAGCGGGAACATTAGATGAGCTCAAAGCCTCGATGTGGCTTGCTGATAAAGCTAAGGACGCAGGAATGAAGCCTGCAGGCGATAACGGAACATTCTTTCAGTTTTTTGACATGTACAGACATCAGGTAACACCGCAAAGTACCTTAAAAATTAATGGAAACAGCCTGAAATTATGGAAAGACTATCTTGTTGCCGAACCTGTAAATGCCAGTATTGATGCTGAAGTAATGTATGCAGGAACAACAGAACCTGAAGATCTTTCCAAACTGAATATTAAAGGAAAAATTCTGGCGATCAATGCATCGGATAAAAATATCAGCAAAGAAATGACGCTTTTTATAAGAAGATATCCGGGTTTTATAAGAACAAAATATTATGCTAAAGCTTTTGAACTGGGAGCGAAAGCCATTATTTTCGTGACGGATGATATTTCTGATCAAAGCTGGGTAGAAGTGCTTCCACAGATGACAAGAGGTTCTTATGGTGTGGAAGGTCTCCGTGAAAAAATCACCAACAATATTCCTGTTGTATGGATCAAAAAGGAAAATGCAGACTGGGTTAAAAATAATCCAAAAATATCGCTAAACCTCATCACAGAAACCTACAAATATCCATCCGTAAACATCATTGGAAAAATTGAAGGGACTGATCCTTCTTTAAAAAGTGAATATGTCTTGCTTAGCGGACATCAGGACCACGACGGAATCAGGCATCCTGTAAAAAACGACACGATCTACAATGGAGCTGATGATAATGCTAGCACCTGTGTTGCCATGCTGGCCATGGCAAGAGCATATAAAAAACAGCCGGGAAAGAGAAGTATTTTATTTGTTTTTCATGGAGCAGAAGAGAGAGGACTGCTAGGTTCCCGATGGCATGCTGCCCATCCTGTTGTTCCGAAAGAAAAGATCGTAGCTGTCCTAAATGGGGATATGATCGGCAGAAATGACAATAATGAAGCGGCTTTACTGGGTGGAAATGCTCCTCACAAAAACTCTGATGAATTGGTGAAAATGGCAGAAGATGCCAATAATGAAAGTACAAAATTCAAGTACCTGAAAGATTGGGATTCTCCGAGCCATGCTGAATATTTCTATTTCAGGAGCGATCATCTTCCGTACGCAAAGATTGGAATTCCTGCTATATTTTTCACCAGTGTGCTTCACGATCAATACCATACTCCACAGGATGAATCTGAAAATATCAATTATAAAAAGCTGTATAAAATGACGGAATGGATGTACAGAACTTCCTGGAAAGTAGCCAACGAGCCTGAACGTCCAAAAGTTCTTTCGAATTTTTCTCTTGAACGATAAAAACTGAGCTAAGCTCTATTTCTGTTAATGATTATTGCTCAGTAAATAGATATGAAAAATGACCACAAACACTCAAAAATTAAAAAAATTATTACCACTTTTCATCATACAATTTTTCACTTGGCTCGGGCTTTTTTCAATGTGGATTTACAGCGTTCCCGTTGTAGCAAAATATGTTTTTAAAGTGGCGAATAATGAGCAGAATTTCGAAAATGCCACTTTTTGGGTCGGGATTTATTTTTCGCTTTACAGCATTTTAGGAACTTCAATTGCCTTTCTTTTGCATCGCTATATTAAAAAATACAATGCTTATTTATTACATTCAATCGCACTATTAATAGGAAGTTTCGGTTTGATTTCGATTTATTTTTTTGCATCGCCAATTGCTTTACTTCTTTCGTTTGGATTGATTGGCGTTGGCTGGAGTAGTATTAGTACAATTCCATATTTAATGGTAGAAAAAATTTCCAAGGATGAAGAAGACGCCGATAAATATTATACAATTTTTAATTTTTCTACGGTAATTCCGCAAGTTGTAGCGGCATTTTTATTGGCATTTCTAACTAGAAATTATTTCTCCGGAGAAACCAATAAAACCATTTTTTTGGGGGGAATTTTTATGCTGATTGCCGCAGGAATTTGTTTTGGGATTTTTTTAAAAAAGAAAAATTAATTTTTTCCTCTTTATTAATATCCTTGTCAAGGTTTAAAACCTTGACAAGGATATTTTCTGGAGACTTTGCATTAGGGTAGTGTATTATGATACAAAAGTTAATAAAACTATACTTCAGTTCTGCTTTCAGCTTTCAAATTGCAGCCTACAAACTTCCTTACATTATTAAAAAAGAAAGCCTTATCCCAAAATCAGGTTAAATAAGAATATTCATCAGTGAGGAATCTTCATTAAGATAATGGACAAAAAAATCATATTTTTTCATATTACTTAATAAGGGCTGAAAGTCTTTTTGGTCTTTCAAGGCGATTCCTACGACAGCAATTCCTTTTTCTTTAGAGTTTTTCTTGGTATACTCAAAACTGGTGATGTCATCATTAGGTCCCAGAACATCAATCACAAAGGATTTCAGGGCACCGGGACGCTGTGGAAATCTTACCAGAAAATAATGTTTTAAGCCTGCGTATAAGAGCGCCTTTTCTTTGATCTCTTCCATTCTGGTAATATCATTATTACTTCCGCTGATGATGCAGACTACGTTTTTTCCTTTTATTTCGTCCTTATATTTTTCCAGAGCGGAAACAGAAAGTGCTCCCGCAGGTTCTACTACAATAGCATCTTTATTATACAGAGAAAGTATGGTTTCACAGATCATTCCTTCATCTACAGTTACTACATCATGCAATACATCTTTACAGATATTGAAGGTGATCTCCCCTACTTTCTGTACGGCAGCTCCGTCTACAAAGCGGTTTATTTTTTCCAGGTGAACAGGTTGTCCTCTTTCTATTGCCATCTTCATGCTGGCAGCTCCGGATGGTTCTGCCCCTATGATTTTTGTATTAGGAGAAAGCTTTTGAAAAACACTGCAAACTCCAGCTGCAAGACCTCCGCCTCCAATGGGTAGAAAAAGGTAATCAATAGGTTGATCTGCCTGTTCCAGTATTTCCAGGGCTACGGTTGCCTGTCCTTCTATAATGGCCGGATCATCAAACGGATGAATAAATACGCCATCATGATGCTCACAATATTGGAGTGCGGCTTCTTTCGCTTCATCAAAAGTATCTCCATAGAGTACAATTTCTACATAATCTCCGCCAAACATTTTTACCTGTCCAAGTTTCTGACTTGGGGTTGGCAGCGGCATGAAAATTATTCCTTTTGTCTTCATGGTACTGCATGCAAAGGCCACTCCCTGGGCATGGTTTCCTGCACTGGCGCAGACGACTCCTTTGGCAAGGCTTTCTTTAGATAAGGTGGCCATTTTATTATAGGCACCTCTTATCTTGTAAGATCTTACCCGTTGCAGGTCTTCTCTTTTAAAACTGATGTGGGCATCGTAAATACCCGACAGATTATTATTGACCGATAACGGTGTTCTGACACTTACATTTTGAAGTCGCTCAGCAGCTTTGTATATTGGATCTAAGGTGGACGGGCACGTTTCATTTTCCATCTTGCATTAATTATTTTCAGGTCTTAAGCTGCGTACCGTTTTCCCGGCCTGCCACATTTCACTTTCTCTAAGTTCTTTCAATTCTGCATCCAGTTTTTCTCTGTAATCCGGCTTGCTGTTGCTGTCAATGGATAGCTGAGCTTCTTTTCCGGCTGCTACACTTTCATATAATTCTTCAAATAAAGGCGAGGTTGCATCTCTAAATCTTTTCCACCAGTCTAGTGCTCCTCTTTGTGCGGTAGTACTGCAATTAGCATACATCCAGTCCATTCCGTTTTCGGCAACCAATGGCATCAGCGACTGCGTTAATTCTTCTACCGTTTCATTAAAGGCTTCTGACGGGCTGTGTCCTTTTTTTCTTAATACATCATATTGTGCAGCAAATATTCCCTGTACAGCACCCATTAAGGTTCCTCTTTCTCCTGTAAGATCACTGTATACTTCATTTTTAAAATCAGTTTCAAACAGGTAACCGCTTCCAATAGCAATTCCCAATGCGATGACACGGTCTCTTGCTTTTCCTGTAGCATCCTGGTATACGGCAAAACTGCTGTTCAATCCTCTATCCTGTAAAAACATTCTTCTTAACGAGGTTCCTGAACCTTTTGGCGCAACCAAAAATACATCTACATCAGCCGGAGGTACAATTCCTGTGCGTTCATTAAACGTAATTCCGAAGCCATGAGAAAAGTACAATGCTTTCCCCGGTGTTAAATGCTGTTTTACGGTAGGCCAGTATTCTATCTGGGCGGCATCACTCAACAGGTAGCAGATAATGGTTCCTCTTTTAAGGGCTTCTTCTATTTCAAATAATGTTTCTCCCGGAGTAAATCCATCAGCCACTGCCTTATCCCATGATGCAGAGTTTTTACGCTGTCCCACAATCACATTGATTCCGCTTTCTTTTTGGTTAAGTGCCTGCCCGGGACCCTGTATTCCGTATCCGATTACTGCTACCACTTCATTTTTTAATACTTCCTGAGCTTTTTCCAGGGGAAATTCCTGTCTTGTTACTACCGTTTCTTCTACTCCTCCGAAATTCAATTTTGCCATTTTTTTACTATTTAATGATTAATTTTTTAGTTTATATTGATATGTTGCGTCGCTCTTAAAAAAACATTCTGATGATGATGTACTTCCAGCACATCGATCTGTTTTTCAATCTGACGGGTCAGTTTTTCTACCGCTTCTTCAGTTTCTTTAATGACAATTACCATTTTTTTTATCCCCGAAGCTTCTGACGGTCCTACACTAAGGCTTATGATATTGATCCTCCTTCTGGAAAACAGGGTATTGATCCGGTTCGCCGACCCCAGATGACTTTCTATATAGGCGGTGATCATATATTCTTTTTGATCCGTATTCATGATTTCTACATTTTATTGTTGGTTAATACTATTTCAGAAACACTTCTTCCCTGCGGTACCATAGGGAAAACGTTGTATTCTTTCTCTACCATGATCTCCAAAAGGTAGGCTCCTTCCGTATTCAGCATTTGCTGTAATGATTCTTTTAAGTTGTCTCTGAGCACCACTTTTTCACCCGATATTCCATAAGCTTTAGCCAACTGGACAAAATCGGGACTCTGGATATCTACGAATGAGTATCTTTCATTATGGAATAATTCCTGCCACTGCCTTACCATGCCCAGAAAACAGTTATTAAGGATGATGATTTTTATATTGGGATGATACTGCATCACGGTACCCAATTCCTGTATATTCATCTGAGCACCTCCATCTCCCATAATGGCAATGATCTCCCGTCCTGTTTCCGCATAAGAAGCGCCTATTGCGGCAGGCAGACAAAATCCCATGGTTCCGAGTCCGCCACTGGTAATATTGCTTTTTGAATGGTTAAACTGAGCATACCGGCAGGCAACCATCTGGTGCTGGCCTACATCCGTCACAATCACAGCATTTCCCTGAGTGAGTTCGTTCAGATTTTTGATCACTTCACCCATGGTGATTTCTCCTTCAGAAGGATTCAGCTCATGATTGATTAAATTAACCTGTTCTATTTCCCGGCAGTCCCTGAACTTCTGATGCCAGGCATTATGCTGTTTAGGTTCAAGCAAAGCAGTAAGTAAAGGCAGTGTTTCTTTACAGTTTCCGATAATGGGAACTGTTACTTTTACATTCTTATTGATTTCCGCTTTATCAATATCAAGATGGATAATTTTTGCCTGCACTGCATATTCATCGAGTTTTCCGGTTACCCGGTCGTCAAAACGCATTCCTACCGCAATCAGAACATCGCATTCATTCGTCAGGAGATTGGGACCGTAATTGCCGTGCATTCCTACCATTCCTACAGCCTGCGGATGATCGGTAGGAATAGCACTCATTCCCATAATCGTCCAGGCGGTCGGGATTCCTGATTTTTCAATACACTCCAAAAATTCTTTTTCTGCCTTTCCAAGAATTACTCCCTGACCTACGATGACAAAAGGACGCTCTGCATTGTTGATTAATTCTGCAGCCTGTTCAATGAATTCATTCCTGATTTCCGGGTCCGGCTGATAGCTTCTGAGAAATTTACAAGGAGTATATCCCTGATATAAAACTTTCTGAAGCTGGGCATTTTTCGTAATATCGATTACCACGGGTCCAGGTCTTCCGGATCTGGCAATATAAAAAGCTTTGGAAATCACTTCAGAAAGATCATCCGCATCAGCTACCTGATAATTCCATTTGGTAACAGGGGTGGTAATATTCATGACATCGATTTCCTGAAAGGCATCGGTTCCTAATAAATGAGCATACACCTGCCCTGTAATACACACCAGTGGTGTACTGTCCAGTAATGCATCGGCCAGCCCTGTAACAAGATTGGTTGCTCCCGGACCGCTGGTTGCCAGTACCACTCCTACTTTTCCGGATGCTCTGGCAAAACCCTGAGCTGCATGTACAGCACCCTGCTCGTGGCGTACCAGAACATGCTCCAACGTTTCTTTATAATCATAAAGCGCATCATAGATCGGGATAATGGCTCCTCCGGGATACCCGAATATTGTTTTTACCCCTTCCTGTAAAAATGCTTCAAGAATAACCTGGCTTCCGCTAAGTTCCGTTCCTATCAAACTGCTTTTATCTGAGGTGAAATTTTGACTGTTCATTGTACTTGATTTTATATTTCATCTGTTACACAGCCTTCTGCTGCTGAAGAAACGGTTAATGCATATTTGTACAGTAATCCTTTCGTAACTTTTAATGGAGGTTTTACCCAGCCCTGTTTCCTGATTTCAATTTCTGCATCAGAGACATTCAGTTGTATGGTATTGCTTACTGCATCGATTTCAATGAGGTCATCATCTTCTACAAAAGCGATTAGCCCGCCTTCCTGCGCTTCAGGAGTAATGTGTCCTACCACAAAACCATGGGTTCCACCGCTGAATCTGCCATCCGTAATCAATGCTACAGAGTTTCCAAAACCTGCTCCGATCAAAGCACTGGTGGGTTTCAGCATTTCCGGCATTCCGGGCGCGCCTTTTGGCCCTTCGTTACGGATAACGATGACATCGCCATGTTGTACTTTTCCGTTCCGTATGCCTTCAACCAGATTTTTCTCTCCATCAAATACTCTTGCTTTACCCAGAAATTTCTCTCCTTCTTTCCCCGTTATTTTAGCAACGCTGCCTTTCTCTGCAAGGTTTCCGTATAATATTCTGATATGCCCCGTTGCTTTTACAGGATTTGAAACAGTTCTTATTATTTTTTGTTTTGAAAAATCCAGCTCTGGTACGTTTTCTAAATTTTCAGCCAATGTTTTACCGGTAACCGTAAGGCAATCGCCATGAAGCAGACCTTCATTGAGAAGGTATTTCATGACCGCGGGGATTCCTCCGTGTTCATGAAGATCCTGCATCAGGTATTTTCCACTAGGTTTTAAATCGGCAAGCACGGGCGTTATATCACTCATTTTTTGGAAATCGTCCTGCGTTACCACCACATCAACACTTTTTGCCATGGCAATAAAATGCAGTACGGCATTGGTGCTTCCGCCCAGCACAATGATCATACGGAGTGCATTTTCAAAGGCTTTACGGGTCATGATATCAGAAGGTTTGATGTCTTTTTCCAGTAATTTTTTCAAATAACCGCCGGCTTCCAGACATTCATTTTGTTTTTCCAGACTTGTAGCAGGGTTTGAAGATGAGTAAGGCAGGCTCATTCCTAATGCTTCTATCGCTGAAGCCATGGTATTGGCAGTGTACATTCCCCCGCAGGCACCTGCTCCGGGACAAGAATTTTTGATCACGCCGTTGAAATCTTCTTCAGAAATTTCGCCTGCTATTTTTTGTCCTAATGCTTCAAAAGCTGAAACGATATTGAGCTGGTTTCCCTTATAACATCCTGGAGCAATTGTTCCGCCATAAACCATAATAGAAGGTCTGTTCAGTCGTCCCATCGCCATAATGGTTCCAGGCATATTTTTGTCACATCCAGGCAAAGCGATGATGCCGTCATAATATTGCGCTCCACAGATGGCCTCAATACTGTCCGCTATAACATCACGGCTTACCAATGAATAACGCATCCCGTCTGTTCCGTTGCTCATCCCGTCGCTTACCCCGATGGTATTAAAAACCAATCCGGCCAGGCCTTGTTCCCAAGTTCCTTTTTTTACGATCTGGGCCAAATCATTAAGGTGCATATTACAGGTATTCCCATCGTAGCCCATACTGGCAATTCCGACCTGGGCTTTCTGCATGTCTTCATCTGTAAATCCTATCCCATAAAGCATGGCTTTTGCGGCCGGCTGTTCAGTGTTTTGTGTGAATGTTTTTGAATATTTATTTAACATAGTATCCTGTATTTGCTGTTCTTATCATTTTCAGTGTGGGATTAAAAATTTCAATTGTTGGAATTTATCAATGAGGCTTTTTATTTAATTTCGAGCCAAAACTACAGCTTGTAATGCTCTTTTTATTTTCACTTTTATAAAAATTACAATATCCAACTGTTTAAAAAACCGATTTATTTATTTGACAATCAAATATTTAAGTATTAAATATTTACAACGACAGAACTCCTTACCAGTTTCAGATAAGCCTGCTGTACCTTTTCACTTGCAGTGTCTTTCCAGTTTTTGGTGAAGGGAACATCATCCAAAGAATCCAGCCCTACAATTTCAGCTGCTGTACCACAGAAAAAAGCGGCATCAGCCCCTCTCATTTCTTCAGGTTTAAAAAAGATTTCTTTAACGGGAATATTAAGTTCGCTGCATATTTCAAAAACGGTCTGTCTGGTAATTCCCGGCAGGATGCTTCCTTTTGCGGGAGTAAATAATGTTCCGTCTTTTTCATAGAATATATTAGCTCCTGAGCTTTCTGCGACGTTGCCGTATTCATCGAGTAAAAGGGCTTCATCATAGCCTTTGTCTTTGGCATCCTGGCAGGCGAGAATAGAATTGACGTAATGTCCGCCTACTTTGGCTTCGACTTTAAAAGCATTAGGATTGGGGCGTTGAAAACCAGAAGTCATGATCTTCATTTTATCTGCCAGATATCCGTTGCTCCATTCCCAGGCGAGCAGCGACAGGTAGGATTCTTTTCCTTTTGAAAGGGACATATTGGGAGAACAGGTAACCAATGGGCGGATATAGGCATCGGTGAATCCGTTACGCTCCAAAAGCTCATAGGTAAGGTCTGTCAATTCACTCACTGAATAATCAAAAGGGATATACATCAGCTCTGCCGATCTTTTCAGCCTTTCATAATGTTCTTTTGCTTTAAAGATTCTGGTCCTGCGATCAGTGCTGTAAGATTTTATGCCTTCAAAAACAGAGTAGCCATAATGAAGTGACTGTCCGTAAAGATCCATTCCGGCATCTTTTGCTTTTACAAAATTTCCTTTAAAATAAATAAGGGTTTCGTTGTCGTAATACATTTTTTATACAGTTTAAAATTCATTGAAATAAAAAAGCCCTCTCACAATGTGAGAGGGCTTAGAATATATACATGCAATATCTTTCCGTCTCACAGTCGTAAGGGAATAATAATGACGATAATAATGATTGCTAATAAGTACATAGTTTCTGAAATAAAAAAAGCCGCTTCAATATGAAACGGCTTTATATAATGTAAAATAATTTTATTGTTATACTACCGCTCTTTACTATTGAATGACAATAGTATTAATAATAGAAATGACAATAATATTTTTCTGATTCGTAAAATTCATGGTGTAAAGGTATTAATTTTTCAATACTAAGCAATATTTTTTACCTTTTTTTTGATTTTTAATTTTTTCCAAGCAAAAAAACATTGGAAATTTACAGATTATGAAATTTCCGGAAAACCCTATCCAGAAAGAGAATTTACAATATCATGAGTCATATTTTCCAGCACTCTTTTAATTTCTGTTTATTATATACAATTTTACATGTATTGTCATTCCGACGAAGGAGAAATCTCGTTTATAGATTAGATTCTTCATTTCACTTCGTTACATTCTGAATGACAGGAGAAATAAGCAGCACTGTACAGTCTGGTGTAAAATTGTATATCCTTACCTAATGTTTTTTCTCAAGAAAATTCCATCATCGTTTTCTTTGCTTCGGCAACATCGTGAACCCTCAAAATTTTTGCACCCTGTTCCAATACTGTTCTATGAAGTTTTTGGGTTTCTTCATTGATATCCAAAGGAGATTTACCGAGAGGTCTATAGATGAATGATTTCCTGGAAATCCCTATCAGCAAAGGAAATCTACCAAATCCCAAGTATTCTACTTCATGGATCATTTTCATCTGATCTTCCATCGTTTTTCCAAAACCAAATCCCGGATCAAGAATAATATCTTTCACACCTTTCTCCAGCAACAATACCGTTTTCTCAGAAAAATAACGGTTCACTTCCAATGTAATATCTTCAAAGGTAGTTTTATCATGCATCGTTTTGTATGACGGATTAACATGCATCAGAATGTAGGGAAGTCCGGTTTCCGCTGCTGTATCAAACATCGCGGGATCATATTGCCCTCCTGAAATATCATTGATCATATCTATTCCTTCATTGAAACCAAATTGTACGGTTTCAGCATAAAAAGTATCCAGTGAAAGTAATGCCTCAGGGAATTCTTTTTTAATTTGAGAAAGTAAGCTTCCGATTCTCCTTATTTCTTCTCCACTCGTTAAAAATTCAGCATTGGGACGGGTAGATTGCGGACCGATGTCAATGATTTCGGCGCCGTCTTTCAGCATTTTTTCGGTGTGTTCTAATGCGGATTTTTCATTATTAAATGTGCCACCATCTGAAAAAGAATCCGGAGTAAGATTCAGGATTCCCATGATCTTTGGAGCACTTAAATCAACCAATCTTCCGTTACAGTTGATGGAGTGAAAAGGTTTGTGAATTAAAGGAGTTGAAAGCATACAACTTTGTATTAAGGATGATAGGTGGTTTGGTATACTGCAAAATTAGGGAGTTAATGTGTAATTTTCACTGAATATTTTACAAAAAATAATAGAATAAAAATATATCTTAATTTGTATACATATAGCCGGTACTCATTCAACACTATAAAAAGATTGAAAAGATACCGGCAATGAGAAGCTTATATTTTTTTGACTAAATACCAGCTATCAATGTATGAAAATATCTAATCAAAATAAGTCTCAGAGTTGTTATATGTACTTACTTTTCCTACTGCTTCAGGCATTAAAAGAATGTAGCCTGCTGCAGGAGTATTGGTTTTAATAGACAGCATATTTTGGTTTATAATTCCCGAAATCAGTCTATCACTATTATTTGAAACCATAATAATGGGTTCAGAATCTGAAGTTTGTAAAATACAGTTGTTAATTGTAAAAAACTGGGCATTATCGATATAAATACCTTGACGCGATTTTACATTATCTACGAATATATTGTACGCATTTATATGAGTTCTTCCAATATCTCCTCCCGAAATATGAACTTTAGACCCTACTGTAGTATTAGGAAGGCTTAATACTCCATTAATATTTGAGTTTTTGATAGCAATATCTGAAATATTACTGCTATAGAAAAAATCCGACATAATCGTAGAATTTTCTAAAATCAGTTGTTTATAATCGACGATGGTGTTAAAAGAATAAAAAGAAGATTCTTTAATTGAAATCTTATTAAATTGAGTGGAAATCGGAAATTGACATTCGATTTTAGAAGTTGGGGCATCAATTTTTGACAGATTAACCTCACCCGTTCCCCAAAATAACAGATTACCTTTTTCAATGATTCCTCCATTAAGGACCAGTTTACTTTTTAAGGGATATTCATTTTTAGCGAATTCCATAATACCATGAAATACAGCCTGATCCAGAAAAGCACCATCCATATAAAGATTATTTACAGTCACTGTACGATCATTACTATAACTTGCTCTTATCCCTTTTTTCAACAATATTGTATTTTTATTTGTTTTAATCTTCAGATTATCAATATACAATTCGGTATTAAAAGTTTCAAGAGCTGAGCTGTCAAAAGCAAGGTCTCTACTTCCTCTTTCACTGATATCGATATCCAGGTTGCTGATATAGGCATCACCGGTAGCTTCAAACCACATGGCTCCACTGGGATTGTTAGATTCAAATTTCTCAGAATCATTAGATATATAGATGTTGTTACCAAAGAATTTAGTATTTCTGTCAGAACAAACAGCAGAAGCGCCATAATTTACCACTTGAATATTTTCTACATAAAACTCACCAAAAGATACGATAGCTCCATATCCCCATTGTATCATTCCCTCAGAATCAGCTCTGTTTCTTAGAACGAACTGTAAATCTGAATTCAATTTTTCCAAAATTTCATCTGCTAAATAACCACAATCTTTTGTTGTTATATTTTTAACAGACGTTTTACCAGACTGATTTTCACCATTATCAAACGAGTGATACACATGAAAGGGTTTCATTGAAATATTTTCAAAATGACTATCCTCAATAGTAACATTTCCATGAGAATTAAAAGTAACGGCTGACATAGCGTGAATATTGACAGCTCGTAAATTTTTTATACTGGCATTTGATTCTCTATCACCTTGTATGAATAAAAAGACATCATCTAAACTTGGTATGATTGATGGTACAGAAGCATCTCCTGCCCATTGGATCCATTTTTCAATATTTCCGTTTTGATTTTTGTAAGTACCTCTTCCCCCATCAAGAAAAATATTTTCAAATACTATATTTTTTTTGACATTAAGTTTCCATCCACAATCTGACTCATAATTATCGTTTAGCCGAAAATTAAAGTTGATAAAATTAAAATAATCAACTTCCTGAGTAATTTTGCTAAGTAAATGATAAGTCAGACCATTGCCATCAATGGTATATCCCATAGATGATATGGTCATCATTTTAGAGATCGCAGGGCTATCATCGTCAATACCGTTGCAGAAAGGATTAAAAACCCTCGCATTCAATACTTTAGAGTTTTCCATTACTCTCTGGTAGAAAAAAGCTCCTTTTTTCCTGTAAATAATCTGATCCAAATTAGCATCCGTTATTGGTGATCCATTCTCCCAAACTGATGTCTTTTTAAAATTAACATTTTCGTTTGAAAAACTGTCTACTAATACTACTACATCATCTGTTGGATAGCTGCTTCCCGGAGAGAAAAAATCTTCAGTGTAAATCATAATTTTGTTTTTTGGTTGTTATTATCAATTCTTTGTAAGAGATTGTAGAGCAAAAATAGATCGGCATAGCGTCAAATCTTGACGTATTAAAATAATGTATTCATCATGAGAGGATCAATGTGAAATGTTTAACGATTAAAAACTATTATTTCCAGCCACTCTCTTCTTCAAGTTCTCCTACATTCAAACCTTATCGCTACACCTTTCAAGCTCAAAAATCTCCTTTCTAACTTCTGCTACCTGAAACCTAATTCGTATATTTGGAAGATTAAGAGAATTTATGCTAAAAACTTCATTACAGTTCGAAAAAGTTATTGGAGAGTGCCGTGCTCTTTTCAGCAAAAAAATGCAGGATTACGGTGCCGCCTGGAGAGTATTGAGACCGAGTTCCATCACCGATCAGATTTACATTAAAGTCAACAGAATCCGTACGTTACAGATGACCGATGTGAAAATGGTGGATGAAAGCGAAGAAGGTGAGTTTATCGCGATTGTGAACTACTCTATCATCGGACTTATTCAGCTTGAAAAAGGTCTTTCTAACGATTTCAACGAAAATAATGAAGAGATTTTACAACTCTATGATAAATATTCCAGTGAAGCCATGGCTTTAATGGAAAGAAAAAACCACGATTACGGTGAAGCGTGGAGAGATATGAGAATTTCTTCCATTACAGATCTTATTTATCAGAAAGTCTTAAGAACCAAGCAAATTGAAGACAACCAGGGCAAAACGATCGTTTCCGAAGGATTGGATGCTAATTATTTCGATATGCTGAATTATGCCGTTTTCTGCCTGATTAAATTCTCAGAAAAGGAAAACAATTTCGAACCCAAAACTATTTAATATGATCAAAGGTTTATTACGTTTTATTGTTGCTGTTATCTTTATTTTATCGGGATTTGTAAAAGCAGTGGATCTGGTAGGTTTTTCCTTTAAAATGGAAGAATACTTCTCGCCTGTTGTTTTTAATATGCCTTTTCTGGAGAAATTTGCACTGCTGTTTTCAGTCATTGTAGTAGTATTGGAACTTTTCCTTGGGTTTATGCTTTTACTGAAATTAAAACTGAAATTTACTCTATCAGCATTAGTTGCCCTTTGTATCTTCTTTGGATTCCTTACGTTCTATTCGGCGTATTATAATGTAGTGACAGATTGTGGATGTTTCGGGGATGCTATTAAGTTTACGCCATGGCAGAGCTTTATTAAAGATATCGTACTGTTAGCCGGGCTTTTACTTCTGTTCGTTCTGTATAGAAAAGAGTTTAAGAAAAAAGATGAATACAGTAACAGCACTCCAAAAGATACTTCAGCCAAGTTTAAATATGCTGTTTTGGGACTGTTCGCTGTAGTAATGATCTATATTATGGCACAGGGAATTATGCATGAGCCGATTATCGATTTCCGTGATTACAAAATAGGAACGGATATTAAAGCCGAAAAGGAAAAAATTAATAAAAACCCTTCTGAATACAAAACTTTTTACTCTTTAAAGAATCAAAAAACCGGACAAGTGTTAAAAGTTAATCAGGATGATTATATCAAAGAAACCAAATACTGGGCAGAAGGTTCTCCCTGGAAAATTGAAGAGGGGAAAAACGAATCTGTTTTAGTAAAAGAAGGCTATAAATCTGAGATCGTTAAATTTAAAATTGAAGATCCTACAGGACTTGAATTGACTGACGAAATTATCAAAGCCCCTAAATCTATTTTGGTGTTCTCTTATCATCCAAAAGAAGTTTCTGCAGAGATGCTTAAAGAGATTGAAGCTAAAGTAAATGCTCAGAAAGGTGCTCTTATCTATGGTGTTTCTACCGATCAGAATACCTTCAAAACGATCAAGAATGCAATGATGGACGGTACAGCCATCAAAACGGTTGCAAGAAGCAATCCATTTGTATTGATCCTGGAAAACGGGAAAATTGTAGACAAACAGCCTGCAAAAGATTACATTAAATAATAAAAGTGAATGGTCAATGGTGAATTGTGAATTTAAAACCGACCGCACCATCCACTATTCAACTATCAACTATCAACTATCAACTATCAACTATCAACTATCAACTATCAAATTTAATCATATAATGCAAAAATCAAATAAATCCATCGCCGGTTACCACTTGTTAATGATTCTTTCTTCTGTAGACGGAGAATTTGCTCCTGAAGAAGGAATGCTTGTTCAGCAATACCTGGCAGATGAGTTTCCTTTCAAGATGAATCTGGATGACGAACTTGAAACCATTGCCCTGCTTAAGCCGGAAGAATGGAATGCCCATTTTGAATTCCACGCCAATTGTTTTCATGATGATTCTACCGAGCAGGAACGTAAGAAATTCGCACAGTTTGCCAAGACGCTTATTAAAGCGGATAATAAAGTAACTGACGAGGAACATACGTACTACAAACACCTGAAAAACATCTGGAATCTGGAGTAATTAATTCTCCACCACACCAAAAACAAAATATAACCATGAAAAGATTTTATTTAGGATTACTAATAATGAGTGCTTCAACAATTCAATCACAACAATTTCCTGCCCTGAAAGCGCCTGTTGCCGACAAGCAGGAACATATCCGTGAAATACACGGCGATAAAGTCAATGATCCGTATTATTGGATGATTGATTATTTTAAAAAAGGGAAAGACTCAACGAAAGTTGTGAATTACCTGACGGCAGAAAATACCTACTGGGAAGGCATGATGAAAGATACAGAACCTTTCAGAGAAAAGATTTACCAGGAAATGAAAGCCAGAATCAAAGAAAAAGATGAATCTGTTCCCAGCTTCAAAAAAGGATATTATTACTATACCCGTACTGAAACCGGAAAACAGTATTTCAAATATTGCAGAAAGAAAGGAAACCTGAATGCTCCGGAGGAGATTTTACTGGATGTAGATCAGCTTGCAGAAGGCCATGCCTACTATTCGGCTGCAGGATTCAGCATCAGTCCGGACAACACAAAGCTTGTGTACGGAGTGGATGATGTTTCCAGAAGGCAGTATAAGTTATTTTTAAAGGATCTTACGACCGGGAAAACAACCGATCTGGGTATTAAAAACACCACAGGCTCTGCTACTTGGGCGAATGACAATAAAACGATCTTCTATACAGGGAAAAATGCGGAAACGCTTTTAACAGAGAAAATTTTCAGACATTCCCTGGGAACGGATGCCTCTAAGGACGTTTTGGTGTATGAAGAAAAAGACAAAACCAATTATATCGGAGTTGGAAAATCAAAGAATGAAAAATTCATTATGATTTATTCCGGTGCTACCACTTCTTCGGAGACAAGATATCTGAATGCAGACGATCCTAACGGAACATTCAAAGTATTCCAGCCGAGAATGAAGGATGTGTTGTATGATGTAACGCCTTTGGAAGATAAATTCCTGGTGACCACCAATAAGGATGCCCTTAACTTTAAAGTAGTAGAAACTCCTCTTGATAAAACCGGAGTTGAAAACTGGAAAGATTTCATTCCGCACAGAAAAGAAGTCTTAATGGAAGGGATCAGCGAGTTTAAAAATTATCTTGTTTTCAGCGAAAGACAAAACGGCCTTTCACAGTTGGTGATCTTTGACAGAAAAACAGGTAAAAAAGAATTTCTGAAGTTTGATGAACCCACTTATACGGTATCTGCATCAGGAAATCCTGAATACAATACTGATAATTTCCGTTTCGGATATACTTCCATGATCACGCCAAGCTCTCAGTTTGAGCAGGATCTGAAAACTGGAAAAAGAACATTACTGAAACAACAGGAAGTTTTAGGCGGCTACAATAAAGATAATTATACCACGGAAAGACTTTTCGCTACTGCAAAAGACGGAACAAAAATCCCGATTTCTATTGTGTATAAAAAAGGATATAAGAAGGATGGGAACAATCCATTGCTGTTGTACGCGTATGGTTCTTATGGAAATTCTATGGATGCGTCATTCAGCAGTACAAGGCTAAGTCTTCTGGACAGAGGTTTTGCCTTTGCAATTGCCCACATCCGTGGCGGTCAGGAAATGGGAAGACAGTGGTATGAAGATGGTAAAATGATGAAAAAGAAAAATACATTTACCGATTTTATTGATGCCGGAGAATATTTAGTAAAAGAAAAATACACGTCTCCAAAACACCTGTATGCACAGGGAGGAAGCGCAGGAGGTTTATTGATGGGTGCTATCGTCAATATGAAACCTACTCTATGGAATGGCGTTATTTCGCAGGTTCCTTTTGTAGATGTTGTGAATACGATGATGGATGAAACAATCCCATTAACCACCAACGAATATGACGAATGGGGAAATCCAAGCAACAAGGAAGCCTATTTCTATATGAAATCATACTCCCCGTATGAAAATGTAGAAAAGAAAAACTATCCTAACATGCTGGTAACAACTGGACTTCATGATTCTCAGGTACAGTATTTTGAACCTGCAAAATGGGTGGCAAAACTGAGGGATATGAAAACCGATCACAATGTATTATTATTAAAAACAGACATGGCGTATGGACATGGCGGTGCTTCAGGAAGATTCGACTACCTGAAGGATCTTGCTTTGGTGTATGCGTTTATGTTTAAATTAGAAGGAATAAGTAAATAATAGCTCGCAGATTAAGCAAATTTCGCAGATTTAATATGACGGAAAATGAAATTTCATATATTGTTCGTAAATGTATTTTTAATGTTTACAACCAATTAGGTCCCGGCTTATTAGAATCTGTATATCAAAAGATCTTATTATATGAATTAGAAGAAAATGGTTTAAATGTCAAGTCCGAAGTAGTACTTCCTGTTTATTATAACAACAAAAAATTTGACATTAATTTCAAAATTGATATTCTAGTAGAGGATAAAGTAATTTTAGAATTGAAATCTATAAAAGAGTTAGATAGCGTTCACTATAAACAGCTTTATACCTATTTAAAATTAGCTGATAAAAAGTTAGGCTTGCTGGTTAACTTCAACACATCTAATATACTGGATAGTATAAAAAGAGTGGTAAACCATTTATAAAAAATCTGCTTAATCAAAAAAATCTGCGAGAGATAAGAATTAAAATAATAAAAATTCAGATAAAATTATGAGAAGAAAAATAGTTGCAGGAAACTGGAAAATGAACAAAAATGTAATTGATGCTCAGCAATTAATGATCCAATTACTAAGCTATAAAAATAACAACGCTACCCAGTGTGAAGTATGGATTGCTCCGCCGTCTATCTATTTGATGATGGCTAAAGACATCTTCGAAAAAGATGAGATCGGTGTATTCTCCCAGGATATGAGCGAGCATGAAAGTGGTGCTTATACCGGAGAATTGTCTGCAGACATGCTGGAATCTATTGAAGCAACCGGTTCTTTAATCGGCCATTCAGAAAGAAGACAGTACCATGGAGAAACAGATTCTCACTGCAACAGAAAAATAAAATTAGCACTAGACAAAGGATTAATCCCTGTGTATTGTAACGGTGAAACGTTAGAGCAAAGAAAAGCAGGTCAGCATTTCGAAGTGGTAAAAAACCAGACTGAAGTTGCCCTTTTCACGCTTTCTGCTGAAGAAATCAAAAAAGTGGTTATTGCTTACGAACCGGTTTGGGCTATTGGAACAGGAGAAACGGCAAGTCCGGAACAGGCTCAGGAAATCCACGCTCACATCAGAAGCATCATTGCTGCAAAATACGGTCAGGAGGTTGCGGATGAGGTTTCGATCTTATATGGAGGTTCTGTAAAACCAGACAACGCTAAAGAAATATTCTCTCAACCGGATATTGATGGTGGTTTAATTGGTGGTGCAGCCTTGAAATTAGAAGATTTCTCTAAAATTATTGAGGGTTTTAATTCATAATAAAAACCAACAAAAACATAAAAAGGGCGGAATTAAAAATTCCGCCCTTTTCGTTTAAAAATCTAATTATTGAATATCGACTACATACATCGTTCCCTTATCTACTTTCCCTGTTTTAGGAAGAATTTTCGCCTTTGGATTTCCACTTCCGTCATCGACTACTCCAAAATCATCATCATTGAAAACTGCCAGTTTATTATTTCCCAAATAAACAATTCCTTCAAACTTATCATGCTCGTAGCCCAGTTTTGCTACCAGATCTACCGCTAACGTCTTGGTAACAGGTTTTAATCCTGCCGTAGTAATCTCTGCCCACGTAGACTGTTCCAAAGCTTTTCCATTAATTTTCATTCCATCCACAGCGGCAAGATCAGTTCCATTCACATCAGAAGCTCCGCTTATATTAATTCTGTATACTTTTTTAAGTCCTCCCTGCGAACCAAAATTTCCGTCTCTTTCAATCACCAGAAATTCAGTGCTGCTTAATGCTGTAATATCGCAGACAGAATCGGACGCACCGCCATCCTGTTTGTATAAATATTGTTTAGTCTGGCCGGTTGCAATATCAAAAGTTACAATTCTGGTCAAAGTAGTATTCGTTGCCAATGCCTTTGTCGGAACATACATCGTCGATTGCATTGTTCCTACCAATGTTTTTCCGTCCGGTGTGATGCAAAGTCCTTCCATCCCGCGGTTGGCTTTTCTTTTTGCTAATACGGCAGGCAGTTTTCTGGGTCCTGTATTAACCCCTATCGGGCTGATTCTTTCCAGCTCCACTCCATCTGCACTGTAATGAACGATATGCGGTCCATATTCATCGGATACCCAAAATGTCCCGTCTACAGCAGCGACAATACTTTCACTGTCTAATCCATAATTATCGGTTCCCAGTACATTTCCGGAAGCGTCATAGGCAACTTCACCTGTACTTCCCATTCCGACTGGATTCGGAAGCCCTGTGATCAGCTGTCCTGAAGGATTTTTAAGTTTGATATATTTAATGACCTCAATATTTCCGTCTGCATTGATTTTAAAATGCATAATGGTAGGCGTAAAATTTGGAGTGAGGAATTTTTTCCCGTTTAGATAATCCGTATTCGGACCACGGTCTGTAATCACATAAAATTCTCCTTTTCTGGTAGGATGGGCTGCCGCACCGGAACCAAAGCCGCCGTTGTTGACATCAACCCCTCCAATAGTTGCCAGTTTTGAAAAAGGAAATTCCTGAGGAAGCTTAGCATAATTGATATCCTGACTGATCATCGTATCATCGTCTTTACAAGCTGACACAGCAGCAAGTATAAGTACAGAAAATAGTATTTTTTTCATAGTTACTTTTATGGCAGCGAAAGTAGACATTGCATATAAACAGATCTTGAATGCAATGATAATTGTATTTTAAGAATCAATATGTAATATGAATACATGATCAACAGAAAAATCAAACTGGTCAATTCTATAAATCCATTAATCTTTTCATTTGCTTAGTGAATAAAAAAATATTCATTCGGAAAAGCTCAATTACAAGCTATTTTTGAAGGTTAATGCCCATTATTAACAAAATATTCTTCAAATAATTAAATAATATCTTTGCGCTCGTTTAAGGTTGAACATCGGTTCAATAATAGGGAATCAGGTAAAATAATAATCCTGAGCTGTACCCGCAACTGTAAGCTATTTCACTTGTAGTATGAAATGCCACTGGATCCTCATCCGGGAAGGTGTACTATAAGATGCAAGCCAGGAGACCTGCCTTAGATGCTGTTTAATTTTGATATAACATTTACAAAAAATCTCTTTTGTAGTGACGATATCCAAAGATCAAGTTTCGGGAATAAAACTTTAATTTAATTATATCATGAAGAAAAACTATCTTTTTTTCTTACTGCTCTGTATGCAGTTTTTATCCGCCCAATTCACAGAAAGTGATATTAAATTCTGGGTAGGCACCGGCTCCAAAAAAGCGTATTTCATCGCTGATTTTAATGATAATAATACTCCGGCTTCTTACGCATGGGGATATCGTTTTGATGAAGCTAATCTAACGATGGAAGACCTCATCAATGGCATTGCAGCGGCAGAACCTGGTATTGAGGCTAACATTCCGTCCGGTTTTTTGTACAGCCTTACTTATAACCACCATATTCCGAGTCTGGATGATTATTGGTCTACTTGGTCTGGCCCGGATTCAGAAAATATGGTGCTTAATAATGGGGTAAACAATGACCCGCTTGTTAATGGAAAATGGTACGGAATATCTTATGGATTCGAGCCTGACTATACATATCCATCAACTCCTGTTGCGGCTTACCATTCTGCGTGGTACAGTTCCAGTCAGATTGTCAACTGGATCGGGACAGGCACCCATAAAAGCTTAGTCGTTATTGATTTTGGAACCAATAGTTCCAACGGAAATGCCGATTCTTTTGTTTTCGGGATTCAATACAACGGAAGTCTGAATGCGGCCCAAGCCTTAGAAATGATCAAAACCCAGGCTCCGTATTTCAATTATACGGTAAGCGGTAATCAGATTGCCGGATTGTCATTACATAATTTCAACGGAACTCCATCGGGACAGCAAACATGGAAATTGTATAAAGGTAAAAACCTTTCAAGCTGGAGAGGGCAGACCAATTTGTCACAAATACAGCTCATCAATAATGATTGGTTAGGATTAAGTTTCGGACAAAGACTGCCATTTACGCCAAGTGAAGCTACTAACAGCACACTCGGAGTTGCATCTGTCCATAAAAATAATTTTAAGATCTATCCAAATCCAGCGACAGATTTTATCCAGCTTGATAGTAACGAAAATATAAAAGAAGTCAATATGTACTCAGTTTCCGGCCAGAAAGTGCTGAATTCTCTGGGTAAAAAAATCAATATCCAATCATTAGTGAAAGGAATTTATTTTGTTGAAATTAAAACAGATCATCAAACGATCATTCAGAAGCTGATTAAACAATAAACATCACCATCTTTATTGAAAAATATTCCATAAAAAAAGCGCACCGTCTGGTGCGCTTTCTTATTTTCATTGCAGAAAATTATTTCTTTTCAACAGATCTTTGTAAAACCTCATCTACCATTCCGAAGCTTTTTGCTTCTTCAGAAGTCATCCAGTAATCTCTGTCTGATGCTTTCTCTACCCATTCATAAGTTTGTCCTGAATGTTCAGCGATGATATCATACAATTCTTTTTTCAGCTTCAGCATCTCTCTTAAGTTGATTTCCATATCAGAAGCCACCCCTTGTGCACCTCCTGAAGGCTGGTGAATCATTACTCTTGAATGTTTCAGCGCAGAACGCTTTCCTTTTTCTCCTGCAACCAGTAATACGGCTCCCATAGAAGCTGCAATACCTGTACAGATCGTTGCTACATTAGGTTTAATGATCTGCATCGTGTCATAAATTCCCAATCCAGCATACACACTTCCCCCCGGAGAGTTGATGTAGATCTGAATATCTTTTGATGGATCTGCACTTTCCAGGAATAATAGCTGCGCCGTAATGATGTTCGCAACCTGATCATCAATTCCTGTTCCCAGGAAGATAATTCTGTCCATCATCAAACGGGAGAAAACGTCCATCTGAGCAACGTTTAATCTTCTTTCTTCCATGATGTACGGGGTAAGATTTGTTGGACCATACATTCCCATATACTGATCGGTAGCTAAACCGCTGTTTCCTAAATGCTTTACAGAGAAATCTCTGAAGTCTTTTTTAATGTCCATATTTCTTGTGTGTTATTTTAAATTAAATAAATTCGAAGTTTAAATTACAATTTTTATTCCTAAAATTTTATAGGACTTTTTGTCATAAGAAACCGGTTCGATCAACTCATTTTTTCCGTTTATTTATCTTTTCCTGTCCCCGTAAATTCCCTTTATCGGTGAATATTCAATAATTTCACTCAATTTCATTGAAGCCTGCTTCAGTAAGGTAATTTTTTTGATGAGTTCAAAGTATTTTGTTTCATCGGTCATACTATAATTACTGAGCTCGCTTGCCGTTTCCTGGATTAAATAGTCAATATATCTATATTTATGCAGCAATACATCCCCTTTGATCTGTTCGGCGATATTGTCCCCATAATTGGGTGGAAAAATATTCCTGGATTCCCAGTTTTCAAGCTCATCTACAGGAAGTAGTGCATCAACAACCTTGGAGGTGATTTCTTCATCCATAAAAGATATAAAGAAATTTCCACTTCTCAATTCATCTTTCTGAATACCTTCTTTCACCTGGTTGATGATGGTTTCATTTCCTTTCAATAAAAATATATATTGTTCTTCCTCAAAATGATGAAGTATTTCTTCTATCACTGTAATCTGGTATTCTCCATTTTTCTCATCCTGCCTTTTCAGCACGATATCGCCAAACATCAGCATGTGATCCACAAGCTTGCTTTCCATAAACAAAACATCATAGAGAAAAGGATCGCCTTTTTCATTATCCAGAGGAACGATCTCCATCTTTACCGGAGTTTGTTCTTTCTGCTGCTGAACGTGCTGGTTATGATTTTGGGTCATCTGCTTCTGAATATCCAGCTCATTGAATAAACTCTGCTCAGACAATCCAAACTTATTGGAAACCTCTTTTAAATAAACCTCTTTCTTTAAAGCATTCTGTACAAAACCAACCGATTTTACAATATTACGGATAGCTTCAGCCTTTTTGATGGGATCATTTCCGGCATCTTTTAAAAGGATTTCTGCTTTAAAGTCAATGAAATCCATCGCTTCATTCTCGATGAACTTTTCTACATATTCCTGAGGGTGTTTTCTTGCAAAAGAATCGGGGTCATCCCCTTCCGGGAAAAGCAGAACCCGGATATTCATTCCCTCTGCCAATAGCATATCAATGCTTCGGAAACTCGCTTTAATTCCTGCATTATCCCCATCAAAAAGAATGGTTACGTTTTCCGTAAGTCTTTTAATAAGCTTGATCTGCTCAGTCGTCAGAGACGTTCCGGAACTCGCTACTACATTTTCAATACCCGACATATGAAGTGAAATCACATCCATATATCCCTCCACAAGAAGGCAGACATTTTTCCTTGAAATAGCCTGTTTACTCTGGTTGAGACCGTATAGAACATTCGATTTATGATAAATCTCCGTTTCCGGCGAGTTAAGGTATTTCGCAGTTTTTACATTATTTCTGAGAATTCTGCCTCCAAAACCCAATACCCTTCCCGAAAAACTATGGATGGGAAAAATAACCCTTTCCCGAAAGCGGTCGATTCCGGCAGGTGCATTTTCAGGGAAAATGGATAATCCTGATTTTTCAAGAATTTCCTTAGCATATCCTTTTTCTGAGGCATATTCCGTAAAAGCATTTTTCTTTTCCGGTGCATACCCAAGCTGAAATTTTTTGATGATATCATCCTTAAGCTCACGCTCTTTGAAATACGCTAATCCTATATTTTTACCTTCCTCTACTTCCCAAAGGAAATGCTGGAAATAATCATTGGCTACTTCATGGATTTTATACAGAAGATCCCTTTCTGACTGGGCATTTTTAGCTTCTTCAGAAAATTCACGCTGATCTTCTTCAATTTCGATTCCGTATTTCTTTGCCGCATGGCGAAGGGCTTCAGGATAGGTGAAATTTTCGATTTCCATCAGGAAAGAAATGGCTGTACCTCCTTTCCCTGTTGAGAAATCTTTCCAGATCTGCTTGCTCGGTGACACTACAAAACTGGGAGATTTTTCGTCATGAAACGGACTTAATCCCTTGTAATTAGACCCTGCCCTCTTCAACTGCACATATTCTCCCACAATCTCTTCTACCCTGATTGTGGAAAATATCTTATCTATGGTCTGTTTAGAAATCATGGTGTAAAAATAAGGAAATTCCGAATTTTAACCTTACAATCGGATGTACTTTATGCATATATTTCAAATGTTTTTATTCTTATTTTTGCAACAAATTACTTTTATGCAATTTAATATAAAAAGTATCGAAGACTGGCAGAGAATCGTAGAACAGATTCTTCCCAAACTACAACATAACATTCTCCTTCTGAAAGGAAACCTGGGCGCAGGAAAGACAACTTTCACCCAATTTTTATTAAACAAACTGGGAAGTGAGGATGAAGTGAATTCCCCTACCTACTCTATTGTCAATGAATACAACACTCCCAAAGGAAAAGTCTATCACTTTGATCTTTACCGACTAAAAAACATTGAAGAAGTCTATGATATTGGGATCGAAGAATATCTGGATAACGCCTTTCTCTGCATTATAGAATGGCCTGAAGTATACGAAGAAGAGCTGTATGGCCTTAAATACCACACAATGAGCATCATCAATACCGGTGAAAACAGAGAGGTGTCATTCGACTAAATATTATGTATCTTTGCTTATTAATTTCTATTGTAGAATAATTGTCTGTAAGAAATAATTTAATTTAAAGAATGAGTACTACAAATATTTTTACTCCTTTTACTGAAGAAGAATTGATGCCGCAAGAGGAAAAATTGGAGGTTGTAAAGAAAGGAAAGCAATTCAGTATTGGAATTCCTAAAGAAACCTGTCTTCATGAAAGAAGAACGTGCATCACACCAGATGCAGTACAGGTATTGGTAGAGCACGGCCACGAGATCATTATTGAATCCGGAGCCGGAGAAGGTTCTTTTTTTGCAGATTTATTATATTCTGAAGCTGGAGCAAAAATCACGAATGATCCTAAAGAAGCTTTCGGGCAGGACCTTATTCTAAAGATCAATCCGCCTACAGAAGACGAAATTGATTATATGAAACCGAATACCTATCTGGTTTCTGCACTTCAGATCAATCTTAGAGAAAAGGCGTATTTTCTGAAACTGGCAGAGAAAAAAATCAATGCTATCGCTTTCGAATTTATTGTTGATGAGTACAAACAGCTTGCATTGGTAAGACTGGTGGGCGAAATCGCAGGAACGGTCTCTATCTTATATGCTTCTGAACTATTGGCATTATCAAACGGCTTAATGTTGGGAGGTATTACAGGCGTAAGACCCGCTGAAGTAGTGGTGCTGGGAGCCGGAATTGTAGGCGAATTTGCAACGAAAGCCGCTATCGGACTTGGAGCAAGTGTACGTGTTTTCGACAATTCCCTTTCAAAATTAAGAAGACTTCATACGATTGTTGACAGCCGCGTTCCTACCTCAATCATCGACCCGAAAGAAGTAGGCAAAGCATTAAGACGTGCAGACGTAGTAATCGGTGCCCTTCCAAGATTGAATATGACACCTATCGTGACCGAAGATATGGTGATGAGAATGAAAAAAGGCAGTGTCATCATCGATATTACCATAGACAACGGTAAAGTGATCGAAACTTCCGAGCTTACGACCATGGAAGAACCTTACATCATCAAACACGGTGTCATTCACTGCGGACTCCCGAATCTGACTTCAAGAATGCCAAGAACCACTACAAAAGCCATTTCTAACTTCTTCCTTTCCTATATTTTAAATTATGACGAAGAAGGCGGTTTCGAAAATATGCTGACCCGCAAAAATGAAATGAAGCAGAGCTTATACATGTACAAAGGAAGACATACTAAAAAAGTGATCTGCGATCGTTTTGGACTTACCTACCACGATATCAATCTTTTAATTTTCTAATGAAAAAACTTAAATTCTACGTAATCGGCCTTATACCAGGGCTCCTTCTTGTATTTTTTATCCTTAACAAAAAAGGAGCGAGCTGCAGTGGCTATTTACCCAACAGCCGTGTAATTGCTGAAACTCTTTCTAAGGATTTCCAGTATTCTGAAAATGCCAAAAGCGAAATGAGTACGTATAAAATCAATGAAAAATTCTTAAAGGACAGCATCATCACCAACGGAAAAGTAGATTTTGATAAAAGTAATGCTCAGAAAAAGCCTTGCCCGGACTATGTATTGGTATATCCAAAAGAGAATCCCACCTACGAAATCACTTTTGAAAAATGTGAGGAAACCGTAACGCTGAACAGCCTGAAAAAACTGAAATAATCCGCTTTCATTTTTTAACCCGTTAATAAATCTATTGGTATGGAAGGCAATTACTATATGATTCATGATTATCTGATATTCATTGGAGTTTTTGCTATTTTCTTTTTGCTGACGGTGGGCATCTATCTTTTTGGACAAAACAAAAAATTCAGGCAGAGAAATCTGAAACTGGCTGAAACAAACAGGATCATAGAACAGCGGCTGAATGAGGTACAGCTGGAACATATCGGCACCAAACTGAATCCTCACTTATTTAAAAATATCCTTAATTCTGTACAGTCGCATGCTTACCAGACCTATATGTCTTTGGATAAACTGGCGAATGTGCTGGATTATATTCTGTATGAGAGCAACAGTAAATTTGTAAGCCCGAAAGAAGAACTCAACTTTGCCTTAAGCCTTATCGAGATCAATAAAATTAAGATAAATCCACTTTTTGATTTTAGAATTAAATCAAAAATTAATAAATCAGACGACGTTTACGAAGAAAAAATCTTTGCCCCGCTGCTTTCCGTCGACCTTATTGAAAATGCGTTCAAGCATACTGATTTTCTGGCCCAGGACTCTTTCATTTCAATCCACTTGGAGCTTGACAACCGGGTTTTCACGATGAAAGTAAGCAATAAAGCTTCTTTAAAAAACGTCCTTGAAAAGGAAAAAAGCGGTTTTGGCAGCCAGTCTCTGGACCAAAGGCTAAAAATGATCTACAACAATTACTATCAGCTTCAGAAAAGTTCAAAAAATGGTATCTTCACCGCAGAATTAACAATCAACTTAGGAGAATTCTATGATAAAATGCGTTATTCTTGATGATGAATTACTGGCGATAAGCTATCTGAAACTGCTGTGTGAGCAGATTGAAAATGTGGAAGTAGTAAAAGCTTTTAATGATCCTAAAGTTTTTTTAAGTGAAATCGGTACTATCGACTGCAACGTTTGTATTCTGGATATTGAAATGCCCGGCATGAATGGTCTTCAGGTTGCAGAGCTGATTTCCAACTCTAAAAAGATCATCTTCACGACCGCTTATAAAGAATATGCAGCAGAAGCTTTTGACCTGAATGTGGTAGACTACGTCAGAAAACCCATCAAAAAAGAACGACTGATACAGGCCTTCGAAAAGGCTCAGGAACTGGTGGCCTCTTCACAGAAAAAAGGCTTCATCGAGTGGAATACCAATATTGGTAAAACCGTTATTTTCACAGAACAGATCGCTTATATCAAAACTTCAGAAATCGACAGCCGAGATAAAGAAATCATTCTCTATGACGGAACCGCTATCGTTTTAAAAAACCTCAGCTTAAAAAACCTCCTGGAAATGCTTCCTCCCAAAGATTTTGCACAGGTGAACAAAAAAGAGATTGTTGCGTTATCATCCATCAAAGTATTTTCTACCAACGAAATCATTACCACCATTGCATCAGGCAATGAAAATTTCCTTAAACTTCAGATTGGAGAAGCGTATAAAAGCTCATTAATGGAAATGTTCGCAAAGTAGACTTTTCAAAGGTTTCCGGTTTTATTACAGAATCAGCCCATTTCATTACACCCCCCGTTTTACAACAATAAATCAGCCTATTTTTGCCAGTGATTAAATGATGTATCATGAAAAAACTGATGTGTGCCGGGATCATTCTTTTATCCAGCTTTTGCTTTGCTCAAGAAACTGCCTCAAAACTTAAGGTGTCTTTCTTTGACGGGATTGTTGCTGCAGGGTATGTAGACCACGGTGCTTTTATTAATTGTACAGGTCCAAATGTGAGCCTCATGCATAAAGGAACGAAATTCATTCTGGGAATGCTTCCTTCACTAAGAATCAAAGAAGACCGGTCACCCGGAACTAAAAATAACGCCATCACCCCGAATCTGGGGGCAGGTCTTACAGTAGTTTACCGGAAAATTGCGCTTCAGGTGCCTTTGTACTATAATACCAAGACGGCCATCCAAAACGGAGCCTGGAAAATGGGTATAGGATTAGGCTATAGTTTCAAATAGATCTTTCATTACATTATTTATGGCATTGATTACATTTTCCAGAAAAAAATATCTGCCATTCACATATTCTTTAGAAATTTACACTAAAATAACGGACTTATGAACTTGGGGAAATACAGAAATATAATTTTTTACGTAGTGACCATCGCCTTTTTCTCCTGTCTGATGTATTGGTTCATTATTGAAGGCCAGACATTAGAGGTGAAGGAAAATATCATTATAAAAACCACCGGTGGATCAACATGGGAGAATTTTGTTGATTCATTTAAAACCAATCTTCACCATCCACTGGCTTTATTGCTGGCGCAGATCGTTACCATCATTTTGGTCGCAAGGCTTTTTGGATGGATCTGTATGAAAATAAAACAACCGACCGTTATCGGAGAAATGATTGCCGGTATTGTGTTGGGTCCTTCCCTCTTGGGAATGTACTTTCCGGAGTTTTCAGCTTTTCTTTTCCCGAAAGAATCTCTTGGGAACTTACAGTTTTTAAGCCAGATAGGATTGATCCTGTTTATGTATATCGTAGGAATGGAACTGGATTTGAGCGTTTTAAGAAAAAAAGCTCATGATGCCGTGGTCATCAGCCATGCTAGTATCATTATTCCTTTTGCCTTAGGAATCGGGCTTTCTTATTTTGTATATCAGGAATTTGCCCCGGAAGGTATCCAGTTTACTTCTTTTGCCTTATTTATTGCTATTGCGATGAGTATTACCGCATTTCCGGTACTGGCAAGAATTGTTCAGGAGAGAAACCTTCAGAAAACAAAACTGGGAACCGTAGTCATTACCTGTGCAGCAGCAGATGATATTACCGCATGGTGTATTCTTGCCGCCGTAATCGCTATTGTAAAGGCCGGATCTTTTACCAGTTCTATATATGTGATCATCATGGCAATTGCCTATGTATTTTTAATGATCAAGATTGTAAGACCTTTCCTGAAAAGGATTGGAGATCTTCAGGCTGGCAAAAATACCATTAACAAGCCGATGGTGGCTATTTTCTTTTTAACGCTTATCCTTTCCGCTTATGTTACAGAAGTGATTGGAATTCATGCATTATTCGGAGCTTTTATGGCTGGAGCTATTATGCCTGAAAACGCTAAATTCCGTACGATGTTCATCGATAAAGTAGAAGATGTGGCATTGGTCCTTTTACTTCCGCTATTCTTCGTATTTACGGGTCTTCGTACCCAAATCGGACTATTGAATGACGGTCATTTATGGATTACGGCAGGATTTATCATTTTAACAGCAGTATTAGGAAAATTTGCAGGAAGTGCACTGGCCGCAAAATTTCTCGGGATCAACTGGAAGGAAAGTCTCACGATTGGAGCTCTTATGAACACAAGAGGTTTGATGGAACTTATCGTCTTAAACATCGGGTATGATCTTGGTGTTTTAAGCCCTGAAATTTTTGCCATGCTTGTAATTATGGCATTATTTACCACTTTCATGACAGGACCGGCCTTAGATTTTATCAATTTTATTTTTAAATCGAAAAAAGGTGATGAGGAAAAGGTTCATGACGAAAATGATCCTAAATATCGTGTACTCCTTTCATTCGACAATCCGGAATCCGGAAGTACTTTAGTAAAACTTGCTCATGATTTCACCAATAAAATGAACGGCAACAAAAGCATTACCGCAATGAATATTGCTCCCGTTGAAGAAATGCATGCGTATGAAATCAATGAATATGAAAATGAACAGTTTAAAAATGTGATTGAAACCTCCCACGAACTGAATCTGGAAGTGACTACCCTTTTCAAAGCTTCAACAGATATTGAGAATGATCTTACCAATATTTCCAACAAAGGAAACTACGACCTCTTGCTGATCATGCTTGGAAAATCCATGTATGAAGGAAGTCTTCTGGGAAGATTACTGGGTTTCACGACAAAGATCATCAATCCTGAAAAGCTTTTAAACACAGTAAAAGGGAAAGGAAATATTTTCAACAATTCTCCTTTTGACGATTTTACTCTTCAAATCTTAGATAAAACCAATATCCCTGTAGGAATTCTGGTAGAAAAGGATTTCAAATCTGCAGACCGGGTATTCGTTCCGATTTTCAATTTGAGCGATTTTTACCTGCTCGAATATGCTAAAAGACTGATTAATAACAATAATTCGCAGATCATTATTCTGGATGTCGCAGGACAGATCCGAAGTAATATCGAGGTAAAGGAACTGATCAGAAGTATCGAACAGGTAGCACCCAATCACATCACGCTATACAACGAAAAGAAGATCGAAAAAGAATTCCTGGATGCTCAGGACTTAATGCTGATCAGCAGCAAAAGCTGGAAAAGCCTGATCGACACCAAGAGTCTTTGGCTTTCTGACATTCCTTCAACGCTGATTATCTCTAATCCATAAATTTGTTTTCAGATACGATTCACGTAATTTTTCATCAGGATATTTGATAAGGCCGGACTTTAAAAGTCCGGCCTTTTTGTATCCCTAAAAATCATGAATATCGTACTTCTACTACAATTTTCACATTTTATCATTAAAAATGAAATTTAAAAGTTGTTTTTTTATAGATTTATCCTATTAATTCACAAATGATAGAAATGGATTTTTTTCCTTATAAAATCCGGAACGGAGATACACTTTATTCAATTGCTTCACGGTTAGGCATTACCGAAGAAGAACTGAAGCATTTTCATAATGCCTACTGCGAAAAGATGGAAAAGGTCTGGTTTACCAATCTTCATGGGGTACAGCATCTTCTTATTCCTATTCATTATAACAGGGAAATACAGGGAGCGGCCGAGAAAGACAACAATCTTTCTTCTGAACAACTTCCTCATCAATTTTTTACCGGAGAATATAAAGTTCAGGAAGTTTTCGAGTATTCACAAAAGCCTTCTTTAACCATAGAATATACCATCAGTTTAAACAGTAAAGAAAAAAATGAAAAAGGACAAATTATCACTTTCAGCCGGAAAGATATTAAGACCAATGGTGAAATACCTGAAGATAAAATAAGCATTCTAAGCCTTGCCTGTATGGAAAGTATACAGCCTGTAGATTTTATCCTCCATCATAACGGAGCAATTACCGGATTTTCGGGTCATAAGGCAATACACCATCGTTTCAAAGAAAAACGAAAGGATCTTGATGACTATTTCACTGGAGAAACCAACAGAAATTACATCGATTTATTTCAGGAGTGTATTGCTGATGAAAATTTTCTTTTACAGCAGTTCCGCACTACCCTGCTTTTCCAGACTTTATTCCCAACCATGGATTGGTTTCACAAGAATACTCCCTGGACCGAAAGTTTTTACTTTTTTCAAAATTCATTTCCTGCAAAATGCAAGATGGAAGCAACACATCATGTTAAAAATACAGATCTGAAAGAAATAAATTTCGTAGGAAAAATTATAGAAGCCTGTACTCTTCAGGAGCTTAAACGGGGGATCAGATTTCATGAAACTGCCGAAGAAAATGTTTCAGGAGAAATCCGATTACAATTCACAATTGTCGGAGAACATAACAACATCATCCAGGCGGAAGCATTGCTGACACTCTGGCATCAGGAAATAGTATACCAAAAACACCACCTCACCATAACACAATGATAATATGAAAAATTATGTAATACAGCAGGGCGACACTTTTGCTTCGCTCGCAAAACAGTTCAAGCTTAAAGATGAAGGTACGCTCAAAATATTCCATAATCTCTACTGTCCCGCCGAAGATGTGATGCAGGAACCTGTTCCCGGAAAAACAATCATTATTCCGGAAGACCCGGCATTTTTACAGGAAGAAAATACAGAGCAAGATAGCTCTCCGGACAGTCAACAGGATACAGATACAGATACAGATACAGATACAGATACAGAAAGTAGTAACGACAACCCAAAGCACCAAGAACAAAACTCATCATCTGAAAATACAACAAAGGAGGAAAAAAAAGATGAACATAAACAGCAAAGTGAAAACAGCTCTAGCCCTCATGACAACAAATATTTCATTGTACAGAAAGGAACCGTACAGTGTAATCAGGGATTTACATTTCCGAAATTTAAAGTCACCAGTCATCAGAAGCATTATTGGAATGACGCCGATGGAAATGCGGACTACTTAGCGGTTACAGAAGATGATGTACAGCTTGATCCAACCGCACAACCATTCGGACAGTGTAAACTGAGACCTACATCCGGCGGTTATCTTCCCTGTGTGTATGCGCCCGCTGGAAAATGGCAGAAAACGTACGAAAAAGTAAAAGTACTGGACAAAAATTGCCTCACTGAAATTTCAGAGCTTATGTGCAGCACCGGTGGAAAGATCAC
This sequence comes from Chryseobacterium sp. SIMBA_029, assembly GCF_046535275.1. NCBI lineage: Bacteria > Pseudomonadati > Bacteroidota > Flavobacteriia > Flavobacteriales > Weeksellaceae > Chryseobacterium > Chryseobacterium sp. SIMBA_029. Next base: position 138,125 of record NZ_JAWRXA010000008.1, read on the forward strand.
CATCCAGAAACACGGACAACAGAGTGAAACCAGCAAAAGCCAGGTTGATAATGCCAACACGCAGGAACAGCAGGTCTACAATCCCATCGTGGATTTTGAGGCGTTTAAAGAAAATATCAACGATCAACCTTATTATAGTTAAGCCATGGCAGGAAATATTATAGGAACCCAGAACCCCACTGTTGGAATGACAGCTTATTACGAAGTAAGCATTTTCAGCACCCTTGGAAGTTTTTCTGCCCAATATGAATGGCATCTGTTCAAAAAACAGAAAAACAATACATGGAAAGATATTACAGGAACTCCGAAAACAGGAAAAAGAGTTCCCTATACTTTTGGAGAGATTGCTGTAGGCGTAGAATTTGAAATAAAGGTATATGAAATACCACAAAGCATTTTATCAGGTGTAAACCCTTCAAAAAAACTGTTGGGAACACTTGTACTGTTCCCTACCAGCAGTAAGGTTTCCAAAATAGAGAAAGTAGTGCTCTTCAACAGAGGAGCTAAAGATTCCAACAAGGCAGGTTACCGCGACACACTCATAGCGCAAGCCCATTGTATTGCTTTATTTAATCAGGAAATAGAATTTTATCTTTGGGAAGATGATGCTCCCGGAAAGGGACACAATGCAACTATTAACAAAAATAACCGTCACACAAGGGTATACAAAGCCGTAGTTAATGAAAAAGGAATTGCGGAAGTAAAGATTCCTCTCTCCACAGACGAAAGGATTTTAAGACAAATGGCCAACCAATATCTGATGCGGGGAGATAAAAACGAAGGAGCCAATCATGAATATTATGTAACGGCAAGCTATGCCGGAAAAATTCAAGGAGCCAGTCAGGTGAATGTAAGTGTGGCTAACCTGGATTATAAAAGCAGTCCACCCGCATCAACCCCTAAAAAAGACAGTCCTAAATTTCCAACCGGTCAGGGAGGAAAAAAGCAACCTGATCCCAAGGGTAATATTGTAGATGCTGTTTTTATTAATGATCAAGGAAAAGAGCTTTCCAAAGTTACGGTAGGAAATCGCGTCAGGGTAAGAATCCATTCTAAAAATCTGGTGGGAAAACATATCCAATATGTAGTCTGGGAGTACGATGCAGGTTCGAATGATGAAATCTACCGAAGTGAGAGTATAAAAATCACGGCAGACCTTTATGATTCATCAGGTTTTATCATTACAAAAGGTATTTTTGATAAAGGAACAGATCTTCCGTTCGGAGACCCTGATGCTGATAGCCAGCACTATTTTATAGAAATCATCACCCTTGATATCGGTGCTGAATCTGTAAAATTTGGAGTACATTCGGAAGGTTTAATGGAAGTGGAAAATGTGAAGAGTCCTGCGGTGGTGAAAGCAACTCCGAAGACCAAAAACAACTCATCATGTATTTGTAAAGAACAGTATAAAGATTTAGTTTGGGGGGAGAAAGTAAGCTGCGAATTTAGGAAAAAAGTTGTGCAAATATGTGCAGAACTTTGGGGAGAAAGCAGAAAAATGGAAATGGCAAGTGGATTGATGGCTGTGATGAATGTGGAAACAGCAGGTTCTTTCAAAGCTCATCAAATAATGGGAAAAGCTTTAGGAAATGTTAATTCTGTTACAAAGGATGATTTTTGGCTTATAAAAAAAGATAAAAAAACAGGTAAAGAAATTTCTCGTACTTCTAGGGCAGTTGGATTAATCCAATTCACCCAAGCAGCACTACAAGCGATTGGAGAGTTTAAAACTGGTAGTGGATTTGATAAATTGCATGAATTAAAACTAAGATTTGCTACAATGGGAGAAATAAAACAACTCGACTATGTCAAAAAATATTTTGATCCTTCCAAAAATAAAATAAAAACTCCAGAAGATATTTATCTACATGTTTTTGCACCTAAAGGAGTTAATAAAACTGACAGTTATGTATTATATGAAAAAGGAACTATAGAATATACACAAAATGAAACTGTAGATACAAAAAGTAAAGGAATAAACAAAAATGATGGAAATATCCAACGTTCTGAAATATTAGAAAGATATCATAATAGTTATAATGAAGGAGGAGGAGAAAATAAACCTAAAACTTTTAATTGTAATTTAACACCAAAAGAAGATAATCCTTCTAAGTGTCCAGACGACTGTTCACAATGTCTTGAATATTCAGATGTTGTTGATAATCCTAAATTAAATGATCAAAGTAATAATGTAAATAAAAATAGATTTCATAGAACCCTTAGGTATAATAATAGTCATCCTAAGGGATATTATCACACAGGCACAGATGTATTAACAAGTCTTGACACAGAATTAAAATCAATGCTATGTGGAGAAGTTGTTGAAGCATTAGATACTAAGGGTGATCTTGGGAAAATAGTAACCATTAAATCAAAAGATAAAAATGGTAAATTTATCTGGATAAGATATTGTCATTTAAATTCATATTCTGTATCTAAGGGACAAAAAATAAAACACGGAAAAGCTTTTGGCAAATCTGGTAATACTGGTAATGCAAAAAATATATTGCCTCAATATTATCATGTACATATAGAAGCATCAACAGATGGTATATTTTACGGTGGAACTACCCGTGTTGATCCAGAACAATTTATGAAAACAAAATTTGATGAAACAAAAGAAGGAAATCCTATTAAATAAAAAAATGAAAAAAATAATTCTCATACTATTAGCCGCTACATTACAATCTTGCAACGGCCAGGAAAAAAATAAAACACAAGAAGCAAAAACAGCTATTGTACCTCATAAAACTGAAACTTCAAATGAAAAAGAAGGTTCTATTGACTTTTTGGATATAAAATATCAATCAAATGGGTTTTTTATCCCTGATAATCCAGATCCTTATCCAACCTATTCTTTTTCAGACAAAAAAACAGGAATTTTCAGTGTAGACTTTATAGGAAAGACAAATGAAATCCAAAACTTCTGGAATAGCAGTAATAAAAATGGATACTTTTCAAAAACCGATAATCCTGAAAAAACGGCACAAGACTCAAAGGCAATAAAAACTCGAATAAATGAAAAAGATTATTATATAGTAGCATCACACTTACCAACTCAGTTCATTAATTATACTGGCGGAGAAGACGGTGAGTTTGAACCTAAAGAGCATGCTAAAACAACATTTTACTTATTTAAAGATAATAGTTGGAAACAAATAGGAGAAATAGAAACATCTAAAATTCCGGAAAATGTAATTGCATTTGAAACCAGCTTAATTCAAAAGGAAATTTTTAAAACTACAAAAAGTAATCTTACTGCCTATGAGGGATCTCATTCTGTATCGGTAGAAACAGAAGCAACAACTACTGGTATGGCTTCTATTTCTTATAATTTTACCATCACAAAAAGCAATATTTCTCTATCCTTAAATACTTATAAAGAAACTACTTTATGCGAAGGAAAATATATGGGTATTGAAAAAAACAATCAATTGGAAATTTATTATTGGGGAGAAGAATTATCTTGTGTTTCTATTGATCCTAAATTCATTATAAAAAAAGATAAAAATCAATTGTATATCAAAGGAGTTGGTGGAGAAGCAACTTATAATAAATGGATTTTAATGAATTAAGATAAAAGCAAGAAACACTATTAATACAAATTCCACTATGAAAAAGTATTAAAATAAGTATTAAACACAAATGAGAATAATATTAAAATTCATCTTTTTTATAGCTATTTTAGTTCCACTAACGATATCCTGTCAAAAAGAAACCTATAAAATAGAAGCACCCTACAACATAGTTGATGAAGGTGATGGTAAAAAATTCAATTTTGATAATTTATCCACTGATATTACGACATTTGGAACTACATCATTAAAAAACTTCAATTATAAATTTCCTGATTATAATTTATTTACAAAAAAAATTCAAGAAGTTTTTGGAATCAACATTAACGATTATAATAATACCATCATTGCATTAAGAATATCAGATTTTCCAGAAATTGTACTGAAACAGAATAAATATATTTTGGTACAAGATAGCGATTCAGAAAACAAGTACTCAATAAACGCAGAAGTATTGTATCACTTTAATAAATATATTTTTTATGATGATCCAGCCTCTTTAAATATTTTAAAACTTAAAGACCCATATCTTTTAAAAGACCTGGTAACGTATTACGGCTATAATACAGATAAAAATTTAATGAGTTTTGTATTTAAAGATTTTGACTTTGAAAACAATGTTTCATTTCATGAGTTATTATTTGGAAGAAAAAATCAAAATAAACAATATGTACTCAGAAAAGGTATTGTTAATGATATTGAACAAATTATTTATGGCGGGAAAACTAAAGATATTCTTTCCGAAACCAAAGAAGGGAAAGGGTATGATTCAATTTCAAATATTTTAGAAACGATGTCTAGTCATCCAAATGAGTATAATAATTATTTGGAAAATATTGCTTTTTTATGTGAGAAGGCACTGAATGTGGGATATTTAGGTGATGTTCAAAGCTTTCTACATAAAAATAAAAAAATTCTCGAATCCTTGAAAAAAAACAACTATTTCGGAAATGAGAGGCTTAAAATATTTAGTGAGAATTTGAATGTTATTGATAAAACTGAAGAAAAAGCAAGTAATTTTTATATTAATGACCCTGACGGTTATACTAACTTAAGAAAAGATAAAAGTACATCATCCGAAATTTTACAGAAAGTAAAAACTGGTGAGCAAATAGAAGTACTCAATGACACAGGTGATTGGTTTTTAATCAAAACAAAAGAAGGCAAAGAAGGATACGTCCATAAGAGTAGAATTCAATCCAAATAGTAATGAATTTTTTAAACAAATGATAAAAAAAGCAATAACAATTATTATTTCATTCTTTTTATTATCATGTCAAGAACAGAAAAAAGAAGAAAAATATGAGAATAAAGAGTATAATAACATAGATACATCATTACCTCCCTTATTTGATAAAAAATATTTTCATGGTTATTAATTAAGCCCAGATTCGGATTATCCTATTTATTCACATACCGATAAAAATTTTGGAGGTCTAACCATGAGTTTTATCAATAAAGATATTGATAATTTAAACAAGATAATTAAAACTAAATTAGAACCAAATTTAAATACTTATGAAATAATTGCTGAGCATGTTCCTCCAAAACATTTGATTACATCTATCCATATACCAAAAATTGCTATCAATAAATAATCATAAAATGATGAATAAAAACACACTATTAATATTACCTATACTCTTATTTCTCTTTGTTTCTTGTAAAAAAGAAATAAAATTTTCTCAAAAAAACACTGAACAAAGAACTGTAGGTATAGTAAACAAAGATTCAATAAAACAAATTAAAGACACAACTCTTTTTGATAATTCATCCCAAGGAGAAGATGTTAAATTATCAATAAATACACACACTAATGATTCAATTTTTGAAAGTGAAATATTTGGCGAAACAGGAAAATCTACTTATAAATTTGTTTTCAATAAATTTTTAAAAAAGGGAGAGTGTACAACATACAGATATGCAGAACCTATCTTTGTGAACTCAAATCCTAAAATAAAATTAGAAAAAAAAGAAAATTTATTATCCTCTAAAGAATCATCAAACAGATTAACTAATATTTTTAATAGTTATCGTATGGTTTTTATTCTTCCTAACAAAGCATATAAAATTTCAAATGTTAAATGATCTGATGTAACATTAAAAAAGAATCATTACCTATAGTACTAATTAAACATCCCTTAAATCATGACAAGTGATGAGCACCAGACAATAATTTAAGGAGGAAATCATTCGATTTTAAAAAATATTTTATACCTTCGCTTCGTGATTACTAAAAAAGGAACATATTATTATATAATTTTCAACTCAAATTTGGGCTAGGAATTCTTATGAACATATCATACAACCTCGTCCCAGGACGGGGTTTTTTATTTTACAAAAATTGACAAAGATGAAAATAAGCATCATAGGGGTTGGTCTTATCGGAGGCTCAATCGCTTTAAAATTAAGAGAAAAAGGCATTGCAGATTTTATTTACGGGATTGATAACAGTACCCGGCACCTTGACCAGGCGCTGGAATTAAAGATTGTTGACGCAAAAGTAGATCTGGAATACGGAATTAAAAACTCCGATCTGGTCATTATTGCCATTCCTGTAGATGCTGCCCGCAAACTACTTCCATCCGTACTCGATCTCGTATCCGATACTCAGAGCGTTATGGATGCCGGATCTACAAAAGCCGGAATCGTAGCAGGCGTCAAAGATCATCCTAAACGCTCAAGATTTGTAGCCTTTCACCCAATGTGGGGTACCGAAAACAGCGGTCCCGAATCTGCTATAGCCCAAAGTTTCTCAGGAAAAGCAGGTGTAATCTGTAATAAAGAAGAATCTGCGCCCGATGCATTAGCTCTGGTCGAAAAAATTGTGGAAAGCCTCGATATGCATCTGATTTATATGAATGCGGAAGCACACGATATCCACACTGCCTATATCTCGCATATTTCACATATTACCTCTTATGCCCTGGCTAATACTGTGCTTGAAAAAGAACGCGAGGAAGACACTATTTTCCAACTGGCAAGTTCCGGTTTTTCCAGTACCGTACGTCTTGCAAAATCCCATCCTGAAATGTGGGTTCCCATTTTCAAGCAAAATAAAGAAAATGTTCTGGATGTCCTGAACGAACATATTACCCAGCTTAGAAAATTCAAGGCTGCTCTGGAAAAAGAAAACTATGAATACTTAGGAGAATTAATTACCAATGCCAATAAAATAAGGGGAATTCTGGATAAATAAAAAAACTTTAAATTTTCTATAGCCACTGATTTCTCAGATTGCCATAGATGAGAGGTTTCTGCTTTAACCACCCCGTCAAATCGAAGATTTGACACCCCTCCGAAAGAGGGGAATGTGATCCGACGAATTAAAATCGATTTAACTGATAGTCTTAAAGACTTAAAATCTTAATAGTTATTATTTTTGCTTACGCTGATCATGATGATTAAACAGATGTTTTACCTTATGTGAACTTACTTATAGACAATAATTTAAATTAAAAAAAACTACAGTATTCAAAAAACTTTGTGACTTTTGTGGTTAAAAACGAACCAATCCCAAAATCAAAAACTCCCCAGATACATTCATCCGGGGAGCTTTTATTTTTAAAGCAATTGCTTTTTATCTTAACATTCCGGAACATTGACCGCTATGGCCAATCCGCCTTCAGACGTTTCTTTAAAACGGTCACTCATTGACAAAGCGGTTTCCCACATCGTTTGGATCACCTCATCCAACGTAACTTTTGCTTTTGCAGGATCACTTTCCAGTGCAATATTAGCTGCCGTGATGGCTTTTATAGCACCCATCGTATTTCTTTCAATACAAGGAATCTGCACCAAACCTTTAATAGGATCACATGTTAAACCTAAATGATGTTCCATCGCAATTTCTGCAGCCATCAATACCTGGCCTACACTTCCGCCCATGATCTCTGTAAGACCTGCCGCTGCCATCGCAGACGACACTCCCACTTCTGCCTGGCATCCTCCCATAGCTGCCGAAATAGTTGCATTTTTCTTAAATAAAGTTCCGATCTCTCCGGCTACCAGTAAAAAGCGCGCAATGGCATCTTTACTTTTAAAAGGAGTAAATGCCTGGGAATACATTAAAACAGCAGGAATTACCCCGCTGGCGCCATTGGTAGGAGCTGTAATGATTCTTCCAAAGCTTGCATTTTCTTCATTAACCGCTAATGCGAAACAGGAAATCCATTTATTGATGTTGGTGAAATTTTCTTCTGCATCCACCACCATCTGAAACCATTCTTTCTTATTTTTATAGATCTTATCATCGCCTAAAAGCTTTCTGTTCATTCCGGCAGCTCTCCTGGTAACATTCAAACCTCCAGGAAGAATTCCTTCTTTATTAACGCCTTTATACACACATTCTTTAATCTGTTTCCAGATATACAGAGCTTCTTCTCTGGTTTCTTCCTGAGATCTCCAGCTTTCTTCATTAATTAAAATTAAATCTGAAATTCTGCTAAAGCCCAGCTTCTGACAGTATTTTGCAATATCCGAAGCTTTATGACAAGGATATAAGGTACGTACACATTGTTTTTCTATGGAATTTTTTTCCTGGCTGGCTATAAAACCTCCGCCCACAGAATAAAAATCCTGAACAAGCTCGGTACCGTCTTCAAAAACAGCTTTAAAGATCATTCCATTCGGATGAAAATCAAGTGATTTTGACATATTTAAAATCAAATGATGCCCGTAGATAAAAGGAATTTCCTTTTCACCGCCTAAATTAATAGTCTCACTTCTTTTTATGTATTCTATCTTCTCATCAATTTTTGAAGTATTGATCGTTTTAAAATCTTCACCGTTCAACCCAAGCATTCCTGCGATATCTGTTCCGTGTCCGATTCCCGTTTTTGCAAGTGAACCAAAAAATTCAACAAAAACTTCTTTAACTTCAGCGATTGATCTTTCTCTTTTTATAATCCTGATAAATGCAGATGCTGCATTCCATGGCCCCATGGTATGTGAACTGGACGGGCCTATTCCTACTTTAATAATCTCAAAAACCGATATTGATTCCATAAATGATTCTTCATTTTCCTCTAAAAACAAAGATACATGATAAATCCCAATAAAAGCATTCCACAATCTTAGAATTGATAACACTTCACAGATCATAAGATGCCTTTACAATAAGTATTTTTGTACATTAGCCAATACAGTGTTGGCTCCTAAACCTGTCATATAAACTTCTCTCCTTTTAATACCTTTGAATGGAAACATTAATTAAGAACATTTTACAGCATATCAGCTTAAGTCCGGAAGAGATTGTCATTTTTAAAAGCTTTTGGACAGAAAAAATCCTGAAAAAAGGTGAATTTCTTTTAAGAAACGGAGAAATCTGCCGCTATGACAGCTATATTATTTCAGGTGTTTTAAAAGCTTTTTGCATCAATTCAGAAAACGGAAATGAAGAGATCCTTTTTTTAGCTATTGACGATTGGTGGGCAACCGATATCTCCAGCTTTTCTAAACAAAAAGCTTCTATTTACAATATACAGGCCGTAGAAAAAACAAGTCTTTTACAGATCAGCCATCAGTCTTTTCAAAAAATGCTAAAGGAAATCCCTTCCCTGGAAAGATATTTCAGGATTATTTTAGAAAGTTATCTGGGAACTCTTGAGAAAAGGATTGTATTTAACAACATGTACAAAGCTGAACAGAAGTATTATGATTTTCTCGATACCTATCCGGATATTGTATCCAGAGTTCCTCAATATTTAATTGCTTCTTATTTAGGAGTATCAGCAGAATTTATAAGCAGAATCCGGAAAAAAAATAAATCCTCTTGAACTAGATCAATTTTTAAGAAATGAATAATCAGGAATTTTGTTATTATAAAATTTACCCTAATGAAAGTATTGATTATTAATGCAAGTGTAAGAAGTGAAAGATCTTACAGTAGAAAATTAACCCAGCTTTTTGTTGAAAACTGGAAAACCAAATATCCCCTGGATACATTTACATACAGAGAAACGGGTATTAACAGTATTCCCAACATTAACGAACCCTGGATTGCAGGAGCATTTAAAAAGCCTTCAGACAGGACGGAAGAAAACCAAAAGGCATTACAGGTAAGCAATGAGCTGGTACAGGAGCTCAAAGAACATGATATCTATGTTATTGGAACCCCAATGTATAACTGGGCTATTCCAAGCGGACTAAAAGCGTATATAGACCAGGTGATGAGGATCAATGAAACCTGGAAATTCAGGTCAGGAGTCCCCGATGGTGACTATGTTGGTTTACTTGAAAATAAAAAGGCATTTATACTATCTACCCGGGGCGATACAGGATACGGAGAACATGAAAAAAACGGACATATCAATTTTCAAACAACCTACCTGAAACACATTTTCGGGATTATGGGAGTCAATGACATTCGTATTTTCTCATTAGATAATGAAGAGTTTGGAGGCGAAGTGTTTGAAAAGTCAAAAAACAGTATTTTCAATGCTATTCATTCAATTGAATAACATAAGGAAACATCTTTTTACATGAAATATTCAAACAGGGCACAACAGATTCTCCGATCGTTCCCTGTTTTCTTTAACCGCCATCATTTAAAACTCTCCTGATGCTGAGAAAGATCAAGTCCTATATCCTCAGACTCTTCGGAAACCCTTAGGGTGATAATAGAATCTGTAATCTTATATAAAAGAAGTGATCCGAAAAATGCAAATACGGAAACCAGCACCAAAGCAATCATATGATGAACGAAAACCTCAACTCCCCCATGAAGAAGACTTGCGTTTTCCCCGTGGGCAAAAATAGCTGTCAGGATCATTCCCATAATACCTCCTACCCCGTGGCAGGCAAAAACATCTAAAGTATCATCTATTTTTTTTAAGGCTTTCCAGTTGACCATCAGATTAGAAACAATCGCAGAAATAAAACCGATAAAAAGACTTTCCGGGATACTCACAAAGCCACAGCCTGGAGTAATTGCGACCAATCCAACTACTGCTCCGATACATGCGCCCAATGCAGAAACACTCCTCCCATTGATCCGATCAAAAAAGATCCACGTCATCATGGCGGAAGCAGAGGCAATCGTAGTCGTTCCAAAAGCAACAGCTGCTGTTGCATTAGCGCTTAACGCCGATCCGGCATTAAAACCAAACCATCCGAACCAAAGCATTCCCGTTCCCAGCAATACATAAGAAATATTCGACGGTTCATGGTGCGGATTTTTTCTGTTTCCCAGTACCAAGGCACCTGCTAGAGCTGCAAATCCGGCACTCATATGTACAACGGTTCCGCCTGCAAAATCTTTGACTCCAAAATATTTATTCAAGAGTCCGTCGGGATGCCATACCATGTGGCAAAGCGGAGCATAGATACAAATGCTGAAAAGCACCATAAACAGCAGATAAGAAATAAAACGTACCCGTTCAGCAAAAGAACCGGTAATGAGGGCCGGAGTAATCACGGCAAATTTCATTTGGAATAGAGCAAATAATACAAAAGGAATCGTGGAAGCCATCATTTTGTGAGGCAAGACACCCACCCGGCTAAAGAACGGATAACTTAACGGATTTCCAATAATCCCGTAATGTTCTCCATTGATGTCAAACCCTAAAGAATCACCAAACGAAAGAGAAAATCCAACGACCACCCAAAGAAGAGAAATAACTCCCAGCGCAATAAAGCTTTGCAGCATTGTAGAGATTACATTTTTCCTGCCCACCATTCCACCGTAGAAAAATGATAAACCGGGCGTCATCAGTAAAACAAGGCCGGCCGCAGATAATACCCAGGCAACATCTGCTCCTACGATTTTATCTTCACTCAGAAATTCCCCGGTATTGGGGAAATCGGTAATCGGGCTCCAGAACAGACCCCCAAATGCTACAAGAGCAACCATAGAAAATGAAACAATCCATTTTAACCCAATTTTCATAAACTTTAAATTTAACCCCATCAAAAGTAGGTATAAATTTTATAAAAACGTATAAATTTTGAATTAACCCCTATTAATTTTTAAATAAATTGAAATAAAATATTAATTCATGAAAAAACTTCGCTTAATATTTTTGAAACTTCCTTATATTTTGTTGCAGGAAAAAGATGTGTTCCTCCCTTTACAACATAGTTGGGTTTTGAATATTTAACAGGAAAAACAATATCACGGTCTCCCAGGATCTGGATCACTTCAGGATTTTCTTCAAACTTCCATTCAGAAACTTTTTCTACAGACCATTTCAGATAATAAGGATCTCTTACTTTAAAATACTGAAGAATTTTTGGGTTTTTAGGATCAAAAAGTTTTCTGACTACTGAATATACATTGGCCGCTTTATCATTAAATAAGCTTACAGGAAGTATCCTTGGAATCTTCGTTACCTCTCCAGTTCTTATAAATTTAGATTTTTCTTTGTCCGATTTTATACTTCCCAGAATAACAACTTTTTGTGCCGGCTTCAGTTTATTAATTTCCTGCACAATAATTCCCCCGAAAGAATATCCCAATAGACAAAAGGGTTCCGAATCATCTACCTTTTCAGCCATTCTTTTGACATATGCATCAAAAGACTCATTTTTTTCAGGAATCAGCCAGTCTATAAAGACTAATTCATACTGATCAGGAAATTCCAGTCTCTCAAGTACTTTAAAATCTGCTCCAAGACCACTTACGATATACAATTTCATCCTGCTAAAATATAAAAAAAGTAGATTGCTTGATTCAATTCGGATCAGATAGGATTATAAAAAAATGAGCGGTTTATACAAACCGCTCATTTCTTAGTATACCAATAATAGTACTTATTTTTTCTTCTTAGGAACTCTGTTTTCATTATCCAATACTTCAGTAGATAATTTGAACTGAATATCCATCTCATTTTTAATGAAATAATCTTTCAGTGAAGACTGATAGAATACTTTGAAATCTCTTCTGTTCAATGAAAACTTAGCAGACTCGATTACTACCGTAAACTGAGTAACGTATGCGTTGGCAGGAAAAGAGATTGTTTTTCTAACTCCTTTGATCGTAAGGTCTCCATATACCGTAGAGTTATACTCGCTGTTTGCTAAAGGAATAATTTTAGTCAGGTGGAATATAGCAACAGGATATTTTTTAACCTCAAAAAAGTTTGTGCTTTTAAGGTCATTCGTAAGCTTGATCTGATCCTCTTCAGAAACATCTCCAGCCATTAAACTTCTCATATCTATTACAAAATCACCGTCTACTAAAACAGTTTTATCAAAGTTGAATTTTCCGCTTTTCAATTTCACGGTTCCCGAATGTGATGAAGCTTCAGTTTTTACAACCTTATATCCCCACCATCTGATCTCTGATGAAGTTACTTTTGAAACCTTATCAAATTTCTTTTGGGCAAAAACAAATGACATGCTCGCACACATCATCGCAAACAATAGTAATCTTTTCATTCTTTTTTATTTACAATTCAACAAAAATAAAAAAAAGTGTAGAACTTCTACACTTTTAACAATCTTTTTTTGTTTAAATTATTTAGCGGTCACTTTTACCAGCATATCGATATCATCTTTCACAAAAACATCCTGCATCGTAGATTTGTAAGCAACATCAAATTTTTGTCTGTCAAAAGAGAATTTATTAGATACTAAACTCACTACTCCTTTGCTGTAAGAAATTTTTGCAGGGAAAGAAATTGCGTTTGTTTTTCCTTTTACTGTTAAATTTCCAGTTACCAGACTGCTGTAGATTTTATCACTGTTTGGTTTCACAGAAGTGATTTTAAAACTAGCTGTAGGAAATTTTTCAACTTCGAAGAAATCACCATTCTTAAGGTGTCCGTTTAATTTCCCCTGGTATTCTCCGGAAAGGTCAGTTGAGTTAATCGTCGTCATATCTAAAACGAAGCTTCCTCCTACCAATTGGTTTCCTTTCATCACAAGATCACCGGATTTTACTTTTACAGTACCATCGTGAGAACTTGCTTCAGATTTCGCTACTTTATATCCCCACCAGTGAACATCAGATGCTACTACTTTTTTTGACTGTCCGAAAGCTAAACCTCCTGCTAATACCGCTAATAATAATATTTTTTTCATTTGAATAAAGTTATTTACTTATTTTAATAGTACAAATGTAGCTATCTTAAGTGATAGATTTCATTGATGTATATCAATAAAAGCAATTATTTTTATGAATAATATCATCCATAAAAAAACTCCGAATTTCTTCGGAGTCTTTTTTTATTCTTGGTAATAAGCGGTGTACAATGCGGCACCTTTTAATCCTGTATGGTTATGCTTGATTAAATATATTGGAATATTTTTTAGCATCTCTTCCATTTTATCGCTTATCTTAAATTTCTCGTAGAATTTATCTTTGTCGATGTATTCCCTGATCATCTGAACGATGTCTCCGGAAATCAGCAATCCACCTGTTGCTTTGAGCTTCAGTGTTAAGTTATTAGCCTCTCTTGCAAGGAATTCAAGGAAAGTATCCAATGCGATCTTGCAGATCAATACATCTTCCTCTACCGCTGCTTTATACAGCTCCTGTACAAAATTACCTCCTGCAAAACGTTCTGCCAGCCATTCCGGCTCAGGATGTCTTTTTACATCTCTTAAAAATCTATAGATATTGAACAGACCGGTTTTAGAAAGTACATTCTCCCAGCTTACAATTCCGTAGATATTATTTAAGAATTGATAAAATTCAACTTCAACGTTTGTTCTCGGTGAGAATTCAGAGTGACCTCCTTCTGTTGCAAACGGTCTTAAATATTGTCCGTCAAAAAAATATCCGGCTTCTCCAAGCCCATTTCCTGGTGCTAGAATAGCTACATTTCCTTTTTCTAAATGACCGCTTGTATAGATTGCATCAAGATCGCTATCTTCAAGAAGAGCCATTCCGTAGGCCGAAGCCTCAAGATCATTCAGCATATCTACTTTCTCAAACCCGAAATCTCTGGTATATTCTTCAACATCTAAGCTCCATCCTAATCTTGCAGGGTTACTTTTCCCGTCAAGTACAGGTCCCGGAACTGCCATTCCTAAACGCTTCACGTTTTCCAATTGATTATCCTGAATAAACTTCTTTAAGATATCTGAAAAAGAAGGGTATTCTTTTGTAGGATAGTCATTTTGTAGTTTTATCTCAAGACCTCCGTTACTAGAAACAAAATAGCCTAAAGTTGTAATATCCTCGTGAAGGTTTGCCCCAATGATAGAAACATTATCATTATTACTGTTTTTTACTCCTGGTAAATAAAGCGGAAACTTTGGATTCAAAATCATAATCACAAATTTTATCAAATATAATAATTGTTTTGGTAAATTCTACAGGGAAGGAAAAAACCTTTTCATAAAATTGAAAAGGTTTGGTTAATAATTGCTTATATATAAATCTAACTACTTTCCTAATGGAATATTGTACCCGAATCCTACTCCAATGTTCCCCACATTGTAGTCTTGACCGGCTAAATCACCTTTATCTCCTACAAATACTTTTTGGTATTGTACAAAGAAATTCCAGTCTCTGTTATGATATCCGATCTCAGGTTTGATGTAGAAACCTCCGTCCGGTCTGTCAACCGTAGTGTTAGAAGCTACTTTACCATTCCCAACAAGGAATCCGTATCCAAGATCAGTTCCGAAATAAAATCCGGTTTGTTTTGGATATATTCTGATCAATGCACCTACAGGAATTACTCCTACGTCATTGTTATCATAACCGTTATTACTTTTTCCAAAATAATGAGTATAACCTGTAGCAATACCTAATCCAAATCCTGGAGTGATCAGGTTTTGATAAGATACATCTACTCCAGCTGCTGCCGAAACGTTATCTGAAGGAACCGCTAAACCAACATTTGCACCTACCTTAATCATATTATTCATCTTTGAGTTCTGTGCGCTTGCTATTCCTGCTGTTAAAATTCCAGCGAGTAATATTGCTTGTTTAAACATTTTCATACCTCTAATTTTTAAAATTTTACTACCGTACAGGATGTAAAAATCGTGCCAAGGAACACATTTTTAAACACTTTAACACTGATAAACCCCATAATTAAATGAAAATCAATCTATTAAAAATATGTTAAAATTAAATGATTGTTTAAGTTAAAATTATAAAAAGTAATATTAAGGATTCTTAACCGTTATCTTTTTAACCTTCTCTGCTTAAAAGCATCCAAAAATTAAATTCTTTCATCATGGCTGATTCACTTTTACATAACAAACATCTTCTTTGGCGCGCCGGTTTTGGGGCAGGAATCAATGAAATGGAAGACCTGAAAAATAAAAACACAAATACCTTATTGAATGAATTATTTAAAGAAGAACCTTTTGTGCAAATCAACTATGATACTCCTGATGTAGAAATCGTGGATTATATGAACGACAAAACTCCTGCAGAAAAGAAAAAAGAGATTCAGAAGATCAACAGAGAGCAGAATAACGAGCTTAATCTTAATTTTCTTGACAGGATCGTGAACAGCAAAGAACAGATGCGGGAAAAGATTGCTTTTTTCTGGCACGGTCATTTTGCATCAAGGGTGATCAATCCAAGATTCAGCAAACAGATTTTAAATACGATCAGAAAAAATGCACTGGGAAATTTCAAAGATTTGCTTTTTGAAGTAAGCCAGGCTCCTGCTATGCTGAATTTCCTTAACAATCAACAGAATAAAAAAGACCACCCCAATGAAAATTTTGCACGGGAAGTCATGGAATTATTTACGATGGGAAGAGGAAACTACACCGAAAAAGACATTCGCGAAGGAGCCCGGGCCTTTACAGGATGGGGATATGATAAGGAAGGGAATTTTAAGGAACGAAAAAACCTGCATGATGAAGGAGCGAAAACCTTTCTCGGAAAAACCGGAAATTTCACAGGAACAGATGTTTTAAATATCATCCTCGAACAAAAGGCAACGGCAAGATTTATCACCACTAAAATCTATAAGTTTTTTGTGAATGAAAATATTGATCAGAACATCATCAATACGTTAAGTGAGAGCTTTTATCACTCCAATTATGATATAAAAAAACTGATGACTGATATATTTTCAAGCACCTGGTTTTATGACAAAAAAAATATCGGAAACCGGATAAAATCGCCTATTGAATTAATGGCAGGAATGATGAGAACCTTACCCATGAATATTCAAAATCCTGAAAACCTCATCGTATATCAGAAATTACTGGGACAGATGCTCCTCTACCCGCCTAATGTTTCCGGTTGGCCGAACGGGAAGTCATGGATTGACAGTTCGACCCTGATGGTCCGGCTTCAGATTCCGCAGATATGGTCCGGATTGAGGCCCTTGGAATACAGTCCGCGTCAGGATGATGACATCGATATGGGAAACAAATCCCGTGAAACCGCCGTTAACAAAAGCTTTAAAAATCCGAACATCACCATCGACTGGGCGCGGGTTGAAAAAATATTTGCAGGTAAAAACTGTGCAGACTATCTCATCCAGAATACAAAGACACTGGATCTGGATACCGTGAAAAATTTCTCGGATAACAGCGTGAAAATGAACATCATTAATCTCATGTCAACGCCTGAATATCAACTGATGTAATGGTTTTATTTAAAAATTTACAGTATGTTAATTAAAAGAAGAGAATTCCTAAAAATAAGTTCATTGGCAGCGACTTCGCTGATGATGCCCAGTTTCCTGAAATCAATGACTTTGGACAATGCACTGGAACCTGGACATAAGATTCTGGTGGTCCTTCAGTTTACAGGTGGAAATGACGGGCTAAATACGATCATCCCGACGAAAAATGATATCTATTTCAGAGAGAGAAATAATATTGCAGTAAAAGATTCTTTAGTTTTAAATGATGAAGCGGGAATTAATCCTGCACTCTCCTATTTCAAAGAGCTTTTTGACAGTGGAGAACTTTCCGTACTAAATAATGTCGGCTATCCTAACCCAGACAAATCTCATTTCAGAAGTATGGATATCTGGCAATCTGCAAGTAAAAGCGATGAATATCTGGAAACCGGATGGCTTGGAAGATTCCTGGATGAGGAATGTTACCGATGCGAACACCCGACTCAGGCTCTTGAAGTAGATGACATGCTGAGTTTGGCATCAAAAGGACAGAACAATAAAGCTTTTGCCTTCAAAGATCCTAAAAGACTGTATCAAACCAGTCAGGAGAAATATTTCAAGTCGCTTTACGACCATCATCACGATGATGAAACGGTTTCTTACCTATACCAAACGCTGGGCTCTACCATTAATAATGCAGGGTATATTTTTGATAAAAGCAAAGCAAAACAGACAGATCAGACTTACCCGAATTCACAGCTGGGAAAAGATTTCAAAACAGTATCTTCTTTGATAAAATCTGATATCAACACTCAGGTGTATTATCTTTCCATCGGAAGTTTTGACACCCACGTGAATCAAAATGACAGACAGCAAAAGCTTTTCAGCGACATTAATGAAGCTGTGAAATCTTTTGTGGCAGATATGAAAAGTAACGGGTTATTCGACAATATCCTTCTGATGACCTTTTCAGAATTTGGACGCAGGGTAGCTCAAAATGCCAGCAATGGAACCGATCATGGAACGGCCAATCAGATGTTTTTTATCAGTGGCAGATTAAAGAAAAAAGGCATTTTAAATAGTCTTCCCGATCTTCAGAATTTAAACGAAGGAGATCTGATTTACACCGAAGATTTCAGAAAAGTATATGCTACCATCCTTAAAAATTGGCTTAAAGCAGATTCTTCCAAAGTACTAGGCTGGAAAAACGGGGTGTATGATTTTATATAAATGAATCGAAGGACTTAACGGAATATGATAAAAAGAGAGGCAGTCTTTCGACCGCCTCTTCATCATCTTACATTAAACTACTTTGTTTTTAAGCAGTAATTTGCTTTTTATTGTCTTGCTTTTCAGACTTTTCAGATAATTTTTCAGCGACCTTTTTCACAACATAATCGATTACTAAAGGGGCTAAAATGGCTACTAATGTTTTTAATATACGTGACTTCATAGTGTAATTTTTTTATAAATAAGCTAATACAATTTCCAAGCCATAAAAATATAATAGCCCGACACAACCCTATGCAAAGGGCTTTCCAGCGTATTATGATTCTTCAGAAACGGATAAGTTTTTGTAATTATTGCTTCCTGTATTAAATTTTTCTTCCATTTTCAGCCTTAGCTTTCTTGGTTTATGAACGATGAGAGAGTCTCCGAATCCCAGCAGCAATCTTTCCAGCTCGTAGTTGATCTGTACACAGATTTTAAACAGTGTTCCTTCTTCTGTTTCACTGATGATTTCCTGGCTTTTATGCAGTGGTTTCGTTTTTACATATGGCGCATTCGAGGAGTCAACGAAGAAAATAACTTTTTTGGGCATCATAGTTGGCGAAACGGTAACACCTACGATATCTTTGAAATACTCATCTCCATCAAGATTTTGATCAATATACTGGATATTGTCTATAGTTTCAATACTTTCCATCCTGTCTAAAGCCAGGTTATATATTTTCCCTTTATGAAGGCAGATGAGAAACCATCGATTATTAAACTCTTTCAACAGCTGAGGATGGACGATATAATGATCCGATTCTCTTGCTTTAAAACTTTTATAAAGAATCTTCAATACTTTTTTGTTCAGAACTCCTTCATACAGAACATCGATATGCTCCAACCCTTTCAACTGCTCATTTTTATCCAGATGAATAATTGATTTCTGGTTGGTCGCATGAATAGAATCTTCCAGTTTCTGAATCACTCCATTCATCTCTTTAAACATCGAAAAATCTTTGAACTGCTTAAGGATTTGAATGGCATTATTCATGGCTTTCAAATCACTTTCATTCACCGAAATATTATGTATACTGTACTCCGGATCACTGTAACGGTAATATTTTCTTTCGTACACCTCAATAGGAGCCTCATACCCGAATTTTTCACTGCGCATATTCTGCAGATCCAATTGTACAGTCCGTTTGCTGACAAATGATTCTTTCCCTTCAAACTCAAACAAAGCTTCAGAACATTCATCAATTAAATCTTCTAAAGTATATTGCTTATATTTATTTTTAAGGCATTTATCTAAAGTTTTGTAGCGGATAAGAGCGTTTTTGTTGGATGACATTTGAATTTATTATTTATAATTTGTAAAGATTAAAGCACTAATTACACATAGAATATGAAGAATTAAAATCAAATATTTGTATTTGTTATTTTTTAATAGATCCAATACATATCCGTAAATCGGAAATTGGAATAATCCTAAAACGATAAATGGAACTGTAATTGATTTTTGAAAAATTGTTCCAATCATTCCAAACGGAAATAAAATAATTGTTGGAATATAAGTTCCGTGACCACCGCCCATCATAAGAAGTACAAATGAAATTAATATTGGCGTGACAAAACTAAAAATTATAGTCCATTGGAATTTCTTCATTTTATTTCCTTTTCAAAGCATCTCCTTCAAAAGAAATCCCGTCCCAACCGAACGTCATGAAATTTCTGATATTCTGATGATCGGTTCCTTCAGGGTTTTTCAATACATCCTCTCTGTAAAATTCTCCAAAAAGGTTCAATACTTCTTCTTTGGACAGATGATTCAGCTTCGCAAAACTGAATACTTTACACGAACCATTATTCTGATCTGCTTCATTGACTGTATTTCCGTTGGTGAATTTTGTTGGGGTAAAGTGGTAATTCTGATCGATATAAGCAATTACTTCTTTGAATTGAATCGTCCCGGGAGAAGTTTTTAATTGTTCTATTAGCATTTTAAAAATTTTTTCAAAAATAATTAAAATATTTTTATCTACGCAAAAACATTGCACACTTGTGTTATTACTTTGCATCAACAAAATGAGAGAACACATGGAATTTAATGGAAACCATATTATAGAATTGGGATATAGATCAGCGAAATGGTTTAAAGAAGCGATTGCGCATATCATCGAAAATAAATTAGACGAAACTCAAATCAAGGAATATCTGGAACAATTCAGACAACCGGATCCGATTCCACTGCATGAACATCCAAAAGATTTCATCATTAACATCAGAGCGGAACACGAAAGTGAAAATGATAACGTGGAAAAAGTAATCAATACCATGAAAGTTTTGATGAAAACTCCGACTTTGGTTGCAGGTGCAATCATGCCCGATGCCTGTCCGACAGGTCCGGTTGGTCAGATTCCTGTTGGTGGAGTTGTTGTGGCAAAAAATGCAATTCATCCGGGATTTCATAGCGCAGATATCTGTTGTTCGGTGATGCTTACGGATTTTGGAAAAGCCAATCCTAAAGAAGTGTTGGATGCAGCCCATTCTATCACGCATTTCGGATATGGAGGAAGACCAAGAGGAGAGCAAATGGAGATGTCTCAGGGATTGATGGATGCTTTCAGAGAAAATGATTTCCTGAATGATGAAAAATTAATCAGTATTTCACGTTCACATATGGGAACTCAAGGCGATGGAAACCACTTCCTATTTGTCGGAATTTCTAAAAACACAGGAAATACAATGCTGGTAACGCATCACGGATCGAGAGCTCCGGGAGCCGCTTTGTATGATAAAGGAATGAAGGTTGCCAATAGATTCAGACAGGAAATTTCTCCTGAAACATTGAGAGAAAATGCATGGATTCCGTATGAAACAGAGGAAGGAAAATCCTATTGGGAAGCCCTGCAATTAATAAGAACTTGGACAAAAGAAAATCATACATCTATTCACGATGCCGTTTTAAACAAAATGGAAATCGAAAAAGAAAACAGATATTGGAACGAACATAATTTCGTCTTCAAAGACGGAGATTTATTCTACCATGCAAAAGGAGCGACTCCGCTGGATGATAAATTTATGCCGGATATTACGGGACCAAGATTGATTCCATTGAATATGGCTGAGCCAGTTTTAATTGTTCAGGGAAAAACCAATGAAAGAAATCTAGGGTTTGCACCCCATGGAGCAGGAAGAAATTTCAGCAGAACACAACATAAAAGATCATTGGCCCATAAGACCATTGAAGAAGTTTTTGAAGAAGAAACCAAAGGATTGGATATCCGTTTCTTCTCGAATGAGATTGATATTTCTGAACTTCCGACTGCTTATAAAAGTGCCAAAAATGTAAGAGCTCAAATTGAAGAATATGGACTTTGTGAAGTTCTGGATGAAGTGATGCCTTACGGATGTATTATGGCCGGCGATGTTCAGAAGAATGCGCCGTGGAAGAGAAAGAAAAAATATAGAAAAGCATAGCTATTGGTAATCGCAAAAGGCACAATTTCTTCTAACAATTATACTTTTTAAGGCGCAAGGATTTTATCTTCGATACAATTTATGAGTTAAAAAATTTAAAATCTTTGCGCCTTTGCGTTTAACCAAAAAATACTAAGTAAAAATTTGAAAAACTAAAATTAATAACCGAGCCTTACAGGTATAAAAGTCTGTAAGGTTTATGAAAACTTTTAATAATAAAGGTAGGAGTAGTAGCTCAGATGGTAGAGCAACAAGAGTACTTTTCGCTGCTGGCACATAAAGTTCCTATGAATTCCAGTTGTGGGTCGCAGGTTCGAGTCCTGCCTGCTCCTCAAAAGAATGAAAATAATTATATTTACGATTAATTATTTTCATTGGTTCAAAAAATTAAGGCAAAGAAAGTTCCTATTTGATTTCCCATATTTTACTTTCCGCCTTTTTACAAATTACGAGGCAAAGGGAGTTCCTATAATTTTTGGAAAATTACTCCCCGCTTTTATAAAACTATAGGTAAAAGGAGTTCCTATACTATTCACTTTAAAGAAAATTACTCCTCACTTATTTTTTTAAAATTAAAAACAATGAAAACACTACAATTATTCAATGCTGTATTAGCCAGAAAATCTGATGAAAAGCCATTCATTTCAGATACTGGTTTTATCATTGAATCTGATGCACTTTGGGCAAAAAAAGAAATTATTTCTTATTATGCAAAGGAGAAACTGAATGGAAATGACCTCAACAAAACCTTTCATAAATCATGGCAGAAAATCAAAGAGAGTTCAAGAATTGAATTGTTAATGGAACAAATCAATCATTATATTTCAACGTATGGAAGTAATTTTCAGAATGAGATTTATATTCCTAATGAAGTGTTAAATGTTCCGGATTCGAAGTTAACTTTTAAAGTGATTAAAGCGTATACCCAAGAGGAAATGCAGGAAAAATGTCTTTCGCTTTTGAAATCAGGTATTGCTTTGAAGGAAGAAACCATAGATGATCTACTTTATATTTTGCACACTGAACTGGAATATGATTTTACTGGAAAAGAAAACATCAGAAATAAGGAAGCCATTATAAAAATTGCTGATTTATATGATATTTACCCTGAAAATCCGGTTGAATTTTTCCGGTATGTGATTTATAAAACGACTACCAAGACGCTTTTAATTAAAAATGATGAATTGATTGGCTTAATTAAAGAAAGCAGATTTGATCCGACGTATTTGTTTGAAAAGTTCGGATTGGAAAAAATGGCAGAGATTTTTAACCGATTTAAGCCTTTATTTTTAGCGTATAAAAAAAGAGCACCAAAAACGATTAATAAGATTTCAAAGTTGTCTAAGGTCTATCATCAACCGTTAATTTCAAATCCATTAAATAACGCCACCAATACATTACTGGAAAACAGTGATTTACACTGGCTGGAAAATGCCACTCCTTTTGCTTTGTTTAAAGCTTTGTCGGCTTGTTATTCAAGAATGTATGGTCAGGATACTTTTGTGTACAGAATCAGAAACGGAAAATCCTGGACTAAGAAAGGTACTTCTACTTCTGTGAATGAATTAAATTATGATTTCATCTTAACCTATTTACAGTCAAAATATAACCTTTCCGGAAAAAAATTCTATTTCCCTAACGATGTAGAATTCGGTTTACCTACTTCTGAGAAAATGTTTGTGGGAAATATTCCGACCGGAACAAGATTCTATGGGGAAAGACTGGCTATCGGAATTTATTGGGAAAATGCCTGGGGAGCTCATGACCTCGACCTTTCCGGATTGAATATCGCAGGAAAAATTGGGTGGAATGCAGCGTATAATCAGGATAACGGACAATTGATGTATTCCGGAGATATGACCTCTGCTCCTAAAGGTGCGGTAGAATATCTTTACGCCAATAAATATTTAAGTACTCCAACGCTTGTGATGAACAGTGTATTCTCCGGAGATGCCAATTGTGGGTATAAAATCGTCATCGGAAAAGGAGATGATATTTCCTATGATTATATGATGAATCCTAACAATCTCTTTGCTGAAGCTAAGTGTAACTCTGTTCAGAAGCAGACGATTTTGGGAATGCTGCTTCCAAAAGACGGAAAACAATGTTTTGTTATCTTGAATTTTGGAGCGGGAAATTCACATGTTTCGGGAACTTCTGAAGTTTCTACGATGGCAACCAATGCACTGTACCAGCAATGGTACGAACCGATTTCTTTTAATCATCTTGTGAAAGAATTGGGAGCAGAGATCACTTCAGAAAAAGAAGATACAGATTTTAATTTCTCATTGGAAACCTTGGAAAAAGATAGTTTTACCAGGATTTTCAAATAATATTTCAGCTGTCATTTTGAGTAAAAATCTCGGAATGGCAGTTTTCTTTTTTAAAGCAAAGATTTGTTTTAATATTCTATATTTTAAGGAGCAAAAGGGAATAGGATATTTTAAAAATTTTCACATAACAATTATTGATTTAAATCTTAAATAATTTCTTTTGTCTTGATACAAAAGAAAGAAAAAATCAAGACCTGGAAACTTCCACTAAAAATTAAAATTTAATCCTAAAATCCCCAAAACTTGCGCGAATTCAAGATTTGTTTTTCAACTCTAAATTACCTCGCGCTTCGAACAGTGGGAATTTTTTAACGGATTAAACTTTAATTTTCTTAACGCTCCATTTTCCTATGTCGAAATTCAGTACCATTAATCAGGTAAAATCTAAATATTAATATTCTACAACTCTTAAACTCTCCCACTCAAATACATTACGTAAAAAGATTGCGCAGATCTCCTCTTACTTTGCAGTATAAATTAAAGTAATGACACCTAAAATAATAGAAAAATTAAAAGAAATAGAGGCAAAAAGGAATATAGAAATACTTCTTGCCGTAGAATCCGGAAGCAGGGCCTGGGGTTTTGCCTCGCCCGACAGCGACTACGACATCCGCTTTATCTACCGGCATGAAAAAGACTGGTATCTTTCTCCCTGGGATAAGGATGAAACGATAGAATTTATGACCGAAGATGATCTGGATGGTTCCGGTTGGGACTTGCGGAAGACGTTTCACTTGCTGCTGAAGTCTAATGCTGCTTTATTGAGTTGGTTCTATTCGCCGATCGTGTATATGAAAAATGAGAAGTTTGTTGAATTGTTCAGCCCAATAGCTGATGCCTGCTTCTCTCCGATAGCGGTTTCTTACCACTATTTGAGCATGAGCAAAAAGTATCTGGAAGCCTGCAGAGCCGATGAAGTAAAACTGAAAAGTTATTTTTATTGCCTTCGAACGGCACTGACCGGAAAATGGATCATAGAAAAAGGAACAGTTCCTCCGGTTTTGTTCAGTGAATTGCTGGTTTTAGTTGACGATGCTACCAGAACCAAAATAGAACATCTTGTTGCTTTAAAAGCTACAAAAGGAGAATCATATTACCATGCGAATGATTGGGAACTTTTTGGTTTTTTAGAGAAAATGGTGAAAGATAATGAGGAAAGAGCTAAAAGCTTGGCTGGAGGGAAAGTGGATAAAGTTGAGATGGAGAGGGTTTTTAGGGAGATATTAGAGAGATGTTAGGGATTACGGGAAACCGTAGTCTTTTTTTGTGGATTGGGAATATATTTGTTGATTGGAAAACTGTATCAAAATATTAATATATTAGAAAAAAATAACTACCATGAAAATAGAGTCTATTTATATAAATAACTTTAGGCTACTCAAAAATTTCAAAATAGATTTGGAAAAGTCTCTTTCCTTAGTTCTAGGGAAGAACAACACTGGAAAAACCTCATTTTTAACTTGCTTAGATAAATTCATTAACAATTCAGATAAGAAAAAAATTGTTTCTGAAGATTTTAATCTTGATTACAAAAAGGAAATTGAAAAACTAACTTCTGAAACTATTGAACTTGATGAAGAAAATTTCAATAAAGATATTCACGGTATAAAATTAAGACTTGTGATTTCTTATGAGGAAGGAGAAAACACCTGTAATATTTCAGATTTAATGATGGATTTAGATCCTGATCACAATAAAATTATTTTAGGCTACGAGTATTATTTAAATTATGATCAATACAAAGAATTTCGCAAAGAGTATAAATCTTTTGTGCTTGCTGAAAGTAAAAAAGTGAAAGAATATGAAGAGAAAGAAAAAGATAAACCCGAAGAAGAAAGAAAAAAATATATTCCAAAAAACTTTGATTATTTTTTTAAAGTAAATGCAGAGAAATTCTTTAAATACAGATGGAAAAGTATTAACTATAATTATGAACATTCAGCAATTGATGAAAGTAATTTTAATGATTTAGAACAATCTAAAACTAAAAGTAACTTAAGTAATATTATTAATTTCAAATATATCAGTGCAAAAAGAAGCGTTACAAATAAAGAAAATGAAAAGACTTTATCTACGCAAACATCTGAAATATATGAGAGAAGTGAGAAAAATGATGAAGATGAAAAGAAAATTGAAGAATTTAAATCAGTAATTGAAGATACTGACGAAATTTTAGGAAATGTATACGAAGCCTTATTTAGCGATATTACCGAAAAAGTAAGTTTATTTGGAGGAGTAAGAAAAGATGAGTCTATAATAAAAGTAATTTCCACTTTACAACGAAAAGAACTATTAAAAGGAAATACAACTGTTATATATAAACACAGTAATGATTCTGAATTCCCCGAACATTATAATGGTTTGGGTTATATGAATCTTATAAGTATGATTTTTGAGATTGAAATTTTAGTAAGTGAATTCAAAAGAGGAAAAGATGAAACTCCAGCTGATATTAATTTACTTTTTATTGAAGAACCAGAAGCCCATACTCATCCACAAATGCAATATGTTTTTATCAAAAACATTACTGAACTTTTAAAGAACGGGATTGTTCTTGAGAAGGATGCAAGTGGGAAGATTATAAAAAGTCAACCTTTTCAGTATATTATTAGTACACATTCATCTCATATAGTTGCTAATTGTCAAGAATTTAATTCTATAAAATATTTAAAAAAAGAATCTATTAATGACATTAAAGCAAGAAACATAAAAGATTTAGAGAAAGAATATATTGATGCAGGGGAAGAAAAAAATTACCGTTTTTTAAAACAATATTTAACAATAAATAGAGCAGAATTATTTTTTGCTGATAAAGCTATTTTTATTGAAGGCGATACTGAAAGAATTCTATTACCTGCAATGATGAAAAAATTAGACTTAGAAGTCGATTTAGAAGACAATGAACTTCATTTATTATCACAAAACATTTCAATTATAGAAGTTGGAGCACATTCACATATTTTTGAAAGGTTTATTGATTTCATAGGTATAAAATCACTAATTCTAACCGATTTAGATTGCTATTATACAGAGCCTATTCTAGATGAGGAGGGAGTACCACAAATGTATCAAAATGGAAATCCCAAAGTAAAAGAAAAGAAATGTCCTGCAAGTGACGTCAATGTAAAATTCACAAAAAATTGGGCTTTAATATTTTTTCATAAAGAGAAAAAAGAAATAAATTATTTTAAAGAACTAAAACTTGATTGGAAAATAATTAGAAGAAATAGAAAAGGAAAATGGAACTCTAATAGAAAAGGTAAAATTCTTTTAATGTTTCAAATAGAAGAAAATGGTTATCACGCAAGAAGTTTTGAAGATGGTTTTTTTCATATTAATTGTGATTTTATTTGTGATGAAAATAATAGCTTTCAATCATTAACAGATAAATGGATTGAAGATTTCAAAGCAAATAAAAATGCTTTTAATCTTTCCGAAAATGGAATAGACAGTAAATCTTCTTTGGCGATAGAAATATTATTGAATAGTGATGAAACATATTCTAACTGGCAAATTCCAGTTTACATTAAAGAGGGATTATTATGGTTAAGGAAAGACTAGACATACAAGATCAGCCAGAAGTATTATCAATTTTTGAACACATTGATAATGGGCACAATTTTCTATTAAGTGGTGGTGCAGGAAGTGGTAAAACATATTCTTTAGTTTCTGTAATCAGGCAAGTCATTAAAGAAAACCCTAACATTAAAATTGCCTGTATGACATATACAAATTCTGCGGTAAAAGAAATTGAGGATCGTGTAAACCATAAAAATCTTAAAGTATCTACAATTCACGATTTTCTCTGGGATAACATTAAAAACTTTCAATCAGAATTAAAGTCAACTTTAATACATTTAGCAAAGGAAGATAGTATTACTAGGATTGTTATAAATAATCCCGAAGAAGTTTTATCGGGAGATATTAAAATTCAATACAAAGAATATATCAGATTGAGAGAAGGAATCATCTCTCACGATGAAGTGTTAACTATTTCTGAACATATGTTTGCAAAGTATCCTAAGTTATGTGATATTTTAAAGGATAAGTTCAAATTCATATTCATTGATGAGTATCAGGATACTAATGAACAAGTAATTAGAATATTTTTAGATCATCTACGAGTATCTAAAAAAGAACCTATAATAGGTTTATTTGGAGACGCAATGCAATCTATTTACGATGATGGAATTGGTAACTTAAATTCTTATTTGGAAGAAGATTACGTAAAAGAAGTTGTTAAAAATCAAAACAGAAGAAATCCAAAAAAGATTTACGAGCTTGCCAACAAACTCCGTACGGATAGTGTCAAGCAAGAACATTCTTCTGATTTAAGTGCTCCTAACATTTTACCAGATGGAAATGTAAAAGATGGTAATATCTTATTTTTATATTCCGTAGAAAAGGATACTGAAAAAATAAAAGATTATTTAAAAAAACTTGATCAAGGTTGGGACTTTGATAATTCTAAAACAACTAAAGAATTAAACCTAACTCATAACTTAATATCTGCACAAGCTGGATTTTCAACATTAATGGAAATTTATGGAAGAGACAGGATAATTGAATATAAAAACAAAATACTAAAAGAACTAAAGGAAAAAACAGATATTATAATAGAAGATAGTGACACTTTTGGAAATGTGATAGAAAAGATGCAGACAAGCAAGACACCTGTTATTACACAATTCATAGACTCTAATCCATTATTATATGAAAAAGCAAAAAAATATCCTTTTGAAATTTTTAAGAAAATTTATATTGATACCGATATTCTAACTGATGATAAAAAACAAAACGAGGATGAAGAAAACACTAAAGGTTCAAAAAGAGATAATTTAGTAAAGCATTTGTTCAAAATTCAAAATATCTTAAGATTTTATGTGGATAAAAATTTCCCTGAGTTTTTTAGAGTTATGAAGAGAAATGGAATCTGTATCACTACAATTGAAGACAAACGAAAATTTAAAAGTAACATTGAAAATTTATTAACTAATCAAAACACTACAATTGGTGAAGTAATAAATAAAGCCGATGAGTTGGAAATTGTAAAAAAAGATGATAAAATAAATGAATTTATCAATTCGTCCGAATATATTTATGATAGAATAAAAGAAGTATCCTATCAAGAGTTCATTAAATTATATAATTATTTGGAGGGTTTAACTCCTTTCTCTACACAGCATAAAACCAAAGGAAATGAATTTGACAATGTCTTAGTAATTTTAGATAATGGAAATTGGGTTAAATATAATTTCAATTATTTATTTACCAATAGAACAGATAAAGCGAGTGTTTTAGAAAGAACTCAAAAATTATTCTACGTTTGTTGTACTCGTTCAAAAGAAAACTTAGCTGTATTCTTTCAAAACCCTTCATCACAAGTTATTGAAACTGCAAAAAGATGGTTTGAAAAAATTATAGATCTAGACAACTTATGACCATACAAACCCTAAAAGAGAAAAACCTCATCCTCTTCGAAGCCATCTCCGGAAGTCGCTCTTTTGGGCTGGCAACGGAAAATTCGGATACTGATATTCGCGGAGTATATTATTTACCGAAAGAAGATTTTTTCGGACTAAACTATATTCCGCAGATTTCCAATGAGACGAATGATATTACGTATTATGAGATCGGGAGATTTGTAGAATTATTGCAGAAAAATAACCCGAATATTCTGGAAGTTCTGGCAAGTCCGGAAGATTGTATTCTTCAGAAACATCCTCTGATGGATCTTTTGAAAGCTGAAGATTTTCTCTCTAAACTATGTAAAGATACGTTTGCAGGCTACGCTGTTTCACAGATTAAAAAAGCGAAAGGACTCAACAAAAAGATTCTTAATCCTGTAGAAAAGGAAAGAAAATCGATTCTTGATTTCTGTTATATTCTTCATCATCAGGGCTCTGTTCCGCTCAGAAAGTGGCTTTCAGAAACCGGAAAGGTTCAGGAGCATTGCGGATTGGCTAGCATTGATAATACGAAAGGAATGTATACCCTTTTCTACGATGAATCCGGGATTTTACGTTATAAAGGAATTATGCAGGATGCAGAAGCCAACCAGGTTTCCGTTTCATCTATTCCTAAAGGTGAAGATTCCCTAGCGTATCTGTTTTGTAATCTGGATGCCTACTCTAAGTACTGTAAAGACTACAGAGAGTACTGGAAATGGTTTTCCGAACGCAACGAAGACCGTTACAATGTCAATCAGAAACACGGGCAAAACTATGACAGCAAAAACATGATGCATACCATCAGATTGCTGCAGTCGTGTGAACATATCTTCAAGACGGGATCGATGCAGATCCGGGTAGACAACCGTGAAGAATTACTGGATATCAAAGCAGGAAATAACCCGTATGAATCAGTAATGCAGAAAGCAGAAGATCTACTGGAATCTATTGAACGGTATTATGCAGCTTCCCCACTTCCCGCAAATCCTGATCTCGAAAAAACAACCAAGATTTTAGTTGAGATAAGAGAAAGACTTTATTTAAAATGAATTGATGGGCAATCAATATACTTCACAAAGTATATTAATGATGGTCACTTCTTTCTTTTTTTCGAGGCTTTAGCAATTGAATTGTAATCAAGACAGATCTTTATCCAATACTCAAAATCATCAGGTTTCTGAAAACCAACGGGTTCTACATAGCAATAGTCTTTGAGTTGTTTTCCTCTCATCATCATTGGGAGGAAACCTGTTTTTTCTGAAACCTCATCCTCCAGTTCGGGGTTATAGCGGCACATCAGATTATCATGGCTGATATTGATACACATCTTCCCATTGACAAGAAATGCCAGACCGCTAAACATTTTCTTTTCCTCTACTTCAATATCATGAACTTTTGAAAGCCGTTCGCGAACTCTGTCTGCCAATTCAATATTATAAGCCATGATTTCAATTTTTTATTATTTAAAATTAAATAAAAACGATATTCAGTACCACATTTTTTAATTCTATTTTAAGATGATTCAAAAAACAATAAATTAGCTGGTAAAAGCAGTATTAAATAACATCCTGTTTTCTTTTTAATGATGAAATCAAAAGATCATTCAGTATATAGATCTGACATTTATTTACTGAAGTATTTAATTTGATTTAATGGAATAGAACTTGGGTAGAAGGTATGAGCAATCAACAGCTCAGCTTTTTTGGAGTCTCTGTCAATGGACACAATTCCTTTTCCTGTCATATAGAGTAATTGTTTTTTTGCATTCACTTCAATATTAGAAACCGGATATAAGGACGTATCAATAGGAATTTCCAGGGTTGTTTTCCCTTTGAGGTCTACTACAAAAATTTTATTTTTAGTGTATCCTACCACTTCGTTTTGATTGACCACCTGCCAGTTTTTGATAATATCCCGAGGCTCAAACATCCATTTTTCCTTTCCTGATTGAGCGTCAAGGGCAATTAAGGCCATTTTGCTTTCATCTTTCGATTTTTTACAAACAATAAACAAATCGTTCGTTAAAGACGTTTGGTCATCTCCTAAGCCTGGGTATTTTTCAGACTGATAGGTCCATTCAAAAATGTCTTTCCTGTCTATAAAATTGTTCTTAGGATTGGTAATATCTCCACCTTTTGCCAATCCTTTTTTATCCACAGCTAATGCATGGAAAACTCCATAATCATCCCCTACAAACAAATATTTTTTTGAGGTCTGCATCTGAGTATAAAGAGGGTTTTCAAAGGCCGCACCTTCATACATACCGTTACTGGCAAAAGTTCCTTCTTTATAATGTAAATCGAGGTAAACGGCAGAATTAAGATAGATATTATCCGAGTTTTCAACCGGCTGAAAATAGTTATAATTAGTGGAATTTTCGGAAGTAGAACTGCTGCTTCCATTCCTGGCATTAATTACATAAAAGCGGGACGTAAATTCCCCCGGCCTGCCGGCAGAAGCAATATACACATTGTTGTTATACAGCAAAGGTTTCGACATGAAAATAGGCCCAAAATCACTTCCTGAATTCTCCGTAACCACCGTCCCATCATCAGCAATAACAGCGTCCATCACTTCATCATGAGCATCTTTGTAATTATGGTTCCAATTGATTTTTCCTGAAACAATTTGTGCTGAAATTAATCTTCCGCTTTCAAAAGGCAGGTAAATTGAGTTTTCATCATAGCTAAACCGATTGCGGTTCATCAGTGTATCTTCCTTTGAAACATACTTCCATGTCAATTGTTTCGTTTCCAGATTGAAATTGAATAATTTACCTTTTGATGAAACGATCAGTGTTTCATTGGGAACGTTCACTTCCGCTTCTGTTTTTTCAGAATTACAGCTCATTAAAACGGCCACAATACCTATCGTGATTATTTTTTTCATCCTATTATTTTTTAACCACGTTACCGTTGGCATACACCACATAATCCTGACCATCCTTTTTTTGCACGACCGTTTTTCCATTCACAAATTCTCCCGTATTGGTAAATTCCGGCTGAACCACTATTTCTTCTTTAAAGTTTTTCACTCCCCACTGTGCCGGGGCTTTCATAAAAAAGAATAATCCCTCCCCCGCATAGGATACGGATTCATAGGTAGGCGGAACCAGGATTTTCCCTATTTTATCGGCAAATCCATATTTATTGTCCTTTGAAATTCTGAAGATGCCATCTTTCTCAGCCTGAATATCGCTGTAAACAGGCGGCAGAATCTCTTTTCCTTTATCATCTACGATTCCCCAGTTATGATCTAAACCTACCTGACAAAAACCGTTGGTAAAGCCTATTGAAATCCCGTCATACTTGGTAGCAACTACTATTTTGCCTTGTTTATCAATCAATCCCATATTGGGTTCATCTTCATTATCCACCAAACGGCGAACGCTTTCAAAATCAGAACCATTAAAATACACACTGTCATAAAAAGGATCTTCACTAATCCAGGCATCTTCTTTTTTATCGTAATGTCCTTTTACCTGCTTCCCGTAATCATTGACTTCTGTCTTTATGGGTTTAGCCGTTTCGGCGGTAGTGGTTTTGGATGCGTTTCCTTCTTCTTTATTTTTGGATTGACATGACAATACTACAATGGTCATGCAGCTTAATAGGAATATTTTCATTTTTATCTGTTTAGATAAAGATAAACAAAATAGGCTAAGATCATCTTTAGCCTTCTTTATTTAACATTAACGGCAAAAAAAAAATCCCTCAAATTGAGGGATTCTATATGAATAAGAAATAATCTTAAGCTTCCGTTGAAGGGTTTTCATTTTCATTTGGTGCCTGATCAGCTGGCCTTCTGTCTCCTTCCGGTCTTCTGTCTCCTTGTGGCCTTCTGTCTCCTTCTGGTCTTCTGTCACCTTGAGGTCTTCTATCACCTTGTGGTCTGTCTTGACCTTCTGGTCTTGGTTTAGACTCAGGTCTTTCAGGTCTTGGCAACAAAACTTTTCTTGAAAGTTTCATTTTCTTACGATCATCGTAACCCATGAACTTCACCTCTACTTCGTCACCTTCGTTATAAGGTACTTTATCAAGACGAGCCCATTCTATTTCAGAAATGTGAAGTAATCCTTCAGTTCCTTTTGCAATGGCTACAAAAGCTCCAAAATCCATTACTTTTACCACTTTTCCCTGATACACTTCACCTACTACAGGTACAAATGTAATCTCGTTGATTCTTGCAATCGCTGCATTGATTTTCTCTCTGCTTACACCAGAAATTTCGATTCTTCCGATTTCTCCTACTTCTTCAATAGCAATAACAGTATCGGTATCTTTTTGAAGTTGTTGAATAATTTTTCCACCAGGTCCGATAACAGCACCGATGAAATCTTTAGAGATTTCAAGCATTACCATTTTCGGAGCGTGAGGTTTCACGTCTTCTCTTGGTGCAGAAATCGTTTCATTTAATTTATCTAAGATATGAAGTCTTCCGTTTCTTGCTTGTAGAAGAGCTTTCTCCATGATATCCATAGATAATCCCTGGATTTTGATATCCATCTGACAGGCAGTAATACCGTCTGCAGTTCCTGTTACTTTAAAGTCCATATCTCCCAAGTGATCTTCATCTCCTAAGATATCAGAAAGAACGGTGAATTTTCCGGTTTTAACGTCTGTTACCAATCCCATTGCAATTCCGGAAACCGGTTTTGTAATCTGAATACCTGCATCCATCAATGCTAAAGTTCCTGCACAAACAGTTGCCATAGAAGATGAACCGTTTGATTCTAAAATATCAGAAACGATACGGATCGTGTAAGGGTTTTC
Source organism: Chryseobacterium sp. SIMBA_029 (assembly GCF_046535275.1). NCBI lineage: Bacteria > Pseudomonadati > Bacteroidota > Flavobacteriia > Flavobacteriales > Weeksellaceae > Chryseobacterium > Chryseobacterium sp. SIMBA_029. The sequence continues at coordinate 172,443 of NZ_JAWRXA010000008.1, forward strand.
TTCAGGAATCATATTTGCCAAAGCTCTTTGAGCTAAGTTTCCATGTCCTACTTCTCTTCTTGAAGTTCCTCTTAAAGGTCTTGCTTCACCTGTTGAGAATGGCGGGAAGTTATAATGTAAGAAAAATCTTTCGTCATAATTTACCATAACGCTGTCTACCATGTTCGCATCTTTCACTGAACCCAACGTTACCGCTGTTAAAGACTGAGTTTCACCTCTTGTGAAGATTGCTGAACCGTGAGCTCCCGGTAAATAATCAATTTCGCTCCAGATTGGACGGATGGTTTCAGGATCACGACCATCAAGACGGATTTTATCATTTAAAATCATCTGACGCATCGCTTCTTTTTCTACATCATGGTAATATACTTTTACAAATGGAGTTACTCTTTCCAATTCTTCTGCATCTTCAGCATATTGTGCTAAAAATTCTTCACGAACTGCTTTGAATTTTTCTCCTCTCTCATCTTTACCAGATGGAGTTTTTGCTACTTCATATACTTTATCGTATGTTTCTTTCCACACTTTCTCACGAATAGCTTCGTCGTGATTTTCGTGGCTGTATTCTCTTTTTGGAAGTGATTTACCTACTTTTTCGGCTAATCTTTCCTGAGCTTCAACTTGTTTTTTGATTTCTACATGAGCGAACTGGATCGCTTCAAGCATTTCCTGCTCAGAAATTTCTTTCATCTCACCTTCTACCATTACGATAGAATCTTTAGTTGCTCCCACCATGATGTCAAGGTCAGCAATTTTAAGATCTTCAAATTTAGGGTTGATAGAAAGTTCACCGTTGATTCTTACTACTCTTACTTCAGACATTGGTCCGTTGAAAGGAATATCTGTAATAGCAATGGCTGCAGATGCTGCAAGACCTGCTAAATCATCAGGAATTGACTGCCCGTCATAAGAAATCAATGAAATCATTACCTGAACTTCAGCGTGGAAATCTTCAGGGAATAATGGTCTAAGAACTCTGTCTACCAAACGCATGGTCAGGATCTCCTGATCTGATGGTCTGGCTTCTCTTCTGAAAAAGTTTCCAGGAATCTTACCTCCTGCGTAGAATTTCTCTCTGTAGTCTACCGTTAAAGGTAGAAAATCTACTCCTTCTTTTGCTTCTTTGCTGGCTACAACAGTTGCTAAAAGCATTGTTCCACCCATTTTTACGACTACAGAACCATCAGCTTGTTTTGCTAATTTTCCTGTTTCAATTGTAATTTCTCTGCCATCTGCTAGAGTAATCGTTTCTGTAATTGCTTGAGGTATACTCATAAATTGTTTTGTGTTGCACTCCGTATTGAGTGCTTTAATTATTGATAGTTCGTCTAAATTTTCGTCTGCAAATATAGCGTATAATAATGATATATTAAATTTTCAAATAAATAAATAATCCGTCAGGTTTTAATACTATAATTAAATATTTCCGGTTAAGGCCTGAAATGTTGACAAAGAATATTAAAGTTTACCCATGAAACGTCTAAAAACAAAAAGACTCTCTTTTAAGATCAATTTAATCACAATAATTTTCGCAGGCTTATCATTATTGTCCCATAAGTAGGCAATAATCTGTAAAAATGAAAAATTATCATAAAAAATGGTGTAAAAAACCTCCGAAAAGTTGCAGAAAAAAAGGTTGTTCCCCTATATTTGCCCTGCTTCTCAAAATATAAATGCAGCTGGCAAAAAAGTTTGAGGATTTCATTAGAAAACCAACTGAAAGAGTCTAATCAATCTCTTTCCTTTTAATAAATAAATGTTTATGAATAATAAAGAAGTAAAACCGCAGAGCAGGAATTATACCATTCCGCTGATCACCATCACTCTTCTATTTTTTATGTGGGGATTCATTACGTGTATGAATGATATTTTAATCCCTTATCTGAAACAACTTTTTAAACTCACATTCTTTGAATCGATGCTGGTACAGTTCTGTTTCTTCGGAGCATACTTTATTGGTTCACTAATTTATTTTTTCATTTCTATTTCCAAAGGAGATCCTATTAATAAGGTAGGATACAAAAAAGGAATTTTATTCGGTATTTTTCTGGCAGCCTTTGGATGTATTCTATTCTATCCGGCAGCTACTTTTTCTTATTATCCGCTGTTCTTAGGAGCTTTGTTTATTTTGGGACTCGGCTTTACCGTTCTGCAGATTACGGCCAATGCTTATGTTTCCTTGCTTGGAAGTGAAGAATCTGCTTCCAGCCGTCTGAACATGACCCAGGCATTCAATGCATTCGGAACAACGATTGCACCGGTACTTGGAGGACATTTGATTTTTGAATTTTTCTCTGCTCCGGACGGATCTTTCAGTGCTGTAGCAACGAGGATTCCTTATCTTATTTTTGCAGGAATACTTTTGTTGGTCGCTTTATTGATCTCCAGAGTAAAACTTCCTTCTTTCCAGACTTCAGAAGAAGAGAAAATCGTGAAAGGTTGGGGCGCATTACAGTTCAGCCATCTGAAATTCGGTGTTTTTGCCATGTTCTGTTATGTAGGTGGAGAAGTAGCCGTAGGAAGTTTTATCATCAGCTTCCTGGAGCAGCCGCAGGTAATGGGCTTTAATGAAATCATCAGTAAAAATTATCTTGCCTTATATTGGGGAGGTGCCATGATTGGCCGTTTCCTGGGGGCTATATCATTAAACCAGTCTTTAAGCCAAGGGAAAAAAGCTTTATATATGCTAGGCGCAGCAAGTGTTGTCTTCCTTGTTATTTTCAGTATTGTAGATCTTACTTTCGCACAGATCAGCTTTTTCCTTGTATTCATTGTTCTTAATTTTGTGGCTTTCTTTATTGGAAAAGCAGCTCCTGCAAGAACCCTGTCTATTTTTGCAGCGGTGAATGCTGTGTTACTGATCTCTGCCATGCTTAATCATGGGGAACTGGCGATGTACAGTATTTTAGGAATAGGAATTTTCAACTCTATTATGTTCTCTAATATTTATACACTGGCGATTTCAGGATTAGGTAAATACACCAGCCAAGGATCATCTTTAGTGGTAATGGCGATCTTAGGAGGTGCTATCGTCCCTATTTTCCAGGGATATCTTGCGGATCAGTTTGGAGTACAGCATTCCTTTATTATCCCGGTATTCTGCTATTTGGTTATTCTGATCTTCGGAGCATACTGTACCAAGTATCTTGCTCATGTAAAGACTACAGAAGCTAAATCAGGACATTAAAATTTTTAATATTCAACTATATAATGAATGAGATACTTACACAGTATCTCATTTTTTTTGTTTTTATTATCCTAGAATTAAGAACTTTTTGCTTGATCTCTCTCGCAGATTAAGCGAATTGAGCAGATTAATAATATAAGCACATAACAACAACGCACAATCAAATCCATCTTACAAAAACCTTTGATTTTTTTACTATGTGAACTTCTCTATGCAGCATCATTTAAACTTTGAAAAGCTAAAGTATCTAAAAACTTTTGTGACTTTTGTGGTTTATTTTTTTGACCACTGATTTCTCAGATTCACACAGATGATTATGCTAAACTCTCGCAGATTGGTCGAATTGAGCATATTTTTTCTCTTATGCTCAATAAAATGCTTAATTTTTCAAGCCTGTATGATCTTAACTTAGACAGTATCATCCACACTTAAAAAATAAAGTGTTTAAAACTTTTGTGACTTTTGTAGTTTAATAACCATCATTATATTCCACAAAAAAAGCAGTCTCTTTCGAAACTGCTCTTATTTGAAAATCTTTGTAGATTATTTTCTTAAACCTAGTTCAGCAATAATTGCTCTATATCTTGCGATATCTTTATTTTTAAGGTAATCTAATAAACTTTTTCTTTTACCTACTAATTTTACCAAAGATCTTTCCGTTGCGAAATCGTGACGGTTAGCCTTTAAGTGTTGAGATAGGTGGTTGATTCTGAAAGTGAAAAGAGCTACTTGTCCTTCAGCACTTCCTGTGTCTGTTGCAGATTTTCCATGTTGTCCGAAAATTTCCTGCTTTTTTTCTTTTGTTAAGTACATTCCAATATTGTTTAATGATTATTATGTAACGGGTGCAAAATTACAACTATTTTCTAACCCGGCAAAACATTATTGATTCCATGTATCAAAATTGATAGAAAAAAATGTTAAAAATTTCTTAATAAATTTTATGTCATCCCATTAAAAGACAGTAATTTTGCATACGAATTACAAATGAGAAGAATACTATTTTTTACAGCATTCAGCACTTTTTTATTGATTGGCGCAACTTCGGTAAAAGCTCAGAAAAATGTCGACAACAAAATAAAAAAAGTCCTATACTTCAATCCTGAGGTAGAACCCGACATTGAAGAAATAAAAGAACCTACTAACCATGCATTCTTCAGCGCTGTTTCTGATAATGTAAGCGGAAGAAAAAACAAAATGCTTAAAACAGAAACCCAGATTTCGTTTGACAGCATAGACAAGCAAACCATTTCCGACTATTGTCTCAATAATGACGCAGACTTTGCTATCGTTCCTAAAGTCCGATATTTCAAAGTAGGAATCGGAAAATATGTTTTTTCCAATCAGGTAGTGGTAAGTATGAAACTTTTCGACGCTGCAGGAAACTTTATTACGGAATCCGACTATGATACGTACCGTAAAAATATGCGTCTTTTAGGTTCTGCTGAAAATTCTATTAAAATTGGGACAAATGGGGCTATAAAAGGTATTCTGAAAAAATTAAAGAAAATAAGACCTTCCTCTGAAACAGAACTTTAATTTCTCTATTCTTTTGGGCGATGAATCTACGTCTACTCCATTGCTATATCGTTAAATGTTATTCACCATATCAATTAAAATCAGTTTTAAAAGTAACAAATACTCATCATGTGGTGAATAATTTAAATATTTTCAGTAATTTAGTGAATACCATTAAAACAGTATTGCTATGAAAAATTCAAACCTGAAAAAGCTCACCAGAAATGAACAAAAAACAGTAAACGGCGGAGCAATCAAAAGATGTACAAACAACTCCCAATGCTTTGGCGGATGGTGTTGCGACATGGTATGCGTAATTTATGCATGCATGGAACTTTAATATTGGGTGGTAAATTTAGCATCCATTTTTAATCTTGTTACCCGCTTTGTGCGGGTATTTTTATATAAAATGTAATTTTTTATCAATAATCTTTTTAAACTTAAAAAACTAGAGTGGTTTAAAATTTTACAATCACAGATTCGCACAGATTCGCACAGATGATTATTTTAAGCTCACGCAGATGAAGCTAATTAAGCAGATTGTTTTCTGTATGATGGATAACAATCTTTCATTTTTTAAATTTAAATGAACTTACTATACGCAACCATTTAACCTTAAAAAACTAAAATGTGTAAAAGCTTTTGTGGCTTTGTGGTTAAAATTAAAAGTTTAAAAAAGTTGAATAAATCAATCCTTAAAAATCACTTCTAAATGAATTATTAAAATATTTTTATTAATTTAGGCTTCACTAAAATCCAAATACTATGAAAAATTCAAATCTCAAAAAACTGAGCCGAATCCTGCTTAAAGAAATTCATGGAGGCAGTTTAGGAATTAAAAAATGTAATTATCATTTTGAGTGCCCAGGTGGTGCATGCTGCCAAAATGTATGCATGTACAATCCTTGTGCTGAAGTTTAATACCAATTCCTAAAACTAAATATCATGAAAAACTCAAATTTCAAAAAAATAAGCAGAAACGAGCAAAAAGAAATCAACGGTGGCGGTCCTATCAAAAAGTGCAGTGTACAAGCGCAGTGCTGGCCTGGCGAATGCTGTGATGGCGGAATGTGCATCCTATCACCGATCATTGAATGCAGACCTGGTATTGAATAAAATATACTCGGATTTATCCTTTTTTAAATTTAATTTTTAGACATCCGTTTTTGCGGATGTTTTTTATTCCAGGATATTGCAAAAGATATAAAAACTTTAATTAATCCTTAAATTTCCCAGTTTACTACCCAGTCTTAAAAATTTGAATTATTTTTGCATAGCCAAAAATTTCATGCTTTGAATTCTAGAGACGAACTTATCTTCAACCCTGCCGATATTGCCGAAACCCTCAGCGAACTTCACGCTGATGAACGGCTTCTGGCATTCTTGAAAGTTCCGAAAGAGTATAAAGCAGAAGTTTTCTCGCATCTCGATCCCGACTTTCAGGAAGAAACCATCAGAAGTATCGGAAGCGACGAGGTTTCCGAAATATTGAATGCAATGACTCCGGATGACAGGACTGCCCTGTTTGAAGATTTTCCGGATGAGCTTATCAAATACTCAATAAACCATCTTAATCCGCAGGAAAGAAGAATTGCTCTGAAGCTTTTAGGGTACAATTCTGATTCTATTGCCCGTCTGATGACTCCTTATTATATCCAGATCCGTAAGGAATGGACAGTAAAAAGATGTCTTCAGCAGATCAAAAAGGTGGGAAAAAGAGTGGAGACCATGAACCACCTGTATGTAGTGGATGAAAGAAACCGTTTGGTGGATGATATTGCGCTAGGAAGCCTTCTTCTGGCTGAAGAGGATACACTGATCTCTGAAATTACCGACAATCATTTTGTGGCCATTACTACGATGACCTCAAAAGAAGATGCGGTTACCTACTTCGAAAAATACGACAGAACTGCTCTTCCTATTATTACGGAAGCTGGAGTTTTGGTAGGAATTGTAACGATTGATGACATTCTTGACCAGATAGAACAGCAGAATACTGAAGATATCCAGAAATTTGGGGGATTGGAAGCATTAGATCTTCCTTATACCCAGACTTCTCTGATGGAAATGGTAAAAAAGAGAGGGATGTGGCTGGTCATATTATTTTTCTCTGAAATGCTTACCGCTTCTGCGATGGGCTTCTTTGAAGATGAAATTCAGAAAGCAGTAGTACTGGCTTTATTCGTACCCCTTATCATTTCCAGTGGCGGAAACTCCGGATCCCAGGCCGCAACGCTGATCATCCGTGCAATGGCCCTGCAGGAAATAGGATTGAAAGACTGGTGGTATGTGATGAAGAAAGAAATATTTACCGGATTATCTCTTGGAAGTATTCTTGGGGTCATCGGTTTTTTAAGAATCATGATCTGGCATAAAATAGGTCTATTCAATTATGGGATTCACTGGGTATATGTAGGCTTAAGTGTTGCCGTTTCCCTAGTGTTAATCGTCCTTTGGGGAACTCTTTCCGGTTCTATGGTTCCGTTTATTCTTAAAAAATTAAAACTCGACCCCGCGACTTCTTCTGCTCCGTTTGTAGCCACTTTGGTAGACGTTACCGGACTTATCATTTATTTTTCCATTGCCGGACTTTTCCTTACGGGAAAACTTTTGTAATTTAGGCTGACAAAGTCTGCATATGAAAGTTATTTCTCTGGTACCCTCAATTACTGAGGCTTTATTCGATTTGGGTTTAACCGAAAATGAAGTGATTGGAAGAACAAAATTCTGTATTCATCCCCAAGAAAAGGTAAAAAATGTTCCTATTATCGGCGGAACAAAAAATATCAATATTGAAAAGATTAAAAGCCTGAAACCGGATCTTATTCTTGCCAATAAGGAAGAAAATATCAAAGAACAGGTGGAAGCATTGATGGACGATTGTAAAGTGGTTGTAACCAATGTAGAAACCATTGAAGACAATTATTATCTCCTGAAACAGCTGGGACATCTTTTTCATAAGGAAGAAAAGGCCCAGATATTTAATCTTAAAACCTATGAGGTATTGAATCAGGCTAAAATTGATTCTGCCATCAAAGTAGCCTACCTGATCTGGAACAATCCTTATATGACCATTGGGTCAGATACTTTTATCCACCGCATCCTGTCAGAAATCGGTTTTGAAAATATTTTCAACCATACTACCCGTTATCCGGAAATTAAAACTGAAGATCTGGCAGCAGCAGATGTTATTATGCTCTCTTCTGAACCTTTTCCATTTAAAGAAAAACATATTGCGGAACTCAAAGAAGTGTATCCTGATAAAAGGATCATGATTGTAGATGGTGAGGCCTTTTCATGGTATGGAACCCATATCGCCAAGTGTGAACATTACTTTAAGGAATTGCTTTCAGAAATGCATTCGTTCAAATAGTTTCAAACTTAAAAATAACGAAGTACTTTACATTCATCAAGGTAAAAATTCGTCGGATCAAAATTCCCCTCCCTTGGAGGGGTGGCAAATCTATGATTTGACGGGGTGGTTCAAAAAAAACTCCAATCTTTCGATCGGAGTCATTATATTTTCAAATTATATAATCTTAGAAACCTCTTTGCAAAGCCATTCTAATAATTCTCTATCTTCATTTGTGAAAGGATCCACTTTATGAGAATCGATATCAATCTGGCCAACGTTTTTTCCGTCTTTAAAGATCGGAACTACAATTTCAGCCTTTGTATCGATGGAACAGCTCAGGTAATTGCTTTCCTGGTTAACATCAGGAACCATAAACGTCTCGTTAGAAACAGCAACCTGACCGCAAATTCCTTTTCCGTAAGGAATAATAGTGTGATCTGTAGGAGCTCCTACGTATGGGCCTAAAATCAACTCATCCTTATCTCCGTTTTTAAAGTAAAAACCGGTCCAGTTGAAATAGGAAATCTCCTGATCCAATAGATGACAAACTTTTTCAAGTTTTTCTTCTGTATTATGTTTTGGGCTTTCAAGAATAGAAGAAAGCCTTTTCTTTAATTCTGACATTGTATATTGTTTTATTTAAGAAAATTGTTTTAACGAAAGTTCTTCTTTAAATCCGAACATTCCGCGCTCTTTTATCATTTCTGCGACACCATCCGGAACCTGGTTTTCCCACCCCTTGATATTGCACGCGATTTTTCTTAATATTTCTCTGGAATAAATTTCCAAAAACTCCGGGTTATAACTGGTAATATCTACAATACGATTGTTATGTTTGAAATATTTATACAGTTCTTTCAAGTTTTCTTCTACTTTAAGGTTTGAAGAATCCAGTAATTCATGGGTTTCCGGATCTTTATAAGGATACAGATACACTCTCATTCCGTTACGGAAGAATTTACCGAATGCTTCCAGAATTCCCCCTGATAAGTTGGTGTAGTATTTCTCATCAAATACCATCAGCATATTATTCACACCCATGGCTACCCCTATATTTCCAGATGTATAGGATGCAAAGTAATCGATCAATCGGTAATATTCTGAGAAGTTGGATACAATAACGGTGTATCCCAGCTTGCCGAGAACATCTACCCTGTCGAGAAAATCCCTTTCATCAATATCTCCGTCTGCCCTAAGGTTTGAGATGGTGATTTCAATTAAAATCTCTGTTTCTTCATGGGTACAAATGGCATCCTTCATAAACATGTCTATACCGTTTTGAAGCATATCAATATTTACTTTGGTAACCGGTCTGAAACTTCCCCTTACAGCAAAAATATTTTTTTTGTATAAAATATCAGCCGGAAGCATGTTGTTCCCCTGAGAATTGAAAATAACCGCATCGGTCATATTATTTTTAACCAGTTGCAATGACATCAGCCTGTTGTCTACATAGGCAAAAGCCGGCCCGCTGAAATCGATCATATCAATTTCAAGGTTATCGGTCGCTACGTCATCATATAAAGATTCGATCAATCGTCTTGGATTGTCATAATACGTAAAAGCTCCAAAAATAAGATTAACCCCTAAATATCCCAGCGTTTCCTGCTGTAGGGTTGCATCATTTTCTTTAAATTTTACGTGAATTACAATTTCGTTATAATCTTCATTTTCTTTTACCTGAAAGCGGATTCCTACCCAGCCGTGGCCTTTTACTGTTTTGTCGAAATTAATGGTGGTAACGGTATTGGCATAAGAAAAAAACTTTCTGTTGGGATTGTTTTCTCTGGAAATCCTCTCTTCAATTAATGCCACTTCGTATCGAAGCATTTTGCGGAGCCTGTTTTGGGTAACATATCTGTTTTTTACCTCTTTTCCGTAGATGGCATCACTAAAATCTTTGTCGTAAGCAGACATCGCTTTGGCAATTGTACCCGAAGCACCTCCTGCTCTAAAAAAATGTCGAACAGTCTCCTGCCCTGCTCCAATTTCTGCGAAAGTACCATAAATAGTAGGATCTAGATTAATTGTTAATGCTTTTTGTTTAGGAGTTAGTTTCTGATACATTATGACATTAAATTTTTCGTAAATTTACCAAAATTAAACCAACCTCAAAAGAAAATGAAGTTGAAATTTTTAGGAACGGGAACTTCCCAGGGTGTACCCGTTATAGGCTGCACATGTGAGGTATGTACTTCGAAAAATCCAAAGGACAGTCGACTTCGGTCTTCTGTGATGGTTACAACTGAAGAAAACAGGAAAATATTGATCGACTGCGGCCCTGATTTCAGGCAGCAGATGCTGGCACATCACGAAAACACAGTAGATGTAGCCCTTATTACGCATGAGCACAACGATCATGTGATCGGTCTTGATGATATGCGTCCGCTTATTTTTAAAAGTGGAAAAAATATGCCGATCTATTGTTACCAGAGGGTTGGCCATGAAATTAAAAACCGTTTTCCATATGCTTTTGCTGATGTACGGTATCCGGGAGCTCCGGCTTTCGACCTGCATGAAATAGAAAATAAACCTTTTTCTGTTTTGGATACAGAAATTACTCCTGTAGAGGTTATTCATTATCAGATTACTGTTTTCGGATATAAATTTAAAAACCTTGCCTACATCACTGATGCCGGCTTTATTTCTGAAACCGAGAAGGAAAAGCTCAAGAACCTGGATGTGCTTATTTTAAACTGCATCAGAAAATTTGATCCGCACCCTGCCCATTTTATCCTTCCGGATGTGATCAGGCTCTTTGAAGAGCTGAAACCTAAAAAATTATTTCTCACTCATATCAGTCATCATTTAGGAATGCATGACATTGAAGATAAGCTGCTTCCCGCCGGAATGCACCTTGCCCACGATGGTTTAGAGATAGAATTTTAAAAAAATTAAGGCAAAAACTTTTGAATAATAAAAAAAGTTCCTATATTTGCACACCAATTTAAAACAAGCCCAGTTGGCGGAATTGGTAGACGCGCTAGACTCAAACTCTAGTATCGAAAGATGTACCAGTTCGATTCTGGTACTGGGTACTAAAAGCCTCTGAAATCATTTGATTTTCAGAGGCTTTTATTTTTTAGGGTGGTCAAAAGGGTGGCTATTATTTTATACATAAAATGATCTTGATCCTTTTCTTTATGCATTATATGGGCTCACGCTATCTCATCAAATAAAATTTCAATTATATTATAAGAATGAAATAAATTACATGTATCTTATTTCCTGATTTTTTTTATTTCTTAAAATAATTTTTTCATTAATATTTTACTCGGTATAAGATAGCAAGGACTTGAAATCAGCCGACTTTGCGGGTCATAAAAAAATATAAACTGTGAAATGAACTTGCAACTATTTTGAGGAAAAATTTATATACTCTTTTATGTTTAAAATCTATATCATTAGTCATTAATTTATTTTTACTGTAGACAAAGACCAATAAACTGATAAAAATATCTTTGAAATCAACTTAAGTTTATTTCAATTACGGATTCCCATAAAAAGTTTATATAAATTCATTTATTTTTGTGTAGATACTATCTCAAATTAACCTTAACTAATACTCAGTATGAACACTTCACAAAAACCACCTACTTTAAATAAATTTACCGAAGAATTAGAAAACTTGTTAAAAAAAAGAATTGGTGGTTCAATAAATTTTAGAGGTATTTATTATCAAATATTATATGCATCTTATTTAATTCTTAACGAGCTTAAAGGAACTTCTGAAAAATCAATAACAATGGAGGGCATTGAGGATATTGACTTAAATACCTCTCAAAATATTCTTAATGGTCAACTATATACTCAGGTTAAATCATCTGTAAATAAAATGGACGCCGGAAGTTTTTGGGATTTAGGAGTATTACAAAATTTCGCTGAAACTTTTGAAATCAATCCTAACAGCAAGTTTAAATTAGTGTATAATATGGAAATCGCTAAAGGCAACCTTCACTCTTTAATTCATAAAAAGGATGTATCTGATTTCTGGCAGACAAAATTCACCACATTAAAATACAATATAAACTATAATGATCTATTATCAAATATCTCATTTGAATATAAAACATCGACAGAATTGTTCAATGATATTCTGATTTCATTATTTAAGGACTGGGGGATAAACAAAGGAACAGAACTTCAATTTTTAAGATCATTATTTTACAATGTATTTATTTGGTCAAAAAATAGGATTACAGTAACCAATACAGATATCACTACCCTATTTCAGGATATAAAAGATTCATACTCCAAAGCACCTGTTAATAATGCAATATTAAATAATTGGATCACCAAAGTTTCATATGATATTACTGAAAGTCATAATGAAGAAGATTTTTATGATGGAAAAGCAGCAAGACCCGCTCATATAAAATTAGGATTACCCGTAAAAAGAAAGATTTGGCAAAAAAAAGTTTATGATAGCGTATTTGAATCAGATGTTACTGTGGTTAGATCTTCAAGCGGGCAAGGAAAATCTACCTTGGCGTGGCAAACGGGATATGATCTAAAAGAAAAAAACAACTATTCTATCTATGAATTACGAAGCTGTAAGGAATACAGTGAAGCCAATTCTATAGCAGAATTTTTGGAATCCCGAATTCAAATTGGTGAAAAACCTCTCTTAATTATAGATGGATTAAATACTTTAGTAGAATCGTGGTTTGAAATAGTTTCGACAACAAGAGATTTTTCCGTAAAATATCTACTTACAACTAGACAGGAAGATTGGTTTAGATTTGGAGCTGACATTTCACGAATTAATCTAGCTACCGTTGATATTTCATTATCAATGATTGAAGCCAGAGAAATATTTGAAGAATTAAAAAGAAAGCACAAAATACATCCGGACATTCAAAAATGGCAACCCGTGTGGGAGCAGATTCACCCTAAAGGTTTATTGATTGAATATACATATTTGCTTACAAGAGGTCAAATGATTGAAGAGCGACTTTCGGCACAAATAAACTACTTAGCAAATTCAGGAGCAAAGTTAGAAATATTACGAATGATTTCTCTTGCGGATTGTTTAAATATTAAATTAAAGACAGCAAAATTACTTAGTTATGTAAAGACGGAAATAGGATTCGAACAAGACCGAGGTGAACTATTAAATGAATTAGAAAAAGAATATTTCCTAAATTTTGATGGTCATTTTGTAGAAGGCTTACATCCTGTTAGATCTCAACATTTAAAAGATTTATTGCACAAAAACATACCTGTCGAGGAATCTCTTAAAAACCTATTCAAGATTATTACTGATGATTATAAACAGGATTTTTTTAATAATATTCCTTTTCTGCTTGATCAAAACTATAAGAATGAATTTTACGAAACATTAGCAGAAATAGTTTCAGAAGACTCATTAGAAAATATTGTAGTCGCTGTTGATGGTATTATGCACGCTGAACCGCATCGATATTTGAATGAAAACAGATTAGAATTTGATGAAGCTTATAATATTGGAGGTATAGAATTATTTTCCGTAGCATCTACTCCATTTTCCGAACTTAATACTTTAGAGGAAATGTCAAATATTCTTGGTGAGCAAGGAGGTAACTTTAGACTATTAGCTGATCTAAAGAAAAGATTACCTAAATATCAATTTGAAAATTCTGACGTAGTCATATTTGCAAACGCTTTAAAATTAAATTTACAGAAACGTACTTCAGCCATTATTTCCTATAAAGGTCTTGGCTTTTTGGTAAAATGGTTTAGCCATTTAAAAATAGCCTTTAATATTCCATCAATAAACAATAATATCAGTATCGGTGAGCTAATAAAAATGGATTTTAGCGAGGCGAAAGAATTAATGTCTTTTTTAAAATTAACTGATCCTATTGGATATAAGGATTTCATAACAAAAAACAAAGAGGCGCTCTTCAGTTATCTTAAAGTCAGCACTAATTCAATTATTGTAGAAGACTCTGGGGATAAGATTAATATTAAATATCTTCTATTTGATCAAGATTCAAAACACGCTAATAATTTGAGTGTATCTAAGATTGAGGATATTTTTGAATTCTTTCCATTTTATGAAGAGTATTGTACTGACGGAATAATGTTCCCGTTTCCTTCCGAAGAAATGACTACTACAGTTAGAAATGATGCACGTAAACAAATGACCCCGGCCTCAATTGGGAATTCTTTTGATATTCACCTCAACCAGATCTGGTATAACGAAATACAGAAAATGTATTTAGATTCTTCTGCTTACAGTTGGCAAGAGAGAATAATAAACATTAGGAAATTAGCTTTGGAATGGATTAAAATTGTTACAAGGATGATCGACGGATTATTAGAAGGCAACAAGAATAAAATCCAAAAAAATATCACTGAATTACAGCAGAAAGGAGAACTTCTTAACAACACTATAAAGCTTAAGAAAAAATATCCTATTTATAAAAAGTATAATGAAAAGAATAATGCTGTTGAAGGCGAAAAAGAAATAGGCTCGTGGATTAGCTCCCTTACAAATATTAATAATCAAATATTCAATATTTTCCTACCAAAAAAAGAACAAGACAGAAGATTGGCATTAATTAATTTCAAAGGTGTTTATTTTGATTTAGAGACACTGCAAAATGCGTTTAGAGTTATTGAAAATAAAACAATTGCTTATTTTGACTCCGAGAGCATATGCTTAGAGGAAAATATATATTATGAAAGATTATATGCTTCAATCTTATATTATTTATCGCAAATACCGTTAGAAGATAAAATGCCTGTTCCGGTTGGGAGAAAGGCTGTTGAAGAATGGTGGATGAAAGCTAAAAACGCTAAGCTTGATGATCTCAATCATTCTTTAGCAATAATTGAGGCTAGTTCTGATTTTAAATTCATTTATCCTAATGGAATAGAAGAAACTGACACTATTACTTATTTGACAATTGGAGTAATCGATTTTGATTTTTCTGATACCCAGAGCTTGGAAAGTTTATTATTCTCATTAGGTATTTTGAGAAATTTGGATTATCAATTAATTACGATTATTAGTATAAAAGATAATATAGCAGTTAGTGGCTTTAGAATAAATAAAGAACTCATTAATGCTTATGATGACCTAATAACCGGCGCTGAAAATATCAATATCAATTTTCCGGCACTTCCTGTTACAATTGAAGAAAAAATAATAAAATATTTGCCTGGAGTTTTACTTCCGGAAAAATTTGTGAACGGCGATCTGGATAAAAAATTTGAAATTTTGATTACGCTATGGAAGTTATCAGAATTTAAAAGACATCTAAACAAAAATTCCTCTATTGAAATGGAATGGTTAAAAGATCTCAACATCGAGTCGGAAATTATAAACAGTTTAAATTCTTTAAACGCCTCATCCGAAAGCTTTACAAAATTCGTTGAGAGAGGCTTACAGCCAAACCATATTTATGAAGTTGAAAACATAATTAACGAATTATATAAACAAATACTTCGCATGCATAATTAAAATTTAAAAGGTTCTAAATACAAGGTGAAGCTAACTATCTTCAAATTCAATAAACATGATTAAATGTCATATCGAAGCTAAAGAAGAAAGCTACAAAGGTTTGCATCAAGAAGATTTAACCTAATCGTGTGTTTAAAGAAAAAATAAGAGCAATATCATGTTAGAACTTTATGAATTTGCAGGAATTTTCTTTAATCAATAATTGTTTTTAAAAGCAATAATACAATCAAAATGAAGAAAATAAACAATAGAAACATATTTTAATTATTTGGTATAAAATATAAATAATTAACATTATTTCTTTTCAATTGCGTAATTTGGATACTAATATTCAATTGAGTAATATTATTTTTTATCAGCATTAACCACGAAAATATCAAATCTATGATTATAAGTTATACTAAAGGAAGTAAAACATATCAATTCTGTAAACCATCCGCTGATTCTAAAAATATCTATACTATAATCGTGGGAAAAAATGGAAGCGGAAAGAGTCGCTTGTTAAATGAGATAATAAGCAATTTCATTCCATCTGATCTTACCAAAAAAATATCTAAGGCAAAAGACGTTTTTTTAATGCGTTCATCTGAACCAACTAAAGTTATAGCTGTTTCAACTAGCCCTTATGATAAATTTCCGCTGACTCGTTCGCTTTTCGGTATACGATTCCACGAGGGAATTTATTCTTATATTGGAATAAGAGAGATTCGTTCATCAGATTTTTCTTTGGGGTTTATTTCAAAAATTATTAAAGAACTTTTACAAGTTAGATTAAGTAATCCCGAGCAGTTTGGTAAAATTATAGAAGTACTGGGCTATTTAGGTTATTATGGAGAGTTACAAATTAAATTTGAAGCTATTATATCATCAGTACAAATTCGCCGGTTTTTAGATAGTCAAAAAACTGAAGATGACTTTAGATATATCTTTTTCAAAAACAATACGGGACGTATAAATTCAACCTTCTTTGAAACAGGTGAAAAACTGGACTTTGAAAAGCTACAATATCTACAGAATATATTTAGGAAATATGATTTTTCTAAATACATGCGATCACCAACAGTTACAATCAACGCTTATTCTATTGAATTACGAATGGATTTAGAGGATTTATTATTTCTTCTTGAAGCTGGTGTACTTCGATTAAAAGATGTTTACATTAGGAAGATTGAAAATAAACAAGCTTATCCCATTAATGAAGCTAGTTCTGGAGAGCAATGTATATTCAATACTTTTTTAGGAATCGCCTGCAAGATTACTGACAATAGTTTAATTGTCATTGATGAACCTGAAATTTCTTTACATCCAGCTTGGCAAGAACGATATCTAACGCTCCTGATGGATACATTTCAACATTATAATGGTTGTCATTTTATCATTGCGACGCACTCTCCACAATTAGTATCTAAATTATCCAATGAGAATTGTTATGTTTTGAAGATGGATGATGGTGAGTTGATGGATGGAGAGTTAATAGCAAACAATTCGGCAGATTTTCAACTCGCAAATGTTTTTAATACCCCAGGCTTTAAAAACGAATATTTAGGTAGGATAGCTTTTTCTATTATTTCCAAAGTGGGTAAAACTAATAAGTTTGACAGTGAGGATCTAGAGAATTTCGCAATTATCCGATCTCAGATCAAGCATATGGAGCATAATGATCCTATAAGAAAATTATTTGATTTAATTAAAGACTTAAAAAGAAATGCCTGATATCGATCAACCAATAGTTTATACTCCAGCAATCAAAAAACGTATTTTAGATTTTCTTAGTAGGTCTGATTTAAAAAGTTCAGATTGGTCTATTGATGACATTAAAGATATAAGAAAGTTCATTCGTGATTATTATAGAAATATAACAAGAAAATGCTTTTATTGCAGAAAGGATATTTCGCTTCGATCTGTAGATAACTGCCATGTAGAGCATATAATCCCCAAAAGTGTACAAATACAATTTATGTTTGAACCAAAAAATCTTTGTATTGTATGTAGTGACTGTAATATTATAAAAAGCAAAAAAGAAGTTTCTGGTCAAATTGAGACAGTGACAAAAAATGGGAAACTCTATACAATGTATCCTAGATCATCAAATGCATTTATAGTTGTGCACCCACATTTTGATAATTATGATGATCATATTCATCATAGTGGTGATATTTATATTTCAAAGTCAAAAAAAGGATCTTATACCATCCATATTTGCGAACTTAACAGAAAAGTACATCAATATGGAATAGATTCAAACCCATTAACACAATCTGAATTATTTGACATTTTTCATAATATAATGAATTCGAATGATATTGTACAACAATCGAAATATATGAATAAGCTAAGAGAACATTTTATTAAAGCGGGATAAATAATTAAGAATTTCATCTCCCTTTGGAAGCCTATAAATGCCAAATTCTCTCTGTTCATTTACTGCCCTGTAAAAATCAGTGAACTCAAAAATATTATACGTGAAAAATTCATGTAGATACTGCTCTACCCTCTCAATTTTTGTCATTGGTTTATTAGTTAGTTTATTTGTAAATTTAGATTTTACCAGTCCATATTTACTGCATTATCAAAGATTCCCTGCAAATGATGACAAAATTTTTCCATTGTGTCATTATCATGCATAGCAGATTCATACATCCCATTGCTTGCATAAGGTAAAATTGTGACCAACCCGTGACCTTGTGTATAGGTGAGAGCCGGTTTTAAATTGGAGCTATTCATATCAGAGATAAAAGACTCTATCAAACTTATTACTTCATTGTCTTTAAATTCCAGTGTGCCTCTAAAAGAAAACCTATTTTTGGTCTTGTTAAAATCCATTCTTACAGGTACATCACCGGCACCTGAATGAAAATAGAATGCATTGCCTTCTTTTCCAAATGCACCGTGAGCCACAAAGTTTCTAACTTGATTTCTAATTAAAAGTAATTCATCATAATATTCTTTTAACATATCGTCAGATATGACAGTATTAAATTTAGCTTTCCATTCAGCATCAATTAATTTTGTAACCTCTTCACCCGTTTTTATTTTTTGTGTAATGACTGCAAGATGAATGAACAAATGTTCTGTCCAACTAAAAAAGGATTCAATTGTGGAAATTGCTAACCATCTGACATTAGGTCTTATTTTATGATATTCTTTCGAGGCAAGTATCAAACGATCATCTTTCCAAATACTTTCCTTCGATAATTTACTCAGCTTTTTATTTGCTACTTTATAAAGCTTCAAAAAATAATTAAACCTTTCAAATAAATATCCATTGTTATTTACAATATTTATCGCAGAACTCATGATAGCCTCTTGAGCTAAATAATTAAAGTATGGTCTGGAAGATTTTATAGCGCCATTAATTTTCTTAGTAATGATTTGGGCATCCTCTTCATCTTCTTTACTTTGAATAAAAATACCCACTCCCATTTTCCTATGCTCAATTAAAAATGCTTTTCCATTGAAATCAATTGGAATAGACCAAGCAAGCTTCTCGAAGCTTCCTGTATCTCTGAAACCTAATAAATTTACAAATAAAAAATAAACTAAGTAATAATCCTGGATATCTCTTCCTGCATCACTTCTTTCAGCAAAAAATAAAAGTTCTTCGTTTGCTTTTGTATTTGCATCGACTGGCTTTATGGGAGATAAAATCTTTAGGGCATTTTCTTTGTATTTTTCAATATCCATATTCTATATTATGTGTAATTAGGTATTTTCAGCTTTCTGCGATTTTTTATTCTATTGCTACATTCATATAATCAAATTCAAGTTTCAAATTCTGTTTTAAAAATTCGATATACTTTATATCATTATCGTTTGCCGGATACTGTCCCACGATAATATGCTTCCTAGGTCTTTCATCTCTATCATTGAGTGAATAAAGTAATATCTGCCCCAGTGCTTCCTTTACGCATTGAGAAGCATATGATGATGACTTGACCTCATAAAAAGAAACATAATCCGGCTGAATAAGTTTTACATCAATGAAATTTTCCTCCATTAGAACATTTTTCCTACCATACGTGTCAGAGAGTAATTTTACTAATGCTTCCTGAATTTTGTTATGCTTTTGCTGTGCCACGTACGAAGCTCCTCCCTTTCTTATCTGCGCTTCAATATTCCTTGATCCTGCTGCCCTCCTCTTTGTCCTCATTTCTTTTATTCGAATGGTTCTTCCTACAATTTCAATTTTATCATCATCAGTACCAAACTCGTCGTATAACTTTCTCATAAAACTATATACATCAAGATCTGCTGGTTTATTCAACATCATTACATTTTGGATGTCTGAAATTTTGGTATTACGATCTACTTTTAGACCAAAACGATGTGCTATTTTAAGCAAAACATCACGTTTAAATATTGGAATAAGCCTTTCATTAGAGTACAAAAACGCGACTTTCCATTTAAACAGATCAGGTAAAAGGATATCATCAATCAGATCAAATTTCCCACTTTCCGAAAATTTGATAATACTAATCAAGTCACTTCTAGTATTCTCAAATGCAGTTTTTCTGCTAACCCCATATCCCTTCAGCCAGGAATATTTTTCATCATTTTTATAGTTTTTTGGTCTTTTAGTTAAATCTTTCCTTTCATATATTCCGAATTTAATAGAAGTCATTCCTTTAATGCTTCCAAGTATTCTCGTTCTTGTTTCTATCCACTGACAAAATGTGTCTTTATTTCCAAGCCCTACATATTCTTCCAAAGTCATATCTAAGACATTTTCAACAGTCCATCTTGCTAAAAAGAGATCAAGAAGTTCTTTACATTCCTCTATGTTCATGTTTCTAATTTTAAAATAATGCATTGCTTTAAAACCTAAGAACGTTCCAATCTAAAGTTATATCTTTGTTTTTATTCAATTTTTCTACCTTATTAATAATTGATTTTCGATGGGCAACGCCACACATAAACACTGCCTTGTCAAATTGGTTGGTTTTACAGTATGAATAAATATTGTCAAGCATCTCATCTTCATACAAATCAATAGAATTGATTGCATCTTTGTTTAATGCGGTATCACTTAAAATAATGTTTTCCAATTTGCGCATATCTTCCTGAAGCTGTATACTTACATCACTATTAAGGAACTGAAAACCATATTTTGCCGATAATACATTAAAGTTTTCTATTTTTCTTTGTAACTCTATATTTTGAGTTGCTATTTCATATTTTTCATTAAATACGTCGGACATTCCACTATCCAGCACAGGAACATATTTAAAGGTAGATTTGTACTGATATTTTTGGATTGCTTCGATCTCAAGTTTATTATGCAAAATCCCAAAGTCGGAAAATAAATGTTCTTGATAGTTCGAATAAGTTTCTCTTAAGGCTTCTAAAAAAATAACTTCAGGATGTATTTGTTCAACTATTTTACAAAGTTCATCCGCATTACACTGTCCATTTTGTTTATGTGTGGTACTGATGTAAGTAATTTCATACATATTCTCCAAGGTTTTAATAATGTAAATTATATTCTAATTAATAAAAAAAGGCCTCGAATGTCTCGAAGCACTAAAAAGCTACTACTTATGAAAGCTATTGCCAACAAAAAGTTAATTTAAAAGAAACTATTTAAAAATATCAGAATTTGATTTGTTTACTTAGAATTCAACAGATTACTGTAAAGATCATTATCAATTGTATATCCTAAATCTTCAAAATGTTTTACATAGTTTTTCGCAGTATCAATTGTATGCATATTCACTTCTGGAAATTTCTTTTGTATTTCTGCAACATTCATTGTAATGTCGTTTTCATAATCTCCCGAAATTCCGATAAAGAATTGGCAGATTTTATTCTTGTTGTCTCTAACGACAATATCATAATTTGGCATATGGATATTTTTTTAGTTATATATCAAACTTAAGAAATATTACAATAAGTCAATTGCGGTTTTCCGTAAAAGAGAAAATGTTTAACATGAATTTTTTAAAAATCACAGTTTAGCCGAAGGCAAGAATCTTTATTATTCCAAGCCTAGTAACGCAAGAAAATCGGTCAACTTTATAGCCTTACCGTCAAAACCACACTTATTGAAAGAATCAATTATATTTTGATCTTCTGTTACTAAAACAACATCCTCACCCTGTGGATTATAAAGAGTTCCAAATATTAAAGAAATATCTAGGATAGTATTCCAGCGTTTATCTTTCAAATCACTAATTGCAATAACTCCGTTTCCGATGTTGTCCAATAATAATTCATTCATTACAAGAGCCGGACAAAAATCCTTCATGAACTTAACAACCGTTCGAAAAAACCCTTCATCTTTTTGATAGGTTTCTTTTGCATTAAAATATGCTCGATCAATCATACTTTGTGCAACTAAAAATGACAATTCCCCTTTTCTCAAACTAGCCAAAAATTTTCGCCTTTGTTCTTTCTTGACTTTGCCTTCAAAGTAAGCCCAATCCACATTTCCTTCATTGATAGATTTGATGTAGTTTTCGTAGTTTTGTCTAATCATCTCTTTTTCAAAATCTAATTGATCGCCAACCGCTTCAATGGCATCATCAATATTATCTTCAGATGAAATCGGATAATTTCCTACCAGTTTTTGTGCTAATGTTATCGCTTCGGAATACATTTCTAAAAAATCTTCTTCTTTACCGAACAGATAGTTCCCTAGAATTACATCCATTGGTGGCGTAAATTTAACATGTAAATTATTGTTTGCTTTTTCCGTAGACAAATTAACTAATAGTGTCAAACCTTTTCTACATTCATCTTTTTCAATTGGATGAGCATCATTATAATGATTTATAAGTTCCATTGCTGGAATAATAGGAAATGTTATAATTATTGATTTAGCTTTAGCTGCGTCGATTATTTCTTTTTGTAATGCCTCAATTTCCTCTGGGGTTTTATCTCTAATCAAGTTTCGATAAATGTTTGTATCTAGTATAATTCTCATAGTATATTACTTGTTTTGTTAATTCTAAAATTACAAAATATTACTTTATAACGAGCATACAATGAAAGCATTAAATAAATGGAGAAGAAGTTATCTTTTACGAATTTACCAAACTTGCGAAAGAAGAACAATATCACTTGGCATTTACTTAAGAATTATTAGTACTCCAAACAAAAATTACATAAAATTTGTATTGAATAAATGTTGATGAAGCCGAAAATTTAGTTAAGATCAGAGCTGTCATCTGAATTTAAATAATAGAAAATCAATTATCCCTTAAATCATCCATAACTTTTTTTAATTCAGGTTTAAATAATGGCTTACTGTCTTTAATTTTAAAAAAAATTCTTATAGCAATATAATTGTAACATTCTAATTTATTTTCAGTTAAAGATAGATATGTTTTGTTTAAGATTTATAACTGGATTTTTTAAAAGTAGCTCTATCATTAATTATAAAGAGATAAATTTTGAACAAAGAAGCAACGAATGACAAGCGTTTTGAAAAAACGAGAAGTCTGAGGAAGTGACAACTGAAAAATTTATTAATAGTTTTAAACCGTCAAAATTATTTTTAAAAGAAAATATACTTATTTTTATCAACGAAAAAACAGGGTAAAAAATCTGAACAGTTTTTTCATTTGAGTTAAAATAAACTCGTAAAAATCCATCTCTAAATTATTTGAGATGGATTTTTTGAATCAGCCTATTTTTCTAGTTGATATCTCTTATTGTCTAAATCTGATAAATAATACAGTTTTCTTTTATTTCCAAGTAATAATTTTTTTAACCTCATTCTCTTCTTTACAATTATAGGAATGTAGTTTATTCTGTAAACATTTAAAAAATTATAATAGTTTTTAAATGAGTGCTCTTGATTATTGATTTTGGTAATAGCATCATCTATTAGGCTTTCCATATTATCATATTCTTTAAAAGGAATTCTCAAGATATTTATTCTATTTTTCAACGCATATCTATTTTTAATCCAGTCACATTTTATTGTTTTTTTAAAGCTTTTAAATCCTTTAAAATAGTCAACCGGATAATAATGCTGATGTCCGTCAAACTCAATTATTAAATTCAGTTTTGGAATAAAAAAATCACATTTTAGTTCCTTTTCATTTTTCAATCCAGGGAATTTTTTTTGCTTTTTAAAAGCTACTTTTAGAAAGTTTAAATATTCTATAACTCTACTTTCACCTGTAGTATCATTTGGATAACAAACTTTACACTTTACTGACGAAACATACTTTTCCCTTTCCCATTCGGAACAGCCACAATTTCTACAAATTAATTCATAGAAAATGATACTTTTATCATTTCGATCTATGGAACCGAAGAATGAGAAAGAATTTTTCTTTTCGCTTAAAACACCATTTATTTTATTGATAAGATCTTCACCATTCTTTTTTTTGTAATCTCTTGTTTTACAACATTCGGGACAGATATTGTTTTTCCCAATCGAGACTGCTGTTTGAGGAAATGTTTCTTTATGGTGACCAAATAAATTACATTTCACTATAACCATACTATTTTTGTCATTATGAAGATGATCTTCATATCTGATCACAATTTGCTTGTCTCGGATAACAGGGTTTTTAGAATTTTTTATTCTGTTATTTAGTTCTGAAACAGGAATACGGTTGTTCCCACTTTGAATGATAGAAAGACACTCAGGACATCTTTTAGAACGTCTTAATATCATTGCATCTTGAAAATCCTGCTCAAAAGGTTCACAATCATGATCATTACAAGTAAGCAAAGCCCATTTTTTAAATTGATCACCTGAAGGCTTATAGTAAACATCTACAGGAGTGTAAAAATGTTGATTTTCAAGGTGTAAAATCTTCAACTCTTCAAGAGAATTTTTACAAATATTTATTTGTTTTTCGGTCATTAGGAATTTATTTTCCATATTAAAAATTTTTATAAAATTATTTCTTTAAATAAATTTTTTAATTTTTGTCAAAAAAGATTTCAATTATTTTCTGTAGTTCCAAACAAAGCCTTGTCAAGTTCTTTATAATCTACTTTCGGCTTTTCTATTGTTGTTTTAACTGAATCTTTTCTTATAGCAATTGAGATCAAAAAGATCATTACTATTAATAGGGTTACAATACCCCAAACTGAAATTTTGCTCTGTAGTATTTTCATAACTTTTTTTGTTTTTATAATTATTTAATGATTGTTTGATTTATAGACTCCTGCTTGAAAACTTAAAGTTTCTTTCATTCTCTTCAAGCTCAGCGGATGAATTAGTTTCTTCATCTTCAATTATATTGATTCCGCTAAACTCTTCAGAACTATTATCGGGAGCCGGATTCATTTGCTTGGATCGGTTTTGCTTGCTTTCTTTTTTATTAATTTCTCCCTTAAAAAGAGAAATAATTTCATTGACTTCATCCCGAACTTTTTCATAATAATCAGTAATAACGAAATCAGGCTGATTTTTAAACTGACTGTCTATCTGATACGCTAACTGTTTTCTTTTAACTGGTAAAAATTTCTCATGAATATAAGCTTCAGAACTTTCGGCAACTCTTCCAATGAACTCACCAACAGGTAGCTCCATAAAAACTGAATTTCTGAAAACGTCTCTTTCCTGTACAGATCGGCCTTGACCAACATTTCTTTTAAATGGATTTAGAAAATGGCGTGAAGTATTATTACTTTCAAAATATTGATCTTTCTTACCAAACTGTTTACTGAGAATATCTGCAGTATGACTACTGGAAACCTGACCGTAAAAATGATTCAAGCAACTTGCAAATAGCACATCTGCTTTTTCTTTCGTGTAACCATCCGTAAGTTGTGAAAGATCCTGACAGAAAAACATACTTGCGATTTTATTACTTCTTCCTGTATTTGGAAGAGTTTGGATATCGTTAATAAAAACAGTTGGAAATTCATCCAGTAATACAAAAGAATGGTGTTTACGAGGTTGATTCAATTGTTTTGCAGCAACTGATATAACCAAACTACACAAAGGAGCTAACGTAGTTGCAATTGAAGGATTATTTCCTACCGTTAAAACAATCGGATTATCCGGATTATTAATATTCAAATCAAAATCCTCTCCTCCGAAAATATACATGAACTCCGGAGTATTAATTTGTGCTACTGCGCCCTGTAATGATCCAACGACTCCCGCCAATTGTGAATTTGCTTCGCTCTCTAGAGCTGTAGCAAGTGACAATATCATTGCCTTGGTTTCGGAATTTGAAGATAGTAAAGCGATTAAATCAGTGTGATTTGTCGCAATCAATGCTAATGTATGTGGAAGATCACAATATTTAGGATATTCTTTCTTCAGAAACCAAATGCAGGCTGTCAGAAGATCTGTTGCAGAACGTGACCAAAAATCCTCTTTTTTGATAGATTCTTTCATTAAATTTTTAGTGATGGCAGAAGCATATTCCCTTGCATACGCTGAATGAGGTAGATATTTTGGATTTAAAGGATTACATCTATGGCTTTTAAGTGAATCATTAAAGTTCAAAACATAATGCTTAATATTCGAATCTGAATAAAAAAGTTCTATATCATTTGCCAGTGCCGGATATTTAAAATCATAACAGATACCTGAAAACTGTTTTTGTGCTAATTCTCGTATAAATGGGACTGCAAAACTTTCAGATTTTCCTGCTCCGGGACCACCTATTACTAAAATTCCACGAAAAGGATTAGGAATTTGAACGGTTCTTTTTTTGGTTTGAAGAGTTAATCCCTGAAATTTTTTCTTTGAATCTGTTAATAATGAAAAACCCGTAAATTGTTTATTAATAAACCCAAAAGGATAAAAAACTAGTTTTCTATAAAAATTGAAAGGTGTTTTCAGTGGTGGGATTAAAGATTTTACAATCCAGAATTGAATCAGAATGTATAAAAGTTCTGCATATCCGAAACAAATTCCCACTACTAAAAATTTTAATCTTGCCAATAAACTTGCTTCAGGAGATACCACTACTGAAAATCCGTGCTGAGATATATTGTAGAAGAATGAATTAATACCTATAATCTTCACTCCCAGCATGTACAATAAAAATAGAGACATTGCGACAATGATAAGTTTTATCATTAAAATTGGATCTTTTTCCATATTTATTATTTTTTATAGGCTTAAGCCCTGGTTATTTTTTTTATTTTGTTCAACAGTTTTTTTAATTTCATATCGTTTTGCAGATTCCTGCTTTATAGCTGTTTCTATTACTCTTTTTCTTTCTTCGATTGTACCGTTTTTCATTGCATTATAATATTCGAAAGTCTGTTTATAGTTTCTTTGAAAGGCAAATTTCTTATCAAAAGAATCTTCGGATTTTTGGATGAAATTTTTACGATCAAAACCTCCTTTAACTTGTCCTCTGGTTGTATTTTTATGGTTCGTCATTGGAGAAAGTTTCATTCTTTTATCTAAAGATTTTCTGCTAACAACTACATGAACATGCATATCAATATTATTTTTCATGTTTCTTTCATGATGGATCTTAGCGTAATACATGATATCTTTTGCCTGTAATCCTTTGCCAAAATTTTCCGCATACTTCTGCATTACTTCGTTTCTTACATAATCTTTCAGTGCGTTACTTCTTTCTTGGGAGGTTGTACCAATATGTTGTAATTCTTTTTCTGAAGGACTCACTGTAATAACAAAGAATTTTGCATCTTCTTTTGTCAGCTTTTGCCTATTGTTGTCAAGGGATTCAATAACTTCAGCTGAAGAAACTCTATCTTGGTAATGAGAAAAAAAGTGTTCAACCTGTTTCCCCTCCTTCATTCTTTCCAGGTCTTCATGTTCTAAATAATCAACCAGGTTTGATGAACTTCCGGAATTTGAATATTTACCACTTTCGCCACCCTGAATTTTAATGTTCATTGTGATTGCTTTGATTTAATAATTTCAAAGAATTTTTTGTTTCCATGGCAAAAGAATTAAACCCTCTAATGAACTCATTAAAATGTTCAATTTTCAGAATTTTTGAAAGATCATTTTTAATTCTTTCCTCACTCGAGACAATTGCTTCAAAACTTGGACGTATAGTTTCTTTCTCCTGAGTTTTTATAAAAGCAACAATCTGATCTATTCTTTTAATCACTTTTTCAAGTTCTGCTTTTGGAGATTCATGTTTAACCGGATCCAGTCCGGTACGTTCAAAAAAATCTAATGAAACTGTAATAAATTCTTTCTTCGAAAGTCCTTTTTTTCTTACAAAACTCTCCAGTCTTTTCAGATCTTGTTGAGAAATAGCAATTGTTGTATTTGGCTTTTTAGTAGATTCCATTATATTGATTTATATGTAATAACTTCGATGAATAAAGCTCTTCAAGAGATTTATATATCCTTGATATATAGTTTTAAAAAGATTTGAAATTCTAATCTATTGAAGGTCAGTCATTTCCCCGAAGGGGCAAGATGAAACAGTGGCTCTGCCCAGTTTCGTCTTGCTGGATAAATCCACCCTTATCAGCCACGAGAAACTCATTAAAATCCTTATAATCCTTATATATAAAACTATAGTCTACTGCGTTGGAAAATGAAGACAATAGTTCATCTTTTGTCTTTTTACCAGAAGGATCATTGTCGAGAAAAAGTAATATTTCCGAATAGTTTTGAAGATAATTTTTGGCTTTGCTTAACATCGAAACTGAGTTCAGAATTAGAATGTCTTCTTTCAATTTTTCTTGAAATTCGATATAAGAAAGCGCATCAAAAAAACCTTCAAAAACAGCAATTTTATTGATATCAATTTTAATTATCGAAATATCTTTTTTCAAAAGTGAACCTTTATAAAATGAATTTCTTAGTTCCCATCCTCCGGATAAATTTTCGAATCCAACAGCATACAATTTTTTATTATTGATCGTAAATTTTATCTCTTTTAAGAATTTAAATGATCGGTGAGTAAGACCTCTTTCAAATAAATATTTTTTAAGATTCCAATTCTGAATTTCCGCAACTTCTGTAATGTTGTAATTTGGCTTCTCAATTTCCGTCTGCTGGTGAAAAGAAGAAAAACTTTTCTCGGATGCCCAGGATAGAATTTCATTGATTGAATAATTAAAATATTTCTTTAAAAAATCGATGTTATTTCCGCCAAAACCTTCTGAGAATAAATACCATTGATTTTTCCTTTTATCTAATTTAAAAGAGGCTTTTGTTTCGCTTCCAAACGGACTTAGATACCATGCTTCATTTTCATTTTCTTTATTGGGAAAGTATCCAAGAGAACAAAGGATTTCTTCCATTAGTATAGAATTGACCTGTTTACAATTTTTCATTTTTTTTTTTTTGATTAGCAAAAATTCCTTTTAATAAAAAAGAAAACTTTTAAATACTTTTAATATATATTTTAGTAATTACCGCAAACCATTTACAGGTAGTCGTTTGAGTTGAAAATGACAGGAGTGTAATACCGCAATTGGAGAGAGCGCAATACCGCAAAAACAAGAGTGCAATACTGCAAAAACATCAATTATTTCCGAGCGCAATACCGCAAACAATTGGTGAATTCACTAAGAATTTTCCTAATTGCTAATTTTCAGCTAAAAATTTGATGTAGAAAAGAGCGCAATACCGCAAACTTTACGGTAAAAACTGAAATTTTAACATTTTCTTAACTTCAGAGAGTGCAATACCGCAATTGGAGAGAGCGCAATACCGCAAACACAGGAGTGCAATACCGCAAACTAAATTATATGATGACTGGATATGCATCCGGAAATCTTTTTCCGGTTTCTGATTCCCGGTAAACTTCAATAAGAAATTCTTGTAATTTCTGAAGGAAATAAATCCCTTTAATATTGGTAGAAGTTTTTCCTCTAATCCTGTTTTCTTTAATGAATCTTTTGTAAGCTTCTTCAATTTGATGCCTTATTTTTAAAATATTAGAATAACTATACAAGAATCTGGTTAAGTCGATATTTTCTAAATAATATCGCTGTCTAAAATATCTCATCCTTCGCTTTATAAACCTAGGATCATTAATTTTCTCTGTTAAGAGTTCTTCTTCACTATTTTTATTTAAATACGGAATAATTGAAATAGCATCATTTTCGTATTTATAATTGAATGATAAATACTTTAATTTATCAAGGTTTAATCTGATTGGTTTCAAAAACTTAATACAGAAATCATTTGAATTTTTATAATTGAGATTAAACTTCTGATTAAAAGTTGAAAGTTTCAGAGTCGTACCGTTCTCAGGAATCTTCGATAACCATATTGCAAACAAAACGTGTTTGTTATTTCTGATTTCATAAACCAATTTATACATAACATGATTATATTCTGTTAAGACAATCAATTTTTTAAGCCAAAAACTACTTATTAAAAAAGAAGTATAGCCTCTTTCTTCATAGCTAGGTAAAGAGATTAGTCCTCCAAAAGTTTTAATATCCTTACCTGCTATATTTTTTGATGTGTACCAACCCATTTTGAATTTTGTAAGATATTCATATGCTTCAACAATTTGTTTACTAGATCTTTTTTCTGAAATCTTTTTATTCCTGATTTTCATAGAGATAAAAACGTTATTTTCAGTTTCGAATTCTTCATCAAAAAGAGTAAGTTGTCTTACCTGCTTTTCAGGCATAAACTGGTCATTTCTCAGAATTGATATTATATTGAAAATAATTCTTAATGCATTTATGGGTATATCCGTTGCTTTATTATCCTGAAACAAAAAGTCATCGGCAAATTGATTACTTATTTTTATATATTCAGCATTCTTAATATCATCATAGCTTTTCTTAACAATTTTTCTACTTTGATCGAAAACCATATGTGTCATTTTTTAATTCTCTTTAACGCTCTAAAAATCCTTTGAAAATTGAAATTGTTTTTGAAAATAATTTCTCAAACGTTTCACTAAAATTTTTTCTGTAATACTTGTCTACGAAATTTTCCTGCACCAGAATGTTACAAGCTAATCTCCGAAGATGGTGTCGTGGTAGTTCCGGATTTCTTTGAATAGAATTCAAAAATTCTTTCCTGGCTGTATTATTAGGTAAAGAATCTAGCTGTTTAATCAGTTTGTGTAATTCGTTCATTACAATTTTGACTATTTACGATTCCTTCTACCATATTCCAGAAGCTCTTTTTTTGAATAGTAAAATCTCCCGCTGAAATTATAATGAGGGAGATTCTTATTTTTTCTCCAGTCAATAATTGTAGGAATAGAAACGTGTAGGAATTTTGAAGCTTCTGTCTGAGAAATTAGATCTTCAGGTTGACTTTCTTCATTTTTTGAAGGAACTATAAAATTATGTGCTTTATTGAGAATAATCTCAACTGCTTTTTCTAAGTCACCCTTAGAATGTGAATAAAGTTGTATCGACATTTTAATAAACTTTTATTGGTTTTTCTAATGCCAAAGTTCAAGTTTAAAAAGACAAAAAAAGAAATTCCGCTAAAAAACGGAATTTAAAAACATTTTAAAACAATGATTATCAGACAAATAATTTTATATAATGAAATTTCTATCGGACTAATGAGTTTAGTTCGTTTTGTATTTTTCTGTCTAATTTAAATCTATCCATACTATGGGCTTTATATATAGAAGTATTTTTTTCATGCTCAGGTTTATTGGCGAAATGAGTTAATAAATATTGTAAATCAGAAATATTATAATCAAACTCTAAACCTTTATAATTATTTAAAAAGCGAATAGTATACTTTATATTTTCAACAGTCAGTTCATTAGTTATAGGAAATATTTTAATAGATTCATCGGTAATAAACTTAAATAAATCCTTAAAATCTCTTTTCAACTGTGTATTACCAGGTAAAATTTTGTCAACTAAACCTTCGAATAACATAATAGCTTTTTTAAGATCAATATTCACTTTAAGTAAATTTTTGTATTTGCTACTAATGAGCATATTTTTAATATCATCTTTTAATAAATTTTCCTTTTTAACTTCATCATTGTAAACAAGTAGATCCTCATAACCATGAATACTATCATAAATATCAATATTATCATCAAAAAAATATTTTTTATCATAGTCTTTTATAAATTCCAAATTAGGCAACTCGAAATCAATTGAAACAATAAAGAAAGTAATATAATATTGAGAATCATATTTATTAAGTTTTCTTGGATAAAAGTATTTATCCAAATATTTAAACAGCTCATAATTTTCATCTGCATACCACAATGCACGTAATCTAAAATCAAGGTAGTTATAACACTTAATATAGTTGTATTTTGTTCTTGCCTTAATTTCTTCAAAATTCAAACTAAATTTGTTATTAATAATTTGAAAATTATCAATAATTTTATTCTTGTCGAAAAAATTGAAGTTCTCTGAAATAGTATTCATATGATTCTCTAATTCTCTCGTGCCCTTGAATAAATAAGGATAAATATTGATTACATCTATGTCATTAAAAGCTATACCATAGTTTAAAAATTGTACTGATCCATATCTAGAACGATCTTGATATCGTTCAACTACGCGTCTAACTATCTTATTAATTTCTATATTAAAAAATAAATCAATAATACATATAGCACTATCATTATTTGTAAGCCTGTATTCAATATTAATATCTTCAGGAAAAGAATTATCTGGAGGGATGACTCTACCATACTCACCGGATGCAGGATCAAATATTGAACAATTTTCTGTAATATAACCATTAGTTTCTATCATAAATAATAGTCCCATGACTGATAATAAATGATTTGAATGCTTATTAAGAATTTCATGGTTCCTATTTATAAATTTTTCATGCTCTTTAAATAAAAAGAAAAATTTCTCTGAAGAACCTAAATATGAAATTTCTTCATATTTTTCTAAAATTGAGTATGTATGTGAGTCCTTTTCTAAATAAGAACTTAAAATATTAACAGATTCAGGTGTGATATATTTTAAGATAGTTAAGTCGTTTATTTCCATGCCTTATCCATTTGATCGTCTGTAAATGCTTCTGTAACCTTCATGTATTTATCTAAGACAGCATCTTTTTTAATATTAGCTATCTTCTTAATTGCTTTAGGTTCCATCCCTAATAAAAGTGAATTTGTGATAAATGTCTTTCTAGCAGTATGGCTAGTGATCAATTCAAATTTTGGGACTGTTTTCGAAACTTTTTTTGAACCTACAAACCAATTTATAGTTGTCAATGTATTAATTTCCGCTTCTTCACAACATTCTTTTATGTAATCATTAAATTTCTGTTGTGAGATTGACGGTAAAGGCTCATAAATTGTACCTTTATATCTACTCAGAATTGATTTTACATACTTATTCATTTTAATTGCATGATTTTGAGTTTTTGTTTTTTGAATTGATAAAACAATATGATCTTCAGAAATATTCGCCAAATGGAGTTTAGACAAATCTGAAAATCTTAATCCTGTAAAACATCCCATACAGTAAAAATCTCGAACATGAGAAAGTCTGTCATTTGCAAATTCTTTTTCATAAAGTTTCATCAGTTCCTCAAAAGTCAAATAAATAATATCAACATCATGTTCTAAAGCCTTAAAATTTTCAAAAGTTCTTTTTTCGTGATATCCCTTTTTAATAGACCACCTAAGCATTGTTTTTAATACTGCAACAATTTTAGCAAAGTAATTATTTTTTATTTGCCTCTCAACAATGCAATACCTAGATAACTCTTCAAAGAAGTGATCATTTATAGAGTCAAATTCAATCAAATAACCCTTTTCATTTTTAAACTCTTTAAGAAAGTTTTTAACTGTATTCTGTGATTTTGTTGTATTGTATGCTTTTGATAACTTACCAATCTCAATAAATTCTTCAAAGCATGTAAAAAAATCAAAAGAAATAGCTTTAATTTCTTCTCCACTATCAAATTTCTTAAGAAAAAGTTCTTTTGAAAACTCTAGTTTATTCGCTCTGAAAAAGAAAAATATATCATTTATTTTTTCTTCTGTGTTTTGTAGCTTATCATTTATAAATTGATAATTATTACTCGTTTCTCGTTTAGCATTAGGCTTAACCCTTGATCCATCCCAATATTTTTCAAGAACAGATGCTCCGACATTCTTTCTAATTCTCACGCCTTCTGCTCTAACTATAAATTGGATCGGTATTAATCCATTTGCACTAATTTTCTCTTTTCTTAATTCAAAACTAACTTTCATTGTAACTTAAAATATATTAATTAAACAAAAGGGTGGTTAAAAAGGTGGTTTATTTTAAAATAAAAAGAATAAAAAAGAATAAAAAATTTATCCTCTAAATCGTCCACAGCTCAAATATACTGATATTTAGATAGTTTAAGATAACTAAAATTAATAAAAAACATATGGTAGTCTGGTACTGGGTACTAAAACCTCTGAAATCATTGATTTCAGAGGTTTTTTTTATGCTCTTTTACCAACATCTTCCCATTTCCTATTCTTAAAAAATAATTTCTAAAAATACCCCTCCAATTATTTATTGATGAGATACTAATATTTACATTTCTTTAAAATCAAATAGATTACTATGAAAGGCTGCGATTAAGAGGTAAAATAAGCTATGTAAATAAGTAAAATATTATTCTGAAATAATTTAGCATATTTTGTCATAAAATGCTAATTGCATATCTCTTCATTATAGAATCTATTATAATAATTTTATCAACTGGAAAAGCACATATGATTATAGTAAAACCAATATAGATTTCACATATTCTAAAACACTTAATTCCTCTCATAATTAGACTTTCAAACTCTAATCTATCATTTGAATACGTAGAAAATTTCTATGATAAAATTTGAATTACAAAACCACAAATAAGTAAATATTAAAATCAAAATTTGAAATGAAAACTTTCGATTTAAAAAATATCCACATAGGTTCAATAATAAAACAAAGAATTATTGAAGCGGAAATAGAAGCATCCCGGATTTGCAACTTTTTGAAATGTACGGAAGAAGAAATAGAAAACATGTATAATGCAAAAAGCCTAGATTCGGAAGTTATTTTAAGGTGGAGTAAATTACTGAAATACGATTTATTTAGAATATATACTCAGCACTTAATATTATTTGCACCGCCAGCAAATGCAAATTACAAGGATACTGCAAATATCCAACAATCTCTCCGAACTCCTTTTCGCAAAAATATTTATACTAAAGAATTAATAGATTTCATTTTAGATATAATTGAAAAAGGAGAGAAAACAAAACTACAAATTATTGAAGATTACAGAATTCCTAAAACAACTTTATACAAATGGTTAAGCAAATACAAGAAATAAAACTACAACCGGATTATGTTCGTATTTATAATGATATTATAAAAAAACATCCACATAAAAAAAAAGCCTGTCAATCTTTATTGAATAAAAATGAACTTACCACTATGGAGGTTATTAAACTCAATAAGCTCATTTTTGATAAGATTAATAAAAGTACAGAAATCTTCAATCAAAAACATCGTAGCTATAATAAACAGGATATTATAGAAGTTCTGGACTATCAAAAAATGAATAATCTTAACAACACTCAACTTTCTATACATTATAAACTTAGTAGAACCACAGTTGCAAAATGGAAAAAACTATTTTAGTTTAAGAATGAGATGAAATTTAAAAAAAAATCACTACACCAGAAGCATAATAAATATCCTAAGAAATTTCATACTATTTGAGATTTTTATTCCCGAACGTTTTTTTTCATTTTTGTTTTTAGGGCCTACTTTTCAGTAGGCCCTTTTAAATATTTATAATCAATACACACAGACATTATTTATCTAAAAATTAATTTTAGCTTATTTATTATTCTGAATAATGGTTTTATTTGGTAATTTAGAAGCTTATAAATTTCTTCTGCATTTGTATACTGATCAGGAACATCTTTATAATGTATCTTTTTTAGTCCTCTTCTTTTCATTGCTTCATGGATTACTTTCGCAAAGGATTCTTTTGCACTCTGCTTTGAACTTTGCTGAGAAATACCCGTAGAATGAAGTCTGTATTTATATAAATCTTCATTGATAAATAAAACTTTTCCAAATTCAAGAATTTTGAGGTATAGATCCTGATCTACTGCGTTTTTCAAATTAGGATCAATTCCTTTTGTTTTAAAGTATACTTCTCTCCTAAAAGTAAAAAAATGCGCTAATTGTATTGGACAATTGAAAAAGTACCTATCATTAACAATTCTTCTTGCAGCACTGAAGGTTTTCTGTAACCTCAAATTTTCATCACACATCATCATTTTGGAGTAGGTGGCTACAATTTCGTTGTCGAATAAGTACTGTTTTACTGAAATTTCTAATGCGACAGGAAATAAGGCATCATCTGGATCTAAATAGGCGCAAATTTCACCTGTAGCATACTTGATACATTCGTTTTTGGTGAAACCACAGCCTTTATTTGATGAGTTTCTATATAATTTAAATCGGTCATCGCTGTTTATGGTTTTTTCAATGATTTTTATTGAGTTATCCGTAGAAGCATCATCTACAATTATAACCTCCCAATTTTTATACGTTTGATTTACGATTGAATTATAGCATTCTAGAAAATATTTTCCGTTGTTGTAATGTGCTATAAGTATTGATAGTTTATTCATATTTAAATCTCCTTTTGCTCTAATAATTAATGTTGTAATGTAGAAGAGCAATTTTCTTTATCTCAAGAAAGTAAAAACCTAATACCCTGAGTCATTTCTAAATTTTATCTAAGATGTATATTGGATTATTGTCTGAAATCTGACCTTTAAAATTTTAGTAATTGCATATCTTTTTTGATTTTACCTGATATAACCTGGAGATTTATAACATATATATAGAAAATAATAATAGCATGTGATTGCAGTATAAAGCATGCCAATTAAATAGTCTCTACAAAATAATAGAGACTATTTGTTTAAACCTAAAGAAAGTAAATATCAGTATTCACTTGATGAAATGATTTATAATCTTTAGTTGGCTCAAATTCCCTCCTAACCGGATAAAATTAAAATATATTCATTTGTGCATTTAGAATCAAAATAGTTAAGCCAAGGGGGAAGCTAGCTTTTACGCATTCTTATTTATCATTTTATTTATACAGTTTAACTTTAAAGTTTTTTATAATTAGATCAGTTTAATTAACCAAGGTGAAAGCAATTCTTATAAATTATTCTAAGGAGTTTATTTAATAATTGCTTATTTCCCAAAAAACAAGTATAATTTTCTAATCGGATGCAAAAATACTAGAGAAAGCTATTAACTGCATAAAATAGGAACTTGCATTTTATGACAAAATATGTCAATACGACCAATGGTGTAGTAATGGGATGTTTTCGGATATTTATATATTTAAATTTTAGTCATCCAAGTATAAATATTTTCAGAATTATTGATATTAAGTTTTTTTCTTATTCTATATTTTCTACTTTCTACAGAACCTATTGATATTTTTTTTAATGTAGCAATTTGTTTAGTATCAAAATTAAGTTTTATTAAAGCGCAGTACTCTAAATCTGTTGGAGTAAGATGAGTACTTATATTTAATAGGGATTGATTAAATGTTGGGAATAAATCTAGAAATTTAATGAGAAACGATTGATCATTATGTTGTGCTAATTCAATAATATCACTTAAATATTTAAAATCAATGTCTTTATTTTTATTATTTTCGCCTGATAGAATTGTAGTTTCAATTTCGGTATCTGTAAGAATTAATTTATCATCCTTCTCGTTATTTAAAATATTCTTTTCTTTTGTATAACGGTTTTTACGAAGTAAAAATGATATAATCATAATGAGCACGACAATTCCTAAAATATAAAAAATACTATAATTAATAACTTTTTCCTTATTTATTGATGAGCCTACCTTCTCTATTATTTTTGTATTGTTCTTCGCAAGACTATCTGATAATTTTTTAACCTTAGCAAGATAGGCAGCTTGATTTTCATAATCATGCATACCTTCGTAAGACTCTGCTATCCCAGAATAACTTTCTATTAATTTAGTCGGTAGTATTTTAAATTCTTTAGAAAGCAGTATTGACTTATTAAAGTACTCAATTCCCTTTTTATAATCTTTCTTTTTATTTTCAATCTGCCCTTTTAATATGAAAAAAGAAATATAGTTAGGATGTCTTCTATTATTCTTTGTCAACGATTCAAATTCATTTAGATATTTTTCAGCTTCTGCAATTTTATTTTGAATGAGATATAGAGAACCTATATTTTTTGCATTTCTTGAGATATACTCTTTTTTCCCTGGAAATTTATCACCCAATTTATTTGCCTCAGCATAAGCCTTTTGATAATAAAACAGTACAGAATCAAACTTGTTCGGCATAACATTTTCTTTGTCTATATTGTATGCTATATGTCTAAAAAGACTCGCTTTTATTAAATGTTTTTCGTCATTTGTTGATATTTTATCGGCAATAAGTAAACATTTTGCGAAATTATTTTTTGCTTTTTCAAAATATCCTAATTCTGTATAAACACCACTTTGCAGTATGAGTAAGTTCGACCAATTTACATAATTTTTCAACTTTTCAGCTAAAATAAGACCTTCCGCAATCTTATTGACACATTCTTTATAGTTTCCCTCGTTGCTATAGATTTCAGACATTTTCATGATGGATCTTAGCTCACCTCGTTCATAATGTATATTTTTAGATTGATAGTACATCTCAGTGTATAACCTCAGCATTTCTTTACTACCTTCTTTATTGTACATAACTTCATTCTTAACCAAACTCCATAAGCTATCAATAGATTTAGGTGTGGAGACTTGCCCATTTATGAAATTGCAAAAAAGAACAGAGATAAAAAAGAAAATAAATTTATTCATCATAAAAAATTATTAAAACAAAGTTAATTAACTATTTGACTGCATAGTAGCGGAAAAAATATAAAAATAAAAAATTTATTCTATTTTATATAGTAAATATTCATTAATTAATATTTACTATTACAATATTCTAAAAACACCATATCAGAATTTAAAATTAGCTTAAGCATTCTGCATCATCATTACAAAGAGAATAACACACGTAATTTAAATAATATCAGCTCCGTATCTATTCCAAAAATTAAAGAAAGCAGGATATTTCTATCCCGCTTTATGCAACTTTCTATTATATTAGTGAATCTACATGAATATCATTCAAAGCAAAATTCATCATTAGTGATTGTATTATTGTGTTTTTAGAATCTCATTCAAATTATTAGAAATTTATTCTATAGTTTTAAAATATTCAGTAATATATAAGCAGTATGTTGTAAAGTATATTTTGTAAAACTTCATTAAAGGCGGCCATCTTTTATCAATGACCACCAGTAATTACTACGTGTCTTTTATTTTACCCAATATTGTACAATTCTACCTTCTCCATTATTGAAACCATGAGGTCTCCAGTTGGCCCATCCAGTATTACAAGAG
Organism: Chryseobacterium sp. SIMBA_029; assembly: GCF_046535275.1. Taxonomy (NCBI): domain Bacteria; kingdom Pseudomonadati; phylum Bacteroidota; class Flavobacteriia; order Flavobacteriales; family Weeksellaceae; genus Chryseobacterium; species Chryseobacterium sp. SIMBA_029. Next base: position 211,230 of record NZ_JAWRXA010000008.1, read on the forward strand.
CTTGCGCCTCCATAATCATCAGTACTGTTTGCACAAGTACCAATGTGGTGGTTTATCTGGTTTTCAGAGTTCATATAGATTCCGAATAAGTCGTTAATATCATATTTATTAAATGTTGCTGAACTACCATTACTTGAAGTATAAGTAAGGTTATTAGCGACATCATTAGTTGATACATAACCACGTCCTCCATAAAACCCGGTAAAGAAACCTGCCTGGCTATAGATTCCCGGAGGATTATTTCGGAAGTCTATACTGTTAAACTTATATACATTGGAACTGGCCACCGGTTTCCCCCAAGGGAAGCCAAACAATTTACCGTCAGATGTATTGTTGTTATTATTATAATTACCTGTTGCAGGATTTCCATCATTAATAGTAACATTCCAGTAATTGTTCAATGTCCAGCTATCATTAATTGGGGCAGTTGTAGTACTTTCCACAATTGAAGGAGTAAGTGTACCTGTATTCTGATGCCCTTTTTCTTTAATGGTAAATCTGAAGTTTTTAGTAGTACCTGTAGAATTACCAATATTATTTACGACTGCAGAAGGTACAGAGAATGCATATTCGTTGAAAATTCCGGTTTGTGTAGTGACTACATTTCTTGCCCCTTGAGAGCCTATAGACTCATTCTGAGTTCTTTCTACTACCAAAACCTGCTTTTCAGATAAAGATTTCACTAAAGTCCAGCCGCCATTGCTCATATCACAATACGTTTTATACTTGTTGCTTGATGCATCTCTTACCCAGTAATAGCCGTCCGGAGCAGAAGGATTTATACTTAATATTTCTGTACATCTGTTAGCAGGATCTGCAAATGATCCTTTTGACGAGATGATTGTTCTGGAAATATTACCACTACAATTAGGTGTAACATTCTGAAGTGTAAAATTGACAACCCCAGGAGTACTTCCAATGCTACCTTGTGCAAACATACGTATGGATGTTGTTGCACTGGTAACTGCAATAGAGCCCGATGAAAATTTAAGGCCGTTCTGAGTATCTGTTTCTAAAGTTATATTCCCGCTTCCTGAAATAGTCACCGCAACATCAATATAATTAGTACTTGTAGGGAATGAGTTTTGTCCGGTTGTGTAAGTTCCCGAGCCATAAGTAATACCACTTGTACAATTAATACCAGTAATAGTTGCTCCCGATGACAACACATTAATAGGCGGCAAAGTACAGCTAGGCGTTACTGGAATTCCATTCAGTTCCAAACTTACAGCATCATCAGGTATAGCCCCTTCATTATGATTAATAGGAGTCCCAGAACCTTCCAGTGCTACCGTATATTGACCTGTCGAATTAAATACCCCTGTCTTGTAAAAGGAATATCCGTTGGTAGTAGAAAGCTTAATTGTATAATTACCCGGTTCACTTACATTTAACACCACATTGTAGGTTGCCTGTGAATTTCCGTTCAAGCTTGTTCCTTGTCTAAAAGTATAAGCAGAATTAGGTCCTGACGGTGCATCGCAATTAAATATGGTGAAAGTAGCAGGTCCAAGATCACCACAAAGACTCAGCCATCGTGTCACCCTTCCATCGTAATAGTTAAAACAGTTAGTAGAAACATTATAAATAAAAAGCCCGTTTGCTAAAGAAGCAGGAATTGCATCTCTTTGATCCGTTGTTAATCTTGGAAATAAAACACCTTTAGAAGAAGAAACGACATCTAATTGAGCATTGTTGTCTATAGAAGAACTTCCAATTCCAATTTGTCCCTGCTGATAAATATTTTCTGTATTAGAGGCTGCTCCATTATTGGTTGTTTTTGAAAACCAAGGCTCGGAAGAACTCCCGAGCGGCTCCCATTTTTCTTCATCAGCATTATAGGAATAATAACCAGCTTTGATCACATTGTTTGTTTTACTGGAAGATACATTCACCGCTTCCGTTACATATACAATAGTGCCATTTTGATCAATCCCATAATTAAGATCCGCCGCCTTAAGATCGTTGCCTGTTATTCGCGGTGCTATAAGCCCCGCAGGAATTGTAGCCGATGGTCTAGACACGACATCCAAAGTCGCTTTTGGAGACTCCGTGTTGATACCAATCTGAGAGAATAAAGAGTTTGTAAAAAGTACAAACCCAATGAAAAATAAGTTTTTTTTCATAAAATATTAATTTAAATTTATAAGAGAAAAATAAATTGATAAATTAAATTGTTGAAAAAGACTGAGCAATTCTATATATAAACCATTACTTTAGAAAGAAGGGCTATTCTGTAAATCTTAATGTAAATAATTGCTGATTTTTCTCCAATTACAATAATATTTCCTTTTCGAAGGCAAAATTATTATATTGAGCTACCAACAACAGAAAGTACAACCTCGTATTTTATCACAAAAAATGACAAAATATTTCAATACAATCACAAACTGTTAAAAACTCTGTTTTTAAAGCATTTAACAGTTGCGTTTCACTATTTTAGTGATACATATTTTCAAGATTATATACCTGTCTTTTCTTATAGTTTTATATTTTCCACATTTGAAATAACTTATTGATGCTTTTTTGGAAGCGGAAATTTGTTTAGTGTCAAAACTAAACTTTCTTAAAGCACAGTATTATAAACCTGTCCGAGTAAGTTAGCCATTACAGGTAATTGATTGAATATTGGAAAACACTTTTAAAATTTAATAAGAAAAGCTTTATTGTTATTTTGTGCTATTCAATTCCTTTTATAATTCTTTTCTTATTTTCTATTTTTCTTTTAAAAATGAAGAATGGTATATAATCGGAATTTATTTTTTCATTGTTTTATTTTATTCATTATCTTAGTTAAACCAATCAAAAAAACAATAATTTCTATGAAAAATTTAAAAAAACTCTCTAAGCATGATTTAAAATCAATCAGCGGAGGAATTCAATCATGCTATTATCTGGCAAATGGGACTCTTGTATGCCCTTGCAACTATCACACTCAATATGACTGCAACGGGGTCTGCATTCCTAAAGGACAAATTTGCATATGATTATAGTTTGAAATAATACTATTGAAAGTCTCATTTAATAATGAGACTTTTTTAATTATTTAGAATGTTAGAGGTAGGTCGTAATTTTCATCTTTAATCTTGCTTTCATCTTTAAAAATTAACGATTTACTTATGACTTATGATTGCTGCGTAAGTTTATGACCGCCAGCAATAAAGCCACTATTACGAATAATCCGCCTATCCATGGGGTAGCATGAAGCGTTAATGGGCTGTCCATCACAAGTCCACCAATAAAAGAACCTGAAGCTGCCCCAATATTAAATGCGGAAACATTTAGAGCAGAAGCAATACTTCCACTTCCCGGAAACTTTTTTTCAGATAGCTGAACGACTAACAATTGCAGAGCAGGAACGTTACTGTAAGCGAAAAACCCGAATATCAACAGAGCAATAATCATGAGAGATTTGCTCATAAGTACAAAAGTGATCATAAACAGCATTACAGCATGAAAAGTAAAAAGGTACACTAATGTCTTTGAGGGATTTCGGTTAGAAATACGTCCACCAGTCATATTTCCTAATGCTACACCAATCCCGAAAATGAGCAAGATGATATTAATCGTATCCAGTGAAAACCCGGTAATCTTTTCCAGTATAGGTGATAGATAGGTAAACAATATAAATGTACCTGTATAAGCAAAAATGTTTGCCAATAACACAACCAGCACGGATGTGTTTCTGAATACTTTAGGCAAATCTTTCAGCTTTAATGTTTCAGTAGCCCTTGTCTGATTGGGAAGTGAAAAACTTAAGATAAAAAGCCCTATCATTCCCCAGACGGCAATCGTCAGGAATGTTATTTTCCAACCGAAATGTGAACCAATATAAGTTCCCAGTGGCACTCCAATAACCGTTGAAATCATAAGTCCTGCAAATACTAATGAAATAGCAGTTGCCTTTCGGTCCTGCGTCACCATATTACTAGCTATCGTAACAGCATACCCAAAAAATACACCATGGGCTGACCCGGTAATAATCCTGCTGAGTTGAAGCATCAGAATATCTTTTGCAAAGAAGGCAGTAGCATTTCCAGCGATGAAAACTATTATAGTGAGTAATAGCAATCTTTTATGCTCTATTTTACCTGTCAATACCGTGAATACAGGACCACCAATGGCTACTCCTAAAGCATACAGAGTGATGAGAGTGCCTGTAGATGAAATAGATATTCCCAAACTGTTGGCAATGGTTGGTAATAATCCAACCAGAACAAACTCCGTTGTACCAATACCAAATGCACAGAAGGCAATGGCCCATATCGCAAATGGGATCCCTTTTTTAACTTGTTTTTCTTTCGTTGTTATTGTGTTCATATATATAATTTTAGAATGATCATTCCAATTAAGTGTAAAAAAATATAGCTTGCTTTCTGCCTTGCTGTAATAGAAAATATTTACAGCTATAAAATCCTTATATTATAGAACGATCGTTCAAATATTAGGCAAAAAAAATTTAATGCAGATAATCCATTAAATTTTCAGCCAGCTGGTCAATCATTTTTCTGTTATCATATAATGACTGCATCTGCCAAAATCCGGCAAAAGTGGCAACAATAAATGCTGCAGCTTCTTTTACATCTCTTTCAGGACTAAACTCCCCTGCTTGCTGTGCTTTTTCTAACAATTCTTCAAAAATACGCATCAATGCATTAGTCGACTGCTGCAATAGTTCTTTAACACCTGTATCAAACGGAGCCAGTTCAAAAGAAGTTTTCACTACCATACAGACTTTACCTTCTTCAAATGATCTTTTAATAGCCTTTTGGATAATTTTCTCAATTGATTTTATTGGGGAAGTTTCGCCGGATACTGCTTTTTTATATTCATCATGCGTTTCTGCAACATAGTTTTTTAAGCTGCTTATGAACAATTTGTGCTTATCGCCAAATGTATCATACATGCTTCCGCGATTTATTTTCATGTCATTGACTAAATCCTGCATGGATGTGGCATAATACCCCTTTTTCCAGAAAAGGTCTCTTGCCTTTTCAAGTTTATCTTTCGGGTCAAATTCTTTTAATCGTGCCATATCTGGTGCAAATATATAATTATTGAACGATTGTTCCAAATTAAAAACATTTTTTTCTCCTTTTCATTCTCCTGACTAATAACTTAAAAGGGATTTAGATATTGTATTAATAGTTTGCCTGCCCAATATCAAGTCTGTCAAATTTCCCTTCTTCATTCTCCTGAAACTTAAAATACGTCTTAAATGTCCCCCATCTTCCTGCGTTGAAGGTTCCATAAATATCTTTCCCTTCATTTTCGATCTTATCAATGCTTAAGAATTTTTCATCCCCAAGTGCTTTCAAAAAGAAAGATCTGAAGTTTACTTTACTTCCATCATCTGTCATTATGGGTTCTTCTGTGAAGAAAGAATACCAGCTTTCATCTCCTGACTGTAATGCTTCTATTGCATTTTTTACTTTTTCATTTGTTATTTTATGTAGATCCATTTTTTTATTTTATAAATTATTCTCAGTAACACCTATTTTCTATACACATTTTTCATAAAGAAAACCCATCTTTAAATGGATACTGTAAATAAATAATCACCAGATTGATTAACAGAAAGGGTATCTCGATAGAAAAACCTTTCAGGCCTTTATCTAATAAATGGAAACACATAATCAGCAGAATTCCTGCGGCCATTAAAAATTTTCCCCAGACAAAAGTTTTAGGAAAAAAAATTAATAAGGCAGCAATGATGGTAATTCCACCATTGATAGCCAACCCCATTTTGCTGAATCCCCATTTTTCAAACATTTCCATCATTTCAGGTTTGGCTGAAATCATTGCATATCCCTGCTTCAATCCCATAGTTATGGCTACAAGAATCAAAATTGAATTTATTACTTTGAGTATCATTGTGTTATTTTTAAATTGAAATAGAAAAATGGATAATTTGATTCTGAAAAAATCAAATTATCCATTTATAAGGTGTTGGTATAAAATTATCTTGTGGTATATCCTCCGTTCGCGAATATGGTTTGACCTGTGATCCACCATCCTTCGGTTACCAGAAATTCAACTAAAGGAGCAATGTCTTTAATATTAGTAAGACCTCCCAACGCTGCTGCTGATTTATGATACGCCACCGCCTCTTCAGATTCCTGTCCATAAAAGAAAGGAGTATCCATAGGGCCAGGTGCTACAGCGGTCACTGAGATCCCTCTTGAGCCAAATTCTTTGGAAGCAGCTCTCGTAAAATGTTCAACCGGAGCTTTTGCACCGGCATAGGTAGAATATAATCCGGTATAAGCCGCCAGCAATGAGGTTACAATGGTACAGATTTTCCCATTATCATTAAGTTTTTTCCCTGCTTCCTGCAAAAAGAAATAGGCAGATTTTGAATTCACGCCAAACATGGTATCATATTCTTCTTCCGTTGTTTCAGCAAATGGCTTCTTCAATACCATCCCTACCGTATTTACTGCAATATCGATTCCTCCAAATCTGGCAACTGTCTCATCGAAAAATTTAGTAATATTTTCTACTTGAGTTAGGTCTCCCTGAAACAAAAATGCTTCAGCTCCCAATGCCTGAACTTCTGCCAGCGTTTTTTCACTTGCAACTCTGGAGCTCTCACTGTTATAATGTATGGCAAGTTTTGCTCCTTTTGAAGCAAAATTCCTGCTTAATAGTCCTCCTAAATTTTTGCCACCTCCGGCAATTAATACTACTTTTCCTTTTACATCTTGTGTTGACATTGTTCTTTTTTTAAAATGTTATTATAACAAAGATGAACAATTAGAATTGATTTAATATGGTGAAGTTTTCGGAATTTATGATTCATTTTGAATTTCAAATTGATGTTTCCTTTTTAATGGACTGGAATTTTTTAAAAAAAATATAAAATTATGCAATGCATATATAGGTGACTATATTTCAGACAAATAAGACTCAAAATCATGCAAAACCCCTGTGTTATAAAGGAAATTTTTGTCACTAAATTGTGGTATGTATACATTTTAGGCACACCATTTGTTAAGACTACTGCATATTATAGCACACCAATTCATTTTATAATATATTATTTTCTACATCCCCGGTTTCCCGGGGATTTTTTATTTTAAAAAAAATCCTTTCCCGAAAGCTCAGAAAAGGATCAACACCTAAATTAAGAAAATCACCTTATACAATGAATAAGGATGCAATTGTCTGAGCATCGCTGCCCGATAAAACTTCGTCATAGGCTGCGGAACCAGCTGCTGCTCCAAAAGCAGTCGCTGTATTGTATCCCGCCTGAGTGGTATTATCTTCTCCGGCATAAACAGCATTGGTAGCCGCAGGCATATTGCCTCCGTCTGCCAGCTCTATCCAGCCTTTATTGGCTCTCATACGTCTTACTTGGGAAGCATGTCTTGCTTCTACGGAGTGGATCTGAAGTGCTGCCTGAAGTACCGCTTTGTTAGACATCACATTTCCAGCCTGTCCTTTATACGCTCTTACTCCGGTATCTTCAAAGGCCTGAGCAAGAATAAGAAATTGATTATAATTGGTAAAAGGGGTAAAACTCCCATTAACCGTAAAATCAAATGTTGGTTTAGTGCCCGGTGTCGTTCCTAAAGAGGTCAATGTGCTTTTCAGGAAATTAACGTGCGCAGATTCGTGTTTGGCAATCTGCATAAAAACAGTACGGTCTACACTAGGAATTAATCCTGCAGTGGAAAGCCCGATCGTATAATATTCACTTTCCAAATATTCCAACACCAATGCGAGTTGCAGTGCATCGGTCAAAGCAGTTTTGTAAGTAGTTCCTGGAACAGTATTTAAGGTTTCTGCTTTTGCAGGTGTGGCCATTAACATACCCAGTCCAAGGGGAGCAGCCGCTACAGCAGCTTGTTTACCCATGGTTGACATATTGGTAATGGTTTCTAATCTTGAAGCTTCCGTGGTGAAAAATTTATCATTAGAAAGTTTATCTAGTATTTTTAGTAGGTTCATAATTGTAGATTTTTAAAATGAATAATTAATTAAATTCCTCTTTCTTTCCATGTAAAAGGAGTCTTAATGAATCCTCCGGCCACCATTACAATGTCTTTCGGCTCTTTTGCTACATCCAATCCATTGGCATCTATCACATCATCTCCTGAAAAATCTGCTGACCCTGGATTAATGATATTTCTGATTGCGGAAGCATGTCTTGCTTCTACGGAAACAATTTTCCCGGCAATCACAAGATAATCCGGATTGGAAATGTATTTTCCGGCTCCATTATAAGCGGCAACTCCTGTATCTTCCAGTGCTTTTGCAGTGGCAAGAACAGAACTTCTGCTGCTAAAGTTTACACCCGGATATTGAAATTCAAGTTTTGGGAGCACATTAGAAGTTACTCCACTGATCGCGGCCTTGAAAAAATCACGGTGGATCAATTCATGATGGTAAAGATCTGTAAAGAGCTCCTGCTCTATACTTGAAATTCCGGAATAAAAATTATTAACTACTTTGGTATAAAAATCTGCCTCAAGCTGTTCAAGCGCATATGCATAATTAAGTACGCCTACATCGCCAGTGCCCAGATCAAAAACTTTATTATTGATAACCTGGAAATCGTCATCGTCATCACAACCTATAAGGGTAAGACCTGCCATCGCAAGACCGATACCGCCTAACTTCAAGAAATTTCTTCTGCTTGTATCCAGAGTAGCTCCCTGGTTAGAAACACTGATTGTTTTTTTCATAATATTAATTTTTAGTGTTGGTTATTGAATTGAAAGAATATCAGTTATATTTATCTATAAATGTGTTTTTTTATTAGGCTGACTGATAAAGAGTAAAAACAGCATAATTTCTTATGCTGCTTAAAACTAATAAACCATTACGGCATCAAAACCGTGTCTATAACATGAATAACTCCGTTTGACTGATTCACATCAGCAATCGTAACTTTTGCATTATTTCCTTTAGCATCTTTGATATAAAGATCTTTTCCTTTGGTCCAGAAGGTAACATCTTCTCCTTCTACAGTTTTCATCATGCTTTTTCCGTTTCCAGCTTTCACAGCTGCCCAGATATCTTTTGCACTGTATTTTCCGGCAAGAACATGATACGTTAATATCTTAGTAAGCGTTGCTTTATTTTCAGGTTTTACCAGATTTTCTACTGTTCCTTTGGGAAGTTTAGCAAATGCTTCATCTGTAGGTGCCAGTACTGTAAAAGGTCCCGCTCCCTGAAGCGTTTCTACCAAACCTGCTGCTTTTACTGCGGCAACAAGAGTTTTGTGATCTTTCGAATTCACTGCATTTTCAATAATATTTTTGGAAGGATACATCGGTGCTCCACCTACCATTACTGTTTTTTCTTTCATCATCTGTGCAGTTACATTTCCACTGAAAGCGAATGATAAAGCTACCATGCTTAAGACTGCGATTTTTGATCTTGTATTCATTGTATTGATTTTTTAAGTTAAAGACTGTTTAATTTTTTGTTCTTACTAGCATTTACGACCTCGGTTTCATTTTAGATTTAAAATATTGATATTTTATTTTAAAATATTGAAAATCAATTATTTAATTTTAGAAACAGGAATAAAATCCAGACAAACAGAGTTCATACAGAATCTTTTGCCTGTTGGTTTTGGACCATCATCGAAGACATGTCCGAGATGAGAATCACATCTTCCGCACAACACTTCACTTCGCACCATATGATAGGACGTATCTTTTCTGTATTTCACACTGGTTTTGCTCACCGGCTGATAAAACGAAGGCCAGCCGCAGGTCATTGCAAATTTAGAGGTAGAAAGAAACAGAGGATTTCCGCATACAGCACAGTAATACATACCTTTTTCGTCCAGTTCATAATATTTTCCGGTAAAAGCGGTCTCTGTAGCCCCTTCCCTCGCTACCTGATACAGCTCCGGGGTAAGTATTTTTTTCCATACTGCATTGCTTACTTTCAGAGGAGTCGTTATGGTACGTGAATAGTATGGATTTTTAGCTTTAAAATTACCTGACTGTGCAAAGCATTTACTGCCTGCAAGGAGGAGGAAACATACCAGTCCTGCTTTTTTGATTACACTATTCATAATTGTAAAATTTTAAGTTATTATCTGAAATTACATACGATATAAAAGATTATTGAGATGTTGTTTGTTATATGTTTTATTTTATTACATTTGAAGTGAAAAATATTCATTATTAAAACAAACTATTCGGAAGAGGAACTTATCGTTTTACTACAAGAAAAAAGCGAGACTGGTTTTCATCATTTGTATGACCATTATTCCGGCGCGCTGTATGGTGTGATCTTCCGAATTGTACAATCAAAAGAATATACTGAAGAAGTAATCCAGGATGTCTTTGTTAAAATCTGGAATTCAATCCATCAATATGACTCCAGCAAAGGCAGATTTTATACCTGGATGATTAATATTGCCAGAAATACAGCAATAGATTATTTAAAATCCAAAGGCTTTCAAAACCAGCTTAAAAACCAACCGCTCCCTGATTTCGTATATAACACTACAGAACTTTCTACGACCAATAAGTCATCTGATTTCATTGGATTCAGCAATGTATTGGAAAGTCTGGAAGTTGACAAGCAGGAACTTATCGACCTGGCCTATTATCAGGGATATACACAAAATGAAATATCCGAAAAACTGAAGATACCGCTGGGTACAGTGAAAACGAAAATGCGTAATGCATTACTAAAACTAAAGGATTTGTTAAAAGATTATCAATAAATTGAACACTAAGGAATACATATCATCCGGAATTATAGAATCTTATATTCTAGGTCTTGCTTCTCATGAGGAAGCAGGGATTTTGGAGTGTGTGATGAAGAACAATGCTGAAGTAAAAGCAGCTTTTGAGGAGGCACAAAAAACATTGGAAGATCTTGCTACAGCTCAGGCCGTAGCACCTCCGAGCGATCTGAAATCTACCATATGGAATAAAATCCAGCAAGAGCAGACCGCTGATGAAACGATACGTTTGGTTCCGGATTCTCAACCGAATCCTACCTTTCAAAAGGAATCAGATGAACCTGTTGCTGCTAAAAGCAACAGCAGCTGGAAGACTTACGCAGTGGCCGCTTCGGTACTATTTTTAGTAAGTGCTGCCGGAAATCTATTCTGGATGAACAGCCAGTCTCAGAACAAAAAAGAGATTGCAAAACTGAATACGGAAAAACAGTTTCAAAACCTGGCGCTTCAAAAAATGGAGCAGAAATGGAATATTCTGTCCAACCCGGATATGCAGATGGTTATGCTGAAAGGCGTGGAAAAACATCCTGATTCTAAAGCCATGGTTTTCTGGGATAAAAAGACCAAAGAAGTCTATCTGAATGCAGAAAGTCTTCCTAAAGCTCCGGAAGGCATGCAATATCAGCTGTGGGCAATTGCAGACGGAAAACCGGTAAGTGCAGGAATGTATGCGGAAGAAAAGGACAGCAAAATTGCTCTATCCAATATCCCCAACGCACAGGCATTCGCCATCACTCTTGAGAAAAAAGGCGGAAGTGAAGTTCCGACTATGGAAAACATGTATGTGATGGGAGCCATTTAATATTAAAAGGCTTATTACGACTGAATTTTAGAGGAATTTTATAGTGTTTTCTTATTTTTTATAGCCTGTTCTGGTTATTAGCCTGAAATTTATCTCTCAAATCATAGAAATATCCGGATTTATTTAAATTATTCTGTATCTATGGTATAAATTAGGGTTTATTACTCTACCTTTAGCCCAGAAATAATGTACTAATAAGAAACACACCACATCCTTTCTATATTTTAAATTTTATCCTTATTATAATTTATTTTTAATCCTCCTTTCGGGAGGATTTTCAGTAGAATATCAGAATGATTTTCTGTATATTACATCTTACCATTTTATTAATTTCATTAAAAATCTTCGCATATTTTGAATTTTTTATTGAAATAAAATCGAAAATACCGACCTGTATCAAACCATCAAAAAGATAAAGTATTCTTAATAAAAATAGCTCAGATCAATTTTTAAGTTCTATATTTGTTATGAATTTACATGAATGTGGAGTGCTGATTTTATTTTTTTTAAGTTCTGTTGCCATTCGCTTCGCTTTATTTTTGGTTGTATAGATGGCATGCAGCATTTAATCTTTTAATTTCATATGAATGAATCTGCTTTTGATGAATCCGGAATGGAGTATTCTGATTTTTTAAATCAATTTAAGACCTCAATCCACCGTCTTTTTGAAAAAGAAGACATCAATACGTTAAGCCTTTCCAGAGGACTTCCTCCTCATGTCTGGAAAGAAATAATGAACCTTAAACCACTTTCAGTAGCGATCCCAAAAGAATTTGGAGGCAGAGATATGAAAGTGAAAGAATGTCTGGGTATTTTATCTGCCGCATCTTACGAATCTCTTCCTCTATCCTTAACATTCGGGATTAATATTGCTCTTTTCCTTGAACCGGTTGCAAAATACGGCCATCAGGACGTTAAAGGAAATATCTTTAAAAACTTCTTGGCGAACGGAGCAATGGGCGGTCTTATGATCACAGAACCTGACTACGGAAGTGATGCCCTTAACATGAAAACTCAAAATGAGCTGAAAGGAGACTATTACTCGGTACAAGGCACCAAACACTGGCAAGGACTGACAGGAATGGCCGATTACTGGCTTATTACGTCAAGAAATATAAATTCCGAGGGAAGCTTATCAAGAGATGTAGATTTCTTCATTGCCGATACACATGTTAAAGAACAGAATGTTGAGGTACTGGAATATTATGATAATGCAGGACTGTATATGATCCCTTACGGATTGAATAAAATAGATATTAAAGTTCCGCAACACAATAAACTTATCCCGGAATCAACGGGTTTGAAAATGATGCTGGATATTCTTCACCGAAGCAGATTCCAGTTTCCGGGAATGGGAATGGGATTCCTGAAAAGGATGCTGGACGAAGCAACAAAGCATTGTAAGGAAAGAATGGTGGGCAATTCCAATCTTTTTGCGTTGGATCAGGTACAGTATCAGATCGCAAGACTACAATCATTCTTTACCCTTTGTTCTGCCATGTGTGCTAAAAGCTCTATCATAAGCAGTATTGATCATGATGTTTCTACCAGCGGAGTGCATGCGAACAGTATGAAGGCATTGGTAACGGACATGATGCAGGAGGCTGCCCAAACTTTGGTTCAGCTTTCAGGAGGAAAAGGATACCGGATTTCTCACATCGGTGGCCGAGGAATCATGGATAGCCGTCCATTTCAGATTTTTGAAGGTTCCAACGAAATGTTGTACACTCAAATTTCTGAGGGGATCTTAAAGGACATGAAAAAGAAAAAGACGCCTCATTTCGGAAGCTATCTTGCTCTTAATGATTTATCTAAAGAAGCTGTAAAAGTATACAGCCAGGAACTGGATTTCAGTATTGATCAGGCATTTTCACAAAGAAAGATGATTGATCTCGGAAAAATTATTGCAAGAATAGTGATTGTAAATGATCTTATTGAGCTTAATAATTTAGGATTTGAACAGGAGCTTACCGACATGACGATTGAAATGGTAAGACAGGAGATCGTAAGTCTTCTTGCTTCCATGCATCATCATAAAGCCCTTACTCCTATCGAAGAAGGTAATGGGAAAAGTGACTGGATGGCATTTTTATAAATTATAAATATAATAAAATCATACTAAAAAAATTGGTACTATTTCCGATAGAAGTGAGTGTTGTTTTGTGTGAAAGTACATGAGAGTAGATGACTGATTTCGGATATTATTGTACTGATATTTTCGCAAAGATCAATCTGACAACGCTCTACAGGATTTAAGCGGAGATAATATATTTTTGATAATCAATCATTTAAAATAGTATTTATTCAGTTATTTGTTGTATATTTGCATAATAATTATTAAACAGGCCACTGCCTTTGCTATCTGTTACAGTTTAGAATACCCATTTTTTTCTTTCAGTTTTCGCTTTTTCAGCTGCCACCCTTTTTAACCTTTAATTTTATAATTAATGAATACATGCGTTGGCAAACTGAATACAGGGACTACAGAGAAACGGCAAGAAAATCTTTTTCACGTCGAAAGCTTATTGTTAAAGCTGCGTAAGGAAATGACGAGTGTCACGATCCTTAATTACACAACTTCAAATTATTAAAAATTTGACAGAAAACACCAAACCCCAGCAAAATACCACAATGAGCTTCAAAAATTTAAACTTAATAAATCCCATCATCCGCGCTGTCACTGAAGCTGGATATTCAAAGCCCACAGAAATACAAAGTAGTGCAATTCCACATATCCTAATGGGTAAAGATATTATTGGATGTGCGCAAACCGGTGCAGGAAAAACAGCAGCTTTTGCGATGCCTGTGCTTCAATTATTAAAAAAGAATGCTCCTGAGCATAAAGAAATACGAACATTAATATTAGCTCCCACTCAGGAACTGGCAATGCAGATAGAGGAAGATTTAAAGCTATACAGCAAATACCTTCCCTTGTCCCTATTCACGGTTTATGAAGGAGTTTCTAAAGGCAGCCAGCTAGCCGCATTAAGAAAAACAGTAGATGTTCTGATAGCCACTCCCGGCAGATTGCTGGACCTGGTTGACCAACGACACATCAATCTCTCTAAAATTGAAATTTTGATTATAGATGAGGGCGATACCTTACTGGAAATGGGGTTTGGCAATGATGTGAAAAAGATTATCAAGATGATTCCTCAAAGAAGGCAGACGCTTTTCTTTTCTTCAACAATGTCTGATGAAACGAAAAAATTTGCAGGAAACATCCTCAATAATCCGGTTGATGTGGATAAACTGACGTATATGGTAGATCATGAACGTCCGAATACAGACTATCTCCATTTGGGAGGAGTAAAAACCCATTTTATCGCAAGATAAATATAGTAAGAGAAATAAACTGATAGGCATAATACCTACAGAACACAATAACAAATATTTAATACAAGAAACTAAATACTACAATAATTTATGGCAGATTCTTCTTCTAAAAAAGAAAATTTCAAGAAAAAAATTCAAAAGCAAAAAGAAAAAGCGATCCGACGTGAAGATCGTAAAAGCAATAACAATAAAGGAAAGGGACTGGAAGACATGTTGACTTATGTAGACGAATTCGGAAGATTGACCTCTACCCCTCCTGAAGAGAGAATGGAAGTAAATCTTGATGAAATTCAGCTGGGAGCAGCTCCAATTCTTGAAGAAGAGATCCGTAAATCAGGTATCATTACATTTTACAGTGAAAAAGGCTATGGCTTTATTACAGAAAATAAAACCAAAGAAAATGTGTTTTTCCACAATAACAACTGTAAAGAGCCTGTAAAAAAAGGGAATAAAGTATCTTTTGAAAAAGAGAAATCTGTAAAAGGATTTTCTGCCGTTAATATCGAACTCGTTAAGTAAAAACAATTTTTTAATACCAATACAATGCAACAAGAAGGCACAGTAAAATTTTTTAACGAAGCAAAAGGCTTCGGATTTATTTCTCCAGCAGACGGAGGAAAAGACATTTTTGTACATTCTTCAGGATTGAGCATCAGAACAATCCGTGAGAATGACAAAGTAGTTTTTGAAGTACAAAAAAGCGACAAAGGACTAAACGCTGTCAACGTAAAACTAGCGTAATTACATATATTACAATAGAATTAAAGCCCCTTGCGGGGCTTTTTTCTGTTATATGAAACTTGATAGGCAATATATTCTTGTCCTGTCATAAATTCCCAAAAAAAACCGCTCTTTGGAAACGGTTTTATATGACTTTAAAGGACTTATTTCTGATTTAGCGGTAAATCCACATCAGGATAGGTTTCGTCGATTTTTGGATAACAGGATCGATTTCCTTCATAGCATTATTCGATATAGTGGGACAGCCCCAGCCTTCCGGCGAACCTTTTGGAAAGATTTCTTCATCACTCATCAGATCCCAGGAGTGAAACACAATAAACCTTTTTAAAGCATTACTGTTCGTTTTCTCCAGGCCATGCATAAGATATTTCACATTGATCCCCCACTCACTATACCCGCGTCCTTCCAGCTTGTATTTTCCCAGGGAGGAAAGATGACTTCCATCTTCATTGCTGAATTCCGGAGCGTCTTTAGAGCCATCCATACTCCAGGGTTGCGAACCGCATCCATGCCCGACCAGATATTGCCTGGAAAGAGTATCGTTCTTAAAGTTCCAGACAAAAAATCTCTTTACTCCTGAATGAAGGCTCATATCAATTAAAATACAGAAATCAGTATTTAATTTATTCGACTGACAAAACTTTAGTGCTTCTTCAGCCTTTTGCCTTGTTTTAGCATGGTTAGCCTCCGGTTTTTTCTCAACAAGAGGTTTGTGATTTTCAATTGAGACCGCCTTTTCTTTCCTTGTTTCTTGCTGGCATGAACAGAAAAGGAAAATCATAAAAATAAAGTGCAAAATTTTCACCGAATTCTATTTATAATGTTGGAAAATTCCAAAATCAGAAGGGGTCCAAAGGGCGGCTTTTTGACCTGCAGCTTTTAGTGCATTATTTGCCCAGGTATTACAGGTGTAAAAAAAGCTGTATGTTCCTTTTGCATCATAGAAAGCATCATTATCACTATAAACAGCATTGGTAGGTATGAACATAAATTTCCCATTTTGATCTGTATCAAATTTAGCTTCAACAAAACTCACTAAACTTTTATATTGATCCTGGCTTATCATGATCATTTTACAGTCACTGTCTTCCGTCATTTTTCCATAATACGTACAGTGCATTGCCGAATCGCTGAGCCAAAAAGCCGCTTTAAAAGCAGTTGAAAATTTGAGATCCGCCCACGTGGGGGTGTCCAGGTAGAAGCCTTTATCACCCCACCCTATTCCTACGTACTGATAGTCTGTCCTTTTAGATTTTATATTGGAAAAAGGAATTTTCGCTCCCCAATCCTGCAGATCATTTTTTACAGGCATTACGATATCAGTGTGTACTCCGTTCGTGTAAATATAGATTGGAATTTCTTTTTTCTGTCCGTCATCTTTAGCTGAAACTTCAATAAAGGGCAGTAAATAGCCCAGTACTACATAAAGAAGAATCAAACCTACCAATACTCCGAGTATTTTCAAGAGGTACATTGCGATCATTTTCACAGTCATGTTTTAATAAAATTTAATGTATAATTTTCCGTAAAAGTATTTGTTTTAATCGGAAAAATGACTACATTTAGTTACGAAATATCACACAAATATGCGTAAAAACATCAAATCCCAAAAAAGATTTAAAGTAAGAGTGAAAACAGCTCCAAAAAGAGTACAAAAAAGGCGTTGATTTTCTGCGGGAATATTTCCCCATGAAAGTCATTTTTTGTTTTCAGGAAAAGATTTTCACGAATTCTTACCTCAATACATCTTTACCTCCTTATATTCAAAAATTAAGGAATGGAAGTTTATCCGCTTTAGTTTTGGAACATAAAAATTCCAAACAGGGACTTGTCACCTCAAACCAAATCTACAAAAGATCAGAAGAAGAGTTTAAAAATTCAATATTACGCTTCAAACCAGCAAATTTCGTCCTTTTCACGGGAGATTTTCTGAAAATTTCAGAGAATAATTCCTGAGTAAGCTCTTTCCACTCGCCTTTTTTAAAGTTTTTCAGAGATTCATTAGGTCTAAATCTGCTTTGAAGATTAGGAGCAGAAAAACGGTTCCATGGGCAAACATCCTGGCAGATATCACATCCGAACATCCAATCTTCCATTTTATCTTTAAAAGAATCAGGAATTTCACCTTTCAGCTCTATGGTTGCATAGGAAATACATTTGCTACCGTCTACAATTTTCTCAGAAACAATAGCGTCAGTAGGACAAGCATCAATGCATTTTCTGCAGGTTCCGCAATGATCGGTTGTTTCATGGTCTGCAGCGAGTTCCAAATCGCATATTATTTCTGCCAGAAAATAGAAAGAGCCGTTTTGTTTTGTAATGAGATTGGCGTTTTTTCCCACCCATCCGATTCCTGATTTTCTGGCCCAGCTTCTTTCCAATACGGGAGCAGAATCTACGAAAACCCTGAAACCGAACTCTCCAATCTCTTCCTGGAGTTCCATAACCATGTCACGCAGAATTTCTTTAACCACTTCATGGTAATCCTCTGCATAAGCGTATTTTGAGATTTTGTAATTTTCTAATGCTGAGATTTTCTCTTTGGGAAAATAATTATAGGAAAGTGAAATCACTGATTTTGAACCTTCTACCAACAGTCTTGGATCAAGTCTTTTATCAAAATGGTTTTCCATGTATTTCATTTCGCCATGAAAATTATTCTGAAGCCATTTCTCAAGGTGGCGGGCATCTTCTTCCAAAAAATCAGCTTTTGAAATGCCACAGCTTTGAAATCCAAAACGGTCTGCTTTGGATTTGATAAGGCGGGCATATTTTTCGGCATTTGAATTCATGATTTCACCTTGCAAAACTAAGATTATTTTATAAATTTGCGCGCTTTACCGCCTGTTTTAACAGACATACTTATTCTAAAGCAAAATTTGAAAATAATAACCATGAAAAAAATCAGTCTGTTTATTGGACTTTTAGCTGCAGGCATGCAGTACGCACAAATCACATTTGAAAAAGGATATTTTATTAATAATGCCGGTGAAAGAACTGAAGCCTCAATTAAAAACCTGGACTGGAAAAATAATCCCACTGAATTTGAATACAAACTTGATGGTTCTTCTGATGTAAAAAAAGAAAACATTAAAAACATTCAGGAGTTTGGAATTGATAGTCTTGAAAGGTATGTTCGGAAAACCATTATGATTGACCGTTCTTCTGATCATTTGAACAGATTGTCTGAAAATAAGGCACCGGAATTTAAAGAGGAAACGTTGTTCCTTAAATATCTGGTAGAAGGCAAATCCAGCCTATTTTATTATGAAAGCGGAGATACCAGAAGGTTCTTTTACAGCACTGATGATGGGAGTGTAAAACAGTTGATTTATAAGCCTTACGCCATCAACGAAAGTCAGATTGGTTATAATGAAGATTATAAAAAACAGCTGTCAGAAAGTTTAACATGTGGTGTAGACCTTAAAATGATCAAAAAAACGGACTACGAACCAGCAGATCTTACAAAAATATTCATCACCTATAACGAATGTTCTACCGGACATTCATTGAGCTACGGGCAGTCTAAAGTAAAGAAAGATTTATTTAATCTGAGCCTAAGACCGGGGGTTAATTTTTCTACGGTGGAAAACAATTATCATTATTACAGTGTAAATGATAAAACAAGATTTGGTTCAAAAGCTGCCTTCAGGATTGGCGCCGAACTTGAATTTATTTTACCTTTCAATAAAAACAAATGGGCTCTTTTTGTGGAACCTACGTATCAGTATTATAAAAACAACACTGAATTTTCCATTGTGGATGGTTCTTCCAGCGGAAAAATCACCAAAAGAAGTGTGGATTATAAATCCTTGGAAATCCCGTTTGGGGTTAGGCACTATTTCTTTATTAATGAGCAATCAAAAATATTTATCAATGCGGCTTATGTTATAGATTTTGAGTTTAATTCTGCTATTACCTATGATCAGACTGAATTTAAAATATCATCGGGTAACAATTTTGCGTTTGGTGCCGGCTATAAATACCAAGATAAATACAGTGTAGAATTCAGAATGGGAATGTCCAGAAACCTCTTAAGAAATTATTTTAATTTTGCTTCTGACTACAGGACAATATCTTTAATTCTCGGATATACCCTATTCTAAAATAAAGCGGCTAAAACCGTTTTTTCAGAAAAAAATTGCGTATTTTCGTTATCATTTTAATGTTTAAAATCAAACAGCTATGTCTTTATCAGAAGTATTACAATCAGGAAATTATGAATTAATAGACGTTCGTGAACCCATGGAATTGGAAATGGACGGCAATATAGAAGGTGCTAAAAATATCCCACTGGGTGAAGTAGAAGATAGACAGGAAGAAATTTTATCTATTGAAAAGCCGGTAGTTATTTTCTGCAGAAGCGGAAACAGAAGCGGAAAGGCTTTAGAGTATCTTACTTCTCAAGGGCTGAAAGACGGTTACAACGGCGGTGGCTGGGCAGACCTGAAAGCAACAATAGAATCAAATCAAGGAACTTTTTAAAGTTCCTTTTTTTATGTACTCCTAATATGGATCTTAAAGAAAACTTTATACAGCTGTGTAGTTCTTTTAGTGAGGAACAGCAGATTATCAAAGGCCTATGGCAGGAAATTGAAAAGAAATATTCTGAAAAAGGCAGGTATTATCACAATATTCATCATCTTGAAAATATGTTTCTTGAGCTGGAGCATGTTAAGGACCGGATTGCCAACTTTCCTGCGCTCTCCTTCTCTATTTTCTATCATGATGTAATCTATGATGCTTCTTCCAAACGTAATGAAGAAAAGAGTGCTGAGTTTGCTGCAATAAGGCTTCAAAAACTGAATGCCGACACAGCAATCATAGCATCTGTTACCTCTCAGATTACCGCTACAAAAGCTCATCTGCTATCGGATGACCATGATACCAATTATCTTTTGGATGCTGACCTTTCCATCCTGGGAAAAGATGCAGAGACGTATCTCGCTTATATCAAAAACATACGGAAAGAATATTCCATTTACCCGGATTTTCTTTACCGGCCTGGAAGAAAGAAGGTTCTTCAACATTTCCTGAATCTTAAACATATCTTTAAAACTGAATATTTTAAAGATCAATATGAGATTTCTGCGCGGGAAAACATCAAATTTGAACTGGACAATCTGTAATCCAACTTTAGGGAAAGTACATAAAAAGAGATGCAGCAAAACTGCATCTCCACAATTAAACATACATTTCCAACACAAACACATGATGGCCACTTCATTAACTTAGCATATACACATCACACTATATTCAAAATTTACCTCCCAATTATTCTTTTTTATTTCATGGATATTGTACAGCCTTATCTAATTCTATAACATTATTATTTTCTTTCAGCTGTTTTTGGATGCCTTTTGAAAGGGTTCTAAGATCCATAGAAATAAGATTTCCATTTTCATCTCCGACCTGATATTTTATATTCCGGGCTTTAATTTCGGCATGTGGATCATTGTAATAGTCTAACTGCATTTTCTGAAATTCTTCCCAAGTAATTTCCTTTCCAGCTCTAAGGGCAAACATATTGTTCTTATCTGATTTTTTAATTTTTATCAAAGTGAAATCATATTCTGAATTTTCATCTGATATTTTCACGATCTGGCCTGGCAAACCATTGAATATATAAGGTCCTTCATGCAAAGGAATACTCTCTGAAAACCACGCTATCCATTTTCTACCGCCATAATTTACAGTTGCCTTTTGGCAATCCATTTCTGCTATTTTTTGCTTATCTGGTTGGATTTGCCATTTAAGTGAACTATCAATTTTTATATAATATTTATCTCCCATAACTGGAGCAGTAATGCTCTTACTTATTGTAGCATTAATGAGATTCTTGTTTATATAAAATTGGTTTGCAAATAAAGGCTTAGTACCAAGTCCGAATCCATTTTTTTGCACTAAAGAATCTGAACGCCTGTCATGTTCTGACCGAAAAACAGATTGTTGACCAAGGACATCAAGATAAAACTGTTCAGTAACAAACTCCACCTTGTTTGAATTAGGCTTATACTTTAGTTCATATATAAATGTTACATTTTGTGCTGACAAAACAGATAAGAAATTAAGCAAACTGATTAAAACAAACTTTTTCATATTCATTATAATGATGATAAAATAAGGATACAGAAATTATATATCTAAAATTAAAAATACCCATTAATTGTTGAGTACAGATGCGGAAATCCATATTCTATCTTAAAGCATTGCTTAAAAAGGTATCCAGATCCTCCAATGAAATATCTTTCTTTATAATTTTACCTGAAGAGTCTAACAGAAAATTAGTAGGAAATGTATTAATATTATAATACTTGGATTTTTCTCCGTTTTCATCTAAATAATGTACCCAGCTTAATTCTTTTTCTTTAATAATTTTCTTCCAGTTTCCTATATCTTTTGTACGGTCTGTAGAGATATTTATTATTTCAAAACCTTTATCCTTATACTTCGAGTATATTTCTCTGTACTTTGGCATCTGTTCAATACAAGGTCCACAATGAGAAAACCAAAAATCAATAATAGTGTACGACTTTCCTAAAGAAGATTGTACTTTTTTACCTTTTAAAATAAGCTCTGGAAATAGATTACCTTCTACTATTTTGCTTCCTTTTTTAAGTTCTTCACTAAAAATAAGTCCAACAGAAGATGTTCTTACTGAAGAATCTAAATTATTGAAAGCCTGAAAATAGGTTTGCTTGAACCCTTTAGCCTCAAATTTTTGGACTAATTTCCAAAATAATACATAAGATCGAGGTGTTTTTTTTGAAAGATTTAATAATAAATTTTCTTCATAGTTGTCTAATTCTGTATACAGCTTTTGTAAACTATCTTTTGTTTTCTGTTCAACCTTAAAATTCTTATTTTTATAAATGTCGCCCTCAATTTGATATAAATGTTTCTTTTGGGAAGAATAGGATTCCATGTCCGCCTTAAATCTATTTATGTCTTTATACAAGCTGTTCTTTTCACTAAATGTTATTTTACCATCTTCAGAATTAAAATTGATTTTGCTGGTTCCCTGCGAAATATAAAAGATCTCAGATGTCTTATAAACTTTATGTTTTTCAGTTTCCAGCAAAAAGTAAAAAGGTCTGGGAATATCATCTATAAATCCTGTGATATTAAAAACATATTGATTGTTTTTTATTGATGAAGAATCCCCGCGAAAATTTTGATAATATTTTTCACTGCATAAACCCACCAGCCGTAATGTCTTTTGATATTTATTTTGAAGATCTTCTCCAATGATGATAGTTTCTTTTCCCTGAGAAAAAAGTTTCATAGAAAAGACAAAATATGTTAATAAAAAAATATGACGTTTCATCTGGAATTGTATCTAAATTATAATGAGAGAAAGGCTATTGTATCACAGCCTTTCTCAAAGATTTTGTTTGGGAATCTTCTAGCAAGATCTCAGCTCGTAACCAACATCACATGCTCCTGGACCACCACATGGCCCACAAGATCCTGTTTGTGTATTACAACATCTGAAAGTATCTCCAGATCCCCCACCTAAACCTGCTCTTGGACCTCCATTAATGATTTGACCACCACTCAAGTTTTTAAGTTCATTTCTCGAAAGTTTTTTTAAATTCTTCATTTGATAATTTTTTGTTTTGTGCCACTGTTGACATTTCAAAACTAAAAATTGATATATCACTTCACGATGATATGTATTGCGTATTTATTGTAATTTTAACTGTAAATATGTATGATTCAAACCTTTGGTAATTTGAATAAAAAGACCATTAATGATTTTAACAGTCTTTTTTGGATTGCTTAAAAATATTCCGAAAGTAAAATTTTAATAAACTTGATTTTAACCAAAAAATAAATGAACCTCAATATTTAATCGGTTGTAAAAACATTATAGAACTTATTTTTACTTTATCCATTTACCTTGAATCTGTACATTACTGTACATTGTAAAAAGTCCACCATTACATGTACACGTTTTAACATAAAAGTGTACACAAGAAAAAGCAGTAAAAAAGATGAATAACCGCTTATTTTTTTGAAAAGCACAAAAAAAGCATCCCGGAAGATGCTTTTTTTTTATGAATTGAATTGTTGTCGTAGAAACTCTACTGATCTCTTGAGTACCAGTTCAGGAACTTCTTTATGAGGTGTATGCCCAATCTCCGGGATAATATAGTGTTCTGAAATTCCACTTACCTGAGCTAATGTTTTTTCAAGCTGGTCTAAAGTTCCGTATTCATCGTTTTCTCCCTGTATAAATAGCAAAGGGCAAGTTATATCTTTCAAAAGGTATTCTATATTCCAGTTTTTAAACTTCTCACTCAACCAGATTTCCGTCCAGGCCCTGAATAGCATTGGCACTTTATCACCATGATATTTCTGAAGCCGTTCTCCAAGGTTCGTGGTATTGTAGGCTTCCAATGCATCCTGAACTCCCTTTACCGTAATATCTTCTACCAAAATATGTCCTGCTTCACAAATGACCGCTTGTATTTTTTTCGGATATTTTGATGCGGTAATTAATGCGATTGTACCACCATCACTGTGTCCAAATAATACAGCATTTTGTACATTCAGTGTACATAAGAGTTCATGAAGCAGATCGGCTTCCAGCTCCATATAATTCATGGCTCTTTCATGGGTTGTCATCATGCCAGACTTTCCATAGCCCAGCCGGTCATAGACCAGAACATTACAGGCTAAGGCAGCACTTAATTTTGCCGGAAAATCTCTCCAAAGCTGGATACATCCTAGTGAATCATGTAAAAAAACGATGGTAGGTTTGTTTTCGAATGTGTTTTCGTACTCTATATAAAGCTTGTTTCCTTTTACATCAATACTCCTTCCTTCCATACATTCAAAAATTTTTATAAGCGTGGATTTTTTATTTCTTCAAATTCCTGCAAAAGATTTTTAAAAACTGTTTCTACGGGAAGGATTTCATCAATCAATGCTGAAACCTGACCAATTTCCAGCTCACCATCCTCCATATCTCCCTCAAACATACCGCGTTTAGCCCTTGCACGTCCTAAAGAAGCTACTAAAGCCTCTGCATTTCGTCCTGTCTGGTAGATATCTTCCAGTTCATTGAAAAACTTATTTTTCACCATTCTTACCGGTGCTAATTCTTTTAGCGTAAGATGGGTATCTCCTTCGTGAAGTTCTGTAATTTTCTTTTTCCAGTTTTCATGAGCGCTTGCTTCAACCGTTGCAGCAAAGCGTGATCCGATCTGCACCCCATCTGCTCCTAAAATCATAGCTGCTTTCATTTGAGAACCTAAAGCGATTCCTCCGGCAGCAATCAAAGGTTTGGATATATGTTTCTTTACATTAGGAATTAAGCAGAAAGTCGTTGTTTCATCCCTTCCGTTATGTCCTCCGGCTTCGAAGCCTTCTGCTATAATAGCATCTACTCCGGCATCTTCACATTTTACTGCAAATTTGGTAGAGGAAACAACATGGGCTACCTTTAATCCTTCTTTCTGAAGGGTTTCAGTATAGGTTTTCGGATTTCCGGCGGACGTAAAAACAATTTTAACGCCTTCTTCCAATATAATCTGGATAATTTCGTCGATATTAGGGTACAGCATAGGAACATTTACCCCAAAAGGCTTGTCTGTAGCCTGTTTGCACTTCTGAATATTCTCTCTTAAAATATCCGGATACATGCTTCCTGCACCAATTAATCCTAATCCTCCGCAGTTAGAAACCGCCGAAGCCAGTCTCCATCCGGAATGCCAGATCATTCCTGCCTGGATGATTGGATATTGTACGTTAAAAAGTTGTGTAATTTTATTGTGCTCTGTCTGCATTTCGTGAAGTTTTTTTGCCGAATTGAAATCTATAAAATTGCTCATGTTGTAAAAATACTAAAAACAACGGTTATCAGACATTTCTATCGATTAAAAAAACTAAATATTACCGGATTTTATACTGATCTAAAACAGTATCAATGATAGGGCTTATCTCCAGAAAACTTTGAATCAGCCTGCATACTTCCTTTTGAATATCTTCAGAGGTAAGCGGTATCCATCCCTGCATAAGTGTAAGCGGGCCATATTGTATATCTGCATTGGGCCAGTCTTTCTTGTGTTTCAAAAATTGATCTCTGAAATTCTGTGCAAAATGTCTGCTGGATATGGCATAGCCTTTCAATTCCCTTAGTTTGAGGGCATGGATATTATAATACATTTTTCCTTCACTTATCGTCTTATCATGTACCCATATTGAAAAAAAAATCCTGCTTACGGCATCTAATGGTGATTGTGGATCTCCGGACCATTCAGGTTTATAAATTTTAAGGGCAGCGGATTCCATAACGATATCTACAGACACTTTCAATCCTTCCCTATCATATTGTTCTTTAGGAATTTTTTCTGCTGCTGACCGAAACGCTGTAAGATACAATTCGTAATCCATTTACTCAATTTTTGTAAAGGTATTAAAAAGACGTGAATTTGGATTGAGGGAATTTATTAAGAGAGCTTGAAGCCACTATTGAAAAGTTAATTTATAGTGTGTGCCTTGAAGCATACAAAAAGCCTTCAGAAAATCTGAAGGCTTTTTGTTTACTTTTTGATTGAATCTTTTTTCCAGTTTGCTTTGAAATTACAAGAATCATAACGTCCGTTTATAGATATGAAGGTTGTCCCTAGTTTTGAGTTGACAAACTTCTCTACCATTTCATTTCGCTTTTTATTAAGCGCCATCTGCTTTATTCTGTTATAATCCGTTTCCATTGTTATCTGGTGAGCCGGAATCACATCTTCAATTTTAATGATTTTAGCAACTTTTCTTTTGTTTTCGTCATCCTCAAAAGCTGTTGTCATATCTCCTTTATTCAATCCTGCCAATTCATAGCTTATTGTTCCAGGGATACTTTCTCTTTCAAGTTTATCGGAACCGTCAGCACCTGAAATAATTCCTGCATTGAACTTGGTTCGCTTGTCATCAGAAAATTTGAATGCTGCATCCTTAAACGTTATTTTCCCGTCAATGATCAAACCTCTGATACTGTCTAATTTAGCTTTAGCAGTTTTCAATTCATCATCTGTAGGAGTTGCTTTCAGAAGGATGTGTCTTGCATCGTATACTTTACCCGATTTTTTAATCAACTGGATAATATGGTATCCGAATTCAGATTCGATAGGGTCTGATATTTCTCCTTCCTGAAGGTTTAAAGCAGCAGCTTCAAACGGCTTCACCATCTGACCTTTATAGATATTCTTGTAGAGTCCACCGTTGGCTGCAGAACCTTCATCTTCAGAATAGATTCTTGCCTGGCTTTCAAAGGTTTCTCCTCCCTGAACATCTTTCTTGATCTTATTCAATTTGTTGATCAATTCCTGCTTGTGGGCTTCCGTTAATTTAGGATACATCATAATCTGTCCTAAAGAAATCTCGTCCTTCACTTGTGGAAGCTGCATTTTATACAAATTATAAAAATCCGTTACCTCATTCGGCGTTACGTCGGCTTTATCAGTAATTCTCTGATATTTTGCCTGTCCGTAATAAGTATCGGTATCTATCTTTTCGATAGCATTTTTCATTTCGTACCCATTTCTGAACTTGTAAGCAAGTAACATCGCTTTCTCGTCCGGGAACTGAGAAAGAAGCTGACGGTATTTTGCATTAGCCTGCTCTTTAATAGAAGCAGAACGGTTTTCAATTAATGTATCTTTTTTAGCTTCGTAAACAAGAAATTTATTGTTGATAAGGTTTTCCAGGAACTCACATTTGTCTGTGTTGGTAGCTCCCTGCTGTTTCCCGTAATTCATTTGCTCATCTACATCAGACTCCAAAACAATTTCATCTCCGATAACAGCAGCAATACCATCCACCAAATCTCCTTGTTTTAGCTGGGCATTCATCATGTTTGAAGAGAATATCATTATGAAAATCCCAAGAAGAAAAGTGATTTTTAGTTTATTTGTCATTTTACTATTTTAAACAAGTTGCAAATTTAGAATTCTTAATGAATTTCCCTAAATTTTTTATTATAAATATTTCTTAAAAAGACTTATTTATTGCAGTTCCACATCGAATGTGGTCAATTCTTTAAATTGTCTCAATCTTTCGAACATATCTGATTCGCTAACTTCCTGAATTCTTTCAGTCCCGAATTTCTCAACAGTGAAAGAAGCCATCGCAGATCCTACGATCAAAGCAGACTTCATGGTTTCGAAATCGATCTTTTCTTTTTTAGCAAGATAAGCAGCGAAACCTCCTGCAAAAGTATCTCCAGCACCCGTCGGGTCAAAAACTTCTTCCAATGGAAGCGCCGGGATCGCGAATACTTTATTGTCATGGAACAGTAAAGCTCCGTGTTCTCCTTTTTTGATGATCACATAATCAGGACCCATCGTATGAATTTTTTTTGCTGCTTTTACTAAAGAATATTCTCCGGAAAGCTGTCTTGCTTCTTCATCGTTGATCGTAATCACGTCCGTTTTAGCAATCATGTCCATTAAAATATCCCAAGCACTGTCCATCCAGAAATTCATTGTATCAAGAATTACCAGTTTAGGACGAACATTCATTTTTTCAAGAACAGATAACTGAACACCCGGGTGTAGGTTACCCAATAATAAAATCTCTGAATCCTGCATAGAATCTGGAATTTTCGGATCGAAATTTTCCAAAACATTCACTTCAGTAGCCAGCGTATCTCTTGTATTCAAGTCATTATGATATTTTCCGGACCAGAAGAATGTCTTACCTTCTTTTACGATTTCAATTCCTTCAATATTTACCTCTCTGTCGGTAAACATATCAAGATGTTCTTGCGGAAAATCTCCTCCTACTACAGAAACGATACCGGATTTAACACCCAAAATAGATGACGTGATGCCAATATATGTGGCAGCACCTCCCAAAATTTTATCTGTTTTACCAAACGGCGTCTCGATTGCGTCAAATGCAACACTTCCTACAACTAAAAGTTTCATATATTTTTCAATGTATTTTAAAAGTAATTTATTTTTTCCATTCGAAAGTATCCAGCATGTGTTTCATATCATTTTTGATATAGTCTATTGCCGGGGCCAAAGAATCGGGTTTTGGCCTTGTATTAAAGTATAAATAAGCAGTTACGAAATGTTTCGTACTGTCTGTAACGTAAAATTGAAGATTGGAAGCGCTCTGTCCTTTGAGTTCGTAGAAGTTCCCATATACCTTTTTTTCAGGGTATTCAAAGGATTTCGTGTCTATGGAGCTGGCTTTTACAGTGTGCTCGTACACCATTTTTTCTGCTTCTCTGATATGATCGGCAAAGTCATTCTGTATAGGATAATATGTAACGAAGACCTTTGCTTTCATCTTAGGATAGTTCATATAGTACCAGCAAGGCTTTTTAGCATCGGTAATAAGCGCAAAGCCAGAATACTCAAAACTGTATCCACAATTAGATTCGAACTTTTGATATTTAGGGGTCGGATATTCCAGACGAAGCTCCCCATAAGGCTTGGGAGCAGGGTCTTTCCCGCATGAAATTAAAAGCAGTGATACGAAAATAAAAATGACGTTTTTAATCATTTTGCAAAAGTACAAATTAGATTTCAGATTTCGGAAGACAAATTTCAGTCTTTCAACGAGTTTTGGACATAGTTTTCCAAAGGTTTGGGAAAAGATTTATGATGGAAGCCTTCCAGGTCGGTAATGAGGTATTCATTTTGAGCTATAAAATCATTCCATACCATCTCTGAAACTACCTCAACATCATAAATTTCAATACTCACATTCTTATGGGTAAGTTTATGGCTGATTGTTTTTGAGCTTTTTATAAAGGGTTCCAGTTCTGCAGAAATGGCAGGTAAAAATTCAAATAATTTTTTCCAGATGAAGTCGTCTTTTCTCTGCTGTATCAGAAACTGACCGTTCCGATGGACAAAATAATAGGTCAGATCAAGGTTTTCAGTCTTCACTTTCTTTGTTTTTACTGGAAATTCTGAGATTTTATCTAAAGAAAATGCTAAGCAGTCTTTGCTGAGCGGACATACTCCGCACAGAGGATTTTTAGGTTTACAGATTTCAGAGCCCAGATCCATCATCGCCTGGTTAAAATCCCCGACATTTTCCGGCATTACCAGATTTGCCAGTTCAGAGAAATAAACAAATGCCCTGGAATTGGAGATATCAAAATCATCTGCAAAAACACGGCTTAATACTCTGTAAAAGTTTCCGTCCACAGCCGGCATTTTTCCTCCAAAACAGATACTTGAAACGGCTGCTGCCGTATATTTACCAACACCTTTTAGCTTTAGGATTTCATTATAATCAGAGGGAAAAGTACCTTGATACTCATTTATGATCTGGCGGGCCGCTTTATGGATATTGATAGCCCGGGAATAGTACCCTAACCCTTTCCAATACAGCAAAACCTCATCTTCTTCAGCAGCTGCCAAAGTTTGTACATCTGGAAATCTTTTGATAAAATTATTGTAATGATTCAATCCCTGATTAATTCTCGTCTGCTGAAATACAATTTCGCAGATCCAAATTTTATAAGGATCTTTCGTCTGTCTGAAAGGCAGATCTCTTGCATTTTCCTTATACCAGTCCAGAAGCTTGTTCCCTACTTGAAGAAAAGCTGCATCTCTATTATTCTTTTCCAAAAACCTTAGCCTGTTTTAAATATTTAAAAGAATTCCCTCCGGCTATTATTTTCTGAATCCACCGGGGTTATTCTATGATGCAAAGATAAGCTTATTTATCTTTTTGTACGGAATACACAGGCGCAGTCTTCAGCCACTGATAATTAATTTTTCTCTCTTTAGCAATAAAACGATAACCATCAAGCTTTTTCAGGTAGACATATATGGGGCCTTCTTTCAATTTTAACCGTTGATTGGAAAGAAACTGAAACGGATAATCCAATACGGTATCCCGTACGGTTTTCATCATCTCTCCAGAGCTTACTTTATAGATGTAAAATGGTCTTCCATGACCAACTGAGCTGTCAGCAAGCTTTACTGCAGAACTTGTAATGACCATTTCGCTGCCATCAAAGCATTCTTCTGCATTCATGATGTAAGCTTTTCCTTCTTTGCGTTCCTTTGCAAACAGGTCTACTTCATAATGATCGGGTCTCTCATATTCCTTTTTACAGCCTGTCATTAGAAAAAGTAAAAGTATGGGTACAGCACAGGCAAGTCTTTTTTTAATCACATTAGTTTTCATATAATTTGGTAGAAAAAAACCGATGTATGATGCATCGGTTTTTATTTTTAATTGGGTGTGTATTAATCCTGAATGTACTCTGCATCCCATTCGTTACCATCATCTCCTTTGTGCCCGTCAAGTTTAATAACGAAACTCTTTGTAGGGAAATAAGGGGTTAAACGGATATCCAGCCATACTCTGTCTTTGTTTACTTTGTCCTGCTCAAAACGAACGATCTTGAATTTTTCGATCAGTTTGTCTGCTCCTTTGATACCATCCAGGAATGTTACAATCTGTCTTCTTAAATCGTCTTCATTTTTTGCATTCCAGTTTTCGAAAGCTCTTCTGTTTAGGAAATCTAATAAAACTTTTGTTACATAGTCAAATACACGAACTACAGAATAAGTCTGAAGACCAATGTTATCTCCTGTAAATAATGTTTTGGCTGAGAACGCCATAATTTTACCATATTCATTAACCATCGGTACAAGTCCCATTTTTTCCAACTGAGAAATCTCGCTTTTCTTCAATTCGAATTTTACGGCATCTACTTCATTGATGTTTCCGTGCTTTTTACCTGCAGCTACCTGAGACATCAATGTTTTGTGGATTTTTCCGGCTAATGAAGTGGAAGGCGGAAGTTCTACATTCTCCTCTTCTCCTACTTCTTCAGCTCTTCCGCGGCCTACCAACCAGTTACATGTCATGATCACATTACTTCTGTGAAGTTCTCCACCTGTAAGGTTTGCAGAATGGAATAAATCTACGACATCATCCGGTTTATCCAGATTCGCGAAATCCGTCACCATCATGACTTTATTTTCATTACAGATCTTCGCCCATTTTTCAATGACTTTATTGGAGCCTAAGTATCCGGGAATGGCAAGGATTGAATAGTTGTCTCTAAGGTCTAAACGATCGTAATAGCTTTTGAATTCTTCTGCGATCGCATCGATAAAAATAGGGTTATCCAAATCTGAAACCTGTTCCAGACTTGCATTGACAATGCTTACATTGTCTACTTTATCCAATTCTGTATTTTTGTAGAACTGCGCTACTGTTCTGTAGCTTGTTTCCAGCTGGCGAACTGAATCCAGCGTATTTTTTAGATTTGTTTTTAAATTCTGGTCAGCCTGCTGTGCTTTATTTTTGCAGGTATCGGCCATTTTATCTGCAGATTCACCACCTTCTAAAAGATTCATCCAAAGATTGATCTTTTGAAGAAGTTCTTTTCTTTCATCTGTTTTATTGCTGTCGGTAAGGAAGATTTCTTTCCTAGCCTTTCTTGTAGGGTTCATATTGGCGATGCCATCTACAACAGATTCAACAAATCCGAAACCTCCAATTTTATTGAGTTCGGCAAGAGGATTCCCTTTCGGTTGTCCTGAATGTTGCTGGCTTTCAGCCGCCTGTAATTTGCTATCCATGATTTAGTGTAATGTCTTTAAATTATTTTTCAAGTTCCTGGGCCACATCTTTCAATACTTCGATAAAAGCAGCTCTTGTCTGCTCATTCTCCAGCATATTACGCAGAATTTTATTTGTTTTCAGCTGGCGTACAATCTTGTTATATTGTTCCTGCTCTACGCTGAGTTGCTGCAAATAATTTGATTTCTGAGTAAGATTTTTTGGAGTGAAATCCGCAAGATTTTGAAAACGGAATTCTTCTTCCACTACACTGCCGTCTTCCGTTTCGTGCTGTACTGCAACAGAAGGCTGGAAATGTTTGAAGACGTCGTCCACAGTCTTTAATCCTGTTACAATTTCAGGGCTATACGTTTCGTCAGTAGTAAGCTGACTCACTATCAGTGACTTGTTCTCCTGTATTTCCTGAATAGCTTCATTAGCGTCTACTTTTACCTCGTTGCCGCCAACACCATAATTAAACATTGCCATATTATTATTATTTTGAGATTTTTGATTTTGGTTAATATCTGTACCTGAGTAATTTGCAGATGAATCAAACAAATTACCAATCCAGTGTTTAAATTTAAAAAAAAACTGTAACATACAAAATTTTGTCAAGATTTTTCTTGTACTATTTAATTTTCCTTACAAAAAACAGGTTTACATTACTATTTTATGATATCACTAAACTATGAAAAATAAATAACAAAAACGCATCATTTCTGATGCGTTTTCTTTTCTAACAATTTTTGGTTATGTTACCAAATTTTTATTCTGTCCTGAGGCGCTTTGTACATTTTGTCCCCAGGTTTTATATCAAATGCTTTGATGAAAGAATCCTGGTTTACCAAAGGGCCGAACGCTCTAAAGTATCCCGGAGAGTGAGGATCTGTCTTCACCTGATTCACCATATACTGGTCTGTTGCTTTTGTTCTCCACACGGTTGCCCAGCTCATAAAAAACCGCTGATCTTGTGTAAATCCGCTGATCAATCCCGGATTTCCATGGTCTTTAAGATACATCTGAAGAGCATCATATGCTACGGCTACCCCTCCAAGGTCACCAATATTTTCTCCACTTGTAAATTTACCGTTTACAAAACTTCCTTTTACAGGCTCGTAGGCATTATACTGAGCCGCCAGTTGTCCTACTTTTGCGTCAAAGTTCTTACGGTCCGCATCTGTCCACCAGTTGTTCAGATTTCCGTCACCGTCGAAACGGGAACCGCTGTCATCGAAACCGTGAGAAATCTCATGCCCGATTACGGCTCCAATTCCTCCAAAATTAACTGCTGCATCTGCTAATGGATTATAGAAAGGCGGCTGAAGGATGGCTGCAGGAAATACAATTTCATTATTGGAACCGCTATAATACGCATTAACTGTTTGTGGAGTCATTCCCCATTCTGATTTATCAACAGGTTTCCCCACTTTATCTAAGCTTCTCTGATACTGCCATGCGGCTACATTCTGCAGATTGGAGTATAAAGTAGCGCCTTTAGCAGGGGCTTCTACTTTTAGCTGTGAGTAGTCTTTCCACTGATCAGGATAGGCTATTTTTACTGTGAATTTGGACAGTTTTTCCTGTGCTTTTACTTTGGTTGCTGCAGACATCCAATCCATGTCATTGATATGGGTTTTGAATGATTTCAGGATATAATCAATATACGTTTCCATCTGCTGTTTTGCTTCCGGAGTGAAGTACTTTTCTACGTATAATTTCCCGAAGGCTTCCCCAAGAACACTGTTAACAAGAGTTAAACCTCTCTTATCCATCGGACGTTGTTCTTTTTGGCCCTGAAGATATTTTGAATAGAAATCAAAACGGATCTGTTCCAGACTGGCATCCAGGTTACTGGCATTACCATTGATAATATGATATTTTAAATAGTCTTTTAATAACAATAGGTTCTTTTGAGTAAGAAATTGATCCATATTCTGATAGTATTTCAGCTCTCCTATGATTACTTTATCCGTTTTCACACCGGCGTCTGAAAGATAGCCTGCAAGGTTTACATTCTTAACCAAACCGGATAGTTCGGATACATTTTTAGGGTTGTATCTCAGGTTAGCATCTCTGTTTTGTTCAAGCGTTAGAAGATAGTTGGCCAGCTGTTTTTCAAAAGCCACTACATTTTGTGCAGCTTCTGTAGAGTTTTTATATCCTAAAACGCCAAATAACTTACCTACATACAATTGATATTCAGCTAATGTTTTGGTATTGGCTTCGCTTACTTTCTGATAGTAATCTCTTCCCAGTCCAAGGTCCGGACCGCCAAGGTATACGGCATTCATTTTAGAATCTTTCATATCGGCGCTTACTCTCCATCCATAGAAAGAATTATCTCCAAGTCTTGTGGCATCCAGCAGGTATTTCTGAAGGTCATTCAGGTTTTTAATGGCATCTACTTTAGCCAGATCTCCTTTAATCGGAGCCAGACCATCAACGTTTCTTTTGTTTACATCCATAAAAGATGCATACAGGTTCTGAATTTTTTGTCCTTCGGAGCCGTCGGTATATTTTTCAGATAAAATTTTATTTAAGATATCCAGGGAGGCATCATCCACATTTTCTCTCAATGCATTGAAAGATCCCCAGCTTGCTTTATCGGAAGGAATCTGAGTGGTTTTCACCCAATTCCCGTTCACGTAACTAAAAAAATCATCTTGCGGACGAATGGTTTTATCCATGTAGGATATATTGATCCCTTCTTCTTTCACTTGTTTTGCAGAGGATTTATCTACCATAATTTCAGGTTTTTTTTCAGTGGTTGCAGTATTCTTTGCACTGCCGCATGATTGTAAAAACACGATCCCCGAAAGGGCGAGTATCCCGATAGTCAGCTTTTTCATTAAGATAATTTTTTTGATTGTACACAAACTTATCAAATATACAAATTAATGTTTATCATTATTTAGTTTATTTCAAGATCATATTTTACATTTAACTTTATGATTATCAAAAAATTAAACCTGAATAACTATTCTTATTCAGGTTTAATAAACTCAATATAATATACTTTAGATTAAACGTACTTCACCTTTTACACTAATTACATCTCCACTTTCATAGCTCCCTCCTTGTATATTAATAAAGCCATCAGAATTAACAATAGATTCCAATCCTCCGGTAACAGATATTCCACTGTTTCCAAATTCATAGAATACATTTCCTATAAAAAACCCTTTATAATACTTTACCACTGAATCTACATATACTTCTAAATTGACATATACAATCTGAGTCCAAGTATGCCTAATTTTAGTTTTAAGATATACTAAATTAGCTAATGACGAGTCTACTTCAAATCCAGAGGTACCATCATATCCGCGGGTATATTGTCCTGAGTAGTTTCCAGGAATTAAACCTTTTGCATTTTGGATATTTGCTAAATAGGTTGGGAATTTTGCTTTACCTTCTATATTGTAATTAGCCCCAAAATCATTTAATAAAAGATTATTTATGGAACTTCCATAGCTTGTATTCAAGCCAATTTCTACTCCATAGCCATAATCATTTTCAATATTTTCGAATAATTGATTATAACCTAACATATGAACAAAAGTATTGTTTGGAAGTAAGTGAATATTATTTATAGGTAAACCAACATAGCTTATAAGTTTAGAAACCGGTCTACTTAGAAAATTAATATAATTATTATCTATAGTAAAATTATCAATATAACTTTTAAATTCAAATGCTTTTTCAAAACCTTCTATGTATGAATTAACAATTGAGCAGTTATTAACTTCAGAATTAAACTGAATACCTGTTGTAACTCCTTCTATAGAAATTGCATCAAAATGACAGGCTCTCATAGGTCCATCAAACTTATATCCAACTAATGAATTTGCTGCAACTAAAGCCCTAAAAACATTTAAATTCATTTCTCCCGAAAAAATAAATCTCTCCCCCAACCTAGAATCACCTATATGACTAGTTCTCAAATCATTAAATACGGTATAATAATTATTTACCGATTCTAATAATGTCGAAAACTGGAAAGAAGAGATATTAGATATTTCACAGCCCTGATGCCAATCTTTAATCACTAATGCAGGCGAGGTCACATTAACTAAGGTTGTTTCAAAAGAAAAATTTCCGAATTTAATTCCTACTGAATATCTATAATCCGGTGCAGTTCCTATTGCACTCACTAACTTTCCAAAACTATCATAGTAGCCTGATTCAAAAACTGTTATGTCAGAATTTATTAAAAACACAGATTCGTTAAAATCATATGTTTTCGAAAGCATACTATAAGTATGGTTCTGAGGAATATAGATCGTTTTAGTAACCAGATAAGTACCTTTACCTGCAGTTACTGATAATTTAAATTGATCTGCCGAAATAAAAGCCTGCTGAATTGCATCTGAGCAATCTGTGATACCATCCGGTAGTGCCCCAAACCATCTTATATCTACCCTACTGTCTTCCAAAACTCTTCTGTAGTAGACACTTCCTACCTTTTTATAAAGAATGTCATCACAATATGCATCCGTAATAGCATCGCCATTATAGGTTTTATCCGTTTCTATAAAAGTTGTCCACTCACCTGTGTAAGGATCATTAATTTCAATTGTATTCATTTTTGTTAAATTTTAAATATTAGTAACATTAAATATATTCTTGCAAGAACTTTCTGAAATCAAAGATATAGGAGTGTAGCGACAGAACACGTCGTGTAATAAACTATATGGATACAACCATTTTCTAAAACAAAAAAAACCGCTCATTGCTGAACGGTTTTACTATTTTTTGGTAATTATTACCAGATTTTAATTCTTTCTTCCGGTTTTTTGTATAATTTATCTCCGGCTTTCACATCGAATGCTTTGTAGAATGCATCAACGTTAATAAGCGGTCCGAAACTTCTGAAATATCCAGGAGAGTGCGGATCTGTTTTTACTTGGTTTACCATGTATTTCTCACTTGATAACGTTCTCCAAACGGTTGCCCAGCTTAAGAAGAATCTTTGATCCTGAGTAAATCCACTGATTTTCCCAGGGTTTCCTTTATCTTTCAGATACATTTGAAGGGCATCGTAAGCAATGTTTACTCCACCTAAGTCTGCAATATTTTCTCCGTTTGTGAAAGTTCCGTTAACGAAAGTTCCTTTTACAGGCTCATATTTGTCATATTGTGAAGCAAGCGCTTTTGTTGCTTTTTCGAAGTTTGCTTTATCTTCAGGAGTCCACCAGTCTACCAGGTTTCCATCAGCATCAAACTGTGCACCTGAATCATCAAATCCGTGGCTCATTTCGTGTCCGATTACAGCACCGATTCCACCAAAATTAACCGCAGCATCAGCATTCGGGTTAAAGAATGGCGGCTGAAGGATAGCAGCAGGGAATACAATTTCGTTGTTTACCGGGTTATAGTAAGCATTTACAGTTTGAGGAGTCATTCCCCATTCTGATTTGTCAACCGGTTTTCCGATTTTAGCAAGGTCTTTGTTGTACTGCCATTGACTAATATCCTGAAGGTTTTTGTACAACGTTCCTCCTTTAGATTCAGGAACGATATCTAATTTAGAATAATCTTTCCATTTGTCCGGATAAGCAACTTTTACCGTGAACTTGTTCAGTTTGTTCATTGCTTTTTCCTTTGTTGTAGAAGACATCCACGCTAAGTTATTGATGTGAACTGCAAAACTTTTCTTTAAGTAGTCGATTAATTCAACCATCTGAGCTTTTGCTTCAGCCGGGAAATATTTTTCAACATATAATTTACCGAAAGCTTCACCCAAAGTACTATTGATTACTTCAAATCCTCTTTTATTAAGTGCTCTCTGCTCTTGCTGACCTCTCAGGTATTTGCCATAGAAAGCAAATTTCATGTCTCCTAATTTTTCACTCAAGTAAGAAGCACTTCCGTGAATCATGTGAAATTTCAGATAGTCTTTAATTACAGGAAGATTCTGAGCGCTTACCAACTTATCAAAGTTTTTGTAGTATCCAAGTTCCCCGATAATTACTTTATCTGTGCTTACGCCTACTTTTTTCAAATACGCAGGAATATCAACCCCTTTTACCAAAGCAGAAAGTTCTGTCATTGTTTTTGGGTTGTATTGAAGGGTATTATCACGGCTCTGCTCATTCGTCAGATAGGTTTGAGCAATGCTTTTTTCGTAATTAACGATATTTTTTGCTGCTTCATCAGCATTTTTATATCCTATTTCTTTCAACATAGAAGCTACATATTTCTGATATTCAGCAAGAGCTTCTGTGTTTTTTTCGTTTACTTTCTGGTAGTAGTCTCTTCCTAACCCTAATGAAGCATTCCCTAAGTAAACGGCATTCATTTTAGAATCTTTAAGATCCGCATCTACACCCCATCCATATAAAATATTTTCTCCATCTTTCGTTACTGAAGTAAGATAGTTCTGAAGGTCAGCAAGATTTTTGATGGCATCAATTTTATTCAGGTTGTCCTGAATAGGCTTAATTCCGTCTGCATTTCTCTTCTGCATATTCATATAGTTCGCATACAGATCCTGGATCTTTTTCCCTTCGCTTCCGTCAGCAAATTTATCTTTCAAAAGAGAGTTCAGGATTGTCATTGAATGGTTGTCTGTATCGTCAGCCAATTTATTGAAACTTCCCCAAGTTGGTTTATCGGAAGGGATTTTGGCAGTTTTCATCCATGTTCCACTCACGTAATTATAAAAATCATCCTGCGGGCGAACAGAGGTATCCATCAGGCTAAGGTCTAAACCTTTATCTGAGGCATTTACTGCTGTTTTAGTTACTTTAGACTGAGCACTCACTGTATTTAGTGAGCAAACTCCAGCTAGTAAAAACAAAGAAAGCGTTAGTTTTTTCATTATGATAACAATTTATACAATATGTATATTCTTTTAATTATTTGTTACTTTTTAACGAAAACAAATTTACATAAAATTAAGAAACCACCGTCTCTTTTACATTTCCGGTTCTTTTTAAGAATCCCCAGGCCTGCATTTCTCCCTTCAATGCCTTTCTTAAACTTCTGAATAGCACGATATACATCAGCCATCTATACCCAAATCTTTGGGGAAGAATGTAGAAAAGGTTACTTAATTTCTCTTTCTGCATGATGAAAGCTGCGAAAGCCAGAGATGCATCTACAAAAAGAAACAGGAGATAATACGTAAATATTTTCGATCCGTTTCCTGATAAAATCCCAAAGAACATCAGCACATCCGCCAACGGTGAAAAGAAAGGAATAATATATTGAAACAATAAAATATTCGGCATAGCCCAAAGTCCCAATCCTTTGTATTCGGGGGTAAGAAATGTCTGTTTTTGTTTCCAGAACATCTGCATAATTCCATAGGTCCATCGGAAACGCTGTTTCAAAAACTGCTGTACGGATTCTGGAGCTTCAGTGATCGCCACTGCTCTGTTTTCATTGGCTACGGTATATCCTTTTCTTAGAATTTTCACCGTAATATCACAATCTTCCGCCAGGGTATCGGATGAATATCCACCTACTTCTCCAATGACTGATCTTTTGAATGCACCAATAGCCCCCGGTATTACGGTAATGGCATTGATGTATGCGTAGGCAAGCCTGTCAAAATTCTGGCTGGTGGTATATTCAATCGCCTGCCATTTGGTAAGCCAGTTGACTTTATTTCCAACTTTTACGTTTCCTGCCACGGCGGCTATTTTTTCTTCCGGATCAGCATTCAGGAACCTGCCAATCAGATATTGTACGGCATCCTGCTGCAGTTTGGTATCAGCATCGATACATACTACATATTCTGCATCGGTATGGGAAATTCCAAAATTTAAAGCGGTGGCTTTTCCGCCGTTTGATTTGGTGAAAATCTTTAATTTAGGATGATCCGGAAATGCAGCTTTAGCTTTTTCATAGGTTGAATCTTTACTTCCGTCATCCACCATGATGATATCAAAATTAGGATATGCCTGTTTTAAGAGGCTGTTTAATGAGGATACAATATTGACTTCTTCATTATAAGCAGGTACGATGATAGAGACTTTCGGGTAAGAAGCCAATACCGGAAACCCACCCAATTTATTCTCTTTTCTTTTTTCTTTAAACGCCCAATATCCCATTAAAATCAACCGAATCAATCCCAAGGCAATAAAAATGGTAAAAAGAGCAACCAGGAAATGGCTTATCCCATAGATGGCTGTTGCCAGCACAAGATTAAGCTGCATAACATAATATGACTTTGTTTTGGGAACAGCAGGCATCAGCTCTGCTTTCGATTTATGTAAAATAGTCGCCAGGTTAGTGAATTGATAGCCTTGTTTCTGCAGCATCGGAATAAGAATTTTAAGTGCTTTTACCGTTTCTGCTCTTGTATCTCCTCCGGCATCATGCAGCAGGATAATATTTCCTCTCTCCTGCTTGATTCCTGCCAGTACACGTCTTATAATTTCATCTGATTTGATTCCAGGCTGCCAGTCTTCAGGGTCTATACTTTCCCCGATATCCAAATAGTTCTGCTGTCTTGCCAATGCCACAGGAATAATCTCTTCTGAAGTTGTAGGCTCAGAATCCGCATTATAGGGAGCTCTGAACAAAATTGTGCTGTGCCCGGTAATACATTCGATAAGAAGTCTGGTCAATTTCAGTTCGAGTAAAGCTCTTTCAGGACTTACTTTGGCCACATTCTCATGGGTAAAAGTATGATTTCCGATCTCATGTCCTTCGCGGTAGATTCTTTTAACAAGCGGAAGATTTTGCTCTGCATTCAGGCCGACAAGAAAGAAAGCGGCTGGTACATGGTATTTTGATAATACATCAAGAATTTGTGGTGTATACGTCTCATCTGGTCCGTCATCAAAAGTCAGTACCAATTGTTTTTGAGGCGCTGAACCATATTTTTTCACTTCATAGGAGCTGGGATAAGTCACATAATTTTCATCAGTGATAATCTTTTCTTTAACATCTGTTTCCAGTGCTATTTTCCCGTCATGAGGCGTATTCAGTACATCCAGCACTTCTCCGTCGCCGATGTAATCCACCATCGTCTGGCCTTTCACATTTTCTAAACTTTTAAAATTAAAGTTGGAAAGTCCGGCAGAGCTAAGGTCTTTATCATAGAAATTCCAAACCCGGCTGTCTTCACTTCCGAGTCTCCAAAGCGCTGTTCCAGCCAATGGATATTCTGAAGAAAAACGCATGGTATTGAAAATAGAAGCTGCATCATTAAAAAATACATTATGCAGTTTATTATTAGAATCCGTATAGGAATAATCAAGATTAAAAGTATCATCATTAAAATTGATAACCGCCTTACTTGCGTGAGCTTTAGTAATAGCCTGCATGTAGGTCACTGAGGTGTTTTCATCTTTATTGACGCTCCAGTCATATCCATAGGCGCCTAATCCCAGAATAATTTTATTTGGAGTTGTTTTCTTTAGAATTTTAGAGGTTTGGGCCTCAATCCATTTTTGAGATGAAATAGGACCCGCATCACCGTCGGCAGAATACTCGTCATAGGCCATCAATACAAAATAATCAACGTATGGATTAAGTTTTTCGATATTATAATCGTCGTTATCGGTCATGATATCCATGGAAACCAAAAGCTGATTCTGCTTGAAAGTTTCTGAAAGCTCTTTCATAAAAGCAATGAGGTTTTCATCAGAATCAAGATTCATGCTTTCAAAATCGATATTGATTCCTTTGAAATTAAGTTTTTTACACTGCTGGGTAATTTTCTGGATAAGCTGCGTTCTTTTTTTCGGATCCTGCAGTACTCGGGCCAACCCTTCTGAACGGAATTCTCTATCGGAGTTGTTACTCAAGATAGGCATTGCTGCGATTCCGGTTCTTTTGATGACCTTGTAGCCTTCCGGGTCTACATTCGTTTTCAAATCTCCTGTTTTAGGATCTAAGAAAAACCATTCCGGAAACACCAGGTTAATATGTTTGATATTTCTCTTCAGAGACATTAAAGACTGTGGATCCCAGGCTACATAAAACGCAGAACGGATTCCTCCC
Source organism: Chryseobacterium sp. SIMBA_029 (assembly GCF_046535275.1). NCBI lineage: Bacteria > Pseudomonadati > Bacteroidota > Flavobacteriia > Flavobacteriales > Weeksellaceae > Chryseobacterium > Chryseobacterium sp. SIMBA_029. The sequence continues at coordinate 253,337 of NZ_JAWRXA010000008.1, forward strand.
GGAAACTGATTCCAGTTTTTGTTTTGATTTTTAAGCCTGGCTGCTCTGGCTATTTCAATTTTAGAGAGGTTGGTATGGATCGTTTTTTCAGAAATAAAATTTCTGAACCCTTTATATTCTTTAGAAATTTTATTCTCCTGTAGATACGGTTTACTCGCCGTGATTACGGCTTTATAGTCTTCTTTGAACGGGATTTTCGGACTTCTGTCCAGTTTCATCATTAAACCTAATGCCAGAAAAAGCAAGACAGCGACGAAGATAAAAATACGGCTTCCCCACTGTACATTTCTCCAGCGTTTTTTATTATTGGTTTGAAAAATCTGTTTTGAATTTTCCACTTTTTTTATATTTTTTCGAAGGGTGTTCAAAAAGCATGAAAACCCGGGTAAGATTTAATTAAAATAAAATTAAAATAAAAAACTTAATCTTTTATAAGTATGCTTACCAAATCCTGGATTATTTTTTGCGAAACAAAACCTACAAAGTCATTTCTTTCTAAATGAGGCATATACAGCTTATAATTATAAACTTCTTCATTGATTTTGATGGTATAAAATACCGTTCCTACTTCATTTCCGTCCTCTCCTTTCCCCGGACCTGCAACTCCAGTTGTAGATAAGGAAATATGGGTTCCGAACAACTGCTGGCATCCCGCTGCCATTTCCTGAGCCACCTGCTCACTTACTACAGTATACTCATCGACAGTTTTTTTAGAAACACTCAGGATCTGGATTTTCTTTTCCGCCGCATAAGGTACAATACCACCCACAAAATATTTTGAACTTCCTGAGTTTGAAGTGATCAGTTTTGCCAGTTCTCCTCCGGTACAGCTTTCTGCGGTGGAAATCGTTAATTTTCTTTCTGTTAATAATTCGCCCAGGATTTTTTCAATCTTATCTTCAACGGTTGCGATGATATGATTTCCGATTAATGGAAATAATTTTTGAATCTCCTCTTCAAGCTGCTGCTGCAGCACCTGATCGTCTTCACCTGTTGCGGTAAGCCTTAGTTTTACACGGGTACCGATCGGAAGATAAGATAGTGCAATATGTTCAGGAAGAGCAAGCTCCCATTCTTCAATAGTATCTGATAATATACTTTCGGGAATGCCCACCACAGAAATTATTCTTGTCGTAATATAATTAAGGTTGAATTTCTCTTTTAAATAGGGTACGATCTGATCCTTAATCAGGGGTTTTACTTCATAAGGCACGCCTGGAAGGCTGAAACATAGTTTTCCGTCCTGCTCCATCATCATGCAAGGCGCCGTGCCGTACTGGTTTTGGAAAACAGTGGATTTGGTGGGCACAAAAGCCTGCTCCCGGTTTCTCTCCAGGATCTCAATGCGTCCTCTTCTTTCCATATAATCTTTAAGATGATTAAAAGTAACCTCATCCAAAGCAAGTTCATCATTGAAAAACTCGGCAAGTGCTTTTTTTGTTTTATCGTCTTTAGTAGGCCCGAGACCGCCTGTAGTAATGATCAAGCTTCCCATTTCAAAGGCTTCCCTCAGGGTATTTTTAATGGTTTCTATTTCATCGGAAATCGTAAAGATCTGGGTGACTTTTACGCCAATATTTTTAAGTTCGGTTGCAATAAAATTAGAGTTGGTATCTATTGTATTTCCGGAAAGGATTTCGTCACCAATTGTAATAAGAACAGCATTTTCCATAGGTCGTTTTTGAAAAAAAATCTTTTTACAAATGACGGAAAAATCTATGGTTACAGCAACATAAAACGATTTTTTATATCTTTGGAGTATACTGTTTAAAACTATCATTAAAAACTCTAGAATGGCGAAATAGATGATGCCTCCTGGCATTACGGCGGAGAATATCCTGAAAATCTATCTGAAGAAAACGCATCCACTCATATTGGAATGTTTCTTACCTGGTGCATTAATAATAATTTCTTATCTAAGGAACTGAATGAAGATACCACTGATGAAATTGAAAGGGTAAAAAGAAAAGAAATGACCGGAGCAGAGTTTCTGATCGATCTGTGTGATGAAAAATTTTCTGAACATGATCTTAATGAACAGGGAAATCATTTTGCCCGCGACTATTATACGGATGATACCAGTTTCGCGAAAAAATACAATTCTTTTGGCGATGATTATTCAGCTGTTTTTGATAAAAAAGCTGAGGAACATAATTTTGAATATGAAAGTTTTTATCACGTTGAGGATACTTTCGAAAACTATGAATTGATCAAACCTATCATCGACCAGCGTTTTGAAGAATGGAAAGAATACAAGAAAATATAAAAACAAAAGGGCAAATCTGTTGAATCCAAATTTGCCCTTTTGCCTTTTTGCGTATCATTATTTATCATGTTTCACCCAGATCAATTCATCTGTGCTATATCCGATTTTTTTTGCTTTTTCCAGAAAACGCTGTTTAATACTTTCAGGAATGGTATTGGTACGGGATAAGATCCAAAGATATTTCAGACTGCTTCCGGCTACTAAAGCATATTGATAGTCTTCATCAATGTCTATCACATTATAACCGGCCCAAATAGGTTTAAAAAAAGAAACTTTTAATCTGGCTTCTGTTTTATCTTTTACAAATCTAGCCTCTCCTATGGATTCTTTCCATTCTTTTTTGACGTAATCGTATCCTTTATTATCTACACGAATGGTTCCATCCGCATTTTGAGTATAGGTGGCCGTAACATTATCCATATTTTTCTCGAATCTATAGTCGAAACGGGCAATTTCATACCATCTTCCCAAATATTTTTCAGCATTGAAATTCGAAACAGCCGTTGCCCCTTTTGTAATGCCTCCTGAAGAACATGAATTGAAGATCACAAGACCTAAAATACCTAATGAGACGGGAATGGCAATTTTGTGAAGATTTTTCATAATAATATAAGTTTTTGTGGTTATTATAAATCTTCAAAAACAATGCCTTTATGATGTTAATGAAAGATAAATTCTAGGAAAAAACTTTCAAAAACTGGTCTTTAAAACTACCTGAAACTTCAATTTCGGTCTGGTCGGAAAGCATTGCCGTTCCGCTTTTATGGTAGGACCTCACAAAATTAGTATTGATGATATGAGACCGGTGAACTCTTACAAAGGGAACCTCAAGCAGATCATCAAAATATTTCAGGAACCGGCATACCATTTTCTTTGAACCGTCGGTAAGATACACTTGGGTAAAGTTTCCATCTGCCTGCAATCTCACAATATCTTCTATTTTTACCACATCAAAACCCTGTAATGTAGGCAGAATCAGCTGTTGCTTTTCGGGTTTTAATTTCAGATTTTCAAGTAAAATCTTGTTTCGGTTAAGTTCTTTTTTCTTTTCAATGCTGTCTGCTACCTTATTAACGGCCAAAATAAGCTCCTGAATATCAATAGGCTTTAAAATATAATAGCTTGCAGATTTATTAAGCGCCTGCAGAGAATATTGAGAAAATGCCGTAATGAATATGGTTTCATAGGAGAATTCACTGGTTGCTTCCAGCACATCAAAGGCATTTCCGTAAGGCATTTCCACATCCAGAAAAACGAGCTGTGGCTGTATTTCTGCAATGAGAGGAACGGCTTCTTTACTGTTTTCTGCTTCGCCCAGGATTTCAATCTGAGGACAGTATTTGGTGAGGTAATTTCTTAACACTTCTCTTGCAATGACCTCATCGTCTACGATTACTGCTTTTATCTTCATTTTCAGGGTATTTGAGGGTATATAACGGATGATATTTTATTGATACTTCCCATTTTTAAATCGTAAAACCTGATAACCGGTTTTTGAGGTTTGAGTGTCTTTACAGTCACCATTCACCACTTTATTCTTTGTGGTGGTAGATATCGTTTTAATTTTAAGATCCGTAAAACTGTTCGTTTTTGCCTTATCTACAATAATCACAGAATGGCTATCTTCAAATTCGCCGGCACAATTGGTATCCCATTCTCCGCCACTTGAATATAGGCTGAACTTATTAAGAACTTTTTTTAGACTTTTACCTTCAGGATAATACATGGAGATTTCTTCTGAAGAATACGGATTGGGTCTGCTGCTGCCTTCAAAATTGGTTTTCACCCCAAAAGCACGGATGCCGTTACTAATGCTGTACAATCCTGTATCTATGGTAATTCCACGCAACATAATAGCATCAGAAGTAATTTCTTCAGGATCGAAGTATTTATTTTTAATACCCCCATTTTCATCTGTAATCAAAATAAAATTTTGTACGGTGAAAAGATCCTCTTCTTCTTTTCCCTGTAAAACAGGAATAACGATGATATAAGAATCTTCTGCATTGGGCATTTTCTTTTCTGTACAGAACTCTTCTTTAATTTTTGTTTTGTCAAGCTTTAAATTTTCCAGCACTTTTTCAAGGCGTACAGGATTGATTTCCTGTCCGGAAACAATACCTGCTAATGAGGATAGTAATAAGATGAATACCAATATATTTTTCTTCATGTTAGTGTTTATTTGATGTTAAATTAATAGTTATGGTCACTAAAACCCCGCTATTATGATCTTTATCTTTGATCACGCAGGTAATATTGTTTTTATACAGATCATTAAGCAGCTGAATTCTTTCCAACGTATTTTTCATTCCTCTTCCTTCTCTGGCTTTTTGATGCTGCGTTTTCTGTTTTTTACTTTCTTCAATTCCTATTCCATTATCTTCAACCGTGATTTTTAAATCAATCGCATCTTTTTCAAAAATCAATTTTAGAAATCCTTTTTCTGTTCTGTAGCGGAGCCCGTGCCAGATAGCATTTTCAAGAAACGGCTGTACCAGCATGCCTGGAACCAAAAGACTCTGCATATTCAAATGTTCATCGACCACAATTTCATAATCGAATTTATCGGCAAAACGTGTTTTTTCCAGAGCGAGATAATTTTCAAGCAAATCCAGTTCCTGCTGGAAAGGAATGAAATCCTGTGTTGAATTTTCCATCACCCCACGCATCAGCTTTGAGAATTTCGTTAAATACTGGTTGGCTTCCAATTCGTTATTGGTGGCGATGAAATGATTAACGCTATTTAAGCTGTTAAAAATAAAATGAGGGTTCATTTCCCTGCGAAGCGACTGCAAGGCAATTTTTTTATTCTTGATCTGAACTTTTTTGAGTGTTCTGAAAATAAAAATAATCAATCCTGTCAACAGGATTAAGACTCCAATTAAGCTGTAGTTGAAGACATTTTTCTTACGGATGAGTTCATCTTTTAATCCTTTTTCTTTTTCCAGCTGCGAAATTCGCTGTTCGGTATCTTCCAGAATTTTATTGTCAATCAGACTTCTGTCTTTGGAAACAATATCCGGCAATTTTCCAAGAAAATCACGGTATAACTTCATCGAAGCATCGGTATTTCCGGAAACATTGTATAAACTGTCGAGTCGTTTTACACTTTTCTGGGCTTCCAGTGTATGTCCTTTCTCCAGAGCGATATCGTAGGCATTTTTCAATAAAACAATTGCTTCTCCTGCATCATCTTTTTTAATATAAATATCTGCCAGTTCCTGGATCTGATTCACTTTTTCCTGAGAATCATCTTTGACGAAATCTTCTTTCAGTACTTTCTTTTTTGCTTCAATCGCTTTGTCGAAATTCTTGTTCGTCACATAAAAATTAGTCAGCTTCTGATTAATTTCCAGTGCCTGCTGCGGTGCTTCTTCTTTTGAGATCTTGTAGGCATTATTGAGATTTTCTTCAACTTTAGGCGTGTTTTTCTCCTGAATATTAATATCCGCCATCTGACTATAACTTGCTGCCAGGTCTGCTTTTTTATTATCTTTCAGTCCAATGTCTATATTACTTTGAATGGCTTCCGCCTTTTGTTCCTGTGTAGGAGAAGAGAGCCGGGTAGCATCATTGATATTGACTGCCCTGCTTTTTTCTGAGTGATTCATGTCAGCAGCCATGTTGTAATTAATAATGGCTGGTGTTATTTTATTTTGCTTTTCCTGTGACTGAGCTAATTTCCGGGTTACTGTTTCAAGATTTTTTTTATCATTTAAACGTTGATAAATACTCTTAGCTTTTACCAGGAACTCTTCGCTCTTTGCATAGTTTCCCTGGTTGTAATAATCATTTGCAATGCCTACATATGTATCAGCAACTCCTTTATTATCATTATTATCAACCGCTTTTTTAAGTCTTGAAGCAGATTTAAGTACTTTATCCACCTGCGTAGAATCCTGTGCAGAAGAAAAATTTCCAGCCGCAAGGAGCACAATGAATAGTATGTTGAAAAGTGATTTCACAGAATTTCAGATCTTTACTGCAAAGTAACTAAAACTTTGGATATAGTGTCCCATTCTTTACCAAGTGAAAGCTTCCTTTCACCAAGTTTCAGATTCAAAATATTTAAAATGCTTCTTTGAAAATATAGCTTTAAAATTCTGACATGATGCAAATTCTTGCTTTTATTATCTTTGTAACATCACCGAATAAAAACTCGACCGAAACCATGAATAAGAAACTACAACTCCTGCTGATTACGTTTCTCTGTATTACTCTTACCGATGCACAAATGTATATTCAAAATGTCAATATCGTGGATGTACTCCATCAGAAAATCATTCCTGCCCAAACAGTAATGATCAGTAACAGCGTTATTACGTCCATCAAACCCGGAAAAAAAATGAAAATTCCGCAGGGGGCTGATATTATTAATGGAGAAGGCAAATTCCTGCTTCCCGGTATGACGGATTCTCATGTTCACTTTTTTCAGAGCGGTGGTCTGTATACACGGCCTGATGCATTGGATCTTAGAAAACAGGTTCCTTATGACAAAGAGATCGCCTGGACACAATCTCACATGGAAGAGATGCTCCTGCGTTATCTGAAATCCGGAATTACCACTGTGATTGACCCCGGCGCCACTTACCATTTTCTATCGCTTAGGGATTCATTTAAAAATAAAAAAAATCTGCCTACCGTATATATGTCTGGTCCGCTCATCACCACCTATGAGCCTGAAGTATTTAAAAACCTTGGTAACAATGAACCTTTTAAACTGGTATCAACGGTAGAAGATGCTAAACAACTGGTTCAGGAACAGCTTCCTTATCACCCTGACTGCATTAAAATATGGTATATCGTATTTGGTGAAGGCAAAAAGAAGGAAGAGCAGGCTAAAAAACTGGAACCAGTGATCAAAGCTATTATTGATGAAGCTCATAAAAACAATCTAAAGGTAGCCGTACATGCCACTGAACGCTTTACAGCACAAATTGCAGTACAAAACGGGGCTAATTTTCTGGTTCATGATATAGAAGATGAAGTGATTTCTGACGATTTTGTAAAACTTTTGAAATCCAGAAACGTTATTGTAAGCCCTACCCTTACGGTAATGGATAATTACTACATTACTTTTGGACAGCATAAAAACTATACGACCTACGAACTGGAAAACTCCAACCCGAAGACCATCGGCTCAATTGATGACCTGAAACATCTGTCGCATTCTGATGATTCAGTGATGATTCAAAAGCTAAAAGCACAGGTGACTTCCCCTAAAGTAATTGATCATGTAAATACAACCAATGAGATAAGAAGAATTAATCTAAAAAAATTAATGGATGGCGGTGTTACGATTGCAGCAGGTACCGATGCCGGAAATATTGGCACCCAGCATGCCACTTCATTGATCGAAGAATTGAAAGCCATGAAAGCAAGCGGTCTCACCAACTGGCAGGTTTTACAGTCTGCAACAATTAACACAACAAAGATCTTTAATTCAGAAAACAGTTTGGGAAGCGTCACTGAAGGTAAAACAGCTGATCTTGTCTTGCTGCGCTCTAACCCGGTTGAAAATCTGGACCATCTTACCGATATTGATATGGTCTTTAAAAACGGACAGGCAATGCCCGCTGACAACATCCTAAAAGTAACCGCAGAAATGCTCGTACAACAGCAGGTAAACGGCTATAACGAAAGAAACATTGACGCTTTTCTGGAACCTTATGCAGAGGATGTAGAATTATACACTTTTCCCGGCACTTTGCTGAGTAAAGGAAAAGAAGCTATGCGCAAAACCTACACCGGTATGTTCAGTTCATTGACTGATCTTCACTGTGAGATCAAAGAAAGAATTATCAACGGAAATTTTGTGATTGATAAGGAAATAGTTTCAGGATTAGACCGCCCCGGAAAAATGGAAGCCACAGCCATCTATGAAATAAAGAATGATAAAATTTCGAAGGTTTATTTTCTGCCTTGATGGTTTTTGGTTGTTAGTGTTTGGTGTTTAGTTTTTGGATCTTGATTCTTTCCTCTTTACCATCATCTCTTGCTCACCCCTTCAATCCTCTACCAAGTGAAAGCTCTGTTTCACCAAGTCTTCCTGCTTCCGGTTCTGAATCTTCCTAATTTTACAGTAGAATTTAAACCAGAAATTATGAAATTGAGACATTTTTTATTGATCGGATTATTAACTGCAGGAAGTTTTATCAACGCGCAGGAAATAAAGAAAAACGCAATTGAAGTAACAGGCGTTGCCGAAATGGAAGTAGAACCGGATGAAATTATCTTTAGCATCGGAATAAAAGCAGACAACAAAAACCAGCTGGCCGATAATGAAAAACTGTTATTTGAAACACTCAAAAATAATGGGGTGAAAAATGAAGACATCAAATTCAAGTCGATGTACCAGAATGTATATGCCAAAACAGGCAAGTTTACAAAAGGATTTCAGTTTAAAGCAAGTGCAAAAACCAATATCAGTAAGCTTTTTGAGGAACTAAACCAGAAATGGGTAAGCAACCTGAATATTGCTGAAATCAAAAACACCAAAATTGCAGACTTTAAGAAAGCAGTTAAAATCAACGCTTTAAAAGCCGCAAAAGAAAAAGCGGATTATCTGTTGGAAAGCATCGGCAAAAAAACCGGAACTCCTCTGGAGATCGTAGAAATTGAAGACTACACCAGTGATACTGTTATGCCGGTTGCCTACAGAAAAGGAGCAATGGCCAATGTACAATTGGAAGCTGCGGATACGGCAGTAGACTATTCGTTCGATACTATAGAAAACATCAAGCTGAAATACAGCATCAAGACAAGATATGAAATTCTTTAAATCATAACATGATAAGAGGCAGTTCGAAAGAGCTGCCTCTTTTTTTATCTATTATAAGCTTCACCAAGCCAAAATGCCCTTTCACCAAGTCTTCAAAAAGGCAGTCTTTAATTCAGATAATTTTACTGTAGAATTTAAAACAATATACTATGAAACGCTATATTTTACTATTCGTAATCGGTTCAGTTTCTCTCTTCAGAGCTCAAGCTCAGGAAATCAAAAAGGAAATTGATATCAAACAGGCCACCGTATTCCTTCAGGGTGCAAAAGTGTTCGGTACCACGAATGTGAGTCTCCAAAAAGGCAGAAATAAGATCAAGATAGTGAATCTCCCTAATGATCTTGATGAAAATACCTATAAAATCAATCTTGAAAAAAGCACCACTCTTCTTTCCATTACCCCTCAGAATAATCTTTTAAAAAATGATGAATTGACGGATACAGAAAAGAACCTGGATAATGAAAGAAAAAAGCTGCAACGGCAGATCAATATTCTGAATATCCAAATCAATAATTTATCCGGAGAACAGAAAATCATTAATGACAATCTGAAAATTTCTACCAACGACAGATCTACTCCTCAGGAACAGCTGATCAAGCTGACTGATTTTTACAGGAAAAGAATGCTGGAGATAGACAACCAGACCTTTCTGCTTAATGAACAGAAAAGTGTTTTAGATGAGAGCATCGCCAGGATCAACAAAGATTTTGCAGAAGAGCAGAAACATAAAAATCCCAACACCAAAGAGCTTGTTCTTGAAATTCTTTCAGATCGTGAGACCAATCTGACGTTAGGTATAAGCTATATTGTCGCCAATGCAGGATGGGTTCCTTCTTACGACCTGCGCGCAGAATCTGTGAAAAAACCGCTGGAAATGGTTTACAAAGGCAAAATTTATCAGAAAACGGGCCAGGACTGGAACAATATCAAGCTGTTCGTCTCTACATACAGGCCTTCTTACAATCAGAACAGACCTGTTTTGTCACCATTGTATGTCGCTGAATATTCAGGATATAATTCACAATCAGAAGCTGACGGTTACAAATTGAAAAAAGTCTCTGCAGAAGTTAATTCTTACCAGATGAGAGCAGATATAGTACAACCCAGTCAGGTACCTGTCGCTGTAGTTTCCGACAACCAGATGAATATGATGTATGAACTGAATTACAGCCAAACGATTGTAAGCCAGGAAAAAGAACAGTATGTGATTCTTGATAAAAAGCAGATCGATGCAACATATAAATACCATACCGTTCCAAAGCTGAATAATCAGGTATTTCTGATGGCGTTTGTGAAAAACTGGCAGACTCTAAACCTGATTTCCGGGGAAGCCAATATTTATTTTGAAGATAACTATATCGGAAAAACTAATATCACCAGCAATTATGTAAAAGATGAATTCCCGATTTCCCTAGGGGTTGATGAAAGAATTATTGTGAAAAGAATAAAGCTGGAAGACAAAACCTCTCAGAAAACCATGAACACCAACAAATGGGAGACAGAATCTTATCAAATCAGTATCAGAAATAACACAAAAGAAAGTATCGAACTGGAAATCCTGGATCAGCTTCCGATCAGTGAAAATTCCAAAATTCTGGTAAAAGCATTAGCTATCGACGACGGAATCCTTGATGCAAAAACCGGAAGTATCCTTTGGAACAGAAAACTCAATACCGGAATCACAGACACCGTCACCTTCTCTTACGAAGTGAAATATCCAAAAGAAATGCATATTCAATATTACAGCAGATAACCTTAAACAATAGAATTATGACAACTTTAAAAATCCTTACCCTGGCTGCAGGTACTGCTTTTTTAAGCGCCGGCAACCTTTCAGATGTACGATGCTCTTCCAAAAGCAGTATTACACAGCAAAGAGTATCTATACAAAATGCTTCTTTAACTCCGATTCCTGCGGCAGCAAAAGACAATAAGATACAGGTTGCCCTTTTACTGGATACCTCAAACAGTATGGACGGACTGATTGATCAGGCGAAATCCAGACTGTGGAACATCGTCAATACATTAACCACTTTAAAGTACAATGGCCAGGCTCCACAGATTGAGATCGCTCTTTACGAATATGGAAATGACGGCATCCGTGATGAAAACTACATCTGTCAGGTGACTCCCCTTACCCAGGATCTGGATCTGGTATCCGAAAAGCTTTTTGCATTAAGAACCAATGGCGGAAGTGAATATTGCGGCGCCGTAATCCGCGATGCAGCAATGAATCTTAACTGGGACAGCAATGAGAAGAGTATGAAACTGATCTATATTGCCGGAAATGAATCGTTTGATCAGGGAAGAGTCAATTATAAAGAAGTGATCGAAAAAGCAAAAAGTAAGAATATTTATACCAATACCATTTTTTGTGGAGACAAACAGGAAGGAATCCAAACGTTCTGGCAGAACGGAGCAACTCTGGGAAGCGGAAAATATTTTAATATCGATAGTGACAGAAAAGTACTCTTTGTTGAAACTCCTTATGATGTCCTGATCTCTAATACGAATGCAAAACTGAACAGCACCTATCTGTATTATGGAAGCCATGGCTCCGAATACAAAAACAAACAGATGCAGCAGGACAAAAATGCGGAAGTGCAGTCTGCAGCCACATTTGTGGAAAGAACCGTAGCAAAATCCAAGAAAAATGCTTACAACAATGAACATTGGGATTTGGTGGACAAGGCAGAACAGGATAAAGATTTCATAGCTTCTGTTAAAGAAAGTGAACTTCCTGCAGAACTGAAAGGAAAAAGTAAGGAAGAAATACAGAAAGCTGTTGCCCTAAAATCTTCTGAACGCGGAAAAATTCAAAAAGAGATTGAAGTCTTGTCCAGAAAACGTCAGGAGTATATCGATCTTGAAATAAAAAAACGGGGGAATTCAGATTCCGAAGATCTGGGAAAAGCGATTGAGCGATCTATTCTGGAACTGGCAAAAAAGAATGGGTATAGTTCGTAATTATTAAAAAAAACCGTCTCATATTTTGCAGACGGTTTTTTGTGATTCACATTATTTTATCTGATAAATTGTAAATAATGATGAACTTCCTGATATCAAACTTAAAGACGGGAGTGTTGTCTTCACACAGAAAAATATCTGATCACCCGCATTTAATGCTACTATAGTTTGAGCTTTCCTGGTAGATGATGATACATTAACTCCCACAACATTTATATTAATAAAGCTTTCTTCTGCAACCACTGTTGGAGCACCAGCTCCTTTTTTCACAACAATCCCTACACCTAAATCTTCAGCAGAAACCAATGAAGAGGCTTTCATCTGTACATATACTTCATAAATCCCATTATGCGGTGCGGTGAATGTGTTATTGGATATATCAAAATCATTATGCTCGTCTATAATTGTATTATCAAATATGATTTTTAACCAATTGGTAATTCCTGAAACAGTTAATAAAATGGTACTGCTCTGACCAGTACCGGAAACATAAGATTTTTCACTTAAATTCAATATCTGATCTCTTGAAACAGTCTGAACATATCCACCACTATTCCTTACTAAAAGAGAGTCTCCACAGGATGTACCTAAACACTTCTCAGCTATGCCAAGTCTAAAATTACCATTTAAATCCAACATTGCTGTTGGGTTCGCCGTATTAATCCCAACCTGAGACCAAGTTACTGTCCATAAAAAGAACAGCAACACAAAAATAACTTTTTCACTTTTCATAATTTGTAGATTTTGTAGATAACAAATTTAAATTTTAGAACCTATAAAATCCCTATTTAACTCTACATGAAAGTGATTTATTATCTAAAGCTAATCTATTTATTAACTCATGTTAAGAATAAAATTAAAATAAATTTATAATCTCAATAAGTTAAAATAATATTTATAAATTCCTGTCTAAAAACACAATATGAACCACAATGAATTTATAAAAAAATATTTTGATCAAAACAAATTTTTAAATGAAAACGATAAACAAAAGTTGCTTGAATTGATGAAAATAATAAACTATCCCGCAAATAAAATAGTATTATACAAAGGAGAGCAAACTGAGCAGGTTGGCATTATTGAAAAGGGATTAATACGAGTTTACGACAAAAACAACAAAACTATCTGGTTTTTTCATGAAAATAATGTTTACGGATCTCTAGAAGTTTTAATGCAGAAACGTCCCTCATCGTTTACTTATGAAACTTTAGAAGAAACAACAATATTTTTATTTGATTACAATGATTTAGAAAATACAATCAATGAGTATCCCAATATTTCCTCATTACTGCTCATGTTTTGGCAAAATACGGCTATGGAAATTTATCTTAACTTTTCTGCTCTTCTTCATTTAACTCCCGAGAAAAGATATCTTCATTTACTGAGTCAGAATTCAAAGCTAATTTTACGAGTAAAATCTAAAGATCTTGCTACTTATTTGGGCATGCATCCTGTATCATTAAGCAGAATGAAGAAGCGATATTTCAACTCAAATAACAAAAAATAACCTTCTGCCAGACTACCTTCCAAATTTAAAATACTTTGACAAAAGATGCTTTTTATTCTGCATAAACAGGGAAACCATTTCCATTCCGGTTACGGAAAAAGTAATGCCGTTGCCTCCAAACCCCAATACAAAATAGGAGTTTTTAAATTTTTTATGCTCCCCAATGTATGGCAAACCATCATTTGTTTCTCCAAAAGTTCCTGCCCATACAAAGTCTGTATAGAATTCATAATCGGGTTTTATCTTCTTCAAAGATTTTAAAATCGATTTTTCTTTTGTATTCAGAAGGCTGTCCCGTTTTTCAGCATCATAAAAATCTTCATCTCCGCCTCCGATCAGCAGTCTTCCGTCATCTGTTGTACGCATATAAATGTAAGGATCATCGGTGTTCCAGACCAGTGTACCCGTAATATTTTTGAATTTATCATGGTCAATTTCAGATACTACCGCATAGGTACTTTTTAACATTACAAAATGTTCTTTGATCATATTTTTGCTTTCATAGCCAACACAGTAGATGATTTTCTTCGCTTTAATTGTAGGCCCGTTGACTGTAGAAACCAGATTGTAATCTCTACTATATTTCACAGACTTCATTTCTGTTTTATCAAAAACCTGCAATCCTTTTCTGACATTATATTCCAATAGTTCATGGGCAAATTTAAAAGCATCAATACTTGCCCCTTGTTTCGAAACAATCCCGCCGTACGTCGTTTCAAAACCAAATTTCTCAAATATTTCATCCGGTTCAAGCCATTTCACCTCAAAACCTGTAATTTTTCTCGCAACAAACTCTTTTTTCAGCCAGTCAACATCTTTCTTTTTAGCCGCAAAATACAGTGATTTTTTTCTTTTAAATCCTGCATCAGATCTGATTTTTTTCGCAAGTTCCTCAATTGTATCAATTGCTTTTGAACAGGCTTTATAACTTTCAACAGCTCCCCTCTCTCCTATTTGTTCTATTAATTCAAAAAGCGGAACATCGATCTCATACTGCAGCATGGATGTCGTTGCAGAAGTACTGCCGTTGCAGACTTCCCGTTTATCAATAAGAATTGTATTATATCCGTCTTCTACCATCTGATGGGCAATAAGACTTCCGGTAATCCCACCGCCAATGATTAAAACATCACATTCTTCATCTGCTTTTAATGAGGGATAGGACTCTATAAGTCCATTTTTCAACAACCAAAATGGCTCATTCGATTTAAGATCCATATTCATATTTTACACTAAAGTAGGAATATTTATGAATATTTTAACGATCTCTCACCTATTCATGGTGCACTTCTTGTTGGTTAACATAATATAAATCACATTAAAAATATAGTACTATGATAACGATTATACCAGACGCTCCGGAAAATGTTGCCGCTTTTAATGCAACGGGAGAAATAACGAAAGAAGATTTTGAAAAAGTTGTTATTCCATGGGTGAAGGAAAAAGTAGAACAGTTTGATGAACTGAATTACGTATTGTATTTGGACACGGATCTGGATAATTTTACCATGGGAGCCTGGCTTCAGGATGTCTTCTTAGGATTAAAAAACTTAACCAAGTGGAACAGAACTGCAATTGTAACCGATAAAGAAGGCGTTCAGAATTTCACTGATATTTTCAGTGTGTTAATGCCCGGAGAGTTTAAATCTTTCCCGAAAGAAAATTTATACAATGCGCTGTACTGGTGCAAAAACGGCAATGAAGTAGAAGCATAAATTTCATTTTCACTATTCAATAAACACCTAAAAAATAATAACATGAAACCTAACTTAGGAATTACAGATAAAAACTTAAAAGCCGTCCATACCATTCTAAATACTGTTCTGGCAGACGGAAATATTCTTTATATTAAGCTGAGAAAATTCCACTGGAATTTATCCGGTGATAATTTTATGGAACTCCATCTCCTTTTTGAAGAACAGTATACTGCGGTTGCAGAAAGTATTGATGAGGTTGCAGAAAGAATAAGCACCTTGGGAGGAACCGCTATAGGAACGACTTCAGAATTTGCTAGTGGTTCCCAATTAAAAGAAAATCCGGGAAAAATACCTACCAATCAGGAAATGCTGAAGGAGCTCGTAGGCGATCATGAAGCGATCGTAAGAGCATTGAGAAAATTTGTAGATGATACGGATGAAAAATATGGGGATGCAGGAACTTCAGATTTCCTTACAGAACTGATGCAGAAACATGAAAAGATGGCCTGGAAACTTAGAAAATATTTCAAGGATTAATATAAAAAAAGAGAAGCAATTGCTTCTCTTTTTTTATTTGTCACATGGAACACATTCCACTTCTATTTCATTTACTTTAGATGATTTGTACAGGTACATATACCGCAGACTGATCAGCAGTCCTATAAAGGTCATTCCCATTCCTACTAACGAAGGATAATTGTAAGGCAATCCGTGTTCCAGAGGAATTCCCCCGAAAAATGCTCCCATTGCATTCGCAATATTAAAAGCGGCCTGCATAAACGCAGCTGCCATCATTTCACTTTTTGGAGCAGCTTTCATCATCATGATATTAATCGGTGCAGCAACAGACATGGATAAAGCACCGCAGATAAACGTCAGTCCCAAAGATATACTCTGATATTCCGAAAGGAAAAATACTCCACCTAAAGAAATCATCATCAGGAAAAGCAATAATGAACAGGTTTTTTCAGGTCCCAGTTTATCTGATAAGAATCCACCCGCTAAATTTCCTACCACCATACCCGCTCCGGCCAGGATCATTACGTAAGCCATCTGACTGGTTTTTATCCCGGCTACTACCGTCATTAAAGGGGTAATATAACTGAACCAGGTAAAAAGACCTCCAAATCCTATCGCTGTAATCATCAGTACCAGCCAGGATTGTTTCCCTTTCAGGAATTTCAACTCTTCCAGAAAATGACTGTCTTCATTTTTTTCCAACGGAGGAAGCCAGAGTTTTAAAAATAAGAGGGCAAATAATCCGATCACCGCTACAATGGCAAAATACCACCGCCAGTGAAAAGTGTGCCCGATATACGTTACCAACGGAACCATCGCCAGATTGGCAACGGTAAGCCCGGTAAACATGAGTGATATATAAAATGCTTCTTTTCCTTTTCCAGCCATTCTTGCAGCCACTACCGTTCCTACTCCAAAAAATGCTCCATGAGGAAGCCCGGACATAAACCTGATGATCAACATTGTGGTGTAATCAGGAGCTATAGCAGACAATGCGTTGAATATGGTAAAAATAACCATCAATGCAATTAGTACTTTTTTAGGCGGGAATTTTACAGAATATCCTATCAACAGCGGTGCACCAATTACTACTCCCAAGGCATATGCAGAGATCAGGTGTCCCGTTTCCGGAATAGTGATCTGTAATGTCTTGGCAATATCAGGCAGCAAGCCCATTACCGTAAACTCCGTTGTTCCAATCCCTAAACCACCTATGGCAAGCGGGATTATCCTTTTATCAATCTTCATATTATTTAACCTTTCATTTGAAAGTGCAAAATTCGATAGAAAAATTCAATTTTACTGCTCCTCAAATGATAAAAATTTGCTCCATATTAACCTTTTTTTGTAATTTTAAATCTATAAACAATCAAATCAGAACCTAAATGAAAATTCAGAAAGAAATTATAGCTTTTGAAAAAGAAACTTCTTTCAAGCTGTTTTCTCCGTCTTTGAAAAACTGTTTTTTCTGGCATTATCATCCTGAAATAGAATTGGTTTACGTAGAAGCCTTAAACGGAATACGCCATGTAGGAAGAGATATTTCCGGTTTTACAGAAAGTGATTTACTGCTAATAGGTTCCAATGTTCCGCATCTTAACTTTGATTATGGCATCCAGACTGAATGCAGGCAGATGGTGGTTCAGATGAGAGAAAACTTTCTTCAGGACATTATTCTTCCCGTTCCTGAATTCGAAAATATTAAGAATCTCCTGGAACGATCTTACCTAGGATTATCATTTTCCGGAGAAACGAAAAAAATCGTCGTAGAAAAACTTCATATGATTAAGGATAAAAGTCCTTTCAATTCTTTAATGGGACTGATTGAAATTCTACATATTCTAGCAGAATCCAACGAAGTGAAAGAACTCAATAAAGAGGATACGAGAATAAAATGGTTTCTCAATGACAAGATCAGAATGGGAACCATCTATGATTATATCCACGAAAATTACGATAAAAAGACCAACGTCAATGAAATTGCAAAAGTTGTAAGCTTAAGTACTCCTGCGTTCTGCCGGTATTTTAAAAAGCAGACTAATATGACCTTTACCGATTTTGTGAATAATTACAGAATTAATCAGGCTAAAATATTCCTGCTGAAGGATTATTCTGTGACAGAAGTCTGTTTTCAGGTGGGTTTTGAAAGCCTTTCTTATTTTAATAAACTGTTTAAACATCATACTGGTGAAACTCCATCGGAATTCAAGAAAAAGCATTTGAGGAATACTGAGGTGCGGAACTAGACTTTCTTTCCTACGAATGTTTCTTCCTATTATTTAACCACCCCGTCAAAAATTCTTTGAATTTTCGCCACCCCTCCGCCGGAGGGGAATTTTGATTCCCCAAGGTTGAAAAATTACTCCGTGATGGGAGTCTTTTGATATTATCTCTGCGTAATCAGCAAAATCTGCGAGAGATACTATTTAAATGAGATTGCTTCTTCGCTTCGCTCTTCGCAATGACAACACACTGAATTTTGTTATATATAAAATTCAGATGCTTAACAAAAAACGCTCCCATTGGGAGCGTTTATATATTAATGAATATGTTTTTCTGCGTGATAAGAACTTCTCACAAGCGGTGAACTTTCAACATGTCTGAAACCTAAACTTCTTGCGAAATCTCCAAATTCATCAAACTCTTCCGGTGTAATGAATTTTTTCACAGGAAGATGTTTTTTGGTAGGCTGCAGATACTGGCCCATCGTAATGACATCTACATTAGCATTTCTGATGTCTTCAATGGTTTGGAAAACCTCATCTCTGTTTTCTCCCAACCCCAGCATTACTCCTGTTTTTGTTCTTCTTTGTCCGGCTTCTTTCAGATACCTTAATACATCAAGGCTTCTTTCATATTTTGCCTGAATTCTTACTTCTCTTGTCAGTCGTTTCACTGTTTCCATGTTGTGAGAGATCACTTCAGGTGCTACTTCAACCAATCGGTCAAGATGCTTTGTAAGGCCCTGGAAATCCGGAATCAGAGTTTCCATCGTGGTTCCCGGAGAAATTCTTCTCACCGCATTCACGGTTTCTCCCCAAAGAATCGATCCCATGTCTTTCAGATCATCACGGTCCACAGAGGTAAGAACGGCATGTTTGATTTTCATCAGTTTGATAGAACGAGCTACTTTTTCAGGTTCATCCCAGTTAACATCCATTGGTTTTCCGGTTTTTACTCCGCAAAATCCACAACTTCTTGTACAGATATTTCCTAAGATCATGAACGTTGCGGTTCCTTCTCCCCAACATTCACCCATGTTCGGACAGCTTCCACTCTGACAGATCGTATTTAACTTATATTTATCTACCAAAGTTCTCAGTTCTCGGTAATTTTTCCCGGTAGGAAGTTTTACACGAATCCACTTTGGTTTTTGAACGGTAGTGTCTTGAACTAAATTTTCCATTTCTAAAATTGAAGTTCAAAGTTAAGGAATTTTTAATGGAAACCATCTAACGGATACATTGATGGAACGTATAATTAAAATAATAATCGTAAATTAGATGTATAATTTCCCCCAATGAACAAGCTATTTTTCTTATTATCGGTCGCTATCAGTACATTTTGTTTTGCTCAAAAAGAATTTCAGCCTGCAGGTTCTGAAATCATTGAAACAGCAGACGGAGATCTGGACGGCGATAAAATCCCTGAAAAAGTAATTATCTACAATACAAAAGATACTACCGATATGGGAAATATCCGTGAAATTCAAATCTTAAAAAAGGTCAGTGGAAAGTGGACGATGCTGGAAAAATCGAGAAATGCAATACTGGAAAGTAATGGTGGCGGAATGATGGGTGATCCTTATCAGGGAATCATTATAAAAAATAATATTTTAGAAATCACCCAGGCAGGCGGAAGCAGCTGGAAATGGGGATATTCGGATAAATACAGATTCCAGAACGGACATTTCGAGTTGATTGGCTATTCTTCAACTTATGGAAAGCCCGAAGAATACTTTACAGATGTAGATTTTAATCTTTCTACAGGACAGCTCGTGTATAACAAAGAGGTGGAAAGTACAGGCAGCTCCGACAATGGAAAGTCTGAAAAAGAAGTATACATTAAAAAAGGATTGAAAATTAACCTGCAAAACAGAAATCAAAAGGAACAACGAAAAATAATCCTTCCAAAAACAAAAGCTACGGTATATATATAATCGTAAGTTTTTGATCTCTACAAGTAAAAGACACTATTAATTATCTTCATATTCGTTATTTTTGAGTAATTCTGCTAATACTTTTTTAGCACGCATTACCCTTACTTTGGTATTGGCAACGGAGATTCCCAATTCTTCTGCAATTTCTTTGATGCTCTTTTCTTCAAAAAACCTCAGCTTAATAATATCCTGATAGTTTGCATCTAACGATTCTATGGTTTTAATGATTTTTTTCTGTTCTTCGGCAGAAATCATCAGCTCTTCCGGAGATTTGGCAAATTGGTTTTTTACTTCATCAAGGGTTTCCGTTGGATCCTGGTTTTCACGGCTTTTCTTTCTCCAAAAATCAATAATCGTATTTTGAGCGATCGTTAAAATCCAGGTTTTAAACTGAAAATGAGGATCATACATATCCAGTTTGGACAGAACTTTTGAAAAGACATTCACGGTAATTTCATCTGCATCATTTTCATCGCCTACTTTTTTCATCACAAAGGAGAAAACATCCACCCAAAAAACATTAATGAGTTTAGTCTGTGCTTTCTGGTCTTTTTCCTTTGCTTTTTGGATGAGCAGGAATAATTGTTCGTCTTTCATTACTAACAAATATAATTTATTTTAGGGAAAAGGCAAGAAGCTGTCATCACTAAAAAACAAATTTGTAGAATACTTCCGTAACAGCAAATTTTCAAATACGCTAATCTTCCCTTTTTACCATTCGTTATTTCTGAATTTATTATCTTTGCACCGTTAAATTCTAAAGATAAAATATAATGAATTCCTTTATTGAAGAACTAAAATGGCGTGGTCTGTTTGCCGATATGATGCCCGGAACCGATGAACAACTGAATAAAGAGGTAACCACTGCATATATTGGCTTTGATCCAACTGCTGATTCTTTGCATATTGGAAGTCTTATTCAAATAAAAATTCTGGCTCACTTCCAGCAGCACGGTCATAAACCAATTGCTTTGGTAGGAGGTGCAACCGGGATGATTGGTGATCCTTCAGGGAAATCTGCGGAAAGAAACCTGTTGGACGAAGCTACTCTGCTCCATTATGTTGAATGCCTGCAAAACCAGCTTTCAAGATTTTTGAATTTTGACGGCAATGAGCCCAATAAAGCTGAGCTGGTGAACAATTATGACTGGATGAAGAACATCTCTTTCCTTGATTTTGCTAAAAATGTTGGAAAGAACATTACGGTAAATTACATGATGGCGAAAGATTCTGTAAAGAAAAGATTCTCCGGGGAATCTGGTGCCGATGGAATGAGCTTTACAGAATTTACGTATCAGCTTATTCAGGGATATGATTTCCTTCATTTATACCAGAATAATAATGTAAAGCTTCAGATGGGGGGTTCTGACCAGTGGGGAAATATCACTACAGGAACAGAATTAATCCGTAGAAAGGCTCAGGGAGAAGCTTTTGCCTTAACCGTACCATTAATCACTAAAGCTGATGGTTCTAAATTCGGAAAATCTGAAAGCGGAGAAAACTATTGGTTAGATAAAAAGAAAACTTCTGCTTATAAATTCTACCAGTTCTGGCTGAATGCTACTGATGCAGACGCGGAAAGATTCATTAAGTTTTATACTTTCTTAAGTAAAGAAGAAATTGAAAGTCTGGTGGAAGAGCATGCTACCGCTCCTCACGAGAGAAAACTTCAAAAGAAACTGGCTGAAGAGGTAACGGTTTGGGTTCATGGAAGAGAAGAATATGAAAAAGCGCTGAAAGCATCTGAAATTCTATTCGGACGTTCTACTGCTGAGGATCTTGTAAGCCTTGATGAGGAAATTTTCCTTGAAGTTTTTGATGGAGTTCCACAGAAAGAACTTGCAAAAGCTGATGTATTGGAAGTATCCATCATTGATCTTCTTTCTGAGAAATCAGGTTTCCTGAAATCTAAAAGTGAAGCCCAAAGAGAAATGAAAGGAAATGCCATTTCCGTGAACAAACAAAAAGTAGATGATACTTTTACCGCTCAGGAAAGTGACCTTATTGACGGTAAATTCTTACTGCTGCAAAAGGGTAAGAAAAGCTACTTTATTGTAAAAGTACTATCATAAAAATAATCCGGCGGCTTCTTACGAAGCCGCCGGATTTGATATAAAGGAAGACTAAAGTTCTGTTTTAGTCACTTTGCCAAACCTATTTTGGAAAATAGCAAAGCAATAAAAAAACCGCCACTGCGGTTTTTAATAAGCATATAAGAATAGGCTAGAAAGTATGATTAGCCGATGCCGACAAGTATTGTCCGCTTGAGGTTCCTTCTTTTTTCAATACACCATCTACGTAGATCTGTACTTTTAATGTAGAAGAGGCATTAGCCCCTGTTGCATTAACAGCTGCGTTTAAAGTAAGAGCTCCAGCCGGAACTGTAATTTCCGGACTTGACCATGAAGTTCCGTTAAGGCTTGTGGCAGTAGTTGCATTCGCATCATACCCATACACCGCTATACTGATATTACTTCCGGAAGATGCTTCCGCTTTAAAAACTACTTTGTGTGTTCCATTAGATCCTGCAACATTGTTGTCATCGTCATCATCTTTGCTGCATGAGAACGTTATTCCCAATAACATAGCCATTGCAAACACATAAAAAGTCCCTTTCAATAGTTGGCTTAATTGCATTTTTTTCATAATCTTTTTTGTTAAAATTTTACTGATATTAATTAATTCTATGATTCAATAGATTTGGTAGCTGCAAAGCTATTGCTGTAGGCAAATAGTATCAATCCTGAAAATTGAGTATTTATTTTTACCTAATTCCAGGTATTTTTTAATATTAAAATTTTTAATTAAATTGGACGTTTTAATTAAAATCACCAATCACCTTCTGAACTGATCACCATGAAGCCATTACTTATTGTAGTAAGTATTTTACTGTCCTTAATTTTACGATCCCAACAAATTATTCCGCTTAATGAAAAACCTTATTTAGACAGCCTTAAGAATGTTGCTAACGGCAAAACGGGGAATGAGTCCAGGGCCAACGCCTATTATCTTTTATCGAATTATTATCGGAATACCGATTCTATTGTAAGCAAAAAGTATCTGATGGCTGGAAAAATATTGGGCAAAAACAATTCTTTTCTTACTGCCAAACACTCTTATTATGAGGGACAGTATTATCTGGATAAAAACAAAGAAAAAGCCGCTTTATCCTATCAGCAGAGCATTAAAGCACTATCAAAATTCAAAACTGAAGAGTCGGATTTTTTACAATCTTTAGCCTGGTATAATTACGGTGTCAGTCAAAAAAACAAACAGGGATATCCTTTCTTAGTTAAAATAATACTTGAAAAGAGTATTCCATTAGTAAAAAAATATGAGAACAGCAGGAATTTAGGTTTTCTGTATACTCAATTCGGAATCATCCTTACCTATAATGCCGAGTTTGAAAAAGCACAGCATTACAACGAAAAAGCGATTGCTATTCTTGAGAAAAATGCACCCAATTCTTCCGAACTGTTTTTTGCCTACTTCAATACGGCCAGCAATTTCTGTTATCAGAAAAAAGGTGATGAAGCCAAAAAATTCATGGATAAGGCTGAAAGATTGATCAAACCTTATCCTGAATCTTCCGCCAATGCATTCTACTATTACGGTAGAACTTTATACTTTATTACTAAGCAGATGAACGTCGAAGCACTGCCAATGATTGAAAAAGGATTGGTTTACGCCAATGCATCCAGACAAAATCTCCTTGTTCAAATGTTTTATTTAAATAAATATGATATTTTGAGAAAACTAAAAAAATATCCTGAAGCTAAAAGCATACTGGAAAATATTCTGGTAGAAAAAACACTAATTATTGATGCCAACAACAGAAAGGCAATTTATAAGCAGCTTGCCAGCCTTAATGAAGAAATGGGGAATCCATCACAGGCTTTGGACTGGGAACGAAAATATTCAGCGCTTAATGACAGTTTGCAGACTGAAAATGTAAAGCTTGAAATCAATCAACTGGAGACTAAATTCAATACGCTGGAAAAGGAAAGAAAAATAATAGCCCTGAATGCCGAAAAAAAACAAAAAGAATTTGAAGTCAGCAAAAAGAACTCGTATTTATGGGGATTGAGCCTGATTTTATTATTGATTGTAAGTCTTTTAATTTTCCTGATGCTGATCTACCGAAAAAATAAAAAGCTTTCTGAACAAAAGGAAATTAACTTTCAACAGAAGATAAAAGACAGCAAGCAAAGAGAAGAACTGACCCTCACAAAAGCTATTCTGGAAAGTGAAGAACGGGAAAGGGAACGTATTGCAAGAGATCTGCACGACGGTTTAGGCGGTATGCTGGCAGGCGTAAAAATTAATTTTTCAGTCTGGTCCTCCAACCATGTGGATGCTTCAAAAGACAAGGATTTTAATAAAATTTTAGGACAGCTGGACCGTTCTGTCAGCGAACTCCGGCATGTAGCAAGGAATCTGATGCCTGAATCGCTTCTTACATTTGGTTTGGAAACCGCTTTGGATGATTTATGTGAATTTTACATCAGAAAAGATCTGGATATTAATTTCCAGCTTCTTAATATCAAAAAAAACAGTCCCCTGGCTGTACAGCTTAATATTTACAGAATTATACAGGAATTACTAGCTAATGCAGTAAAACATGCCCAAGCTACCAATATTCTGCTACAGTGCTCACAATCTGGAGATCAATTTTTCATTACGATTGAAGATAATGGAAAAGGGTTTGAAAAAGATGTTGAAAATTCTACGAAAAGTATGGGACTTCGCAATCTTAAAAACAGGGTTCAGTATTTAAAAGGAAAAATGGAAATCAGCTCAGACAGCCAGGGAACAACTATTAATATAGAACTTACTATTCATGGAGAATGACATCATCAACATTGTGATTGTAGACGACCACCCTATCGTGATCGAAGGATTGAAAATGATGCTGAAGAACCAGCCTTTTCTCAGGGTTTCCGGAAGTTTTACATCAGGTTCAGCAATCGTGGAATATCTCCGTTCCCATGAAGCCGATATTGTTCTTCTGGATATTACATTGCCTGATACCAGCGGAATAGAGATATGCAAAGAGATTAAAAAAATGTCAGTGGATACTTCTGTCATCATGTTCAGTAACCGTTCTGAACGCAGTATCATCATGCAGTGTATTCAAAACGGTGCCAGCGGATATCTTCTTAAAAATACATCCATTGATGAATTGACAGAATGTATAAAAGGTGCACTTTCAGGAAATATTGTATTCTGCAACGAAACCAAGCAGATTATCAGTAAACCCTCTCAAAACCACCTGACGATTCCAAGGCTTACGAAAAGAGAAAAACAGATTCTACAGCTCGTTGCTCAGGGAAAAACCAGTATGATGATTGCAGATGAATTATTCCTCAGTCCTCTGACGGTAGATACTCATAGGAAAAATCTTATTCAGAAATTTCAGGCAAAAAACTCTACAGAGCTTATTCATCTGGCAGTTCAGTACCATATGATTGAAATATAAACACAAAAAGACCGCTTTAAAAGCGGTCTTTTTTTATGTAGTGAATGTAACTTATAATTCTAAGAAGCTATAATCAATTGAAGCTACCATTGGACCAGCTCCTTTCTTCTTGTCAGTCTTTGCAATTTCTCCGTCTATATAAAGGTTAATTACCAATTCTGAATCTGCACTTGGAAGTACTGCATTGGCATCCAGATTTAGCTGTGCCTGACTTGAGTTCACAAAAAACTCATCACTTGTCCATGTAGTTCCTACCGGATCAAATATGGTATTCTGAGAAGTTCCCACTTGCGTTACTACTGTTTTAATAACCCCTCCTGTCGTTGTTTTTACTTCAAACTTAACCACATGGTCTTTGAATTCTTCATCGTCATCTTTTTTACAAGAATTAACAACAGAAATCACAGAAAATAGTAAGGCGAATAAAAAAGAAAGTCTAAGTAAACTTTTTGATTTGTAAAATTGCTTCATTTCTCCAAATAGATTTTTTAATGTTCCAAATATAGGTTTTTTATTAATATAAAAATAACTTTTATGAAAAATTTCCAACAAAAATTTACAAACAATATCAAATCAATAAAAAACACAAATTCTGTTTTTATTCCTGCATACTGACGTTGAATAGCCCAAATTCGTATCCTTAATTATAGAGAAAAAAAACAGGTGCTAAAATGGTATTTTCAACATGGATTATTAAGAGTGCAAGATTTCAACATGAGCTTTTATTATTTATATTTGCTGTATGAATTTAGATTATATAGTAAGAGAACCGGAGACTATCAGTTCCACTACCCCTATACTTTTTATGCTTCATGGTTATGGAAGCAATGAACAGGATCTTTTCAGCTTTAGAGAAACGCTTCCCGCCGACTGGATTATCGTGAGTTTCAGGGCTCCCAGAGCTACTCAGTTTGAAGGATATTCATGGTTTGATATCGATTTCAACAATCCTGAAAATTTCATTGATGTCAGCCAGGCAAAGGAATCGCTGAACAGCATTCTTGAAAATATTTTAAAAATCATCAACCATTACGGGCTTACGGACAGCAAAACTCATTTATGCGGTTTCAGCCAGGGAGGAATGTTATGTTATGCCCTTGCGCTTAAATATCCTGAATTATTCAATTATGTAGCCTGTTTAAGCAGCTATCCTGAAGAAAAACTACTGGATAGTATTGTAAAAGATAAAAAGAAACTGGAAAAACTGCGCTTTTTTGTGTCTCACGGTACAGATGACGCTGTAATCCCTATGGAATGGGGAAGAAAGGCTGCAGATCTGCTTTATGACCTAAGCTGCTATTTCACGTTCAGGGAATACATGAGCGGACATGGCGTGAATCAGAAAAATTATATGGATCTGATGGAGTTCTTCTCAAAGTAAATCGGAACAAATTTTACGAAAATCACGGTAATTAATTTGATTTCAAGCATTATGTATACGGATTCGCGTATTTGATGATGTTTTTCATGGAATATGCGAAATAAATCGCTATATTCAGTAGATGAAATTCAAGGTTTTTTTATTGGCATTTTTGATAAGCATTGTAATGAATGCTCAAAATATTTTTGAAATCAAAGATGCCAAAAAAGTGATCATTCCTTTTAAACTTATTAATAATCTGATTTTCATTCCTATCACCATCAATGGTGCTGAACTGACCTTTCTTCTGGATACCGGAGCATCGGAAACCTTGCTTTTCAGCTTAGACAATAAAGAAATCAAACTCGGAAATATTGAAAAAATAAAATTTTCCGGATTGGGAGGAGACGTAAGCTTTGACGGCTATAAATCGGTAAGAAATGTAGCCCGGATCGGTGATCATATGATCAACACTTCTCTTTCTGCCTATATTATCCTGGATCAGGAATTCAATATCTCTTCACATGTAGGAATTCCTGTAAACGGGGTTATCGGATATCATTTTTTCAAAAATCATCCTGTCCTCATCGATTATACGGCAAAAAAAATAACAGTGTATGAGGATTTTGAACTGTTTAAAAAAAAGGTTAAAAGATTTGAAGAAATTCCTTTAACGATTGAAAAAAGCAAACCCTATCTTTACGCCGGAATAGAGATGACCAATGAAAAGAAAAGTTCAAAATTACTGGTTGATCTTGGAAACAGCGACCCAATCTGGCTTTTCCCTGCTTTAATTAAAGATTTCGTGTACAACCGTCCCAATATTGATGATTTTCTGGGCCGCGGATTCAATGGAGATATTTACGGGAAAAGAAGCAGGATCCACAATTTTTATCTGGGCAGTTTCAAATTTGAAAAACCGCTTACCGCAATGCCTGATGAGTTTTCTATCCAGCATGTGAACCTGGTGGAAGACAGGAAAGGTTCTGTAGGAGGTGAAATTATAAGACGTTTCACAACAGTTTTTGATTATACTCACGAAAAGCTTTATTTGAAAAGAAATAAAAACTTTAATGATTCGTTTCATTTTAATATGAGTGGTCTGGATTTCCAGCAGGATGGCCTGCAGTGGGAACAGGATGTGGTAAGAATAGAAACAAGCCAGATTCCCGGAACATCCAATGATCTGATGAACAGCAATAACAAAAACAGTCTTCAGTATAAATTTGTCCTTAAACCTGTATTTTCTATTTCAGGAGTAAGAAAAGATTCTCCCGCAGATAAGTCCGGTTTTAAAAAAGGTGATCAGATCCTAACCATCAACGGAAATAAAACTTCTGATATGACGTTGGAAAAAATCATTGAACTGATGAAGTCTGATGAAGGAAGAAATATAACGATGGTTATTCAACGAAAAACTGAAAAACTAACGCTAAGCTTTGCATTAGAAGATCCTATTCCCTATCAAGAATAACATATGAAAACAGAAGAAACTACTTTAGATAAGATAAGGACCCGTCCAAGATTCAAAATGCTTACGCATCTGACTAAGGAAGAGTATGCCGAAAATTTAAAGAAATACCTTGCTGCACACAAAGATGAATTTGCAGGCAATATCAATAAAGAAATCGCTACGATCTGGGTAGAAACGCCTTATGACAATTATTCGAAACCCAGATTGTCTTTACGCATAGAAATTGAGGATGAACATACGACGATACGGGGTGTATTTGGTCCCAGTTCTGCCGTCTGGACGTTTTTCATGTTCCTGTATTTTTCTTTTTCTATTTTCTGGATGGTTTTTTTCACAATGTACTACGTGGAAAAACAAATAAAAAGCGCCGAGTTCCCGTGGGCTCTCAACGCTTCTTTTGTGATGTTATTTTGTATTCTCCTCACGTATATCGCCGCAAGATTCGGGCAACATAAAGGAAAAGAGGAAATGCTTAAATTAAGGAGATTCGCTGAGGAATCTACCCTGCAGTTTGAAAAGAAAATTAATTAGCAGGAAGTTCTTCATTTTGCACAGGTGCAGCACTTGCTTTTGCTGTTTTAATGGAATCTGCCACTTTTTCTCTGTTATCCTGTTCTTTGATCATTTTGTCGATATTCGGCTGCAGAAGCTTCGTCATTTCTTCAACAGAGATATTATTGGCATTGGGATCATCTAACAGTTTTTTCCACGGCTTTCTCCCCCCCCATTTATAATCTCCAAAGACCATTACCGGAGTTCCTTTTGCTTTTGTGGTAGCTCCACCAGGATTCAGGATCCAGGTATCTGCATAAGAATACAGCCATTGCGCATCTTTCATCAGCAACCTTAAACATGAATGTGAGGCCGGGTAACCGGGCAGATCATACTGGTGCCAGCCAATTCCTCCTATATTGTGGATATTAAAGTTATAAGGAAGTTTCCATTCGGTACTTACGGTAGAGATAGACAATTTCTTTTTCCAGTTGGCGAACGTAAGACCTCTCGTTGTCTGAGCCGCTTTTTTACCCATACTGGTAGGTCCCCATTTCACAAGACTTCCGTTAGAATATACTCCGTACGCCTGAATTGGATAGGAAAAAATCACAAACTTCTTCACGCCACTCAATATATCAAGCTGCATGGGAAAAGGAGAATATTCCATCAATGTGGTATCTATTTTGGCAGGAACCACTAATGTATCAGCATTCCATTTATTCTTTGAATCCAATCTGTTTAAAGCCAGAATTGCATAACGTTCGCGTTCATTATATTTTTTACTGAATTCTGCATATACAGAATCCCGCATTTTTTTATCTTTCGGTAAAATAAAAGCATTATAGAAGCCATTTTCCTGCATGGCCGGCGGAACAGATTCTTTTTGTACAACTGAATCTTTTTTTACTGAATCTTTTTCAGCAACCGGAGCTTCTGATGAAGAAGTAGTATCTTTAAATGTATCGCTTACTTTTTCAATTTCTTTCTTACATGAAACCATGAATAATGCAAGCACGCAGGTATACAAAAATGATTTTTTAACAACTATGTTTTTCATAAATAGAATAGGCCGTTTAGTTTCGCTATCCACTACAAATATCAGACCTAAAATTGAATCATCAAAACTATTGTTACAAATACCGTAAAAACCCGGATACTCCCATCCCAAGCCTATCAGGCGCTTTTTCCATCGTCTTTATAAAAAATCAGGAGTAAAGACGACAAAAATGTAAGATTTCAGTGGTATCTTTTTATAGTAATTTATTTGTTTTTGCATAGGCAAGCGCCTCTGCAATATTGTTGGTACCAATTCTTTCAAAGAGTTTTTTTCGGTGGAATTTTACCGTATCTGAAGTAATAAACAATTTTCCGGCAATTTCATTAATCGTTAATCCGCTGGCATACAAGCTCAGGATTTCATATTCTCTTTGTGAAAGCTTTATTTTTTCTTCCTGCTCCCATTTCTGGACAACAAGATCATATCTCCAGATCTCATCAGAACCGTCTTTACTTATCAACATATTTCCTGCTGTACTGCCGTTAGACAACGAGACAATGCACATGGCCATCCATATTTTTCCGTCCTTGGTAAGGAATACCGGAGTAAGCTTATGATTAATCAATACAGCATTCTTTTTCTCATTAATGATGTGAAAATCATATGAAATACTATACTGCTTTCTTTCTTCAACGGGCAGTTTTTCATAAAATTCAAAACCTTCTTCGTTAATTTTAATCAGCATTTCCAGATCTTCTGGTTTCACAAACTGGAAGTAAAATCCATAGCCAAGTTCCTTTACCTCTTCAGCTGATTTTCCGCAAAGAAATAAAGGATTATCGGATACGTATTCAAAAGATTTTTTCTGATAATCTATAATGTATATGCTCTGATAGGTTATTCTTGAAAATGCTTTGACGATTTCCAAATAATCATTGGTTTGTCCAAAATCAATTTCCGCGTTGCTGCTGACTTCATTTTTATCGTTAAAGAATCTTTTTATTTCTTCCATAGATCTATCAAAAAAGAGACTACCCTAAAGTGTAGTTTTAATTGCTGTACGGCAAATCTACACAAAAGTGTAGCGCTTTCCAATAGGGACGATTATACCTTTACAAAAAAATAAACAAGATTAATCTACATCACTTATAACCATGAAAACTCCTTATTTTTATCCCTTAACATTCCTCTTCGGAGTACTGATTCTTATTTTATACTCCTTTTCATTAGAAAGAGGAAGACATATGTACCGTAATCAATGGATGATCCCAGCTCAAAAGAATTTGACCGTGAAAAATTCATCAAAAGAAAATCTGAACGTAGTCCTTTACAATCCTTCCATGACAGATGTTCTACAGTACATAGCCCTTAACGATGAAATAAAAGAGATTCCTAAGAATGATTCAGTGGTGACCAAGATCAATTTTAAAAATAAATTGCAGGTTGTTAACAATTCTGATCATGAAACTCTTTTCAAATTGAAAATTTTAAATAACAGCGGTCGAATTAAAGCAGCGGTAAGCAATACTATCGCTAAAAAATAGAGTTCAAAAATAAAACACAGATTGAAACTCCATATCAGTACTTTGATTATCGTTATTACTATCCGCCAGGATAGTAATTTTTTTATGTCCGATTTGTAAGCTTGTTTCTTTTGAGTGAATCCGGAAAAAGAACTTTTCAGAAATTTATTTCATTACAGCAAACCCTCCAACTGCTGGAAAACAGGAAGCAATGCTTTTCCTTTTTCAGTAAGATAATATTCTATATGCAGGGGTTTTTGCTTAATAACAACCTTCTCTAATAAATCGGTTTCCTGCATTTCTTTTAATGCAATTGATAATGATTGTTTATTAGAACCCTCTATTTCCCGTAACAAACTGCTGAATCGCAGGTTAGATTTAGCTGCAAGGCAGAATATTTCAGGTTTTAATTTTCCGGAGAGTAATCTTAAAAGCTTTTGGGCAGGGCAAATTTCCGTAGTATCGGCTACAGTTTTAGCAGTCACATTTTTCTGACTCATTGTGTGTTTTTTTTTAACCTTGTATTTTTGCAAAAATAACCATTATTAATAAATATAATCTCACACTATATTTATTAAAAAAACACAAAAAAACTTAATAACCATCCTCTATAAAAAAAACACCTTTTATTGTATTTTCTAATTTACACTGATTGCAAGCCTGCAATACTGTGAGATTTGATTATCAATTATTCTTAAACATACATACTAACTAACAAAAAACATGCGTATGAAAAAAAAACCTTTATTATCGACTTTGATGGTAATATGCTCTATTACCTCAGTCTATGCTTCATCACGAGGTGATACGAGCCTGCGGCTCTATCATGATCGTCCTATATTGGAAAGCGTTATTCCGGTAACGACTTACACCTTTGATCTGGATCCCCTTATCGTGATTTCACAAAACGTGAATGAAAAAGGAGCGGTTGTAATGAGCGGCCAGCTCGTAAAACCTGTTACAGACAGTGACATTCTCATTTCTGTAAAGTATCAGAATACCCAGGGAGAATGGATCACCGCCTGGTGTAAAACTTTATACTCTTCCAGTCAGTATAATGAAAATCTTAATGCTACTTTTGAGCTTCCGGCATCACTTCAGAGTCCATACAATCTCAAAGTACAACTAAGTTCGGATTCAAATAATTTCTCCAATGTCACATGGAATAAAACTGTAACGCATTACAAGTTTGGAGATTATTCGGCAGGCAACTGTGAACTGGATGAGAATGAGTATACTATTTTATTTACGCCTAAAAAAAGCGGTACCGTTTTATATAATACAGATGGAAGTGTTTCAGGAGTAAGAGACAGGGTAAAATCACAGCATTTGTATAAGAAACTGGATGATATTGTTTTATCAGTCAATGCAAACGGTACATTGGATAACACGAATGCCAATGCACCTGTGATCAACATTGAAAATCCTAATAATCTCGGTACGATTGTCAGTTCACAGAAATATATCTATCAGGGTAGCGATACGAGCCCTTTTGAATTTTCTTATCATGACCCTGTTTATGTGTTTGCGGGTAAGTTTTCAAGTTCTGGTTTCTTTATTAACTTCAGTAACTGGTTTTTACCTCCTGAAGAGGGCGGAGAACCCTGGGGCAGAGGATATTTAGATTTTACAAATCCTAATGCTTTAGTTAACAGGTATTACAACCTTTACAATTACATCAACGAAAAACTGACCGACATCATTGCGGATCAGGAACCTGTAGTAATTGTTGTAAGCAAAATAACAGGTTTCAGAGTATACAAATCTACCGGCCAATATATTACTGTCAATGCATTAAGCAATTATAATACAGTAAATGATTTCGGTTACCCTCCTTTGTATGAAAAACAGAGAGGACCCGGATCTGAAAATTTCTCATTGAGTAATACTTCTAAAGCTTCATTATATGGAATAGGAGCCATCAGAAACAGAAAGGTGCAGGCTGACTGGAACGGTCCGATGAGACCGCTTCTGGAAGTAGAAGCTGAGATCAAAAAATTTATAAAGTACGTAGGTGTTTTTGGAAATTCAACAGCATATGATTCAACAGATTGTTCAAGCGGATGCGTTGCGATTAATGCCGGAGCACAGCCTGATGATACCGTAAAAGACTGGACTAAAGCTCCTAACTCTTATATTTTCACAGGAAAAGATAAAAATGGCAATAATGTAGACGGATTATATATTCCCGTAAAAAAAGCATACGAAATGTGGAAAAACGGAAGTTATATGAAAGGCCAGGATCTGCCTGCCGGAGCCATCACTGCTGATGTATTATGGGAAGATAATATGGGACTGATAAAATCTAAAGAAAATTACACTTTAGATATTATAGGGACTGATGCCAATGCAGAAATAAAAGTACCTGTAAATAAAGTAAAAGAAGGAAATGCCGTCATAGCTTATAAAGTAAACGGCGTGGTTTTCTGGTCTTGGCATGTATGGGTGACTGATGATCCCACCAACGGTTCCACGTATAAAAGTTATGATGATGTAAAAAGAGAATTAAGTAACGGTACCGTAGAAACTATTCCTAATTCTGAATGGGGATGGATGGATAGAAATCTTGGTGCTTTAGGGGGATCTCTTAACGGCGATGGCTGGAATAGAAGCGGTGGTCTTATGTATCAGTGGGGCAGAAAAGATCCTTTTCCTTCGTTAACCACTAATGACGACAACTATTATCAGGTAACCGGAAGTATGGGGAAAATTATATATAATGAGGCAATACCAAGGCTACAACAATTCGCAAACACTCCATTTAGTGATTATAAAAACTTTTATGATTTAAGACTTTATACCAATAAATCCACAGCCAATATAACAGACAATATCAGAGCATCGGTAAAAAATCCTTTAAGTTTAATCTATGTAAATGATGATGGTACTTCTACCCCTTCCACATATGGTACTGCTAGTGGTCTTCCGTACTATTACAATTGGTTTGGGCAAGTACCAGGACTGCAAACCGGCGAATTAAGTAAAGTTAATTTATGGTCAGATAATTCCAAAGGAATAGAAGCAACAGATATTGCAGTTCCACAACCATATAGAAATAAATCTTCTTATGATCCATGCCCTAACGGATGGAGACTACCTTCAGTTTTAGTGGCATCGGCAACAAAAAATGTAAGGATGGATTTTACCCCTTTCGGCCCTAAAGTAAATAGCCCACTTTCAGCTTTGAATGGAACTCAACCAGACGGTTCAATTTCAAATATTCGTCCGGGATTATCAAATCTGAAACCCTATCTTGCAGGTATAAAAGTATATCCTCAGGTTGGTTTTGATATGACTAATGTAGGAGGTAATAACATCGGTATATTTCCGGGAACGGGTTGGATAGGAAGAGGAAAAAGTGGAGATGGAAGATATCATACTAAGGCAGCATTTACAGACCAGCTTGAAACGTATTTATGGACTGCAACGATGACTACCTTTGGAGGTTATTCATCAGTAGCCAGTGCATTAAGATTAATTCCGTCTTCAGATCAGATCGTAAATGGATATCAACCGGACGCAACTAATTACCCTAATGTATATGGTTTGTATAGTTATAAACCTGCCGATGATTACCCGACTAATAACGCACATGCGTGCAGATGTATTAAAGACCCATTATTTACAAAAAATAATTACGATTTCGAAACTAAATTTTTTAGTGAAATTGAAACTTACAAAACGGGATTAGATAACCCTAACAGCTATGTGGTTACACAATCTACTACAGATCAGATAATTTCAATACCGGTGAGTAAAGCTTTTTCTGTACAAAGTAATTATTTAGGGAATACTCAGATTTTAAACGCTGCAAGTTTTAATGATTTAAAAGCGAATGTACTCTGGACCGATAATAATGGTTTGATCACTCAATTAACCATAGATAATCCGTCTTCTAAAGATGCTAATATCAATGTGAAGGTAAATGCTGGCAAAGCCGGAAATGCTATAGTTACCCTTCACAATGGCTCAATAAATAACCCTGTGTACTGGAGCTGGCATGTTTGGGTAACTAATACTCCAACTAGTTCTCTTACCTATGTAAATGATGCGCCTATTACTACTGATAATTACATGAATTATACGCAATATGGAACTATAATGAAAACAACCATTATGGATAGAAATTTAGGAGCAATTGATGCTACACCAAGTTATTACGATCCAACTGTAGCAGCACAGGTGAACCAACTTAACAATTCACAAGGGTTACATTACCAATGGGGAAGAAAGGACCCTTTACCTATATTCACTAATATAAGTGGTTCTACATATAATGTGTTTTTAGGCAGTACTGCAAATAATGGTGCTGTAACGTATTCTACCCTAACGGGAACTACTTATAATTCGACCAATATAGTGAATTATGACACCTATAAAAGCAGCATTAATGCAGCAGATAAAATAGATGTGAGAATAGAAAAAATATTGCGATATTCTGCAGCAAACCCTCTGAAATTTATGATGCCAACCACTATATATCCAAATCGTGGAGCTAATTATCCTCATTACAATCTTGCTTCAGATTGGTTGTTTGATACTAAATACCATAATCTATATGATGAAAGATGGGGCTTTGGCGGTAAAAAATCAGTATTTGATCCTTGCCCGACTGGTTGGAGAATCCCGGAGGTTCTTGGTAAAGGCACAACAAAAACTTCTCCTTGGAGTTTTAAAAGTTACCCTGAAGCTCTCACAGCTGTTAATAATACTGAAGCTGGTTATTATGGAGCTCCTTTTTATAGTGTAATTTGGAGTCCAACCCAAAGCATTTATGGTAAAACAGTAGGATATGCATTTAATAACAGTTTATACAATATAGGGAATTATCCTAAAAGTTTAAGCAGAGCTAGTAGAAGTGTGATGTATCCGCCTTCATCGACATTAAACGCAAATATTGGTCAAACAGGAGGAATCTGGTATGCTAACTTAAACGGTGAAATGACAGGAAGAGGTACTTATATGTATTTTGATACTTTTGGTAGAATTAATGTAAAAAATACAGATGTAGACCCTTATGCAGCTATGAGCTGCAGGTGTGTAAAACAGGAAGATAATGGCGTGCCGAGAGGTCCGTTGCCAGGTATTCCTGTAACACAAAATACAGGGGTTCAAGCCAAACAGGCTTTTAGCAAAGCCGTGATAGAAGAAAAAGTAAAAGATGATAAGCTAGTTTTATATCCTAATCCTGTAAAAGATATTCTACATATCGATGCAAAAGATGACAAGGAGTATTACTATCAAATTTACAATATGTCTGGCCAGCTTGTGAAAGAAGGTAAGTTTACTGATAAACAGACAGATATTTCTTCATTATTGATTGGAACGTATCTGATAAGAATTAACAATTCTGAAACGATAGTAAAAATTAATAAACAATAGATTTTAAAAAAATCATCAAATAAATTGCCCCCAAAAGTTAGATACTTTTGGGGGCTTTTTTATGGAGAAATAATTTTTTCGTTTAGCTATTTCTCTGTTTCTTCTTTTGAGTGAACCCATTTCAGTGTTCCATTTTTGCCGAAACGGTAAGTATCCTGCCACCATCTTGCTCCTCCCCTACATCCGGTATTCAAGAGCTTTTTACTCTTATCTATTGACACATCACACAGACACGAACATTGTGATTGGGAATAATCTGGTTCCTTTAACTCTTCAAATCGTTTGACCGCAGGATTATACAGCCATATGGTAAACATTCTGTACACTCCCATTCCGGCATCGGGAATTGAAAATGCTACATCATCGTAGCCATCAAAATTATAATCATCTATGATACTTTGTCTTGCCGCATCAGGATTGTCAATTGAAGGTAAAACGGTTTTAAAATAAGTTCCGTCAGCATATTTAAAGCTGAGATCATCGTTGTAAAAATGATTGAAAGAAATCATCACTCCATTCAGAAAATATTTATTCACACCGTCATATGCGTCCTTTTTATCTTCGGTCATGACCAGTTTAAACTTTTTGCCGTCTTTTTTTCGCTCATAACTCACATCCGAAATCTGGCGAAGTCCTTCCATTAAACGGTAAGTTCCATTCACTTTTCCATCTGCCATTTCATCCCAGACATAAGAGGTAAAATCGGGTTGTCCGTCGCTCCGGCCCGTACTGTCAATTGTCACACTTTTTATTTTTAGAGGAATGATCCCTTTCTGACCTTTATACTGTACAAACGCCCCTTTTCCGGCTCTTCCATAATATATTTGCAGGCTGAATTCCTTAGGTTCCCCAACAGATTTTAAGGTAAATGGCTGCGCTTTGGTAAAAACGGACATCATAACAATATAAATCAGCAGTAATTTTTTCATCATCGACGGATTATTAATCAAATTAATTTCAAGAAATGTTGTACTACAATATTAAAATTAAAAATAGAATAATCACTAAAAAATGGCATAGCTTCAAATATTATATGCTTCGAAAATGACTTTGTGAGTCATAAGATAGCTTCTC
Organism: Chryseobacterium sp. SIMBA_029; assembly: GCF_046535275.1. Classification (NCBI taxonomy): domain Bacteria; kingdom Pseudomonadati; phylum Bacteroidota; class Flavobacteriia; order Flavobacteriales; family Weeksellaceae; genus Chryseobacterium; species Chryseobacterium sp. SIMBA_029. The sequence goes on from NZ_JAWRXA010000008.1 coordinate 291,018, forward strand.
TTTTTGAATGTCTGTTAATTATTTAAGTTCTTAATATATTCTGATGGTGTCATTTTGATTCTGTCTTTAAATGCTTTAATAAAAGTAGTCGTACTTTTATAGCCGATTTCTTCAGATATAGCTTGAATAGTATATTTACGGAATGTTGGATTGTGCTGTAATTCTACCAATAAATAATTTATCCGAAGATCATTTACATACTCTGAAAAAGACATTCCCTTACGCTCATTGATTATTTTAGACAAATAAGCTGTATTCGTATCGAGCTGTTTGGCAATCCCCGCAAGTTTAAAATTGTTTGATAAAAATTTTTTCTTTGATTCAAGCATATCCAGATTTTTAAGAATACGATCAACTAACTTATCCTCAATAACTACTGTTAAATTTTCATGCATTTCGAGGGCAACGGATTGAATAGGAACATTACTTTTTTCCTCTATTTTCTTCTGAAATTCTACAAAAATTCTGTTTTTCCTTTTATTATAGTAATATCTTATATAAAAAATAGCCGAGATAAAAATGAATGTTATAAGCACTACCAATAAAAATGTATTCCTCCTGTTTTTTTTTATCATCTCTTCAGAAGCATATTTAATCTCTGATTTTTCATAGGTTCCAAGAAAATTATTTCCGGAATGAGCCTGAATATTTTTTTTATTTATTTCAGCGAGACTTAGTTTGGCAAATTTGTATGCATTCTTATTATCATTACTATTTTCATAGTTTATACTTAACAAATGGTAAATTTTTAATTTATTCTCATACGTGCACTTTACAGGTAATTTTTTATTAAAAATTTTGTTAATATAATAAAAAGCGGAATCAGGTTTTTTAAGAAAAGTATATATTTCAGCCTTTCCCAGCCAAACCGTTTCCCGGGAGAAATTTTTATCCATTAATACTGAATCTTTTTCACATATATTATAGAGCAATAATGAATTTTTGTATTGTTTTTTCAACAATTCGATATTAGCCTCCCGGCACATAAATAATGCTTTTGAGTATACACAAAAGTCCGGAAGGCTTTTCATTATTCTGTAGGCATTTTCATAATGATGATGGGCAGAATCTAATAGTTTTTCATTACCCGTGTCTTTATACCATTTAATAAACGTATCTCCAATAGTATTATAGGTTGATGCAATTTCTTCATTTTTAAGAAAACCTCTGTATAAGGAATTTTTTGAATCAGAATAGATATCTTTTAAATGCCTGTTGAGCAGTTCAATACTTTTTTTATAATTTCCTAATTCTGCATGTGCGACGGCATAAAAAATGATTTGTTTTTTCTTATAAACTATACTCATTCCCTCTGAGAAAGCATTTAAATATTTCAATCCCTGTGAAATGTCACCTAATCTCTTTTCAATATAAAATAATCTTGTTATGCCAATATGCTTTAATCCCTCATATTGTAATACAGTTAAATTATTTTTACTAATCTCTACCTGATCTAAAGATAACAATACCGCCTTTTTCGCTTCAAGATATTTCCCTTGTTTATATAGCACAGAGGCCGAGTCCAGCTTAATTAATAAGTGATATTGTAAACTGTACTTTGATATTCTTTTAAATTTTAAATTTTCATTAAGCAGCCGTAAATGCACTAAATCCCATTGATTTTTTTTGATCAGACTGTCTATTTTTATGGATTCTTTTTCAGAAAATGAGTTTTGAGGAAATATTTTTATAAATAAACATAGGAAGATAATTACTATCTTTTTTGTTGAAATCATTTTGTGTTCTGTGTTTAATTAGCTTTTTGCAAATCTAATATAAATTTACGTCCTGAATACATGTAAATACAAGTGTTATTTACTCTGTAAATTATCTTCAATCTAATAACTTTTATCATCATACATCTCATAAAATAACCCCTGCAATTTGCAGAGGTTATTTTTGTAAAATGTAAATTGAGTTGTAATTACCCTTAGGCTATTCTTTAATCATTTTTACAACCGCTTCAGAATCATTAATTCTGATCAGATAAGCCCCGGAAATTAAAGAAGACACATTCATCTGCTTATTTTCGAATTTACCTGTTTTCACAAGCTGCCCAGACATATTATAAATCTGGTAATAGTAATCTTTATCATCTTTGGCATCTATATACAATATTGTATGTACCGGTATAGGATAAAGTACCAGTTTATCTGTAATTACTTTTTGTTCAATTTCTTTTTTCATAAAAGTATTTACAGCCTGTTTGCCTGTGTTTTGTGTTACAGGAAGAGCCTGTATAGCACCCTGTTCTTCATTACCATCATATCTTACTTTTACACAACGGCAATTCATTCCAAAATAGGGATCTGCCCAATCGTTATGAGGAATTAAAATATTATCTGCTCTGCTGATCAGCATATTATTGGCCCGTCCATAATAGTTTGAATTTAAAGAAGCCGTCCAGATACCTGCCAATGCTGATTGGAGTTTGGTGTAATCCGGAGTTCCTCCTTCATTCGCATTTTTAAGGATATCTCTATACCCTCTGATTCCGATAAAAGGATAATTTCCAATTTTATAAGTGCTATTATTAAACTGGTAGCCCAGCCCGTTTCCAACACGAGCTCCTCCATACACACTAACGTTTTGAGCCTCCATTTCATTTACATCTTTTTTACCCCATGGAAAATTACTGAATTGGACACTAGATGATACAGAAGCTACATCAGGGATTCTCCATCCAGCCGGACATGGATCGAACGGTGACTTTTTATCGGCTCTTCCCCATCGGTCTGCTCCTATGTTGGTTTCGTTGGATAACCAGTCTGACCCGTTAGTGTAGTTTTTATTATTATTAAAGATCGGGGCAAAATTACTTGGGACCATAAATACCAAAGGATTTTTAACGGAGTAAGAAAGCACCTTACTTACTTTTGTACTGATCTTGTCTGTTGCTGCTAGGTTAGCATTGGATGTATTCGTATACGTATTATAAGGAATGATGTAATTTCCACTCGCATTGTTATAAGTACCACTGTTAAGAACAGAATAACTTATACTGCCGTCTGCATTCACGTTTCCTAAATAGATATCATATGCCGTTCCATCAGGGCTTACAAACGGAGGAATAGGATCTTTTCTTCCCCACTGATACTGCATTCCTCCTGATAATTTAATTTTCTTTAATTCTTCCGTGTCTGGTGAAGATGGAGTGACAACTGTCGGGAAAGCCTCTTCTGCTCCCAGGTTACGGTCCATAAACTCTGTCTGTAATACAGTTCCTTTTTTGACATAATTAACATAATTAACAGCTGCTGCTATAGGCTGATCAGTTGTATAAGGATCAATAGTAGCTATAGGCGACTTCGTCACCCAAATATGCCAGCTCCAATATACAGGATTCGTAATACTGCCATTATGTAAGGTCACCACTGCATTTCCAGATTCGTTTGGCTTAATTTTTACGATAAGATTTGTACCGGAAATATCTGCTAATGAAGCTACGTTGCCACTCATTGCAACACTTTGGATCAGATTGGTATTAGTCGTCCATAAAACATTCGCTTTTAAATTATTGAAGTTTTCACTTTTCAAAATATCAGGATTGCCTAATAGCTGACTTTGAGCAGAAAAAGCTTTGCTTACAGGTATCTGCTGCTCTTGTACTCCACTGCTCATCACAAGCTGATAAGTATTCGGATTATATAATCCTTCACTATATTTTGGAGTATCTTCAATAAAATAATCTGATGGTGTTGTTGGAAAATCATACTCGTTTTTAACAAACAAAGGATCTTTGATACATCTGCATGCCAATCCTTCTGAAGTCTGATTTTTCCATAATGGATAGTATTCATATCTCCCCCATACAGTTGGGAAGTTAGTGGCGTCCGGACGGTAATTATTGATATACTGCCCTGCATCAGGTAATAATCTTAAACTTCTTGCTACTGTTGAAGGGGTAACATCATACCATCTGGACATCGTTGCGGTCCAAAGATAAGTTTCATGTCCATCCGTATATTCTGAATTATAAGCGTATACATTACCTGTACCAGGAAAAATACCTAAATTATTTCCTGAAATATTCCTCATATCAAAACCTGTTTGAGGATATATTCTGAAGTTCTGCATATATGCCGGCATATTAGCATTAGACGGCAGTATCGTTTTTGGCATCGTATTATAAGTAGTTCCTGCATTTGGATTGATTCCAAACGGGGAATAATCAATTCTCACATCATCTATATAGCTATAGTTTCCAAGGTTAGCCACCAGCATAGACGGTATTCTCCATCCATTAGGACATGGGTCATAAGATGATTTATTCTTATAAGGTCTTTTTTGAGAATTAAAGTTATAATTCGAAGGGGTAATCTGCCCTTGAGAATTATCCGACCATAAGTTCAGTTCTCCCAACCTTTCTGCTGTAAGTGATGAAGAAGTTCCAAACCAATTATAGGGAAGGTCTAGATTATTGTTATAAAACGCCTGATTACTATCATTATTATTTTGGATATAAATCAAACTCAACGGATTTCTTATAGAGAGCTGAATATTGTTTTTTACGCTGGCATCCTGCAGTTTTACACGTTTTTCCAACTCATCAAGTGAAGTACCGACCCATTGATTGGTTTCATGAGCATCAAAGTGTCTTACTCTTTTCCCGATAGAGCCTGTAACTTCATAAAAATCATCTCCTTTGGCCACTAATGCAGGGAATGGATCTTTTCGCCCCCATTGATACAGAAGACCTCCATTCTTATTCCAGTTGGTTCCTGTCATAGAATTACCAATGGCACCCAGATTTCTGTCCATCCATCCCCAATCTGAATTAGGAATATCTTCCAGAGTCCCATTTTTTAATTGTCTCTGCACAGCTGTATAACTCTTATAAGTTGATCCGTTAGTGGGGTCGTCCGTCACCCAGATATGCCAGGACCAATACGTTTCTCCATTTATTTTATAGGTAACAACCGCATTTCCTTTTTTAGCTTTATTAACAGGTACTTTTATTCTGGCCTCTGTTCCTGTTCCTATTATGTCTAAAGCATAATTCTCCCCAGTTTTTATTAAACCATGAACATCTTCCCAAAGTACATCCGCTGTTACAGTTCCACTCGGAATAGGATTTCCGGCAATAAGATTAGTTGTGCTGTTCCACATCGTGTACGCCTTTTTCACGGGAATATAAATACCGTCTACCTCATTATTATTTTGGTCTTTTCCTGTAAAAATATAAGAGTTAGGAGCTAAAGTCCAATCCCTGCAGTCTACTGAATTTATAACTGCTGATGCAAAAGCTGTACAGCCATTAGCACTCTTTACCATAATGGCATAAGTTCCTGCTGCAAGACCCGTTTTCACATTAGAAGTCTGATAAGTTACTCCTCCATCAAAACTATACTCTACTCCTGAAGCAGGAGAAGCTATAGTAATGCTGCCTGTATTGGTAAGGCATGCAGGCTGTACAATCGTAAATACCGGTGTATTTGGAACAGCAGGAGCCTGGTTGATAGTAACACTTGTTGCATCTGAAACAGCACCTTGTGTATTTTTCACTTTCACCAGATAGGTTCCTGAAGCTAAACCGGAAATCATATTCAAAGATTGAAAACTATTACCATTATCAAAACTATAAGTCACCCCCGTATTTGGAGAGGTAACCGTAATAGATCCGCTCGGAATACTGCATGAAGGCTGTGTAGCAACAGCTGTTGGAGCATCCATTTGGATGGTTTGTATATAATTATTGATTTTTAATGAAGAAACTAAACTACTGCCATAGTCTGCATTCAGTTCCGCATAGTGACTGCCCACGGTAGAAAAAGCTATAGCCGGATTATTTAGTGTGGAGGTGAGTACATTGGTTCCGTCTTCAAAATTCCATAATACTGATGAAGGTGTTCCTTGTGAAAGGTTTGTAAATTGTACATTACTGCCAACAGTGGTAGAAGTTGGGGCAGCAGAGAATTCAGCAAGTGGAGAAAATGTAAAGCCGTAACCAAAGTTTACATTGGCATTCACATCTATTGCTTGTCTTTGCGAACCATTATTGGTATATAATTTTACCTTTATATAGTATTTTCCGGGAGATAAAGGATAATTGATAACTTCAGGGCTTCTGGAGTTAAGCCACCCCTTTGCACCATCACTCATGTATGTTGTCAGGGTAATTTGTGTCTCCGTTTCAGTTCCGTCAGTATTCTTTTTTACTAAATAGGTCCAGTTCCTTACAAAAGATAAAGATCTTAAATTTAAAACTGCTGTAGTAACTCCTGCAGGAATTTCAATTTCTTTACTCTTATACTCATGGTAACCTGTGATGGCATTATTTCCTGTTATCCATCTTGAAATACCCGCTACATCACCTGTAGATGCGGAAGACCATCCTGTAAATGTATAACGTATAACAGGTGTACTTACCACTCCATTGATATCAGCATATGACCAATCAGGATCAGGATCAGGATCAGGATCCTCCATCAGAGAACCATCATTATTTCTGCCGGTGCATAAATCAATAATGTTTCCCGTAGTCACTTTGACTGTTCTTGTTGAAACAGAACTTCCCGAAGCATTGCTTACCGTAAGCTTTGCAGTATAAGTTCCTGCCGCCGCATAGGAGATGCTGGGAGTAGAACTTGTAGAGGTTGCAGGATTTCCTCCTGCAAATTCCCATGAAAATGAGGTGGGATTCCCATCACTTGTACTCGAAAAACTTACGGTATTGGCTCCTGTAGCGGTAGCCGTAAATTTAGATAATGGACTTTGTGCAGTGACAAGCATGGCACAAAATAAGAGAAAAAGTAAAATGTTTTTTTTCATAAGCTGAATTTTTTAGACTGAGATATTTATTTATCCTATCTAAATCTATTTAAATCCTCGTGCGTATAAAATATATTGTTCACCAAATTTATAAAATTGAGGTTTGATTTCTTTTAAAAATAAAGATCCAAAACACTGAATACGAACAATTTAAACTATTAACATATGTCTTAATGATAATCTGGAAAATTGGTCAAGTTGACCAATGATTCTCTAAGTAAATGGTAGAATTATTTATAATGTTGTGTTTAAAATAACGGATCTCTTCATTTGAAAATGAATGCGTACACCAATTATTTGTCAGAAATTTTCTTTTGTAAATACATTAAAATAATCAGTATAATAAGCTTGTACTTATTTTATGCATAACAGTATCAAATATATTTCTACCTTCAATTTCAAAAACTTTTGAGTATGTCTTAGAAAGGTATGTAACGGTTAGTATTTAGACCTTTTACCCGCTTTCCTGAGAGCCATACTACATTATACCGCTAAATTCCATTATAAGGGTTGTACCCTACGTTTGTTTTGATGTCGGATATTTACCGTCTGTGGTAATTCGTAAGTAAACAAGAGCCTTTGCTAGAGAATTAGCTTTAGTTATGTTCAGGTTGTGATTTTTAATGCTCTTTGAATCGGCATAAAACAAAAAATGCTTTAAAACATATGTTTTAAAGCATTTTATATTACTCTGATGGATCAGTTGCGATCCGGACGGGACTCGAACCCGCGACCTCCGCCGTGACAGGGCGGCATTCTAACCAGCTGAACTACCGGATC
>NZ_JAWRXA010000287.1:0-274 GCF_046535275.1 Chryseobacterium sp. SIMBA_029
GTTTTGATTTTGAATTGAGGGTCTGAAGATGAAATATTAAAAAGCATCAAATATTTGTAATAGAGCCGGTCGGCCATACATTTAAACATATCCATCATAACATTTCTGTTTTGACCAATAAGAGAAAAGAAATCCTCCCGAGGTACTTTTAAAAGTTTACACTCCGTTTTTGCAATAGCATTCATAGGATAAGATTTTTCATTAAAGAGCAGTGACTCTCCAATGCTCTGTCCATCAGACAAAATATTCTGGGTAAATTCTTTGCCGTCCTCAT
>NZ_JAWRXA010000288.1:0-274 GCF_046535275.1 Chryseobacterium sp. SIMBA_029
GCGGCTAGCGTCCAAATTGCCCACGGAAGTCAATACTGCCGTCCGGCGCCTGGCCCTGCTGTCACTGATCGGACAAACCGTGCTTGTGGTGACAGGAGGGGCAGTGCGCCTCACGTCCTCAGGCTTGGGCTGCCCTACCTGGCCCCGTTGCACCAACAATTCCCTGGTCAACACACCTGAGATGGGTATCCACGGCTTCATCGAATTCGGCAACAGGCTGCTGACCTTCGCGCTGGCCGCCGTCGCCGTCTTCCTGTTGGTGTACTTGTGGAAG
>NZ_JAWRXA010000289.1:0-274 GCF_046535275.1 Chryseobacterium sp. SIMBA_029
GTGTGGATTCGATGACCGAAACAACGTCAAGGGCATACGACGGCGACTCCGGGTCCAAGAGCTCGAGCGCGGCCAAAGCGAAAGGCGAAAGGGGCTGGTTGAGGGCGAAGTTTGCTTGCAGGTGCACTGTCAGCCGCACAGACCGGCCCTCGGCGTCGCGCTCATCGTCCGGGATGCGTTCCACTACCCCCGCGGCCAGGAGTTCCCGGTAGATTCCGAGTGCCTTCTTCATCAGCTTCAACTGGGCCGGACGGCTTTCATGGTTTTCAGTGAG
>NZ_JAWRXA010000290.1:0-274 GCF_046535275.1 Chryseobacterium sp. SIMBA_029
TCCGTTCCCGTCGTCCTCGACGCCGGCATCGGGACAGCCTCGGATGCTGCACTTGCCATGGAACTAGGCTGCGATGCTGTCCTCCTGGCCACAGCCGTCACCCGGGCCCAGAACCCGGGGCAGATGGGCGCGGCGTTCAAACACGCAGTCATGGCGGGAAGGTTGGCGCAACGCGCCGGCCGCATCCCCAAACGTGAACATGCCCTCGCGTCATCGGCCATGGAAGGCCGGGCCGAGTTCCTGTAGAGGCGCGTTCAGCGGACCTGTTAGATGT
>NZ_JAWRXA010000291.1:0-274 GCF_046535275.1 Chryseobacterium sp. SIMBA_029
TGTTTGAACCTTGGTTCCTGCAGGTGGGTCGGAGCTGACAAAGGTACCTGCTGCTTGGCCGGGGTTTCCGTTGACCGGATCGCCGGCCACCCAACGCAAGTTCGCGCCGTCGATAAGGCCTTGAACCTGTGCCTCGGACAAGCCGACACCGATGCTCGGCACGGCAACCATCTCGGGACCCTTTGAGTACTGCACCGTGATCATCTGTCCGGGGTCCACCAATCCCGTGGGGTCAAGGTTCGTCACCGTTCCTACGGGCGCCGGGTTGAAGACC
>NZ_JAWRXA010000292.1:0-274 GCF_046535275.1 Chryseobacterium sp. SIMBA_029
GGTGAATATTCTCCTTTTGAGTTAATCAGCCTGAAATCGTGCCCATGCAAGTGCATTGGGTGGCGCATCATAGAGTTATTATACATTTTAATCCTAAGAATTTCTCCTTTTTTAACCAAAATCTTATCCGTTTCTGTAACCGTTTTATTGTCCAGTGTCCATAGATAGTGGTTCATATTTCCTTCCAGCGTAAATTTCATTTCACGAATACTGTCCGTTGGAAGAATTGTTTTTTCCGGAGACTTTAAAATGTTGTAGGATAATCTTTTGATGG
>NZ_JAWRXA010000293.1:0-274 GCF_046535275.1 Chryseobacterium sp. SIMBA_029
CTAAGGTGATTAAGTCCTGCTCCCCAGATGTCTTTATTAAAATCATCGGTTAAGGGATATCCTAATTCTTTGCACGCATCAATTGCACTTATTGAGATTGTATTTGGACGCTTAATCCTGCTTACAAAAAGAGGTCCTTCTCCTCCATGAATGTTGTCTTCACCATCTTCGTGAGTTTCTGATTTTTTAAAATAAGGCAAAACACTTTCCCAGTCCCAGCCCACGCATCCATTATAGGCCCAGTGGTCATAATCCTGCTGATGTCCTCTGATGT
>NZ_JAWRXA010000294.1:0-274 GCF_046535275.1 Chryseobacterium sp. SIMBA_029
GTCGTCCCCAGGAGGCTGCCCGATGTATCCCATGTCATCCCGCCCGATACTGAACCACTACTGCCGGTTAGCCGAACCTTGTCACCAATGGTCGAGAACGAAAGCGTCCTTGCGCCGTTGCTATCCGTGACAGTTGTCGTTCCCGTGCCATACGCAAACTGTACGTTTTGTGTCGTGTCTGGATGACTGACAGTAGTCGCCCGCCCCTGTGCGTCGTATGTCCACGTCGCAATACGCGAACCTGTTTCGTCAACTATGCCGGTCAGCGCACCTT
>NZ_JAWRXA010000295.1:0-273 GCF_046535275.1 Chryseobacterium sp. SIMBA_029
CTGACTTCAATCGCCATTACTAAGGGCCTCCTTTCACAAAGCATCCCGACTTTCCCCTTGCTTGTTGTTACAAACGAACCAGCAGGTCAAACAATTTGGCCATGTGAACAAAGCCTGAAGTGACCAGCATTTTCCGCTCGTACCAAATTCGCTTTTTCCATGCCTCATTATCTTCCAGTCCTGTCCCTTTGAGCAGCGCCGTAACTGGTTTATCCACCGCTTTTAACAGAGGAATTCGTTTCAACAGGAGCATAATGCTGTTCAAAATATGAT
>NZ_JAWRXA010000296.1:0-273 GCF_046535275.1 Chryseobacterium sp. SIMBA_029
GTATTCCGGTGTTCCGCAACCGTGACGCGTATCGGGTCGATGCTCGTCTGCGCTATCGGGTGCGCGATGCAAAGCTCACATTCAATTACGAGCTCGTGCGCTTCGACAAGGTGCTCGAGGCCGCTGCGAACGGTGTGATTGCGACGATTCGCGAGAAGACGGGCAACCCCTTCTTCTTCGGCGATCCATTCGCCAGCTAATCGGACGCGAGGAGCAATCCCATGGACATCATCGAAATCGCGCGTGTGGCCGGCCTTGTCGTGCTGCTCGACG
>NZ_JAWRXA010000048.1:0-424 GCF_046535275.1 Chryseobacterium sp. SIMBA_029
TTATCAAATAAAAGTTTAGGAACCTGTCCTTTTTTAAGCCCTTACTTTATTACAGCTGAATCTACCGTTCTTTTTACATCATTCACTTTCATGTTTCTACAGAGCTCCCAATGAACAATATAACGGCTGTAATCATCCAGAACGGTACTTAGATAGTACCAGCCCCAACCGATAATCTTAAAATAAGTGAAATCTGTTTGCCACATCTCATGTACAAAATTGGTTTTATCTTTAAATTCATCAGCAGCTGAGAGCAGGATATGAGAAGGAGCGGTAATCAGACCCCGCTTTTTCAAAATTCTGTACACACTTGATTCTGAAATAAAAATACCCTGCTCATCGGTAATTTTGTAAGCCAGTTCTCGGCTGGAAAGTCCGGGATGCTCCAATGCGATCTCGACCACAAGGTTTTTTTGTTTCTCAG
>NZ_JAWRXA010000297.1:0-273 GCF_046535275.1 Chryseobacterium sp. SIMBA_029
GACGATGCAAAGCGCTACGCGGACGCCATTGTTCTCGCATTAGGACAGGCGCGGGCGCAACGCTCGCTCGCCGGTCTGACGCTCCGGGATACCGCTGCCCGCTACCGGGCGATTGCGCATCAAGTGTGTCCTGCCGTGCCGGCTCAGTAGTCTTGGTGGTTTGTTTGAGTTTGTGCGGCCGGTCGCGGTCCTCCCTGTCCGCGTATCGATCGATGACGGCTCAATGGTGGGTTGCCGGGTTGCTTTCCTCGTGCGGCGGGGCAGGCGCGGGAT
>NZ_JAWRXA010000049.1:0-422 GCF_046535275.1 Chryseobacterium sp. SIMBA_029
GCGCTGCGCAACGAACCGATCCGTCGTTTTCGCATCAACCCGGGCAAGCTGCCGCAACTCGAAGAAAACGAGTAAGCAGCATAGTCACGGTCACCTCCATTCGCGTCCGGACCCGGTTCACCCGGCCCGGGCCGCCGCGGTATCATTTGTACGTCTCTCGTATCCGGGCGGATCACATCGATACTGGCATGGCGGCCGATCGTCTTTCTGGGTGCGATTTCATATAGCCTCTACCTGACGCATACGGTGCTCCTGCTATCACTGATCCATCTGATGCCCTCCCCGGACACGGCATGGATTGCGCTGGCCTTGGCGGCTCTGCTCGTCTTTCCCGTCGCAACCCTCGCCTATTTTCTTGTGGAACGGCCGTCAATGGCTATCGGACGAGCGTTGATCCTGCGCCGGCAGGCGTCAAATGCCCG
>NZ_JAWRXA010000298.1:0-273 GCF_046535275.1 Chryseobacterium sp. SIMBA_029
GTACAGATTTTGATTTTTCATAAAACGCCACTGGATTGAATCCAGTGGCGTTTTTTTGTATTCACATTAGGGCTTTTTCTAGATGTATTTTGGTATGTAAAGTTATATTGACTCTATTAATAGCGACTCTTGTAAACTCACTCACTAGGGTCTGAACCTGGTGGAAAGTTATGGCGTAATTGCGCAACATTAGCAGTCGTGACGGTGTCAGTGAAGTTGTTCAAATCGCTATGTACGTATTGTGTGACGGCGGCTATTTGCGCATCATTCATC
>NZ_JAWRXA010000299.1:0-273 GCF_046535275.1 Chryseobacterium sp. SIMBA_029
TTCCATCATCGACAGAAGCGACAATAGGCTGCGGGAATCGATAATCCGGCTCCCGCCTGGGGTTGCGCTTGCCCGGCTTGACCGGCGGCCTGGATGGATACGGGATATGCTTCAACATCCTTCGAAGAGCCTGAGTGGCGAGAGCTGGGGCAATGCCGGGCCCGGCACGGTGCCCGAACGCCTCGTCATCGTCACCGACGCCTGGCACCCGCAGGTCAATGGTGTCGTGCGCTCGATCGAGAATACCAATCGCGAACTGGCGAAGATGGGCGT
>NZ_JAWRXA010000300.1:0-273 GCF_046535275.1 Chryseobacterium sp. SIMBA_029
CTAATCAGTGCCTTGCAGTGTGAAGCTGATCCTTTACACTTCTGGATTGCGACGGTGTGCACAGGGGAAAATCTTGGCCTTCCAGAACAGCGCCATTGAGTCCGAACAGGCCGATTGGCAGGCGGCAGAGTCCGGCTTTTTCACCTGGGATATCGTGGCGAACCTGCTCTATGCGGATGGTGCGGTCGCTGAGCTTTTCGGGCTTGATTACGTCAAGACCGAGCACGGTCTGCCGCTGGATATCTATATCCAGCGCATTCATCCGGAAGACCG
>NZ_JAWRXA010000301.1:0-273 GCF_046535275.1 Chryseobacterium sp. SIMBA_029
CTTTTTAAACGCATCTTCGAGGACGTTCAATTTGATATCGCCCTTCAATTTCATCACCAAAGGTATATTGTATGTAGTCCCTTCTGTTTCCATTTCATGTAAAATAACCATTCTTTTTTGTGATAATGATAGGGGATAGCATCCGTTTTCAGTTGAAACAACTTTTGGAATTTCATCTTTTCTTTTAATATCTTCAGATTCCAATAATGTAATTATTTGTTTTTTATGCATTTTTATTCTTTGTTTGATTTCATTGGTTATTAACTCTCTGGG
>NZ_JAWRXA010000302.1:0-273 GCF_046535275.1 Chryseobacterium sp. SIMBA_029
CTGCTGAAGTAATCTTAACATCCGCAAACTCTCCAATAGAGATATAGGTATCTTCAGCTGATACTAAAACTGTGTTATCTACATCTGGAGAATCATACTCTGTTCTTCCGATAAAATAATTTCCTTCCTTACGATCAAAGACACATCTGAATGTTTTACCTACTTTTTCCTGGTTCTTTTCCCAAGAAATTTGAGACTGCAATTCCATGATTTCCTCTACTCTTGCTTCTTTGACTTCCTGCGGAATATCATCCTCTAATACGTGTGCTGTAG
>NZ_JAWRXA010000303.1:0-273 GCF_046535275.1 Chryseobacterium sp. SIMBA_029
GTCCATGCCGACAGCCTTTCCTATTACATGATCTTCGGTGCCATCTTCATGATGGGCGCCAACCAGTTCTTCAATTTCCGGTTCGGCCTTTCGGTTCTGGCCTCCAGCGCGGTGCTAGTGACCTTCCTGATCTCGCTGGTGTTCTTCTGGCCAACGAGCGTCTACGCCATGGCCTTCGGCATGTTCTACGTGTCGTGCTTCGTCTTCACTTCCTATGTGAACTGGAAGCTGAACCACGAGCGCTATCATGTCTTCCTCAATGCGCTTGAAGCC
>NZ_JAWRXA010000304.1:0-273 GCF_046535275.1 Chryseobacterium sp. SIMBA_029
TTTGAAGCGTAGCCTATCGTGGTTTCTACTTCGTTTATTACAGTTTGTGTGGCTTCCCTTTTATATTCACGATAAGGAATATTAATGGTACATTCTATTTTTCGTTCCCTAATTCCTATCTCTGTATGATGGGTGTAATTTTTAGGATCAATATAACCGGGACTCACATTGAGCCATACCTTTTTATCAATACGCTCTAAAAAAGAATTTTGAAACTGTTTTTCATCTATTTGAGGCTCCTGGATGACCAACTTTTCAATCATCTTGGTCTTC
>NZ_JAWRXA010000305.1:0-273 GCF_046535275.1 Chryseobacterium sp. SIMBA_029
TGATCCAAATACCAGTTGTACAAAGGTCTGTGGTTTTCAAACTCCAAAGAACAAAGTGAGTGTGAGATTTGTTCAATATAATCAGATTCACCATGAGCCCAGTCGTACATTGGATAAATTTTCCAAGCGGTACCTGTTCTGTGGTGAGGTTTATTCAAAATTCTATACATAACAGGGTCACGCATATTCATGTTTGGCGAAACCATGTCGATTTTTGCACGAAGAGACATTGAACCACTTTCAAATTCTCCGTTTTTCATCCTTTCGAATAAG
>NZ_JAWRXA010000306.1:0-273 GCF_046535275.1 Chryseobacterium sp. SIMBA_029
TTTTTTTCTTTTCAGAAAGAATTCTAAGCATTTTATTACGTTTTTTTCTTTCTGCAATTGGAACAACATCACCCATTGCTGCAGCTTCTGTATTTTCTCTTTCAGAATAAGTAAATACATGAAGATAAGTAATTGGAAGTTCATTAAGGAAATTATAGGTTTCCATAAATTTTTCTTCTGTTTCTCCGGGGAATCCCACAATCACATCCACACCAATGGCTGCATCAGGCATTACCTCACGGATTTTATTTACTCTATCATTATATAGCTTAG
>NZ_JAWRXA010000307.1:0-273 GCF_046535275.1 Chryseobacterium sp. SIMBA_029
GCAGCGATACAACGTGGGCGGAGTCGAGGAGTTCCTCGATCGAGGGCATGGCTGGAAGTGGCTCTGGCATAGAGCCACTCTAAACAATGACTATTGGGACCAGGACGACTATTCGGACCAGTATGACTATTCGGACCAGTACGTCTATTCGGACCAGTACGTCCGGATGTTCGCCAACGCGGCACTCAGTTCTTCCGCGGACAGCGTGAGGGAGCTTTCAGGCACCCCGAGCGCTTCCCATTGGGCCATGATCTGCGTGTCGGCCTCCACGGG
>NZ_JAWRXA010000308.1:0-273 GCF_046535275.1 Chryseobacterium sp. SIMBA_029
CTTCGTCATAGTCGCGAACGTCTCTAGCAATCACTGAGTAACTCCTTTTCTTCTGAAGTCAAATCGTAAAGTCTTGCAGCTATTTCAGCGCAGCGCTGCCGATCTCCTATTTTTCCCGCATCGATTAGAGCTGATCTCATTTCATGCGAAATAGAATTCCATAGCGGAACTCTAATGCGACGCAGATGCTGCGCTTGAAAACGCATGAAGCCATTTGCCACCTTGGTCGTATAGGTGTGGACAAATAAGATCCCTATCCCGGATATCAGTACG
>NZ_JAWRXA010000309.1:0-272 GCF_046535275.1 Chryseobacterium sp. SIMBA_029
GTGTATACTTTCGGGGCGGGGTTAATCATGTAGACAATTTCAATCATAAAATAAGTTCTCTGGGAGAGAGTGCCATCAGATTTGCAAAAGCATTCAATAAAAATTTTGCCATCAAGGTAAACGCTTCTTACTTTAGTGGAACAGACTGGATTTCAGACAACCATACAGATCAGAATCCTAATTCGTTCATCACTGCCAACCCCAATTTTTCACTAGCCAATAATCCCTCAGAAGATCTTTGGAACAAATACGGTGATGAAAGAAATAACCGC
>NZ_JAWRXA010000310.1:0-272 GCF_046535275.1 Chryseobacterium sp. SIMBA_029
ATGCTCTTGCTACCACAATGCTTGGAGGTGATATCTGGATTGCTCCATACAATACTACAACCAAAAAGTATGATGCTTTTAGTAAAGTGTTTGACGGAAGCACACAAGGTTTAGGCTGGACGCTTGAAATGTATATTGATGATACAAACAAACTTTATGTGAGTTTTGCAGATCCCGGAAAAGTACTTGTCTTTGATTTAAGTAATCTTCCTCAATTAAAGCTGTTGAAGACTTTTAATGCAGACGAAGGAGCGCATCATATGGCTTTCTTT
>NZ_JAWRXA010000050.1:0-418 GCF_046535275.1 Chryseobacterium sp. SIMBA_029
CCTTGAACGCCTTGCCAGCGGCGAATTTGACAGTCTTGCGGCGGCGATGCTGATCGTCTCGCCAGTCGAAGGATTGCGGCCGGTACGAGCAGCGCGCTTGCGCTGGCTGAACGAACCAAAGCCGACAAGCTGGACACCATCGCCTTTCACCACAGCCTTCGTGATCGCGTCAATCACCGCGTCAATGGCTTCTCCCGTGACGGCCTTGCTCGAACCCGTGGTCGACGCCACTGCATCAATCAGTTCGTGTTTGTTCAAGAAATTCTTCCTCTGTCGGTGTATCAGACTGCCTGATACGTTCCCAAAAACCGCTACATGGACGGCGGCTACCGTAATACAACCCGCGTACCGTACCCTGAAGACAACAAGCCGCGCAAGCCCTGCCTGCCAGCTCGGCAGAACCGACACGGCTAGCTGG
>NZ_JAWRXA010000311.1:0-272 GCF_046535275.1 Chryseobacterium sp. SIMBA_029
TTCTGATACAGCGTGCTTTTCGCTATGCCCAGGTGCCGGGCGGCGGACGTCAGGTTCCCATGAGAGATGATGATCGCGTTGCGAATCGCACCATGCTCCGTCGTTTCCAACGTCACACGACCGTCGCGCGAAACCGGCTCGTCACCGCCGGCGCTTACCTGCCCGTTGCCCGAGCGCAGCTCCGCAGGCAGATCGTCGAGCGTCAGCCTCTCCGCGCTTGCTGTGAGAAGCATGCTCTCGACCACGTTATGAAGCTCCCTGACGTTGCCAGG
>NZ_JAWRXA010000312.1:0-272 GCF_046535275.1 Chryseobacterium sp. SIMBA_029
GTGGCGATCGCCATGACCGAAGGCTATGCGCGCGGGATCGAAATCATCGACGGCATCCTGCAGGCGGGCGAACTCGAAACCTATCACCTGGCACATTCCGCCCGCGCCGATTTCCTGCGTCAACTCGGCCGCAGGGAAGAGGCAATCAGCGCCTACCGGCGCGCCCTGTCGTTCTGCCAGCAGGAGCCGGAGAAACTGTTCCTCAGACAGCGGATATCAGAGCTTGCGGCGGCGGCCGAAGGGCAGTGAAATGGCCGTGCCTGTCAGGGCCG
>NZ_JAWRXA010000313.1:0-272 GCF_046535275.1 Chryseobacterium sp. SIMBA_029
CAGATAAACGGTTTTTCGACTCTTCTATTTTGACCCAATATTCTTCATTTTCATTTTGAAATACCTCTGTAAGCGTATATACTTTGTTTTTGTATCTGACGAAATTCTGGATTTTTAACTCTGTGACTTTCATATTTTGACGATTAGTTAATTTCGATTTTTCGTGTGTCATAGTAATTTAATAGAAATTTATTAAGTAGTATGGCAATGTAACTTATTTGTATTGTTACAGGAAAATAGGTCAGTTTGCTCCGACGACTCATATCAAAGGT
>NZ_JAWRXA010000314.1:0-272 GCF_046535275.1 Chryseobacterium sp. SIMBA_029
GTCCCCGTTCATCTATTTGTCCGGCATCGCGCTCACTTTCCTGCACCCACTGCTCGGAGTCGCGGTCTACACTGTGGTGGCGTTGATCTGGCTGGTACCGGACAGGCGCTTGGAACACTTCGTCACGCAGTTACACCAAGGCTGACACTCGCGCCCTCGCGGACACAAGCCCATGGTTGGTGGCCTACCATGAGGACCATGATGCGCACGAGGCTGTACCGCGATGGACGTATTGAGCGCGAAGATCTCCGGATCGAGGAACTGGACGACCT
>NZ_JAWRXA010000315.1:0-272 GCF_046535275.1 Chryseobacterium sp. SIMBA_029
GCTGATGTGACACGACGCGGCGGTAAGGCAACTGACATATACACCGCTGCGCATGTAACGAAGTCGACCCTTGCGCGGGCCGGATGTGAGCATGGATGGATGCTTGAGGCAACCAACACACCGTCCACTACTGGAAACTCCGCGGAACCGCTGAATGCCGCTCTCGCCGCCGAGGCACGCATTGCCCGCATCGCTGTCACGGTCTTTCCGCTTCTGGTGGTCCTTGCGGGCATTCTCGGATTCCTTATTCCGGATCTGTTCAAACCCATGGG
>NZ_JAWRXA010000316.1:0-272 GCF_046535275.1 Chryseobacterium sp. SIMBA_029
CTTATTGCCATGGATAATGGCTTTCAGAGCTGCATGATGGCACCTACAGAAATTCTTGCCCAGCAGCATTATAATGGTATTAAAGATTTACTGGAGAAAACAGGGATCAATATTCGGCTTTTGACAGGTTCTACTAAGGCTGCAGAGAGGAGAATTATTCATGAGGAGCTTGAAAATGGTACGCTCTCCATTCTTGTAGGAACCCATGCTGTTTTAGAAGATAAAGTTAAGTTTAAGAATCTTGGCCTGGCTATCATAGACGAGCAGCATAG
>NZ_JAWRXA010000317.1:0-272 GCF_046535275.1 Chryseobacterium sp. SIMBA_029
ATTTTAAGAGAGGCCTTTGGTATGACGGGATCAATCGTGGTACCTAAGCCCTCATGGAGGCCGTTAAGGGAAAATTCAAACCTGAAGCCACTACAGCCCATTCAGGGGATGGAAGCGCTCTTAAAATTGTCATTATAGCCTTTGTTATTTTCATCATGATTGCCATTCTTTTCGGTAATCGTGGTGGCGGTGGCGGCGGTGGAAATTATGACGATGACGATGATGTTATTATTACACGCAAAGGACGCAGAAACTATCCTGGCGGCTTCGTT
>NZ_JAWRXA010000318.1:0-272 GCF_046535275.1 Chryseobacterium sp. SIMBA_029
CACGACATTGCCGTCGGAATCGAGTAACGGATTCTGCCTGAGGTTGAACCATCGATATTCGCCATCGGCCCGCCGAATTCGAGCATCCACCGGGCGGCCCCGTTTCGATTTGAGAATTTCTTCCCAAGAAGTCCGCATCAGTTCGACGTCGTCGGGATGAAACATGCGGTAGAAGCCAAACCCACGATCTCCTCGAACGGCAGTCCGACGAAGTCGATAAGGTTCTGGTTCCAGTATTCGAGCCGGCCGTCAGGGGTGCAGGACCAGGCCAT
>NZ_JAWRXA010000009.1:0-272288 GCF_046535275.1 Chryseobacterium sp. SIMBA_029
CCTATGTCTGTCAGCGAAGCTCCTTTCACCTCTGCAATAGGCATCGTATTGTTATAGCCCCAGATTACCGTTGTTGTTACTCCTTTCCCTGTACTTTCATCACCCACAGCGGTATACTGACGAAGATTGCCTTGGGCATCGTAATCATCATATCTGATTGCTGTCTTCAAGCTGCCGTCATTAGGATTTACTGATACTGCTGAGGTCGGCTGAAGCTTATTATTGTCATACTTCAGCTGTATATTGGAAATCACTTTATCATTATTTTTTGTGATCGTTTGGATAGGATCAGAGATAATATAGGCATTCTCAAGATGGCTATACCCAGAAGTTCCCGAAGGATATATAAATTGTTTATCTCTTATTGTACCGTCTGCTGAAGTTTCTTTAATATAGTTTGGTTTCAGATTGAATTTGTTAATAACTGTTTCATTCATATTCTCAATAAACCCTCCATTATTCATAAAGCTTTTGATACTTGCATTGGCCTTTTTTACATAAGTAGGTTTAGAAGTATACGGATTATTATTAACATAAAACTGATATGTATCGCTGATATAATCTTCAAAAGCATAGGTATATTTCTCTGAGGCTAAAAGCTGGTTCTGGTCATTGTATACTTTTTTATCAGATAACAATCCTCCTTTAGTAATGTTATAGTACGGATAAAAATAAGTAGGATAAAGCTGATTGCCTCCATTCTGATATTTAGGATAATCTTCCGGAATAATATAAGAAAAACGGGTATATCCGTTTTGATCTTCCGACACTTTTATATTTTTATATAAAACAAAAATTTCACTGGCGGAAAACTCATCGTCAGAATCACTGTAGAAAATATATCCACTGGATCCTGATCCGTCTTCAGTATCATAGTTGTAATTTATTTTCTTTACAGGCTGTGTATCGTTAATGTTATTATAATAAGTAAGGGTCTTAAGCCTTGGTGAAGGAGCATTTACATATTTTGAATTTCGTAGTGGAAGAGGAAAAAACTTGATTTCAGAAACCGTAAAAACTCCATATCCCTTCCCTACACTTGTTATTTCCATAGTATAGGTTCCCGGATAGCCATAGAATACCCTGTCAGAGAGACTATTGCTCCCTAGAAGACAGCCTCTGTAATTCAGATATTCCCCTGTACTGCTTTTGATCTTATATTCTGTAGAAAAAGGCTTAACAGGTTTTGGATGTAAAGGGTTTTCAATAATAGGTTCATCACCATCATGGTATCCGTCTATATTAAATCCATATATATTAAAAGCAATTTTTTTATTCGGATCTCCTGAGATGGTAAAAGTATAGGTACTGGTCTGGCTTGTATCAAATTGAGTCTCAGGCTGTGATTGTACATATTGTGCCTTTGAATCGGTATAACCATTCAATAGAGAATCTAAATAAGCCTGGTCATAATTAAAAAAATAGTCATGAGAAGCATATTCATATTTCGTAACACCTCCTGAAGGGCTAATGATTTTTTCCAGTATATTAGTAACTTTATAATTGTCATAATAACTTTGTTCTACCGATCCTCCCCAATCGCAGACACTGGTTCCACCCGCCGGGGGAAAAATAAACTGCTGATTATATACAAAAGAAGTCTGTTCAATTTTAACCCCATTCCTATCATTTTTAGTGATTGATGTCAACAGCCTTTTCTTTTCTTTTATAATACTATTTACATAACTGAACGTATACGAGTTTATAACCTGCCCAAATAAATTTTGTAGTGTTACCTTTTGTAAACTATACAAGTCATTAGGGGTAGTTGCTAGACTTTCATCATACAGATAATCAAAAATAACTTTTCCAACGTCTGTTTCTATTGTTTTTAATTTACAGTATTGATAAATAAGTCTGTTTGTAACAGATGTAGTTTTCGATTTTTTATCATAGGTGAAAATTGCCAGTGTTTTTCCTGATGGGCTTACTATTTTACTTAGCATATAAGCAGATCTATAGCCTTTCCCTACTAATAAATTACCATCCGCAATCGTTTCATAATCAAAATCATTGAAAAAGAATTTATACCCTTTTCCGTCTGTTACCGTAAAAGTGTTTATCTTAAGTGTTGCATTGTTATTTTCTCTTTCATATTCAAATTTTACAGTATTGGGTGTCAGATTAATAAGACTGAACGTATTATTAATGGTATCTCTTTTTATCTGAAATTTGCCTGACAGTCCCGGAAGGTTGTAATAGTAATAATCATCAAATACATTTTTTTTATACTCTGGAAGACTGGTATTATCAAGACGTTCATCTAATTCACCAATGATCTTTTTATAGATAACACTTCCACCAAACAAAGTCCACCCTGCCCCAACATCTCCTGCAGCCTGATTTCCGTTATCAACATATACTGGTGCATAGCTTAGATTGAAACTATACCTAATATTTTCATCCTGGATAGGAACATTAACAATGGGAAAATTGATATCAGGAAGCCCTGAAGCCTGGTTCAATGGTACATCTGTATATGTAGCCATAGATGCCATTGAAGGGGAAGCTATGGGCTTTCCTGTTCCTTCTCCCAACCCTTGCTGAGCATTAAAACACTGTGTAAAGAGAATGATAAAGAATACTATCTGTAAACCTCTTATTTTTAATGTATTCATCATTTATATTTATTTCTTAATCAATTTAGCATTTGCTGTTTTATTCGTATCCGTTTTTACTACCACCAGATAAGCTCCCTGAATCAGATTCTGGGTATTGATCTTCGTTACCTTATTCTGGGTTTTAATATTTTGCAGCTGTCTGCCTCCCATATCATACAAAGTAATATCCGCTTCTTTGAAATCAAACCCGGTTTCTACATAGGCATAATCAGTTACCGGATTCGGGTAGATTTTGATCTCTTGTTTTTCGATCAACTTATCGATTTGGCTGTCGCCAAGCTTAATGATCTTCCAGTTCTCTTTTCCAAGTTCCTCGGCACTGGTTCCTGCCAATACAATAGAACCATCTCTGTTGAGTTTTATATCTGATAATCTTTCTTCTTTCTTTCGGGATTCTCCTTTTACATATTTTCTCCACTGCTCATTGCCATCCTGATTTAAGTACAGCATCCAGAAGGTTTCATCATCACTTTCCACTCTGCCTTCTGCCTGAGTATATCCACCAAGTAGAATTCCTTTTGAAGATTTATCATCCGCTGAATGCAGGACACTCATTCCCATCAGAACATCTCGATTTTTGAAATTATAGGATTTCTGCCAGATCTCTTCGCCTCTTTCATTGAGTGAAATCAGCCACAGATCGGTTCCTTCTTCAATACCAACGGTTTTATTTCCTGATCTTTCGGATCTTGATTCACCACCGATGATGTATCCATTTGATGTCAGGGCTAAGGTTCTCAAATGGTCATCTCCTTTTCCTCCATAGTTCTTTTCCCATTCAACTTTTCCATCTTTATTGAGTTTGATGATCCAGTAATCACCCTCGCCTTCATTATTAGTGTTTTTTTGTACAGCAGTAAAATTTCGGGTGTCGGGTGTATTACTAACTTCTGTACTTGGTAGATTTGATCTCTTACCTGGTACTGCTGAACTTCTTGAATAGACTCCCAGTAATGCTCCGCCGTCTTTTGTCGGAATCATTTTCTCTACTTCATCTAAACCTTTTCCTCCCAGAATCACTTGGGAGAGTTCTTTTCCATTTTTGTCGAGTTTTATAATCAGAACATCTTTAGAACCGTATCCTCTGGTTGAGTTTTGAACATTTCCGGCCACAAAAAATCCTAAATCCGTGGTTTGAATCACAGATCTGGCTTCTTCATCGGAAGAAGTTCCCAAGGTTTTCTGCCAAAGCTCATCTCCGAATTCATTGATACGGATCAGCCAGATGTCAGATCCTCCTTTAGAATCGTCTTTTTTATCTAATCCTTTCCCGGAATACGAAGTTCCAGCCAGAAGAAATCCTCCTTCCTGAGTGGCTACAGAAGCGGATAGAAAATCATGGTTATTTCCGGAAAAATATTTTTCCCAGACCTGGTCACCTTGCTGGTTCAATTTTACTAAATGAAAATCGTAACCATTATTTTGGGCATTATCGGTAGAAAGTTTTTTAGATTGTATTGAACTTCCTGTAATAAGGTATTGCTGATCGATGGTGGTGGTTACCTGGCTTAGAAAATCCTGTGTTGAGGATTTAATATCCTTCTGCCACAATACTTCCTGGGCAGATATACCCAAGACTGTGCACATTGAAAGTACACTCGTGTAGAGTTTTCTCATCTATTGTGTGTTTTAAGTTTAATGTTAGTTTTTATTATTATAATCTTGCAAATTTAACACTTTTTAGCAACTCTTAAGTTCCCATTAAAAAGATTTAACATGAATTTTATCAGAATGATGTCTTTTTCTCTTAGTATTTGCTTGCTATTACAAATGTATTTCTCCACAACGTCAAAACCTGTCGTATTAAAATAAAAAAAGGGTTAATTCTAAAAAGAATTAACCCCAAAACATAATGTTTATATTGGCTGAATTATGATTTCTTATTTCCAGCCACCACCCAGACTTTTATAAATGTCTACTACGGTGCTTAACTGTTTTTGTTTTGCTTCAACCAGTTCCATTTTTGCATCTAACGCATCTCTCTGGTTCAGTAAAACTTCCAGATAATCTGCTCTGGAATTCCGGAATAACTGATTGGCGATATCAATAGATTCGTCCAACGCTTTCGTTTCCTGAGATTTTAACTGATAATATTGGTCAATATTTTTAACCCTTGACATTAAATTGGCCACATCGAGATAGGCATTTAATATTGTTTTATCATACTCATACAGCGACTGAATCTGCTTAGCGTCAGCGGTTTGGAAATTGGCTTTAATCGCGCTTTTATTGATCAGTGGTCCAGCCAGTTCTCCTGCTAAATTATACGCTATCGACTCAGGTAACTTCACCAAATAGGAAGGTTTAAAAGCTTCCAATCCTAATGTTGCAGAGATTTCCAGTGACGGATAAAACTCTTTTCTTGCTGCTTCTACATCCAGTTTTGAAGATTTCAATTCCAATTCTGCCTGTTTGATATCAGGACGGTTGGATAACAACTGTGACGGAATACCCGTATAAATAGTCTGAGGAATCGTCGACATAAAGCTTTCCTTTGTTCTCACAATCTGCTGTGGATATCTTCCCAACAGTGCATTGATCTCATTTTCCTTTTCTGTGATCTCCTGACGAATGGTATATTCTGAAGCTTTTGATTTTGCCAGTTCAGCCTCGAACTTTTTCACAGCCAGTTCTGTAGCCGCCGCAGCCTGCTTTTGGATTTTAGAAATTTCCAGTGCTCTTTCCTGAAGTTTGATATACTGCTGAATAATATCCAGCTGATTATCAAGCGCTAATAATTCATAATAATTATCGGCAACTTCCTCAATAAGATTGGAAAGAACAAAGTTTTTCCCTTCTACCGTAGAAAGATAATGCGCTACTGCTGATTCTTTCTCAGTTCTGAGCTTTTTCCAGATGTCTATTTCCCAGTTGGCCATTAATCCACCTTCAAAATTTCCAAGCGGATCAGGTATTTCTCTTCCTGCCTCTATATCTGTCGTAGCATCCCCCGCTCCTTCACTGGTATAGCGGCCGGCTTTACTCACTCCGGCTCCCAGTTTTGCAGCAACTGTCGGACTTAGCTTTCCTTTTTTGTAAAGGACACTGCTTTTTGCAATTTCAATCTCCTGAAGGGTGATCAGCAGTTCCTGATTATTTTTCAGTGCAGTTTCAATCAGACTTACCAGATTGGGATCTGTAAAAAACTGTCTCCAGGGAGTCGTTCCGCTGTTATTATTAGCATCCTGCTGCTCCTGCTGATTAAAATTCTGAGGCAGATTTTCTTTAACCTCATCTTTTATAACGGTCGCCATCGGAGCTTTACAACTTGCGAGAACAAGTGATAAAGCAATGGCTGTAATGATACTTTTAGTCTTCGAATTTTCCATCATGTTCATAAGGTTCAGTTTGTTCTGTTAAAGGATTTTCTTCTTCATATTTGGCCAGCCTGGATTTACTTGCAATCGTTCCGAAAATATAGTACAATCCTGGAATAATCATTAGTCCGAAAATAGTACCTATCAGCATACCTCCGGCAGCTGCCGTACCAATTGTTCTGTTTCCGACAGCTCCTGGTCCGGTTGCCATTACTAATGGAATCAAACCTGCAATAAATGCAAATGAAGTCATTAAAATCGGACGGAAACGGATCGTAGCACCTTCAATTGCAGCTTTTGCAATCGGTACTCCTTCTGCCTTCCTCTGAACGGCAAATTCTACAATCAATACAGCATTTTTACCCAAAAGACCAATAAGCATTACCATCGCCACCTGCGCATAAATGTTGTTTTCTAATCCTAATAATTTCAAGCATAAAAATGCCCCGAAAATACCCGTTGGTAATGATAAAATAACCGGTAACGGAAGGATGAAGCTTTCATATTGTGCAGAAAGAATTAAATACACAAATCCTAAACACACTAAGAAAATAAATACAGCTTCATTTCCACGGCTTACTTCATCTTTCGAAATACCAGCCCAGTCGATACCAAAACCTCTCGGAAGCGTCTTATCAGCAACTTCCTGAATGGCTTTAATCGCCTGTCCCGAACTGTAACCCGGTGCAGGAGTTCCACTTACCTCAGAAGAATTATACATATTATGTCTCGTGATCTCTGATAAACCGTACACTTTTTCCAATTTCATGAAATCGGAATAAGGAACCATCGCACCTTTATCATTTTTAACATAAAGCTTTAATAAATCACTTGGTAAAGCTCGATACTGCGGCCCAGCCTGAACAATTACTTTATAAGGCCTGTCGAAACGGATAAAACTCGTCTCATAATTTGAACCAATTAAAGTTGATAAATTATCCATTGCATTTTCTATACTTACTCCTTTTTGTTCGGCTAAGTCATTATCAATCTTTAACATATATTGAGGAAAACTCGCTGAATAAAACGTAAATGCAGAACCCAATTCAGGGCGTTTCTGTAATTCTTTTACGAAATCATTGCTCACAGTTTCCATCTTTTTGTAATCTCCACTTCCTGCTTTATCCAGTAAACGAAGCTCAAAACCACCTGCAGCACCATAACCCGGAATAGAAGGCGGTTGGAAGAATTCTATATTCGCCCCCGGAATTTCCTTGGCTTTTGCTTCGAGTTGTTCAATAATTTCAGCTGCGGATTCTTTACGATCGCCCCAGTCTTTAAGGTTAATCAGACACGTTCCTGAGTTTGAACCTGTACCTTCCGTCAGAATTTCATAACCTGCCAATGAAGAAACAGACTGTACTCCGTCAATATCTTCTGAAGCTTTCTGAAGTTTTAGTGCAATCTCATTCGTCCTTTCCAAGGTTGACCCCGGAGGAGTCTGAATAATTGCATAAATCATTCCTTGATCCTCACTCGGAATAAACCCGACCGGAAGCGAATTACTTAAAAAGAAAGTACATATACAGAAAACCAATAATAATGGAAGTGTTATGATTTTTTTAGTTACTGTTTTATTCAGCATCTTCTCATATCTTCCTGCTCCTTTTGTAAATAAATTATTGAATTTATCTAAGAATATAGTTACTGGTGTTTTCTTTTTAGCTTTACCATGATTATTTTTCAGGATTAAAGCACATAATGCTGGCGTCAACGTCAAGGCAACAACCCCCGAAAGGATAATGGAAGAAACCATTGTAATTGAAAACTGACGATAGAAAACTCCAACCGGACCAGACATAAACGCCACCGGAATGAATACGGCTGCCATTACCAAAGTAATTGCGATAATTGCACCGCTAATCTCATGCATGGCTTCTTCTGTCGCTTTTAATGGCGAGAGATTTTTCTCTTCCATCTTGGCGTGAACAGCCTCGATGACGACAATGGCATCATCCACAACAATACCAATCGCCATAACCAAAGCAAATAACGAGATCATATTTAGGGTAATCCCGAACGCGGACATAATTGCGAAAGTTCCTATCAAAGAAACCGGTACAGCCATAGTCGGAATCAACGTTGAACGCCAGTCTCCTAAGAATAAAAACACCACGATTGCTACCAAAATAAAGGCTTCAAACAACGTGTGAACTACCTTTTCAATAGAAGCATCCAAAAATCGGGAAACGTCATAACTAATGTCGTAGTGCATCCCTTTTGGAAGGTTATTTTTTTCAAGATCAGTCATCAAAGCTTTTACATTTGTAATAACGTCACTTGCATTGGAACCATAGGACTGCTTAATGGTAATTGCGGCAGACGGTTTTCCGTTCAAAGTAGAATAGATATCATACATTGAACTTCCGAACTCAATATCTGCTACATCTTTCAATCTTACAAATTCTCCACCTGATTTCGCTTTAAGAATGATATTTCCGTAATCTTTTTCGTTGCTGTAACGTCCCGGGTATTTTAAAATATATTCAAAAGACTGAGAACGTTTTCCCGAACTTTCGCCCGTCTTTCCGGGAGATGCTTCTAAACTTTGCTCATTTAAAGCTTCCATAACCTCATCTGCTGAGATATTGTAAGCAGTTAATCTGTCTGGCTTCAGCCAAACACGCATTGCATATTCACGGGTTCCTAAAATGTCAGCATCTCCAACTCCTTTGATCCTTTTAAGCTCAGAAAGAATATTAATATCGGCATAATTGAACAGGAATTTCTGATTAGCTTTCGCATCATCACTATACAAGTTGATATACATCAACATGTTAGGTTCTTCTCGGGTAATCTTCACCCCTTCTCTTACTACAATTGGAGGTAATTTATTTACGGCAGAAGATACGTGATTCTGTACGTTTACGGCAGCAACATTCGGGTCGGTTCCCAAATCAAAAACCACCTGAATAGAAGCTTCACCATCATTTCCAGCATCGGAAGCCATATATTTCATTCCGGGAACACCATTTAATGATCTTTCTAACGGAATTATTACGGATTTAATCAACAATTCGTTGTTGGCTCCCGGATATTCTGCGGTGATATTTACTTTAGGAGGAGAAATGGATGGAAACTGGGTCACCGGAAGTTTTACCAGTGAAAGTACCCCCATAAATACGATAATCAATGAGATTACAATAGACAGAACAGGTCTGCGAATGAATTTCTTAAACATACTGCTACTACTCTGCTTTTAATTTCAATGATTGAAGAACTTTCGCAGGATTCTGGAATTTAGTCTTCACTTTTTGGTCGTCTTTTACTTTCTGAACTCCTTCCAACAGAATGTTATCTCCTTCTGAAAGCCCTGAAGCTACTACATACAGATCCGGAAGTTCATAAGCAACTTTTATATTTCTGGATTTTGCTTTTCCGTCCTTACCTATAATGAATACATATTTCTGATCCTGGATCTCATAGGTTGCTTTCTGAGGAATAATCAGAGCATTATGAAGCGGCAATGTCATCTGTACTTTTCCTGTTTCACCATTTCTTAACAGTCTATCAGGGTTTGGAAACTTCGCTCTGAAGGCAATATTTCCTGTTTCATTGTCGAATTCTCCTTCGATGGTCTGAATTTCACCTTTTTGAGGAAGCATATCACCATTAGCCATAATTAAGGATACCTGATTACTTCCACGGTCTGCAACATGAGTCTGATAGCTTAGGTATTCCGGTTCAGAAACATTAAAGTAACTGTACACGTCCGTATTGTCTGATAAAGAAGTTAAAAGATCTCCCTCATCTACCAAACTTCCTAGTTTTAAAGGAATTCTGTTGATCACTCCTGAAAACGGTGCTTTAATATCCGTAAACGAAAGGTGGATCTGAGCCAGTTTCATTTCCGCATTGGCAGCATCGAGTTTTGCTTTCGCCATTGCTTTTTCATTTTTAGAAACAATATTATTGTTTGCTAATGTACTTGCATTTCTCAATTCTATAGAAGCTTGTTCTACTTCTGCTTTCGCTTTTAGTAGCTCTGCCTGATATAACTGAGGCATAATCCGGAACAAAGTCTGGCCCGCATGAACATACTGACCTTCATCTACATAAATTTTTTCAAGAAATCCTTTTTCTTGTGCACGGATTTCAATGTTCTTCACAGAACGGATCTGTGCTACAAATTCCTTATTAATTACAGTATCTTTTTTCAAAGGATTGGTAACAGGATATACTGTATCTTCCTGTTTTTCTTCTTTTTTGCCGTTGCAGCCAACAACGAGCAAAAGGGTGCTAAGCATAATGCTTGAAGCAACTCTTTTCATCATAATTCTAGAGTTTATATAAATCGTTAATGTTTTAATTGAAAATTGGTAATAGAGAATATGAAATATTGTAATGATTACCGGCATATACAACACAGGGCATTTCCTACTCAGTTTCGGAAGTAGAAAATAGATCGAAAAAGAAGAGTTTAAATTCTAATAGAACGTATTAGAATGAATTTTTTTACTGTGGAAAATCGCGAAAGAAAACCATGAATATCGGGTTTTCTGCGTTTAAAAGATCGTAATCCAAAAATATAAACCAGGCTGAACACACTGGCAAAGGCAACCATAGCCTCTACTGTGTCGGATAGCTGAAAATCATCCTCTGGAAGTTCCAGGGAATAACTCCCGGCATCATCTGCCATCTGCTGTACGGAAAACTTTTCGTAGGTTTGATTTAATCGATTGGCCCTTTTGGGCATATGATGAGAAGCATGACCAGAATAGTCATTTTGAAGTGTTTTAACATTAATCTTACTTTCTACTATAAAAAGCAGAAAAAGACTCGTTAAAAAATATACTATATAGTTTCTCATTTTGAAGGAGCAAAGGTACGCCTTGAATCCTATACCGTCATAATAGATTAACAAAATTTAACTCTCCTTTAAATAAGCTGAATAAATCCATTTTTCCCAATACAAAATATAATAATTATGAGTGTCTAAAAAATACCGCAGATATCTCATTATCAAATAGTTTAAAACATTATTCCTTTTTATACACTTTTTTTCACTGAGGTATAGCTGTAAACTAAAAAAAGAAGTTGAATTCATCAATTTCTTTTTTATATATGAACAACACAATCAATATTTTAAAATTTTATTTCAAAAAAACAACTCAGTTTATGAAAAATTTACATCGATCAGCAAAACCTATATTAAGATTTTAAAGCATTGATATACATCTATTTTTATTTCATCATTTTTAGAGTACTTTTGCCAAAAATAAAACACAAATGAAAACAAGTCTATTATTTATTTACATTAAACCATTCCCTACCCAGACGCAATAAAACTCCCTCGGAATTTAGGTTTGTCTATGGTTATCTACAATTTTATATTTCATGAAAAATGCTTTGCATAAAGGCTTCAACAGCATTAGAAATAAAGATATTTAATTAATTTATTTAAAATTAACATATATTCAGTAAAAATATTTGTAAATTTATGTATTATTAATATTCCCATTTCATGAAACACATTAAAATCACCTATTATTATGAAAAAATTATTACAATCGATTCTTATGGGATTGATGGTCATTTCTGCAACAGCATGTAAGCACCCAGGAAAAGAAGCAGAAATCACTGCTGCAGTCCCAGCTTCCGAAACTCCTGACGAATCTGTCAAGAATATCTTTGTTGATACTTATGGCGAAAAAATGGAAGTTACTATTAATGAAACAAAAAATACGGCTACCATTCATCTGAACGGCAAAACGTATGATCTAAAAAAAAATAAAGATCTCCCAGAATATACTGCTACGAATACTGAATATCTTTATTCCAATATCAGAGGAAATATTACTTTTTTGAAAAAAGATGTTGATATGGTTCTTTTTCACCTAAAACATGATAAAAAGGAACAAGCTCCTGCAAAGATGGCATCGTATTAGTTATAAAGATTATCAATCTTTTAAAATAAAAAATTATGAAAAACTGGTATCATTATATCACGGTCTTATTTTTAACCGCATTTCTTATTTCTTGTGAAAGCAAAACGAGTGCGCTGCCACCCCAAGGTAATAAAGATATTACCGGAAAAACATGGAGACTTACAGAGCTTAACGGAAAACCTATTGCTCTTAAAAACCAGAAAAACAATCCTTATTTCAAACTGAATATGGCTGATATGAGGTATGAAGGAAATGCCGGATGCAATGGTTTGGGCGGTACTTTTGAAATAAAACCTGACATTATGAGAATAAAATTCAATCAGGGAATTTCTACCATGATGGCTTGTGAAGATCTTGATATTGAGAATTTATTCACAAAGGCCCTACTTACCGCAGACAACTATTCTGTGAATGGAAATACATTAACGCTAAACAAAGCAAGAATGGCCCCATTGGCAAAATTTGTTCTTCAATAATCTCACATTCTATTAACACTATATAAAAATAGGCTTTACATAATGTAAAGCCTATTTTTTATTTTAATAATAATTTATTTTTCAAGATTTTCTAAAAAGTAAATAGCAAACGAAAAGGCATATATTAACCAATACAGCAAAGGCATTGGAAAGAATAATAGGCAATTCATTTTTCAGAAAGCCATACCACACCCACAGTGAAAGCCCTGAAATAAGTACCAGAATCATGATCCATGAGATATCTTCCACATTTTTTTCTTTAATGACTTTTACAAGCTGAGGAATCATAGAAACAGAAGTAAGTACGCCTGCTACAATACCTAAAATATTTTCGTTCATAGCTTAAAATTCTCTCTTGAAGATATACATTTTCATCTGATTATCGAATATATTTCACTCGTTCAGACAAAAGATCAAAAAATATTATCTATTTGAATCTATTTATATCTACTTCTGCATGCAAAGGAATATTTTCTTCAATGCAGTCATATAAACTTTTAGAAAAATAACAGCCATTTAGAATTCCTCTTGCTCCCAGGCCATTAAAAACATATAGGTTCTTATAATCAGGATGATTTCCTATGATTGGTCTTCTATCTTTTACCGTAGGACGAAATCCAAAGTTTACTTCTTTTACTTCAAAATCATGAGGATAAAATTCTGATAATCCGTTCACAAGTTGTACTACAGCAGAATCATCTATATGATGGTGCAGCTGCTCTCTGTCATAAGTACCTCCATAAAAGTGAAGTCCGTCATTTACAGGAAATAAAAAATGTTTCTTTTTAATGGTAACATCCTTAGGAATTTCCCGGGACAGTTTAACTTTTATATGATGTCCTTTATTGGGATTAATAGGAATTGCAGAGAAATATGGATTGTCTTTGACACCAATTCCCTCGCAAAAAATAATATTCTTAAAAGTGAAGTCTTTATAAGAAGAGGTCTCCACATCAAGTTGAGTATAATCAAATTTTTCTTTTATAAATCGTCCATTTTTTTCAAAATAACTGAAAAGGCCATTGAAAAACCCACTAACATCAAGTCTTGCAGACTGAATAACCTTTCCTGTGTCAAAATCATTTTTCACCCCATCTATGTGCTCAAAATTTTGGCTTAAAAAACCTGAAAGCTCTTCATTTCCGGATTTCTTCATCCAAAGGTTTTGTTCGTTTTCGTCATGAAAAATTCTATGAATTGAACTGCCAATCCAATAATTCTTTCCTGTATACGACTTGATTTCCTCCAATGTCTGTGTCAGGAAATCAATTTGTTCCTGAGCTTTCCAGAATGTCGTAAACTTTTTGAGCACAACAGGATTGATAATTCCTGCTGAAACCTGCGATGCACTTTTCCTGCCTTCTGAGAATATGACAAAGGATTTATTATTTTTAATCAGCTGATGAGCGAAGAAAAGTCCTGCATATCCGTCTCCTACGATTATATATTCTATATTTTTCATAATAAAAAAAACCTGAGTAAAAGTACTCAGGTTTTGTATAAATATCAAGTGAAATTTAGTAATTCCACATTTCATTTTCCATATCAAGGATCTGCGACTTAATTCTGTCGCTTTCTTCCAATTGCTCTTCAGCATTCTTAGGAATATAATCCTTAATGTTACCATCACCTAAACCTGCAGAGGATTTATAAATGATAGAAGAAAATCTTCTTGCATTGATAATATCATCAAAAGATAGATCTGCAGAAGAGTTCTTTCTGTTGAAAACGTAATTATTTGCTAAGATATCTCTTGCACTTGGATAATATACCCAGAACAGATCAATCAGTTCATCATTGCTTGCAATAGGTTTTCCGTCTGGACCGATAACTCCCTGCACCGCCGGGTCAGGACCCATTGCTGCGATACCAAGAGGTCTGTACTTCATTTGCCCGTCTCTCTTATCGATGAACCACATACCCATTATTTTAAGAACTTTTACTTTTTCAGTAGTAGTCTTATAAACGTCAGTATATTGTTTTTTCTCTTGATCAGTTAATTGTCTTCCTGAGTTAAGAATATCGATGGCAGCATCATTAATGACTACTTTTTCTAATCTTTTCTGAATACCTTCAGCAGAAAGTCTGTCTACAAAATTCTCGTCATTGTAAACCTGCTCTATTTTACCGCTTAATGCAGCGTCTAATAATAACTGGTATAATGATCTTGTAGGTGTTGAAAGAAGACCATCCGGATTATCATAATAGAACGGCTGATTAATCTTATCGTTCATATCAATGATTTCCCAAACAAACATACTCTTTAAAATATCTTTATCATCAACAAAACCATATTCCAAAGGTTTTACTGTTTTATCAACGATAGTATCTCCAACTTTTTGCTTGTTTTCAGCTCTCATCTGCCTAAATTCTTCTGGAGAAGAAGCGTTCAGAATAGTTTGAGAAAAAGCAAATCCCGAAACTAATACTAAAAGGCTGCTAATATATTTTTTCATAATAAATTTACAATTTTAGTCCTATTGAACGTTAATTAATATAGGAGTAATGTTTTTAATTACTTGTCCGTCTAAGCCTTGAGCAGTTGCTTTAATATCAAAGATTGATACTACATCACCTGTTCTTAAGTTTCTCACTAATCCTGCCGCATCATCTAGTGAACTTCCGTGGATCAATAATGCTGCTTTACCAGGAACTCTAACCATAAACTGCGTTACAGTAAATGAAACCGGGAAGTCAAAGTCAGGAATTGCTGCCTGAACAGACTGGTTAGGAATAGAACTTGCCGGCATAGACAATACATTCTGACCTCTCATCTGCCCTTGTGGTGGCGGTACATTCTTAATTCTGTATTCAAATACCTGAGAAACAGATTTTCCGTAAGGATCTATTCCAGATAATGTAAGCTTCACTGTAGTTCCGCTTGAAGGTTTAACAATCCATTTTCCTGGACCTGTACCTCTTACGGTAGCACCTGGAGCAGATAATGAAAGTTTAGAGTTATCAGCACCTAATATCGATCCGGATACTGGGTTTTCAAGGCCTCTATACATTACATTCATTTTATCAGCAGATAGTAATAATCCTTTTTCAAGTTTTACTTCTCTTGGTCCTGCAATCACATTATACGTATGCGTCCAAGGGAAACTTTGAGGTTTACCTGAAGCATCTGTTAATGTAATCGTACCTCCTAATTTATGTTCGCCAATACCTGATCCTGTAATTGAACTAATTCCTTGTCCATTCTCAACTTTACCAACACCTGTAATACTAATTTTATTACTATTAGAATAAGTACCTAACATTACTTTTACTTCTGCCTGCTTACCAGCCTGAATATCAATTGGTCCTGAAACGATAGGTTCGTAGCTAGAGAATTTAATACTCGCATCTACTTTTTCCTGTAATAATAATGCTAATGCATCAGATTGTACGTTTCTGGCATCATTTTGGATAATCTCTAAATTAGAGATCGCCGCAATAAGTGGCTGATGATAGAATTTGTTCTGGAACCAAGTCTTCTCATTTGGAGATTTTCCTTTTGGATATTCCGCAATTAGAGACTTATTAGCTCTTTCAACCAAATCTTTTAATTGAGCGTTATTACCAAAAGTAGCAACGATATAATTTCTTACATCATCAATCTTAGCTTTTAAGTCTGTAGCTCCTTTAGTAAGTGTATTTTCATCTCCGTCTTTAAAGAAGTAAGCCATTGTTGCTTCATTATTGTTAAGAGCTGCAAAGTTTTCACTTACATCAATTTCTTTCTTGGTTACAGGATCTATTTCATGAAATTCTGATTGCTTTTTTAACTCGTCTTTTATTTTCTGAGACGCCTCTACTAAAGCATCGATTTTCACTTTCAGAACTTTATATTGCTCCCAAGGCTGTGCATAGGTATCTGGTACCTGCTGCGCTTTTGATTCAAGGGTTCTTTCAAAAATTTTCTCATTCTTTTTCTCTGTTAAAGTTCTTGTTTCATGAAGCGCTTTAGTGGAATCGTAATAAGATCGGATGATTTCAGCATCAATGTTGAGGGCCATCATAGCGATGAACACCAAATACATAAGGTTGATCATCTTCTGACGTGGAGTCTGTTTTCCTTGTGCCATTCTTTTTCTTTTTGTTTTGGATTAAAAATTAAATATTAAAAATGGTTTGGAAATTACGACTTCATAGCAGTCAACATACCGCCATAAACTCTGTTTAGATTATTTAAGTTAGATGTTAAACCTTGTAATTCTTGATTAAATTTCTCTGAATGTTCAGCAGATTTCTGCATGTCTGCAACGTATTTGTTAGCAAATTCAGATTGTCTTTTACCACTCTCCAACTGCATTGCATATAAAGCATTCATGCTTTCCATGTGTAGAGCAGCTTTGTTAAGTTGGTCATTATACTTATGAGTAGAAGCAGAAACATCTACCGTTTGATTGATCTGGTCTACAGAGTTTGAGAATTTATCAATACCTGTTCTTAGTCTATCAAATAATTGAACATCTAATTTTGCGTCAGCAAGCATCTTGTCCAATTTTGTAGAAAGAGAATTTTCTAATTCTGCAAATTGAGCTGCTGCTCCATTTTTAGAAGATATATTTGAATGTATTGGGTTAGGATTTGCATGTTTATCTAATAATTCAGGATATACATTTTCCCAAGCATAAGACTCTTCAGATTTCGGAGGGTCAAAAGCAAAAATAATAAAAATGATTGCTTCTGTAATAAGTCCTACTGTAAGAGCAATATTACCATTAATTGGTCCCAAAGTAATGTGAGTAATTTTAAGCCAAGCTCCAAGAATTACAATTGCAGCACCGAATGAATAAAAGAAGTTCATCCAAGCATCTTTAGTCTTAAACATATAAGTTAGTTTTTTTTAGTGTTATAAAATTGTTATTGAAAAATAATTGTCTGATTTATTATCTGCTAACTCTTTTTGGTTTTACAGCAGCTTCAGGAATATCCTGTACTGTTCTAAATCCAATATAACTTCTAGCCGAATCTTTTCTTTCCCAATCTCTTGCTCCAGTCATAAGCATATAGCCTACATCTTTCCAAGAACCTCCTCTTACAGATTTTTTAGTATCTGTTGTATTTTTTGTAGAAGGATTTAAAGTAGAAGAGAATCCGTATGAAGAATTGTTATAAGCAGACACTGTCCATTCAGAAACATTTCCAGCCATATCAAATAACCCAAAACCATTCTTCTTAAATTTCTTTACTGGAGCTGTATATGTATAAGTACCTTTCTTGTCGTCTTCCATATAGTTACCACGCTTCGGTTTGAAGTTTGCAAAATAGCATCCTCTATCATCCATCAAATATGGACCTCCCCAAGGATAAGTGGCATTTTGCATACCACCTCTTGCAGCATATTCCCATTCAACCTCTGTAGGAAGACGGAATGTCAATGGTCTTTGTTTTTTTCTTTTTAAACTTTCGTTGTAATCAGTTTTCAGTTTAGATCTAAAGTTACAATATGCTCTAGCCTGATCCCATGTTACCCCAACTACCGGATAATCTTTATAAGCTTTATGCCAGAAATATTGTTCGAACAACGGCTCATTATAAGCGAAGTGGAAATCTTTTACCCAAACTGTAGTATCTGGATAGATCGCAATACTTTTACTCTTAAGGTAATTAGCACCTCTTTCGTTATCAGCAATTGCAGCATCCATATCTCCCCACTGATAGTTGTATTTTAATTTACTAACATCTAGAATTCTTTCGTTACCCATTCTAGAAGAAGCTGGCAAATACATTGATTCTAATACTTCTGCATATTCCACATCTGGATATTTAGAGGTACTCCAATGTAAAGGAATTTTCCAGTCTAATTTTTTAGTGGCATCAAATCCACTTTCTTCTCTGCCTCCCTGGCCTTCTAAATATTCTTGATAGGGTGTTAAATTTTCTTCTTTCTTTGCAAGGTATGCATAATCCCCTATGCTTGCTCCTTTACGTCCGCCTTCATCACCGCCTTCTCCAGCAGCTTCAGCAAGTAAAGTTCTCGCAATTGAGTCTCTTACGTAATTAATAAATACCCTGTATTCTGCATTTGTAGTTTCAGCTTCATCCATGAAGAAAGAGGAAACGGTAACCGTTTTTAATGCTGCTTTTTCAGGGCTATTTGTTGGATCCTGGTCTGCTAAACCAGCAACAAAGGAACCTGCAGGAATGGCCACCATACCGTATGGTCTTTCCGCAACAAATGATTTCGTTTTCTCTCTTGGTATCAATTCTCCTTTTGTTCCAGGTTTCCCTACAGAAGAGCTACCACCACCTGAACAAGATACCGACGCTACCGACGCAGACAATAATAAAAGAAATATCCTTTTCATGTTAATTTTTATAATTAAGCCGTAAATATATAATTTTTTTAAGAAACTTTTAAGATTTTTTTTGAAATAACGAAAGAAATCTAAATTTATTTTATTTACAAATACTTTTTATTCCACAGTTACAGATTTCGCAAGGTTTCTCGGTTGATCCACATTAGCACCTCTATATACAGCAATGTAATATGCTAAGAGCTGTAAAGGTACTGATGCGATGATTGGAGAGAAGCACTCTGAAGTCTCGGGAATTTCAATAACATAATCTGCCATTTCACTTACCTGCTGATCGCCTTTATTTACGACAGCGATAATTTTACCTCTTCTGGCTTTAATTTCCTGAACATTGCTTACAATCTTATCATAGTGTCCTTTTTTAGGAGCAATAATAACGATAGGCATGTTTTCATCAATTAAAGCAATCGGACCATGTTTCATTTCTGCTGCAGGATATCCTTCAGCATGAATATAGGAGATTTCTTTTAGTTTTAAAGCTCCTTCCAATGCTGCAGGATAGTTGTACCCTCTTCCCAAATAAAGGAAGTTGGTAGCATCTACAAAATCTTTTGCAATACTTTGAGTCAGCTCATGGGTTGTGTTTAATACTTCTTCTATCTTTTTAGGGAGTACATCCAATTCAGCAATTAAGCTCATAAATTCAGCATTCCCCAGATTTCCATTGTGTTTTCCAAGTTTCAATGCAATTAAGCTAAGAATGGTAAGCTGTGCTGTAAATGCTTTTGTAGAGGCTACCCCAATCTCCGGACCAGCGTGGGTATAAGAACCCGCATCTGTAATCCTTGCAATGGAAGAATCTACTACATTACATATACCATATATAAATGCACCTTTTTCTTTTGCTAATTTTAATGCAGCCATGGTATCTGCGGTTTCTCCTGACTGAGAAATTGCGATCACTACATCTTTATCTGTAATAATTGGATTTCTGTATCTGAATTCTGAAGCATATTCTACTTCTACAGGAATTCTCGCGTATTCTTCAATAAGATATTCGCCAATCAGTCCTGCATGCCAAGAAGTTCCGCACGCAATAATGATGATTCTGTTAGCATTTTTAAATTTCTCAACATGATCCCAGATTCCTGCCATCTTGATGATTCCTTCATCAACAAGAAGTCTTCCTCTCATGGTATCATGGACAGATTTTGGCTGCTCGAAAATTTCTTTAAGCATAAAATGCTCATATCCGCCTTTTTCAATTTGCTCCAGGTTCATTTTAAGCTGCTGGATTTCCGGTTCAATTTTAGAATTCTCATTGATTGTTCTAATGTCTACACCCCCTTCTAATGAAATCGTAGCCATATGACCTTCTTCCAAATAGATTGCTTCTTTTGTAAATTCAACAAAAGGAGAGGCATCTGAAGCAATAAAGTATTCTTTATCACCAATTCCGATTGCTAAAGGAGATCCTAACCTACCCACAACCAATACACCAGGATAGTCCTCGTGCATAATAGTCACTGCGTAAGCTCCATATACTTCATTAAGAGCATATCTTGCTGCGGTCGGGAAATCTGTTTGTGAATTCAGATCCATAAAATATTGGATAAGATTAACCAATACTTCTGTATCTGTTTCTGATTTGAAAGTAAATCCTTTTTCGGTAAGCATTTTTTTAATAGTATCGTAGTTCTCTATAATACCATTGTGAACAATAGCCACTTTACCATTATTAGATAAATGCGGATGGGAGTTTCTATCACTAGGAACTCCATGGGTAGCCCAACGGGTATGCCCCATTCCCATTTTTGCTTTTCCTTTTAACTGTTGAGAAATATTGACTAAGTCTTCTACTTTCCCTTTTGTTTTTTCAATTTCAAACTTGTTCCCTGAATCTTCCAATACAATACCTGCACTGTCATATCCTCTATATTCTAATCTTCTAAGACCGTTGATTACTATATCATACGCGTCTTGGAAACCTGTGTATCCTACTATTCCGCACATATTTTTTCTAGTGTTTTTTTTATTTTTTTGTTCCGTAAGTAACTAATAATTGAATTCTGTTAGCATTGGAAGCATCTGTTCCCACGAACACCGCCCTATCCATTGCAAATGATCTGGAAGTATATTTATATCCAGCCAGTGTTGTTGACGATGATGAAAGGGCTAAAAACTCTCCAAGGTTGATTACCAATGTTTTGTTTTCTGCTCCAGTTTCAACAATATCTTTAACAGTTTTCGTTACTGTAAAATCATAATATGCTGGGTTCTTATCCAAATCATACGTTTTGTATGGGGTAAAACCTAACAACATATCCTGAGTAAACGTGGATGAAATAAGTTCACCCGTGGCAGCTTTACTATCAACCGGAAGAAGTGTAAACTTTGTAGGCTTAGCATAAGCATTGTCCCAGTTGGTTTTATCAGTATAAATTCTGATTTTAGCTCCTACAATTGCTGCTTTATTATTTTGATATAATGTTTTAAGCTTATTGATATCAGTATCCTGAATTTTCACCCCGATAGAAGGACCTCCCATAGCCTGCGTATAAAGTCTTGGGTCACCATTTTGTTCACTACTTGTAGCTAATGCAGTAGATAGACTTGATCCAGCTCTATTATATTCATATTGCCCGATATGAGCATTTGCTTCTTTCAGATTAAAGGTAAATGTCGTTTGTGGTCTCGTTACCACACCATTAGTAGTAACATCAGATTTGTAGTACATGATCATCTCCATATCATTAGGAGAAAACTGGAACAAATACCCGTCATTTTCTGCAACTGAAATTCTTATTCCATTAAAATATCGTGTAAAGTTAGACGCATCCTGAAGTTCAGGCTGTCCTTTCTTAGCGATGATTTTATTTTGGAAGAAGGTCTTATCCAATGGGATTCTGAAACCTAAGTTAGACGTAAATGCAGTACTGTTATCAGAAGTCTTTAAAATGGTCATTGCCGTAACATTTCCATTAAAAACGCGGGTTCCTAATAGAGCTCCTGTGCTTACACTTACATTGGAACGGGTAAAACTTGGGTTGTTAGCATCCAGGAAAGTGGTTACTTCATTCACGTTTATATTAAACAAAGTCGGTGCTCCTGCCGTTTCAATATTCCCATATTTATTAACTGCATAGGTCTTAATACTTTCATTAGTGGGAATAGTATTATCTCCATTAAGGAAACCAGCCTTACCTGTTATATCCCCTAAAGCTGTACCATCATATTGAGCAGCAGAAGGTCTTATTACTAAAACCACAGAATCTACTACTGCATTGGTTCCAAAATCAGGATTATCAGTTGATAGTCTTAACTGCGTAAGATAAGAAGCTTTCTGCATTCCAAACTTACTTTCGTTAAAGGCTCCTAAAACCGCAGTAGATGAAGTTGATCCCCATAAATTGATCAATTTAGAAGCATCACTTCTGATACTATCATTATTATTAATATTATAAGCGATAAGGTCATATGGTGTCACGGTACCTTCTGTAGCTTCATTGGCAAATAGCTGCTCCCCCAGCGAATCCGGTTCCGGTTCGCAATTATAAAGCAATACACTTCCAAAAATCGCCAATAATAACATGGCGAAAGTTCTTTTAACATTATGAGTCATTAAAAATGTGTTTTTTAATAAAGTTGGTTTATAGAGTCTACATCAAGATACTCCGATTTTGGAGTAGATGTTTCGTTGAAAGCTTTATCCAGATCCTCATCCAGGAATTCATCGCCCTTCACTACCATATTTACGTAATTCATGCTTTCGATAACAAAACTTTTGATGCTTGGGTTATCTAACGCTTTTAATCCTGAAATATTATCGAATTTTAATTTTTCATCGATCTTCTTATCCAAGGCTGCTTCTTTCTCGTTGTATAGAGAAAGTACAATTTTTGCATCTTTGAAATAAGTATCGGATTCGTAATAGGTTTTAAGATAAATTGGAACAAAAGAAGCCATCCATCCATTTAAATGAATAACATCTGGAACCCAGTTCAGTTTTTTGATGGTCTCAATAACTCCTCTTGCGAAGAAGATTGCTCTTTCATCATTGTCTTCGAAAGGATTCCCTTCGTCATCAACATAGTATTGCTTTCTTTTGAAGTACTCTTCATTATCAATAAAGTAGACTTGAAGTCTTTCCCCCGGAAGAGACGCTACCTTAATAATTAAAGGTTGATCTAGATCATTGATAATAATATTCATTCCCGAAAGGCGGATTACCTCATGAAGCTGGAATTTTCTCTCACTAATTTGTCCAAATCTTGGCATAAAAACTCTAACATCATTGCCTTCATTGTGCATCTTAAGTGCCATTTTGTTTACCACTGCAGCCATATTTGTGTCTTCTTGGTATGGATACATCTCCGTAGTAATGTACAGTATTTTTTGATTCGGCATAAATTTCTTTCTAATTTTTTGTAAAAACGCTTTAATGTGCAAAATTACAAAAAAACATCCAACATTATTTTAATTAACATTTTTTTACGATAATTCCCTTTTCCAAATTATCAAAAACGCACTTTATTATGCTATATTTTTAGTATTTTTGAATTAGTATTAAAATAAACTATGGAAGTTCTAAAAAACAAGAAAACCCTTCAGGATTTCATTGAAAGACAGAAAGAAATGGGAAAAAGAATAGGCTTTGCGCCTACCATGGGAGCCCTGCATAACGGCCATCTTTCCTTATATGAAGAAGCTAAAAAAGAAAATGATCTTGTCATTTCTTCAATTTTTGTGAATCCCACTCAATTTAATAATCCTGAAGATCTGGAAAAGTACCCAAGAGATGTCAATAGAGATATCTTAATTTTAAAAAACTCAGGATTGGTGGATGCCGTATATATTCCTGAAGTAGCGGATATCTATCCGGAAAAGGCAGTAAGCCAGCATTATGATTTTGACGGACTGGAAAATGAAATGGAAGGAAAGTCAAGACCTGGACATTTTGATGGAGTTGGAACTGTAGTGGAAGAGTTATTCCGACAGGTGAAACCTGATAGTGCTTATTTTGGAGAAAAAGATTTCCAGCAGCTGGCCATTATAAAAAAAATGGTTGAAAAGAAGCACCTGCCGATCAAAATAGTTGGAGTTTCTATTTACAGAGCAGACAATGGTCTTGCCCTAAGTTCAAGAAACCAAAGACTTCATGAAGACCGTAAAGAGGTTTCAAAAATCATTTACCAGACCTTACAAAAAGTCAACGACTGGTTCAGAACCGTTACCGTTCCTGAAATTAAAGAGAGAGTATCTGATATTTTTGACCATCAGCAGGGCATGCAGCTGGAATATTTCCTGATTGCTGACGAAGAGACGTTAAAAGAGACTGATTTCTTTTATAAAGACAGAAACTACAGAGCTTTTATTGTAGTAATGGTAGATGGTGTGCGATTAATCGACAATATGCATTTAGAGTAGAACAGAAAACAAAAAATCAAAGGCTTCCTGAGGGAAGCCTTTGAAACACCAAATCACAAAATATTAATATGAAAAAAATTTACTTTTCAGTAAACTTGTGACCCGGCTGGGATTCGAACCCAGGACCCATACATTAAAAGTGTATTGCTCTACCAGCTGAGCTACCGAGTCGGCCACAATTAAAAATGAATTACTTCACTGTTAACTATTAAATTTTCTTTGCAGTGCCTGCGACTGGACTCGAACCAGCACATCCTTAGGAAACCACCCCCTCAAGATGGCGTGTCTACCAATTTCACCACGCAGGCTAAAAAAATTACAAAAATCTAGTAATATTTTTTCGCTTGTGACCCGGCTGGGATTCGAACCCAGGACCCATACATTAAAAGTGTATTGCTCTACCAGCTGAGCTACCGAGTCGGTCACTTTGATAACGATTTGCAGTTGTGTATTGTTCCTCGTTTTCAGTGGTGCAAAGATAGGACTTTTTTCATTATCTCAAAACTTTTTTGCAAATTTGTTTAAAAAAAATTCATGATAATTTCACTGGTCGGATACATGGGATGTGGCAAATCTCACATTTCCAAAATATTAAGCGAAAAAATAAATTTTAAATTAATTGACCTAGATAAAGAGATTTCTAGGCGAAATAAATTAACCATCTCAGAAATTTTCGAAAAAAAGGGCGAGATCTCCTTTAGAAAGCTAGAAAGGGAGGCATTGGAAGAAATATTAGCGAGCGAAGAAAATGTGGTTTTAAGTCTTGGTGGTGGGACTCCGGTTTACTATAATAACATGGAGATTATCAACCATAGCTCTAAAAGTTTCTTTTTGAGAGCATCTATCAGTACATTATCAGAAAGGCTTTCAAAACAAAAAGAAAAAAGGCCGTTAATAGCCAATATTTCGGATGAAAACCTTCCTGAGTTCATTGCTAAGCATCTATTCGAAAGAAACGAATTTTACAGCAAAGCACAGTTTAATATCAATACAGATTCGAGAGAACCTGAAGATATTGTTCAAGAAATTATTGAAAAGCTCTATTTATAGAGCTTTTTCATTTTCTTCTTCCTCATTTTGGTTACCACTTTCCCCAAAAAAGTCATCCCAATCGGTAAAATCTGATGCAATATCATTTCCTACATACTCATCCATCTCTCTTCTGTCTTTTTTAGTAGGCCTTCCTTCTCCTTTAACTCTGTAATAATCCTGAGTCATTTTACGGAGTTTTAATAATTCATATTGGTCGTTATCCGTGACGTCTTTGATGTGAAGTGGAACCAATTTAGCTCCAATCCTACTTTTAGGAATCTGGATCACTTTTATTTTATAATCAATCTGATTTTTACGGATCTTGATAACATCTCCTTCTTTTACCTCTTTTGAGGCCTTTACAACACCCTCTCCTATGGACACTCTGTTCTTTTTAATCTCATCTGTAGCAACACTTCTTGTCTTATAAAAACGAATGCTCCATAAAAATTTATCTATTCTCATAATTTTTTATACTTTTGCCGTTATATTATTTGTAAAGTAATTAAAGTTTTTTGAAATGAAAAAAATATTTTTATATATCCTTGCAGGATCGCTGTGTTTTTCTGCATGTAAAAAAGATGATGC
Source organism: Chryseobacterium sp. SIMBA_029 (assembly GCF_046535275.1). Taxonomy (NCBI): domain Bacteria; kingdom Pseudomonadati; phylum Bacteroidota; class Flavobacteriia; order Flavobacteriales; family Weeksellaceae; genus Chryseobacterium; species Chryseobacterium sp. SIMBA_029. The sequence goes on from NZ_JAWRXA010000009.1 coordinate 25,598, forward strand.
GGATACAACTTATACGGAGCCGGCTGATGTTGGTGTACAAAACGACTACGACAATCAGGCTATCGTTAAGTTTATGAATGAAAACTACTTGGATGCCCAGGGAAATATAAAAGCTTTCAGCAGTACAGACACTTCTGATGACACTCAGACAAAACTGGCTGATCTGCCTCATACCACTTTACCTTCCGGAACGATCTATTTCATAAGAGCCGGTGCTCAGCCAGCGGATGTACCAACACCCGGATACACCATTGGTGCTACGGATATTATTAGAATCATGATGAGATCTAAATCTTATCTTGCGGTAAATACAGATGGAAATATAGCTTTTCAGACCGGAACAGATTTTATGAACACGATAGACGGATCTACTATTCCTGCTGTTGATCCTAAATTCTATTACATATCTGACAAAGATCCATTAATAGTAAATGCAACTACTGATGCTGCAAAACAAAAGAGCTATTATATGATTGAAGGCTTTAATGAAGCCTTGCAAAAATTCCAAGCTTTTAGCAAAGGAAATTCAGAAGCATATAACCTTCAAGGAGTTATCATTGTACCTTCAAGAGCAGCTTTTGCCAGAGACCCATACAATAATTACACCGGATCTTCTTTAAGAAACAATTCTTTTGTCTTTAATTTTCAGGTATATGGAACAGCTCCGAGACCTGCTGGACAATAGTTAAAACAACATAAAACAAAAACCGCTTCAATACATGAAGCGGTTTTTTTATACTTTACCTTTATCTTTTAAGATCTGGCTTTTTGTTTTACATTTCCTAAGATATCAGGGAAATAAAGATCCGCCAGATGATCAAATTCATCTCCTCTCATAAACATGGTTGCATCTACTTCTTCATAAGATTTTCTTCCTGCTGCAGCAATCAGTTCATTACAGGTATGAAGGGTGTTTTTATGGAAATGATACACTCTTTCACTTTTATCAGTTACATCCAACCCTTTAATAAGCATTTTATCCTGTGTAGCAACTCCTGTAGGGCAATTATTCGTATTGCATCTCAGTGCCTGAATACAGCCTAAAGAGAACATGAATCCTCTTGCATTATTACACATATCAGCACCCATCGCAACAGCTCTCAAAATATCTAAACTCGTTAATACTTTACCACTAGCAATCACTCTCAGTTTATCTCTTACGTTATAACTATTCAACGTTCTGTTTACAAATATTAAGGCTGGTTCCAACGGCATTCCTACTCCATCTGAAAATTCCGGCGGTGCGGCTCCTGTTCCTCCTTCAGCACCATCTATAGTGATAAAATCCGGGTAAATTTTCAACACATTCATCTGAACACAGATGTCTTCAAATTCTCTGGTATCTCCTATACAAAGCTTAAAACCAACAGGTTTTCCTCCTGAAAGTTCTCTTAAATGCTGTACAAATCTCAATAATCCTGCAGCATTGGAAAAAGCAGAATGAGAGGGTGGTGAAATAACCGTCATTCCGGGTGTTACGTGACGGATTTTTGCAATTTCAGGGGTGTTTTTTACTCCCGGCAGAACTCCTCCATGTCCGGGTTTTGCGCCTTGAGATAATTTAATTTCAATCATCTTTACAGCTGGAAGTGTAGCATATTTTACAAATAATTCAGGGTTGAATTTCCCTTCTTCATCTCTGCATCCAAAATATCCTGTTCCAATCTGCCAGCATAAATCTCCACCTTCCAAATGGTGCGGAGAAACCCCTCCTTCACCGGTATTATGATAGAAATTTCCTTTTTTTGCACCTCTATTCAAAGACATCTGAGCCCTGTCGCTTAATGCCCCAAAACTCATCGCTGAAATATTGAATAACGAGGCATGATAAGGTTGTGTACACTGCTCCCCTCCTACCCAAACTCTCGGTAATTCTTCTGAAGGAGATTTTGCATAAATGGAATGCTTAATTCCTTCATATTTTCTATGATTAACTTCTAACTGTGTTCCAAAAGCTACCGTATCACTCAGGTTTTTGGCACGTCTATACACTGCAGAACGCTGGTTTCTCGGAAACGGCTTGCCATCGGTTTCTCTTTCGATGAAATATTGCTGCATTTCAGGTGAGATACTTTCAAAAAAGTACCGAAAGTAGCCTAGCACCGGAAAGTTCCTTAAAATGGCATGTTTTGACTGGTAGGCATTATATACGCCTAATGCATAAATGGCGGAAAGCAGAATCGGTATCCAATAATGCGCTCTGATTAATAACGCTACAATCCATATAGCAGTTACTAATACAATTCCCCAAGATAAAAACTTATCTCTCATAAGAATGTAGTATTTAAAAGTTAAAATAAATTTAGTTGAAATTTTGCAAAGAGACTATGCTTTTGCTAAAAAACTTTCGTAAGAAGATTGCACAGAAACTGTGCCATCTGACAGGATTTTTTCTAAATTCAGAAATTCTATTTGATTAACGGAGGCCTGATCAAATTCTTTTTGAACCCTCACATAGTTTTCTGTGAAGCCGTACATTTTTCCGTCTTTATTCTCATGCTCCCAAAGAACAGGAAGCGTTTTTCCAAGCTGGGTTTCATAAAATGCCATTTTTTTCTTTTCAGAAAGTATTCTCAGCATTTTATTACGTTTTTTTCTTTCAGGAATAGGAACTACTCCGTCCATTCCGGCAGCTTCTGTATTCTCCCTTTCAGAATAGGTGAATACGTGGAGATAACTTATCGGAAGTTCATTCAGGAAGTTATAGGTTTCCATAAATAATTCTTCGGTTTCTCCTGGAAATCCTACAATAACGTCTACACCAATTGCTGCATGGGGCATTACCTCACGAATTTTATTGACTCTGTTTCTGTACAGCTGAGTCAGATAACGGCGTTTCATTTTTTTCAATAAATCATCGCTTCCCGACTGTAAAGGAATATGAAAATGCGGAACAAAGCTTCTGCTTTTAGAAACGAGTTCAATGCTTTCATCCTTCAAAAGATTGGGTTCAATGGAAGAAATACGTATTCTTTCAATGCCTTCTACCTGATCAAGTTCTGAAATCAGATCTAAAAAAGTATGTTCGTGTCTTTTGTTTCCAAATTCTCCCTTTCCGTAATCACCGATATTTACTCCTGTAAGAACAATTTCTTTGATGTCTCTTCCTGCAATTTCTTTGGCATTTGCAAGAACATTCGGAATGGTATCGGAACGGGAAATCCCTCTTGCCAAAGGAATCGTACAGTACGTACATTTATAATCACAGCCATCCTGAACTTTCAGGAAAGCTCTGGTTCTGTCACCGATAGAATAACTTCCTATAAAGAAGTCTGTTTCTTCAATTTCACAAGAATGGACAATTCCTTCGCTTTCAGATTTTTCTAAATCATCGAGATAGCTTAAGATATTGAATTTTTCTTTGGCTCCGAGAACCAAATCCACTCCGTTGATCTGAGAAATTTCTTCAGGCTTCAGCTGTGCATAGCATCCAACAATAACCACCAACCCTTCAGGATTGGCCTTCATGGCTCTTTTTACGTGAAGTTTACATTCTCGGTCTGCATTCTCGGTCACCGAACAAGTATTGATAACATAGACATTCGCCTTATCATCAAAACCTACTTTGTCATAACCTGCATCTGTTAACTGACGGGCAATAGTAGATGTTTCTGCAAAGTTTAATTTGCAGCCAAGGGTATGAAATGCGGCGGTTCTGTGAATGTGAGACATTGATTACTCCTGAATTTTATGGGTGCAAAGATAGTAATTTTAATAAAGACTCTAAATTGATTCAGTCTATTGTTTGTATTCATCTCTTATTTCAGAACTATTTTGAAAACAAACGGGTGAAGCATTGGATGTTAGATCCTTTTCTTCCTGCTTTTTTTTCATTTCCGTATTAAATTCCTGAGATTTATTTCTGGCAATGGAAAGTGTTTTCCAGTCTTCATTTTTCATCATTTTAGCAAGATAAACGATTTGGCCGATATGATAAGGGTAATGAGCCAGCTGACGAAAAACAGCATCGGCAACAGAATGCGCTTCTCCCCTGATATAAATCGTTGAGTATAGATTTTCTTCAGTAATCTGCCCCAAAGCATCAAAAAAACATTTCCATCCTTTTTCCCAAAAATCCAGAACTTCCTGCTTAGTGTTCATCGTATTTACAAATTCCTCATCTCGGTTCCGCCAGGATTTCTCTCCATCTTCCGTCAGAAAATTCGTCCATCGGGAAAGCATATTTCCTGCAATATGATTTATGATGACGGCAATAGAATTACTTTCTTCATTATACTGCCAAAATACCTGCTCTTCGGAAAGCTGTTGTAAAGTATTATCTCCAAGAGACTTATAATACTCAAAACGTTTTACAAATAAATCTTCCATGAGTTTAAAATAAAAACTAAGTTACCATTTTTCCCGTATATACAGTATAAATGCAGTTATGGTTTGTAAGATAAGTGACTTTATGAAAGATCTGAATTCATTAAATATAGAACAGCTTGAAAAATGGTTCACCGATGAAAGTACCATATGGATTCCGCCTTTACAGGAAGTTTCAGGTAAAAATAGGATTTTAGCTTTATTCAGAGCTATTTTCAAACGCTATGAAACGATTGAATGGCACGTTTCTGAAATTTTTTCTTTGGGAAATCACAAATATTTCTATCAAACCACTTCATGCGGAACCATGATTGGAAAGGGCATCTATGAAAATAACATCTGTACTTTGGTTCATTTTTCAGAAAATGGAAAAATCATTTATCTTTCTGATTATTTTAAAGATACTAAAGGTTTTTAATAGATATCATTCTTATTTTTTAAGAAATTCATTCATCATTATAACAAAAAACCAGCTTAATACAAGCTGGTTTCTAATTTTATAGGGTTGTATTTATTCTCTGTTTTTTACCATAATCCATCCTGAAAACTTGAAAGCGGTATTCTTTTTATCATTTTCATTCCAGGTTACTGAATACCAATAATTTCCGGTAGGAACTTTCCCGCCTCCTTTTGCGGTACCATCCCATTTATAGCCATTGAATTTATCAGCCTGATGGATTTTATTGCCATATCGGTCAAAAATACTGAATACCATATTCTGTTTATGAGCGAGTGCGGAGTAGTCAACTACATCATTAATTCCATCTCCGTTGGGCGTAATCACATTAATAAGATTAGGAACTACAACATCGATCTGTATCGGCTCACAGTCATAAGCATCTTTTATAAATACGGTATGATCTCCTCTCGAAACATTGGTAAAGACGTTGGAATCCTGCCAATTGATGGCATCCATTGAATACTGATAAGGCGGCATACCTCCAATTACATAAACGGTAATCGTACTGCTGCTGATATCAATCGTAGACACAACGGGCTGTTCTGAAGGATAAACTTTCACCGCTTGTTTTGCAATACAGTCTCCTGTTTTTAGTTTTACCCAATACGTTCCGACACCAACATTGCTGATCGTCTGAGTAGTAGCACCTGTACTCCATTCATACCCATTGAATCCCGGGCCGGCATCCAAAGTGGTTTTATCTTCAATACAAATCACTTTATCTTTAAGAACGCTGGAATACACAGGCGGAATCACTACAAGAGTAACTTTAGCAATGTTATAACAGCCGTTCGCATTGGATACCCGTACATATATTACTCCATTCGGAGCGATATAAGCCGCAGGCGTAGCAATCTCATTAGTCTGATTAATCGCATCTGTGAGAGAAGGATAATATTTTTTCACAGCTCCCAATTGTGTCGTTACAGTGGCATTGATAAGATTAAAAGATGCAGTTGAAGGATTTGCTTCTATGAAACATGCTCTTAAAATAGCATCATTCACAACTACAACAGGATAGAATTTTAAAGTAATCTCTGCAATACCGGAACAGCCGAACTGGGTGGTTACTTTCACATAGATTTTCCCTTCTGCAGATACGAAAGCTGTAGGAGTAGTAATCTCATTGGTTCCTGCATTAAGATCGGATAAAGTATTGTAATATTTTTTAGTAACTGTAGGATCTGCAATTACGTTAGCTGTTGTTAAATCAAATATTGCGGTCCCCGCATTATTATTGTTACATTGGGTTAGTGTAGCATTATAAGGGCTAATTGAACCGTCTTTAAATTTGAAGGTGCCAATCTGTTTACACTTATTCAACTGGTTAGTTGGGTTAGTGGGATCTGTATAGCTGATACTATAAAAATAAACAGTAGTGGTATTAACCGTTATAGGTGCAGTTATAGGATTATTTCCTGTCAAGGCATCATTCTGACTTGTATGATAGGTTACCGTAAAGTTCTGATTTCCATTAATAATCCCTGAAGACAATAAAGAAAAATCAAAAACAGCAGGATTGGTACATATCACAACTTCCCGTGGATCTGCAGGATTAGCAGCCGGATTTCCCGGAGGCATAAAAGGATGTGGCTGAATGGTCGGATCCGTAAACGGAGAAGCTAATGTAGCTGTCCCACCCCATGTTAGATCAAAAGAAAAAACGGTAGGTGAAAAATTATCCAGATATAAATAGTAGGTTTCCCCAGGAAGAACATCCATATATTTCACAAAACCATCCCCAACACCAGGCCCTTCGGTAGTATCTGTAGCGGTCATATTCATACCTGTAGGATAACCTGCAGTAGTACCGTCATTGGAAGAACATCTGATAGGAGTTCCTCTGGTAGCACAGGTTTTATTGGGTCCATAAATAGCCCAGTCGTAATCAACAGGTCCTGTTGGATTAATTTCAAATGTAAGGGTACCCCCCGTAGCAATCGTAAATGAATACCAGGCAGAATTATGCTCCATTTGCAGGCAGCCGCCTAATGTTTCATTAACAGAACCAATTCCTGAAGGTGTATATGTAATATTAGAATTTCCACAAACCGCCAGCGCTGTTGAACAGTCCGCCTGGGAAAAAAAGATCTGGGATACAAATAATAAAATAAAAAGTAGATTTTTTCTCATAGATATATGTTTTTATTAAAAATTAATCATAAATTAAAACAATACACAACACATATATCAAATATACCTATTATTTCATTACAAATAATAAAATTATTCATAGATTGAATTATTCTAAAATATAAAGATATACCTATAGAATTCTACACTAAAAATGCAGATTATTTTATACTTGTAATATTGCCACAAAGATTTTCAAGATGAAAGATTTTATGGAAAGGACTTTGTACTTCCTGGAGATGCTCCCTATCCTGAATAAAAGTATATCTTGAAGCCAGAGAATTCATATCTGAAACAATCACCAGCCAGCATTCATCTACTGAAGTATCATAATACGGGAACTTTTCATTCTTTTTTTCAATCAGTTCCAAAATTTTTTCAGAACAGAGCTCATCAAAAAGATTCATATTATATTCATGGGTGATAAACACATTTCTCCTGTGGACAGATTTCCTGATGCTTTTTACACATCCCACTGCTTTATTTTTCTGTATACTCCTGCAAATACACTGGATAATTTCCTGCTGGTCTTCCAGACGTTCAAACTTAATATTGGTATGGAATTCTAAAAAATAAACACCACGATATTTCGTAGTGTTCTCTTGTTCTAATACTATTTCAGCCTGACGGAAAATTTTATTCAAACAGCTTTCCACTTTCTTCATTTCCAAATGGTTAATCACTTCCGTAAGCTCTATTCCGATTTTTTTGTCGTTGAATTTGGCGATAAAGTCAGGACTTTCGCAAATAAGATTTTCAAACTGCACCTCTGGAAAATGGTGCATAAAAGAGTTCAAGAGTAAAATCTCAGATTTCTTCTTATATTTTTCCCGGTCGTGAAGCAGAGATTCATCTATTTTACGGTGATATTTCTCCATCGGCTTTTTTTTCAAATGTCGATTCAGATAATACAGGCTTAGATTCTTAATAAGATCTTCTTCGGAAAATGTCTTTTTCATGTGTGATTTTTTTATTGATGAGTAAAGAACACATGTACCAATGAGCTTTTATTATTAGAAGTTTTTGATAATCAAAAATTTACCTATTAAAGGTAGGTAAAAAAACTATTCGGCAGATACTTTTAAAATTTATTTATTACATAATTAATGTAGCGTTTATTTTCATATTTAATACCTTTAGTCTTTATAAAAATACAAAACTGTGATTTATGGATTTTAAAAACTTTAAAATACCCTATAGTGTCAACCCTCAATACACTACAAAAACGGCCTATTTTTCGATGGAATTCGCCATTGAGCAAGTACTCAAAGTATACTCTGGCGGCTTAGGCTTTTTAGCAGGATCTCATATGAGAAGTGCTTACAATCTAAAGCAAAACCTTATTGGAATTGGAATTCTCTGGAAATTCGGCTACTATGATCAGGCAAGAAACCATGATCAAACCCTACAACCCACCTGGACAAAAAAAATGTACAGCTTTCTGGAAGACACGGGAATCAAATTTCAGATTGAAATCCACAGCGCACCGGTTTGGGTGAAAGTATGGTATCTGGATCCTGAAATTTTCAATACGGCACCTATGTTCTTTCTTTCGACAGATGTTCCTGAAAACGATCATATTTCAAAGACGATCTGCCATAAATTATATGACGCCAATGAGTCTACAAAGCTTGCACAATATATTTTACTAGGCAAAGGAGGCGCACAATTGCTGGATGAAATGAATATTGAAAGGGATATCTATCACCTGAATGAAGCCCACGGACTTCCTGCTGCGTTCCATTTATTGAAAAAATACAATGGAGATCTTGAGAAAGTCAAAGAAAAACTAGTATTTACCACCCATACCCCTGAAGAAGCAGGAAATGAAAAACATAACCTCAAATTATGTTATGACATGTCTTATTTCTCCGGGTTCAGTATGGAAGAAGCAAAAAAAATTGAAGGAACTGATGACGACCGCTTTAACCATTCGCTCTGTGCTTTAAAAATGGCGAAAGTTGCCAACGGAGTTTCTCAGCTTCACGGCGTAGTTTCCAGAGCTATGTGGAGCAAATATCCGGGAATCTGTGAAATAAAATCGATCACTAATGCACAGGAATTTAAATATTGGTCAGATAAAATACTTTACAATTCTAAAGATGAGAATGACGAAACGGTTTTTGATTTCCGGAAAAAGCATTTAAAGAAAAGACTCTTTAAAATCGTCGCAGACCAGACCGGTAATTTGTTTGATCCCAAAATTTTTACCATCGTTTGGGCGAGAAGATTCGCAGGTTACAAACGTGCCGACATGCTTTTACATGATAAAGAAAGGTTCCGGAATCTATTAAACAACCCTAAATATCCGGTACAGATTATTTGGGCGGGAAAACCTTATCCGATGGACTATGCAGCAATTTCTACCTTTAATACGCTGGTTGAGGAAAGTAAAAACCATAAGAATATGGCTGTTTTAACGGGATACGAGCTTTCTTTAAGTAAATCATTGAAACAAGGCTCTGATTTATGGCTGAATAATCCAAGAGTACCACGGGAAGCCTCAGGAACATCCGGAATGACGGCTGCTATGAATGGCTCTGTAAACCTTTCAACCGATGACGGCTGGATCCCTGAATTTGCCCACCACGGAGAAAACTCATTTGTCGTACCAAAGGCAGATTATGCCAATATGAGTATCTATGAGCAGGACAATTATGACCTGAACAAATTATATGAAATCCTGGAAAATGAGATCATTCCAACTTATTATGACAATCCAAACAAATGGAGGAAAATTCAATACAATTCAATGAATGATGTTAAAGATCATTTCAACAGCGACCGAATGGCTGATGAATACTATAAAATACTTTATAATGATTAGTGAACTGCAACATAATACAAAATAGCAGTAAGCCAATTCTTTTCAAATAAAAATATCCGGGAAAAATTTTCCCGGATATTTTCTAATTAATCTTTTTTCTTTTCAGGCACTTTAAGCCCTTTCTCTTTGGCTTCAGAAATTCCAATGGCAACCGCCTGCTTTCTGTCTGTGACCTTTTTTCCGGAAGAAGATTTTAATTTTCCTTCCTTAAATTCGTGCATTACCTTTCCTACTTTGTCTTGAGCCTTATCTGAGTATTTTGTCTTGCTCATTATAATTTTTTTAAGGTTTTGGCAGGGTTACCCCTAATTCATAAACACTAGCGTGCTTCAAATATTTTGAACGCTCTCTGGAAGTTACCGACTCTAAATGATCATTTTTAATCACAATAATCGGATCTTCCATATTTTCAATCTCAAAATTGGCGAAATATCTTTCTTCAGGGCTTGTTTTATCGTTGCTGGCCTTTATTTTCTGGAGTTCATCTGCATATTTTTTAAATCCGGGGTCAGATGAATGGATAAATTTATATTCATCACCGGCATCTACATAAAAATGGAGTTTTTTTTCAATTAATCCTGCTTCATTTGTTAGCTGAGGATTATCATTTCCATCTTTAAAAGCTACTTCTACAAGATCTCCTCCTTTACTTTGCGCGCATGCTTCGGCATCTTTAAAACTTGAAAAACCAGTATACACAATTTTATCCGTCAAAACGTATCGGTTAAGTTTTTGGTTATATGCATTCGTTTCCATAATTATTACTATTAAATTGATTATACTTTATATATTCAATTTTATTGCCAAATGCATACAAATAATATTATAATTTCATTTAGTAAGCTGTTTTTTTATTATTTTAGTCTTTGTAATCAAAACATTATAATAACTATGAAAAATCTAAAGAAAATTTCAAGAGAACAACTTAAAGATGTAGTGGGAGGAATTCTTCCCGGCATGATCAGATGCATCAGCCCGATTTCCTGTACCAGAACTGTAGGATATATTGGAGGTCTTGACAACCCATGCGGAATCACAACTTATCCAATATGCCGCCTTGAAGAGTAATTTCTCTTTGATATATTGCATAGACAGGGCTTTTGCCCTGTTTTTTAGTTTTATATGGCTATCTTGATAAGAATTATTAAATTTGAAATCGATTAAAATTAGAAATGAAAAAAATCCTTTTAACTCTTACTGTTGCGGTGGCATTTCAAAATATGTCTGCACAGGAAATCACTTTAGATAAAATATACTCCGGATACTACCGTGGAAAAGGCATTGCCGGAATAACTTCCATGAAAAACGGGGAGAACTATCTGGTTATTGAACCGACAGGAATTGCCAAGTATTCATATAAAACTTCCCAGAAAGAAGGAAATATCGTTGACGGACAATATGAAAGCTATGAATTTTCTGATGATGAATCAAAAATATTATTGTTAACGGGAAGTCAGCCGATCTACAGACATTCTTTCTTAGGGAAATTTGAAGTTAAAGATTTAAAAACAGGAAAAACCATCAGCATTAATAACGGAAAGCCTATTCAGGAGCCAAGATTTTCACCTGATGCCTCAAAGATTGCTTTTATAGTAGATAATAATTTATTTTATCAGGATCTTACTTCAGAGAAAATCACGCAGATTACTGAACATGGTGTTAAAAATAAAATCCTTAACGGATTGGCAGACTGGGTATATGAAGAGGAATTCGGACATGCCAGACTGTATGACTGGACTAAGAATTCCGATGCGATAGTTTTCGTAAAATCTGATGAAAGCGAGGTTCCGGAAATCTATATTCCTATCTATGGAAAAACGCTATATCCATCTGAAATGCGTTATAAATATCCAAAAGCAGGAGAAAAAAACTCGGTTGTTTCTGCCCACATCTATCAATTGGATGGAGCTAAAAAAACAAAAATCAATTTAGACGGTTATAAAAATTATTATATTCCTAATGTGATCCAGACGGCAAAACCTGATGAGATCGTATTAATAACTTCTGAAAGAACCCAAAATGCTTCCGATGTTTTAAAAGTGAATACCAAAACAGGAGCTGTTCAGAAATTATTTACCGAAACAGATGAAAAATGGATTGATACAGACAATCCTACTTTAGAATTCCTGGAGGATAATTCTTTCCTTTGGGGCTCTGAAAGAGATGGAAACCGCCACTTATACTGGTATGACAAAGACGGTAAGCTGAAAAAACAGGTAACTAAAGGAAACTGGGAGGTAACCGATTATTACGGATACAATCCAACATCTAAAGAAATCTACGTCCAGACGACAGAAAAAGGAAGCATCAATAAAGTCGTTTCCAAGATCAATATCGAAAATGGAAAGTCACAGCTGATTTCCAATACGGACGGAAATAATTCCGCCAACTTCAGCAAAAACTATAATTATTTCATTGAAACATCTTCTACAGCTTCAAAACCGTACACTTATGTCTTAAAAGACGGAAACGGCAAAACGGTAAAAGAACTTCAGAACAATAATGACCAGCTTCAAAAGCTAAAATCAGATAATTTTGCTGAAAAAGAATTCATCACCATTCCAAATGCAGTGGGAGATCAGATGAATGCCTGGATCATAAAACCTAAAAACTTTGATAAAAACAAAAAATATCCATTGTTTATGTTCCAATATTCAGGCCCAGGTTCTCAGCAGGTTTCAAATTCTTGGGACAATGGAAACGCAATTTGGTTCGAAATGTTGGCACAAAAAGGATATATCATTGCTTGTGTTGATGGACGTGGAACAGGATATAAAGGCGCTAAGTTCAAAAAGGTAACCTACATGAATTTAGGGAAATACGAAATCGAAGATCAGATCACTGCTGCAAAATGGTTTGGAAACCAGTCTTATATCGATAAAACAAGAATCGGAATGTTCGGATGGAGTTTCGGAGGGTACATGACAAGTTTAGCCATGACAAAAGGTGCTGATGTATTCAAAGCCGGAATTGCTGTGGCACCTGTAACCAACTGGAGGTATTACGATTCAGTGTACACAGAAAGATTCTTAAGAACGCCACAGGAAAACCCTGATGGATATGATAAAAATTCTCCTACAGAATATGCAAATCTGTTAAAAGGGAACTTCCTGTTGATCCATGGAACTGCTGATGATAATGTACATTTTCAAAATTCTATGGAGTTTTCTGAAGCATTGATTCAAAATAAAAAGCAGTTTGAGTTTATGGCCTATCCGGATAAAAACCACGGAATTTATGGCGGACAGACAAGACCGCAGCTGTATCAGAAAATGACGGATTTTATTCTTAAGAATTTATAATCTGTATTGTAACAATGTAAAAAATCCTTTCAAATTGAATTTGAAAGGATTTTTTTATTTATTTTATTAATCGTTTTCTAAAGTATTATTTATTTTATCAATTAAAATTAAAAACTTATTTTTGGGAAATTTGAAATTTGAAACTATGAAGACTAAACATCCTAAAGGCCTGCCCTTTCTCTTTTTCACTGAAATGTGGGAACGTTTTGGGTATTATTTGATTCTCGGAATTTTTGTTCTGTACGTTATCGAACCGGCCGGTGTAAAGGGTGGTTTAGAACTTCCCGACAAAACTGCTGATGATATTTTCGGAACTTATATTGCTCTGACGTATCTGACTCCTTTTATCGGAGGTTTTTTGGCAGACAGAGTGTTGGGATATATCAAATCTATTTATTTAGGCGGAATTCTAATGGCCGCAGGATATATCGGTATGGGTGTTTTCAAAGAATTGCCTTTGTTTTACGGATCTTTAGCATTAATCATCATTGGAAACGGTTTCTTTAAACCTACCATTTCTACCTTATTAGGAAATCTATATTCTGAAGAACCTTATAAGGCCAATAAGGACTCCGGATACAATATTTTCTATATGGGAATTAATATCGGAGCATTTATCTGTAATATTATCGCCGCCTTCATGCGAAATAAATTTGGCTGGGGTGAGGCATTCATTACGGCTGGTGTTGGAATGCTGATCGGGATGGTTATTTTTACCATCGGAAGAAAACATTATATTCATGCTGCACAGATGAAACCTGTACAGGAAGGAGATACAAAGCTTTCTGAAATTATGCTTAAAGTCTTTGTTCCCGCAATAATTGCCGGGGTAATTGGATGGTTCATTCCTAATAATATCTTCGGAAGCGACAGCACTGATGCCTTTATTTTTGCCTGCGTTCCTGTTATTTATTTTTATGCTTCCTTATACTTTAAAGCAAAACCTGAAGAGAAAGCTTCTATTGGCGCCCTCTTATCTGTATTTATGATCAGTATGTTCTTCTGGGCAGTTTTCAAACAAAACGGAACAGCTTTAACAAGATGGGCGAATTATTACACCGACCGAAGTGTCCCCGCATCATTAGAAAAACCATTGGAAGACATTTATATGGTGGAAGGAAAAAGCTACAAAGACAAAGAAGTTCCGGTGTATAATGAGCAGTATCAATCCAAAAAGGATAAAGATGGAAAACCAGTTAAAGAAATAGGAAAAGACATTTACTTTAAAAACATTTCCCCTGAACAGCGGGCTGCATTAGAACAAAACCCTGAAAAACAGGTTTTTCTCTACAATACTGAACTCTTCCAGTCTATCAACCCGTTCTGGGTGATTGCTTTAACTCCTGTAGTGGTTGGTTTCTGGGCATTACTGAGAAGAAAAGGGAAAGAACCATTAACGCCTACAAAAATTGTTCTGGGATTATTTATTTCTGCACTTTCCTGTCTGGTTATGGTATTGGCCGTGATGGCCGGGGAAAATGGAGCGGTCAAAGTTTCGGCAGTATGGCTGGTGGCAGGCTATGGAGTCATCACAGTTGGAGAGCTTTGTCTTTCCCCAATGGGATTATCTTTCGTTTCTAAATTGTCTCCTGCTAGGATCACAGCCCTGATGATGGGAGGATTCTTCCTTGCCAACTCGGTAGGAAACAAGCTTTCCGGAATTCTGGCAAGCACCTGGTACAATTATGACAACAAAATGAATTATTTCCTGGTGAACTTCGCATTACTGATATTCGCCACATTATTAGGACTTTCCATGTTAAAAAGATTAAATAAAATCATGAAAGAAAAAGGACATTAATCTCCTGTTTTTCATACATAATATAAAGCTGTAGTACTATTCTACGGCTTTTTTGTTTAATTATAAAATTAAAACCTTGCCAAAAACTCAAAAAAAACTATATTTGTCAGTCTTAACAAAAATTAACAATAGAAATGGATAATATTGAAGCATTAAGTCCGAAACCGGATGAATTTGTAGAGAATAAGGGTTCCAGACATCCAAAGGGATTATGGGTTCTTTTCGGAACAGAAATGTGGGAGCGTTTCAACTTTTACGGGATGAGAGCGCTTTTGACGCTTTTCATGGTAAATTCCCTATTAATAAAAGAAGCGGATGCGGCAATCATTTATGGTGGATTTTTAGCTTTATGTTATCTTACCCCTCTTTTGGGTGGTTTTATTGCTGATAAATATATCGGAAACAGAAATGCCATTATTATTGGAGGTTCATTAATGGCAATTGGTCAGTTTTTATTATTCATCAGTGCCTCAAGTTTCTCCGCAGATATAGGAAGTGCGAAAACAATTATGTGGTTGGCATTATTCGTTATTATTTTCGGTAACGGATTCTTCAAACCAAACATTTCCTCAATGGTAGGAAGTCTTTATCCTAAACAGGAAAAATCTAAATTAGACTCAGCTTTCACGATTTTCTACATGGGAATCAACATTGGAGCGTTCCTGGGACAGTTCATTTGCCCTTATGTAGGAGACGTAAAAGATGCCACAACGGGAGTAAGAGATATTTTTGCTTTTAAATGGGGATTCTTAGCTGCTTCAATTGCCATGGTAGTTGGAACAATAACGTTCTTTATCCTTAAAAACAAGTATGTAGTAACGCCGGAAGGAAGACCTATCGGTGGATTACCAAAAAATAATACAAGTGCAGATTTTGAAGAAGGAGAAACGCAGACAGCAAAATTTACTGGAGCATCATTAGGAATTACCGGAGGTATTTTCGTTGTTTTATTCTTCGTTTTCAGATACTTACTTGTAGGTGAATTTGGGTTTAAAGCTGTGGAAATGGGGCAATTAATCAAAGGAATTATTTATCCTTTCATTTATGCTGCAGGTATTGCTTTGGCGTTCTTAATTATGAGTTCTGCTGAAAACAAGATAGAAAGACAAAGAATTTGGGTAATTTATATCGTATCATTCTTCATTATTTTCTTCTGGGCAGCTTTCGAGCAGGCAGGATCTTCATTAACATTTATCGCAGATAACCAAACAGACAGAAGTATTTTCGGATGGAATATGCCACCGTCAATGGTGCAGATTTTCAACGGTATTTTCGTTGTATTATTGGCAGTTCCTTTCAGTTTATGTTGGGATAAATTAAGAGCCAAAGGAAAAGAACCAGTTTCTCCAATGAAACAGGCAATGGGACTAGCTTTAATTGCTTTAAGTTATTTCATTATCGCGCATAACGTAAAAGATCTTGGAAATTCAGGATTATTAGCGATCAAATGGTTAATGCTTTTATATTTCATTCAAACTTGTGGTGAACTTTGTTTATCTCCAATCGGTTTATCTTTGGTAGGTAAATTAGCTCCAAAAAGATTCGCATCTTTATTATATGGTGTATTCTTTATTTCTAATGCTGCCGGTTATGCATTGGCTGGTTCATTAGGAGCATTGATTCCTGCAACTGGTGATAAATTCTCTAAAGCACAGGAAATCGGAGTCAATCTTCAAGATGTTTTAGATAAAAAAGTGACATTAAATGCTGCTCAGGTTGCAGCATTTGAAAAAGCTCAACTACCTTTAGCAAATCCAACTTTTGCAGGAGTTGAAATTCACAACTTATTCGAATTCTTTATGGTATTCGTTGTATTGTGTGGTATCGCAGCTGTAATTTTAGCTTTAATTTCACCAATCTTAAAGAAAATGATGAACGGTGTAAACTAACCGTATCAATAAAATATAAGTAAAACCTCTGCTAAGTCAGAGGTTTTTTTTATTTTCGTACGATGGAAATCTCCGAAGATTCTTTATATCAAAACAACTGGAACTACAGAGATCTGAAAAGACAAATTAATTCTCTTGTATTTAAAAACCGGAGAACTTTCTCATCAGGATATTGGACAAATTGATATGTATGTAGAATGTATGATGACATGAAAAGAAATGAAGGCGATAATCCTACCATAGGCATTTTACTCTGCTCAGAAAAAGATGAAACCATCGTAAAGTACTCCGTTCTTAACGACAAAAATAACCTCTTTGCAAGTAAATATTTGTTGTACCTTCCGAAAGAAGAAGAATTAAAGCAAATCATCGATCAGGACAGAATCCGTTTCGAACTTGATCAGGAAAATAATCACTCAAACTAAAATAATTATAAAGCAATTATGAGCTTAACTTTAGATGAAATACAAAATTTCAAAGGAAAATATCCAAAACAAATATGGAGCTTATTTTTCTCTGAAATGTGGGAACGCTTTTGTTTCTACGGAATGCGCGGAATGCTGGTTTTCTTCATGATCTCCCAGCTTAATTTCCACGAAAAGGAAGCCAATCTTCAATATGGCGCCACCCAGGCATTTGTGTATGCCTTTACTTTTATAGGCGGCCTATTTGCAGATAAAATTCTAGGTTTCCGAAAATCTCTGTTTTGGGGCGGACTCTTAATGATTGTTGGAAGTTTAATTCTAGCAACCGATCCGCATAAGTTCTTCTTTCTGGGAATTGCATTTACCGTTGTAGGAACCGGTTTCTTTAAACCGAATATTTCATCAATGGTTGGCCAGCTTTATAAACCCAATGATTCAAGAGCTGATGCCGGATTTTCCCTTTTTTATGCCGGGATTAATCTTGGTGCTTTACTGGGTGGATACCTTTGTATTGCCATAGGTAAAGGAGAAATACTGGGCAATACCATCCCGGAAAGTATGCGATGGAATGTAGCTTTCGGTCTGGCGGCTATCGTAATGGTCATTAGTTTGATTAATTTTGTTTTCACGCAAAGAAGCCTTGGAACGATAGGGCTTCAGCCGGGACACCCCAACAATGAAACAAAGTCAGCTCCTATCGCAAAATGGCAGGAATACGGCGTGTATATTTTATCATTAATTTTCGTTCCGATTATTATGATTATGGTTGCAAAGACCCAGTATACAGACTATTTTATGTATACCATTGGGCCGCTAACCCTGATCTATTTGTTCTATGAAATGACAAAAGTAACGGCTGCAGAACGTAAAAAACTATGGGCAGCACTGGTATTCATTTTATTCTCTATCCTGTTCTGGGGAATTTATGAGCAAAGTGGTGGTTCATTAAGTATTTTTGCTGCTAAAAATTTAAATAAAGATCTTCTTGGATTGGATCCTAACGGAGTCAACAATTCCGGAGGTGCATTTTTCATCATTTTCTTAGCGCCTATTATCGGTCTGCTATGGATATGGCTGAATAAAAGAAAGATAGAGCCTAATACCATCATTAAATTCGGTCTTGGATTTATCTTCCTGGGAATCGGTTATTATGTTTTATTTGCTACTAAATTCTTTGCGAATTTACAAGGCATCACCTCATTGAACTTTTTTACCATTGCTTTATTAGTAATTACCCTAGGTGAGCTTTGCCTCTCTCCTATCGGATTATCAATTATGACCAAGCTTTCTACCAAAAATCTTCAGGGAATGATGATGGGAATGTGGTTTCTTGCATCAGCATATGGACAGTATGTGGCAGGAATTATTGGAGCAGGTCTTGCAACAGCAAAAAAAGGAGCAACCAACTATGATGTTTTAATCACTTATACTGATGGATATAAACAATTAGGATTATATGCCGTGATTGCCGGTGTGGTACTAATTTTGATATCTCCGTTTGTGAAAAAATTAATGCAGGATGTAAAATAGTCATACGTATTATGCTTAATTTTACTTAAATATCAAATTATGAAAAAAATATTAAGCATATTACTTCTTTTTTCGCTCACCTTTAGTTTTGCACAAATCAAATGGATGACCATTGAGGAAGCTTTGCAAGCCCAAAAAGAAAATCCCAAAAAAATACTGATCGATTTTTATGCAGACTGGTGCGGTCCCTGTAAAATTATGGAGAAAAAAACCTATGGTCATCCCGTTATTGCTGATATTTTAAATGCAAATTATTATGCTGTAAAATTTAATGCAGAAGAGAAAAAGTCTATGGAGATTTTCGGGAGAACATTTACAAATCCTAATACGGAGCATAAAAAAGGAAAAAATTCACTTCATGAATTCACCCAGTATATGAATGTAGGCGCTGTCCCAAGTACTGTTTTTCTTGATGAAAACGGAGGTCCGATTACCATACTTCAAGGGGAATTATCTGCAAAAGAGCTGGAACCATATTTAGAAATGATTTCCACCAATCTTTTCAAAAAAATAAAAACACGGGACCAGTGGGAAGATTACCAGAAAAAGTTTAAATCTAAAATAAAAGATTAATACAGAAGACCTTCAGAAATTGAGGGTCTTTTTTTATCAATATTTTTTCACTTTTCCGCGTCGCAAATTTTAAACTTTAGCCTATTTTCACGAAATTAGTGCCCATTTTTAAATGACGTTAGAGACATCCATAGAATATGTAAAAGGTATCGGTCCTGAAAAAGCCAAACTCATCAAAAGTGTGTTGGGCATTTCTACGGTGGAAGATCTTTTAACCTTCTATCCGATCCGGTATCTCGATAAAAGCAAAGTGTACAAAATTTCCAATCTTCAGGAAAGTACATTGGAACTTCAGCTCAAAGGAAAAATTACCCATGTTCAGGAAATCCAGACAGGAAAAGTAAAGAGGCTTACTGCAAAATTCAATGATGATACCGGAACCATGGATCTGGTATGGTTTCAGTATTCAAAATGGATGAAGGAGCAGCTTCCTATTAACCGTGAAATCTATATTTTCGGGAAGATCAATGTGTTCAACAATCAATATTCCATGCCTCATCCTGAGATTGAAATTGAGGAAAAGAAAGAAGGTGATCACCGATTAAGTCCCATATATCCTAGTTCAGAAAAATTAACCAAAAGAGGGTTAAACCAAAGATTTTTTCAGACTGTTTTAAAAAATGTCTGTAAAGAAATTCCAAATCTCATCCAGGAAAATTTTCCGGATTATATGATAAAAGCTTTTAAGTTTTTATCCAGACAGCACACATATTTGAATATTCATTTTCCAAAAGATATGGAATATGTTGAAAAGGCTGACAATCGATTAAAATTTGAAGAATCATTCTTTTTCCAATTGGGTTTTGGTTTGAAAAAACTTCATCATAAAACGCAGTCATTCGGTAATTCCTTTCCGATCGTAGGAGATTATTTTACCAATTTTTATCAGAATCATCTTCCCTTTGAATTGACCAATGCCCAAAAAAGGGTATTAAAGGAAATTCGCCTGGATATGAAAAGGCCTATCCAGATGAACAGACTGCTTCAGGGCGATGTGGGCTCAGGAAAAACGATGGTTGCTTTACTTACTATGCTTATTGCCATGGATAACGGTTTTCAAAGCTGTCTGATGGCCCCCACTGAAATTCTTGCACAACAGCATTACAATGGGATAAAAGATCTGTTGGAAGGGACAGGAATCAATATCAGGATCTTAACCGGTTCGTCCAAAGCTTCTCAAAGAAAGATCATTCATGAAGAACTTGAAAATGGTACACTTTCTATTTTAGTAGGAACTCATGCGGTGTTAGAAGATAAAGTAAAATTTAAAAATCTTGGTCTGGCTATTATTGATGAGCAGCACAGATTTGGGGTTGCTCAACGGGCCAAGCTTTGGGCTAAGAATAGAATCCCGCCGCATATTCTTGTGATGACCGCCACGCCTATTCCCAGGACATTGGCTATGAGTTTTTATTCTGATCTTGATGTTTCGGTGATTGATGAGATGCCGGTAGGAAGAAAACCTATTATAACAGCTCACAGACGTGAAAAAGACAGGACTTTTGTTTATAATTTCTGCAGAGACGAGATCAGGAAAGGAAGACAGGTTTATTTTGTATATCCTCTCATCGAGGAATCTGAAACCTTAGATTACAAAAATCTAATGGATGGATTGGAGCATGTGATGAATTCTTTTTCAGATTATAATGTGACCATGCTGCATGGAAAAATGAAACCTGATGAAAAAGATGCTGCCATGAATTATTTTGCATCCGGAAAAGCTGAAATCATGGTAGCTACTACGGTTATTGAAGTAGGGGTCAATGTTCCCAATGCTTCGGTAATGGTCATTGAAAGTGCTGAAAGATTCGGTTTATCACAGCTTCATCAGCTTCGTGGACGTGTAGGCCGGGGTGCTGAACAGAGTTACTGTATTTTGATGACTTCTGATAAGTTGTCTAAAGAAAGCAGAACCCGTATCAAAACGATGACTGAAACCAATGATGGGTTTAAAATTTCTGAAGTTGACATGCAGCTTCGTGGACCCGGAGATATTTTGGGTACTCAGCAAAGCGGTGTGGTAGATTTTAAGAAACTGGATCTGGTAAATGATTCAGCAATTATTAAAGCGACTAAAGATGCAGTAGAAAAAATCCTTGAAAATGATCCATTGCTTGTAAAACCGGACAACCTCATCATCAAGAATTACTATGTAAGATATTATAAGGGTAAAAATAAATGGAGTAAAATTTCATAAAAAAACCGCGAAAAGAAATCTTCCCGCGGCCCCCTTATAAAACTGTTATTTAGAAGAAATTACTTTTGATTTTTTCAAAAAAACTTATTTTAATAGCCATAGCTTAATATCTTGTGATTTGGTGATGTGGTGTGAAAATATTTATATATTATTTGAAAATATTTTTGGGCTATAACTATTAAAATAAATTATAAAAAAACAAAATGAATTACTTTTCCAACTTGCTTATTATAAAAACTAACTGTGTCTGAGTTGAAGGATTTGGGAATGAAACGAATAAAAATATCCTCCAGCTCTTCTCAAGTTTTCATGATTGTACCGTTTTGTTTAAAGATCTTCTGCGCTTTATAGTTGGAAATTAATATAATCCATTTTGTTTAACTAACATTGTGACTAATATAATTTAGTTTCTCATTCGAAACAATTATCTTTTCAAACATTTACTGATTTTATATATAATAAATTTGTGTCGCTTATTTACAGTTACAAAATTGCAACTATTCACCTGAAAAGCTTTTACATTATTTCTATTATTAGTTATAAAATTTTCACCTAAGTGTGAATATTATGTAACAAATACTATCCTTTTTATTCAAATACAGGTAACATTTACCCATATAATTACCCTACTTTCATCATGAAATTATCAATATTCAATCCCGAAGTATGATACTGCCAGTTGATGGTGATCACGTCTGTAAGAATCTTTTTCAGCGCCTCATAAGCCTCAGGTTTTTTAATGAAGATATTGGCTCCTTTTACAAAAACACCTTCAATTTCATCCTCAGAAAGCAGATGAGAGTATACCGCTGTCACAATATTACTGAATCTGAAGTCCATTTTTATTTCATCCAGACATTCCATACTGCTCTTCTTGGTAATTTCGTATTTCATAAATACAATTTCAGGAATAAGAGCATCATCGCTGTTCAGGTATTCCATCAGATTATCTCCATTGGTAAAACACTGCACCTTCACCCCTACTTTTAAATCTTTAAATATGCTTTTAAAGAATATTAAATTCCCTTCATCTTCGTCTACCACTATTACGTTCAGAAATTCTTTATTCATAGAGCATTTTTGAATTGATAACCAAACTCTGGGCTTTCCGTCTCTTCATAATGATTTTATGAAACTGGGAAGGGGTAATCCCTGTTGTATTTTTAAACTGTGTACTCAAATGGGCAACACTGGAATAATTTAATTTATGGGCAATTTCCGTAAGGCTTTGCTTATTGCTGATGATTAATTCTTTTGCGTATTCTATTTTCTGCAGAATAATAAAATTTTCTATCGACGTATAGGTAACCTCAGAAAATAAATTGGAAAGGTACCCATAACTGTGCTTCAACTTCTCTGCAATATAAATAGAAGCCTTTACGGGAATAATTTCGTTAGAAAACACAAGCTCTGCAATGGCATCTTTTATTTTCTGTACCAAAGCTGTTTTCTGGCTTTCAATAATTTCTATCCCATAGTCTTTAAGATTTTTCTTGAAAACACTATGCTGCTCTTGTGTAAAAGATTCATAGAATTCTACCTCACCAAAGTTCAGCAGTCGGTATTTAAGCCCCTGCTCTTTAAGTTTTTCATCCAACACTTTCTTACAGAGAGCATTGAAATCAAATTTTACGTACATTTTCATCCTAGTATAAGTGTGATAAATTTTAAGTAAATATAAGGATTTATTTCAATCTAAAGTGAAATAGGGTATTTTTTTTAACATTAAAATTGATCACGAAAAATTCCTGTATTATTAAATACAGGAATTTAAACACTAAGGATGAAAAAAAATACACTGATAAAAAGCTTAATAGCTTAAAACCAAGCATATGAATGTATTGTTATGAAGTGATTTGGTTCTGATACAAAGATGATCTAAAAAATCACATCACTTGTTATAGAATTATAGGATAATGTTATAGAATTTTAAGTCAAATTGTCGTGAATTAAAAACTCCATTAAGTAATCGTCCATGACAAACCCATTACCAATATCGAAAACACCTTCTCCATATACTGTATATCCTTGGGATTCGTAGAATGCTTTTGCAGAATTATACTTGTTTACATTCAAAATAATCCTACGGTCACCGCTTTCAGAAACTTTCTCAGTTAAAAATGTCAGGGCTTTTTTTCCCAATCCTTTTCCTTTACTTTCGGGAACCAGATAAATACGGTGAAGCTTTGTTGTACCTTCTTCATAGCTATTCTCATACCCTATAAAACCGTCATAGAGGCCATCCTTTTCATCCAAAATCATATAATAATGATAATTGGATTGCTGCAAATGACTTAAAATCTCATCATCCGAATACATGGTATCAAGCATATACTCCATCTGCTCACCGGAGAGAATATCTGCATAAGCATTTTCCCATGATCTTTTTGCCAATTCCTGTATTAAAGGAATGTCCTGTTCTGTTGCCTTTCTTAATTTCATGTTTTTAGTAATTAAAAAAGTGAAAAGCGTGTTGCTTTTCACTTATATTGTTGATCAATAATGGATAATCAATTGTAAGTTCACTGGTAAATGAAAATCATTTAAGAAATTAGAACTGATCATATAATCATTCTTAGATATTTGCCATTTCAGCTTTTATCTTGGTATATAATCCTTCTGATGCCGGAACCAGAGGAAGTCTTAAATAATTTTTAACAATCCCTTTTTCTACCAGTACTGCTTTAACACCACAAGGGTTTCCTTCAGCAAAAATCAAACGGATCATCTCCACCAATTTATTGTGAATTTCATAAGCTTCCTGTACTTTTCCTTCGAAAGCAAGCTGTACCATCGTAGTAAACTCCTTAGGATAAGCCTGGCCTATTACAGAAATAACACCGTCTCCACCAGCCAATGTTACCGGAAGTGTGTATTCATCATCACCGGAAACCAAAGAAAATCCTTCAGGCTTCTTTCTTAAGATATCAAAATACTGAAGAATGTTCGGTGCTGCTTCTTTGATCAGGAATAAATTAGGAAATTCTTTTGCCAAACGGATAGTTGTATCCGCTTCCAGGTTTTGTCCCGTTCTTGAAGGAACGTTATAAATAATGATATTTTTACCTGTTGAAGCAAGTGCTTTATAATGTTGGTAAAGCCCTTCCTGATTAGGTTTATTATAATACGGAGATACTGACAGAACAGCTTCAAAAGCTGACAAATCTGTTTCTTCAATCTGTTTCTTTACTTCAAGAGTATTGTTTCCACCGATTCCCAGGACAAGGGGAAGGCGTTTACCATTTACTTTAATGATATGATCTACTACCTGTTTCTTCTCTTCGGTAGAAAGTGTTGCAGCTTCCGCTGTAGTTCCTAATACAACTAAATAATTGATTCCGTTCTCGATATTATATTCAACAAGTTTCGTTAAACTATCAAAATCAACGGATAAATCTTCATTAAAGGGTGTTATTAACGCAACACCTACTCCTTTTAAAATGTTCATCTGCTAGAATTATTTTCTTCAAATTTAATAATTTAGACTAAGAATTTATAATAAATAATAATGTTTTATTATACATATAATTATATTTGCATATACTAAAAGAGATTATGAAAAATAAATTCTTATTACTGGGAATTTCTCTGACTGTTCTTACTGCCTGCAAGACGGCTTCTTTGCAGGTATATAATGTGCAGACACAGAAAAACATTTCTATTAATAACGAGCTGAAGAATGATGAAGATTTTGTAAAAATTATCGAACCTTATAAGCAAAAATTGGATAAAGAGATGAATCAGAAAATCTCTCATACCAATACAGACCTTACCAAGCAGGGAGATAACAGTAACCTAGGAAATCTTTTAGCAGATTATACATTCGATGGAGCTGATCAATGGGCAAAGTCCAAGCTTAACAAAAATGTAGATGCCGCGCTGATTAATATCGGAGGAATCCGTACTACGATTGGAAAAGGCGATATTCTTTTGAAAAGCGTTTTTGAGGTAATGCCTTTTGAAAATGAAGTGATTATCGTTAAAATGAAAGGGACTGATCTTCAGGGACTTTTTGATTATTACGCAAAAACTCAGGTGAACAATCCTGTGTCCCATTTATATATTGAAACAAATAACGGACAGTTATCAAAGTCTTTAATCAACGGAAAACCTGTAAATCCTAATCAGGATTATTACATTGCCACGTCAGATTATCTTGCTCTAGGTGGCGACAACATGAAGTTCTTCGCAAAAGGGGAATCAATTCCTACCGGAATCCGGTTAAGAGATTTATTTATTGACTATTTCAAGAAAAATGCTGAAGTAGTATCTAATAATGATGTTCGTTTAAATTTTATTGGCAAAAAGTAATGGATAGAAAAAGTTTTTTAAAAGCAATAAGCGGCGGAACTTTAGCAATGGCTTTAGCTCCCAATATGATGATGGCAGAGGATTTGAAATTCAGCGGGATAACATCTGCAAGAAAACTGACTATTCTTCATACCAATGACCAGCACAGTAGAATCGAGCCTTTTGACGAAAGCTATACAAAAAATCCTAATCAGGGAGGTTTTGCAAGAAGAGCAAGCCTGATTCAGAAAATTCGAAGTCAGGAAAGCAATGTATTGCTGCTTGATTCCGGAGACATTTTCCAGGGAACTCCTTATTTCAATTTTTTTGGAGGTGAACTTGAGTTTAAATTAATGTCTATGATGAAGTATGATGCTTCTACAATGGGGAATCATGACTTTGACAATGGTTTGGATGGTTTTTTAAAGGTGTTGCCTAATGCTCAATTCCCTTTTATCTGCTCCAACTATGATTTTAAAAATACAGTTTTGGATGGAAAAACCGCTCCGTATAAAATTTTTAATAAAGATGGAATTAAAGTCGGGATTTTTGCAGTAGGAATACAATTGGACGGGCTTGTAGGTAAGAAACAATATGGGGAAACTGTTTATTCAGATCCCATTGATGTGGCACAGCATTATTCAAATTTCCTTAAAAATGAACAGAAATGTGATCTTGTCATCTGCCTTTCACACATCGGCTATGACTATAAAGATGAACCCAATAAAGTAAGTGACAAAATTCTGGCAGCCAAAACAGAAAATATCGATATTATACTGGGCGGTCATACCCATACTTTTTTACCTGAACCGCAAACCTATACCAACAGGCAAGGAAAAAATGTGCTGGTTAATCAGGTAGGATGGGCAGGTCTTCTTTTAGGCAGAATAGATTTTCACTTTGATTCTAATAAAAATATACAGCATATTTCCTGGAATAATCAGGTAATCGACAGCAGCATAATCGCATAATATGAAAAAACTTTATATAATTTCTCTTGGTATTTTAGCATCCCTGCAATTGACAAATGCACAGACCATTTCATCAAAAAAGTGGACTGATCTTTTTTCCTACAATAATGTCTTAGCTATGAAAGAAGACAATGGAAAAATAGTAGCTGCTACAGAAAACGGGATATTCTATTATACAACCTCAACAGGAGAGATTACAAAGTTGTCGAAAGCCAATGGCCTCCATGATGTAAGCATCACCGCTTTTGATTATAATCCGAAAACAAAAATTGGCCTTATCGGATATGAGAACGGTTCACTAGATGTCATTACCCCACAAGAAGTCAAATATGTGGTAGATATTCCTATTGCCGCAAGCTATAATGGAAGCAAAAAAATAAATCATATTTCTATCACAGGAGATCAGGCTGTGGTTTCGGTAGGATATGGTGTTTCAATATTTAATTTAAAGAAAAAAGAATTTGGAGATTCTGCATTTTTTTTAAGCGGAGGTGTTTATGAAGCAAGTAATGAAGCAACAATCTTTGGAAATAAAGTCTATACTGTTACTAATACCGGACTGAAAAGTCATGAAATGAATACTACATTTCCAGTATTTTCAACCTGGACTACAGAAGTTCCCGGATCATTTAAACACATTGATTCGGAATCCGGGCTCGTTTTTTCTTCAGCTACTGCTGCATTTATGTACAATAATGGTACTGCAACAGCTCTTCCTATTACCTTTGGAAATATTCACGACGTAATTACTACAAATGATAATATCATAATCACCGACCAAAACAGAATATATACATTTAACACTAACGGAATGGCTCAGGCTACAGTAAGCGTAGGGGAAGAATGTAACACTGCTACAATGGTGGGCGGAAAAGTGTATGGTGGGACCATATTATCAGGAATAAAAGATGAAGCCAATACTACCTATAAACCTTCCGGTCCTTATCTTAACTATGCCTACAAAATGAATTTGTACGATAATAATCAGATGCTTGTTTCTTCGGGTGCAAGAGGAGATAGATATGGTGCACAGGTTTTAAACCCAAAAAATCCAGGATTTTATTATTTTAACGGCTCAGAATGGCTTTATTCTTCTTACTTTACCGGAAATCCAATATCATTTAATATCCTGGATGCAGTTATCAACCCTATGGATAATAATGAAATACTTTTTACAAATTACACCTATTTTAATCAAGGAATCTATAAAGTGAAGTATAATTCTACCAATAAGGATTTCGACTTTGTAAAGCATTATGACCTGGTAGCCAATGACCCTTATTATTACCGCCCTGTAGGTTTCGTAAGTGATAATGAAAATAATCTTTTTGTAAGTTTTGGGTTCAACTTTGGAAATGGTTCATTAGGTATTTATGACAAATCAGCAGATAATTTTATTGTAAAGAAATTCGATTTCACAAGTGACGGAATTCAGAAACCTTTGCTTTATGAGGGAATGTTATGGATTCCTATGCCCAGAACAAGTAATTTTATGGTTTACGACTATAAAAATACAGCAACCAATACTTCCGATGATGTCGAATATGTATTAGCAGAATCTAACGGATTTGCTGGTAATTCAAGAGGCACATTATCTATCGCTATTGATAAATCAGGTGATGCGTGGATAGGTACAGACAGTGGATTAAGAATATTATCTAATGCAGCAACAGAAATAAAAGGAACTAACCCAGAAGTAAACCCTATTATCATTGAACAAGGCGGGCTTGGTGAAGAACTTTTCAGAGATGCTCAGATTCTTCAGATAGAAGTAGATGCAGGTGATCATAAATGGGTATCCGTAGATGGTGGTGGGGTATATTATCTATCAGCTGATGGCCAGCAGACCATAAAACATTTCACAAAGGAAAATTCACCACTGCCAACCAACAGTGTAACAGATATCAAAGTAGACCGAAAGACTGGTAAAGTATATTTTGCTACTTACAGTGGTATCGTAGCCTATCAAAGTGATGTTTCTGATGTTAACTCCAATTTTGGAAATGTCGTAGTCTATCCAAATCCTGTTGTATATTCTAATTTCAAAGGAAAAGTAACAATTAAAGGACTGGCAGAAAAAACAAATATCAGAATTGCCGATGCGGCAGGAAATGTAGTACATTCAGCAGTAGCAAGAGGTGGCTATTATGAATGGGATCTTAATAATGTAAGAGGTACCAGAGTAGCTTCCGGAATCTATTTTGTACTGATGACCAATGAAGATGGCTCTGATAAAGCTACTGCAAAAATAGCTGTAGTTAATTAATGAATTCACAAAACGGATTTTTACTTTCGTTCATCAAATACGGAGAAAACGATGCCGTCCTTCACTGTTTTACAGAAGAGGACGGCTTTCAAACTTACTTCCTAAAAGGAATCTATTCCAAAAGAAATAAAAAGAAAGCCCTGCTTTTACCTTTAAGCAAGCTTAATTTTACAACTAACCCAGTTAAAGGCAACGGAATACCCGCGGTATCAAAATTTGAACTGATAGAAAACAATGATATCTATACGGATATCAAAGTAAATACGGTTATATTTTTTGTTTCAGATTTTTTAAACCAAATTCTTAAACATGAAAATAAAAATCCTGGTATATTCTCTAGCATTGATCAATTCATAGCCGAACTGACAAATAAAAACTATCAGTCCCACCTGCTGTTTCTCATTGCTATATTAAAAATTCAGGGAATTGCGCCGTTAGTCAATAACGGGAAATACCTCGATCCAGAAACAGGAACTTTTGCTGTTGGTGCTTCCCATCAGCTATTTAATGAAGAAATTTCCACGTTATGGAAAAATGCGGTTTCCTCTGAAAACCTCTACCATATAAAAATCCCGGCTTCTTTACGGAAAGATTTTCTGGACAGCCTTTTGGTATATTACCATTACCACATTACAGACTTCAGAATACCGGCTTCACTTGAAGTTATTCAACAGATTTTTGAATAATGGATGGATTTGCAAATATCCTTCCTAGCTTTTAAGCTTTTCAACATCTTCCGGCATTTCTGTTTCAGATTCTGCGATTTCTTTTTTAGTAAATCTGGGCTGCAATATTTTCGCAATCAAACCCGTCCATCCTGTCTGATGGGAAGCTCCTACTCCACGCCCGTTGTCTCCATGGAAATATTCATAAAATAAAATATAATCCTTAAAATCGGGATCTGTCTGAAACCTTTCATACTGGTTATTTACAGGCCGGTTTCCATTTTCATCCTTCAGGAATATTTTTGAAAGCCTTTTACTCAAAGAATCAGCAATCTGATCTAAATTTAAATATTCTCCGCTTCCTGTAGGATATTCCACCAAAAAGTCCGGACTATAATAAAAGAAAAAACGCTGCAGACTTTCAATGATCAAAAAGTTGATTGGAAACCAGATCGGTCCCCTCCAATTGCTATTCCCACCAAAAAGACCGCTGTCACTCTCTGCCGGAGTATATTTTACCCGGTAATCTGTTTCATTCAAATTTAGCGTATAAGGATTGTTTTCATATTCTTTGGATAACGCTCGAATTCCGTAATCGCTTAGGAACTCATTTGGATTCAACATTCTGCTCAACAATCTTTTCAAACGATGACCACGCAGTAAAGACAATAAATGTTTAGAATCCTGCCCCTTTACTTCCCATCTCGAAACGAGAGAAGCCAGTTCCGGTTTATTTTCAAGAACCCATTTCATTCTTTTCTTAAAATTAGGAAGATTCTCAATCATTTCATCATCGATAACTTCTACTGCAAACATCGGAATTAATCCGACTATTGTTCTTAATTTAAGATACATATTCGTTCCGTCACTGGCAGAAATCGCATCGTAGAAAAATTCGTCCTCTTCATCCCAAAGACTAAAATTCTCTTCTCCCATATTATCCAGCGAATGGGCAATGGAAAGAAAATGTTCAAAGAATTTCATCGCCATTTCTTCGTATACTGTATTATACTGAGCGAGTTCCAGAGCAATTCTCATCATATTGAGGGCAAACATCGCCATCCAGCTTGTTCCGTCTGACTGTTCCAGCTGCTCGCCATTCGGAAGAACTGCATTGCGGTCAAAAACTCCAATATTATCAAGACCTAAAAATCCGCCTTCAAAAATATTATTTCCGTTTTTATCTTTTTTATTGACCCACCAGGTAAAATTCATGAGCAATTTCTGAAAAGCACTTTCCAAAAATGCTATGTCAGGTTTTTCTTTAAGAAATTCATCAATTTTAAATACTCTGAAAACAGCCCATGCATGAACCGGCGGATTCACGTCACTAAAATCCCATTCATAGGCAGGAAGCTGTCCATTCGGATGCATATACCATTCAAATAAGAAAAGTTTCAGCTGGTATTTTGCAAAATCCGGATCAATTAAAGAAAAGCTAATGGTATGAAACGCCAGATCCCACGTCGCATACCAGGGATATTCCCATTTGTCGGGCATCGAAATAATATGCTCATTATTGAGGTGTTTCCATCCTGAATTCCTGATTTTTTCCCGCGATTTCGGAGGTTTTATTTCTGCCGGATCTCCTTTAAGCCATTTATCTACGTTGTAATGGTAAAACATTTTATTCCAGAGCATTCCTGCAAATGCCTGCCGTTGCACCAATTTCTCGTCATCTGTCTGGATTCCCTTTTGGATTTCAGCATAAAATTCATCCGATTCTTTTTGTCTTTTACTGAAAGTCTCTTCAAAATCCTCAAAAGGCTTTTCCAGCTTTTTGTCAGACATTCTGAATTCAAAAGTTTTAGTTTCTTTTGCTTTAAAATTTTCATCAATAAAAAATGAAGCTTTTGTACCCATATGCTCCGGATTTACAGACCCTGAATTTCCATTAATGATAAAATCATTAATCCCATCTTTGCAATATTTTGAAGTGTTGGGTGATTGGTAAATGCGTTCACTGTTGGTTTCATTATCACAAAATAAAACCTGTACAGACTGTCTGGCATAGAGATTTTTTATTTCGAGATCCTTGTGGCTGATTTCAATGCAGGAAGAATTCTCGGAACGTAACTGTGGCTTATAATCATCATAGCCCCAATTCCAGGTATTCCTGAACCAAACGGTAGGAAGTAAGACAAGAGGAACATTGTTTTCAGATTTATTAACAATCGTGAGCCTGACTAAAATATCGTTCTGACTTTCTTTCACATATTCAATGAAAATATCAAAATATTCATCATGGTCAAAAATTCCGGTATCGATAAGTTCATATTCCGGGGCATCTTTACCTATACCCGCATTAGTTTCTATTAAATTTTCGTAGGGAAAAGCATTCTGGGGATATTTATAGAGCATCTTCATGTAGGAATGCGTGGGAGTGGAATCCAGATAATAAAAATATTCCTTTACATCTTCTCCATGATTTCCTTGCCCATTGGTAAGACCGAAAAACCGCTCTTTTACCATTTTATCTTTCTTATTCCAAAATCCTACGGAGAACACGAGCTTCTGAAAATCATCACAGATGCCACATATTCCTTCTTCACCCCATCGGTACGCTTTAGCTTCTGCTGTATCATGAGTGGTATAATTCCATGCGTCACCGTTGGCACTGTAATCTTCCCGTACAAGTCCCCATTCGCGGTTGCTTACATAAGGTCCCCATTTTTTCCATGAAACATCTGAAATTCTTTGCTTTTCCGACATGAATTAAGTTTTAAATTATTTAAAAAAGTGAATGGTGAATCGTTAATCTTGCTACGCAAGGCAATTTTTTAAATTCACAACGAAGTTGATTCACCATTGACAATTGATATTATGAAAAAGTGAATGGTCAATTGTCAATTTTACTTCGCAAGGCAATTAAAAATTCACAACGAAGTTGATTCACATTTCACCATTGACGTTGTAAAAAAGTAAATGGTCAATCGTCAATTTTACTTCGTAAGGCAATTTAAAATTCACAACGAAGTTAATTCACCATTGACTATTGCCATCTTCTACCCTCCAG
The DNA here is from genome assembly GCF_046535275.1 of Chryseobacterium sp. SIMBA_029. Classification (NCBI taxonomy): domain Bacteria; kingdom Pseudomonadati; phylum Bacteroidota; class Flavobacteriia; order Flavobacteriales; family Weeksellaceae; genus Chryseobacterium; species Chryseobacterium sp. SIMBA_029. The sequence goes on from NZ_JAWRXA010000009.1 coordinate 58,269, forward strand.
TTGAAAAACTTTCAAAAGTGGTCATTGCACCATCGATGAAAATACTGGTCCCAGTAATATAATCTGCCAGGTCACTTGCTAAGAAAGCAGCCAGATTTCCAATATCCTGCGGTTGTCCTATTCTATTGTAAGGAATTAAAGTCAACAAAGAATTCAGAGCCTGTGGAGTACTCCATGCATCTTTATTGATGGGTGTCTGAATTGCACCCGGACAGATTGAATTAACCCGGATTTTATCAGCCCCATATTCCTGAGCAAGTGTCTGCATCAACATTCTGATCGCTCCTTTACTCGATGCATAATTGGCATGTCCCGCCCAGGGAATGATTTCGTGAACAGAACTGATATGGATGATTTTTCCACACGCAACAGAACGTGAAGGGTCGATGCCACGACGTAAAAATTCCTTGATGGCTTCCCGGGCACAAAGAAATTGTCCGGTAAGGTTCACTCCAATTACAGCATTCCACTGATCGAGAGTCATCTCGGTGAATTTCGCATCTTTCTGGATACCTGCATTATTGATTAAAATATCTACTGTTCCTAATTCAGCAACGACATCTTTAAACATCGCCACCACCTGGTCTTCTTTGGAAACGTCACATTGGTAAGTGATGCCCTTTCCTCCAGCATCAGTAATTTCTTTTAAAACAGCCTGGGCATCTGGCAAAGATTTCTCTACCGGATAATTGATAACAACTGTGGCACCTGCCGAAGCTAATGATGCAGCAATTCCCTTACCTATTCCGCTTGAGGCTCCCGTAATAACAGCAACCTGATTTTGAAGTGATATTTCCATATTTTATTATTTGATCTTACTCAAAGTTAATGGAAAGTATTGGTGAGAATGAAAGATTTTAAATTAAAATTTTCTTAAAGTTTTATACATCAGGAACTGAGGCCCACTTCTTCCTATCCGCGTTTTTCCCTCAAATACATATCCTGCCTTTAGGTAGAGCTGATATGCTGAAGTATTTTTCTGATTAACTGCCAGCACAATTTCATCACATTCTCTGAAATGTTCTTTAACAAAATCATCCAACTTCAGCATGGCAGATTTCCCGATCCCTTTTCCCTGTAATTGAGGGTTTATAGAGAACGACCTTAATAGCACAGAATTTTTATTATCGGTAAGGTCAAATTTATCTTCTCCGAAATCCAGTACAAAAAACCCGACTGATTTTTCATCATGGACAATGTTTATAGGATGTGCCAAATCATCATCTCTTTCTTTAATCCTTTCAAGTGCCTGTTCTGGCGTTGCGGTAAAAAGAGATTGAGTTTCATCCAGCGTATATTGTAATCCTGATACATCTTCAGGCTTGAAAAAATGTAAACTGGTCATTGCTTAATGGTGATAAATATCCTGATACATTACTCCCGCTCTTATTTCTATCGGAAGTTTGTTTTCTTCTGGAACAATCGGGCAGTTATAATCGTAAGCGTTATAAGCACAGAAAGGCTGGTACGATTGATTGAAATCTAAAATAATGGTATTACCTTTTGGGATCCTTAAATCCATATATTTTCCACCACCATAAGTTTCTTTTTCATTGGTTGCATCACGAAACGGCAGGAAAAGATAATCTTTATACTTTTTCTGTTTGATTAAATCTAAACTCTGATATAGGTTTAAAGTATAGGATTTTCCATCTAATTCAAAGATTGCTTTCCCATACTCCCTGTACGTTTTTGTTTTGCCGGAAGATGTCGGAAGGTCAAAAGGTTTCGCATTTTTTGTTTTTACGAATTTTGCTGTAACTCTATATTTCAGATCAAAAGGAAAGAAAGGATGTCCTTTAAAATTGGTAAAGTTATCTCCACGTAAAGGAGTTTCTTTAGGATTACGGTATTCCGCATTCAGGTCTTCCTGAAATTTTTTAACCTCCATGACTTCCGGTGAAACCATTTTTTGAGAAAAAGCCCACAATGGGAATAGTAAGAATAAGACAATATATTTTTTCATATATGTTTCTATTAAAAGAGTAAAACTATGAATTTTTCATGGGATGAAAGTTAAAATTCCCCCAAAAAGCACAATCTGCTTTTAAATAAGATTCTCTAGCATGCTTTTTGAAAAATACATAACATGGACAGAAAGAAATTCATTACAACAAGTGTTTTAGCAGTATCCGGCTTTTATTTTTTACAATCCAATTTATTTCAGGCAGCTCAGCCTACAACTCCTGAACAAAAAGACCGAGAGGTTCCGATCATTATTATCGGATCCGGATATGGCGGTGCTGTTTCTGCGCTTCGTTTATGTGAAGTCGGAAAAAAAGTAGTGATGCTGGAAATGGGTCTTAATTGGGAAAAATCAGGAATCCCTTTTTCCAATCTTCTAAAACCAGGTAAAAGCGCAGCCTGGTTAAAAAAGAAAAGCATAGCCCCTTTCATGAATCTTTTTTCTTTAACTCCATTTACCGGAGCACTGGACCGGTTGGATTTTGAGCACATCAATGTTTGGGTAGGAAGAGGCGTCGGAGGCGGATCAATCGTTAATGGCGGAATGGCTGTTACCCCGAAAGAAAGTTATTTCAGGGAGATTTTTCCAGACCTTGATGCTGAAAAATTTTATAATTTCTACTTTCCATTAGTTCATAAAGAACTGAAAGTGAATGTGATTGATGAGCAGTTTTTAAAAGAATGTCCGTATTATAAATTTACAAGAGTAGGTGAAGAAGAAGCGCATAAAGCGGGCTTTAAGACCATCCGTGTTCCAAATGTTTATGATTTCAAGTATATGGAGAAAGAATTCAGGAATGAAGTTCCCCGCTCTGCGTTGAATACGGAAGTCATCTATGGAAATAATCACGGTAAGAACAGCCTGGATAAAACCTACCTTAAAAAAGCACTGGAAACAGGAAACCTGGAAATCTTGGATCTTCATAAAGTTGATCATATAAAGCTTAACGAAGACAAGAGTTATACGTTAGCTATTCAGCAGATCGATACAGCAGGACAAACCATTGCCGATAAAACTTTTCACTGTAAAAAACTGATTCTTTCAGCAGGAACGATGGGAACGTTAGAATTATTACTGCGTTCTCATTCTCTAGATAACTTTCCTGTTCATGAACTTGTCGGTAAAAACTGGGGGAACAATGGAAATTTCATGACGGGCAGAAACTGGGTAAAACCGTTATCAGGCGGAACAGGTGCCCAGCAGTCTACCATTCCTGTAGGTGGAGTTGATAATTGGGATGATCAGGAGCATCCTTTTTTTACTGAGATTGCGCCACTTCCCATGGGAATGGATGTCGCCACTGCTTTGTATCTGCTCATTAACAGGGTTGATAAAAAAGGTGAGGTCACCTATGATTCAGCCCACACCAAACTAGCCCTGAACTGGGATCAAAGTCATACCGTTACAATGAAAGAAAATGCCAATTATTTTATCAAAAAGATGAACAAGGCTAACGGCGGAACCCGCAGTCATTTTCTTTTCAATAATGGTTTCGGAGCTGATATTTGTTATCATCCCCTTGGCGGCTGTGTTTTGGGACAGGCTACCAACGAGTATGGCAAGCTTAAAGAACATGAAAATCTGTATGTGTTGGATGGCTCATTAATTCCGGGAACTATTGGGGTGAATCCGTTCGTTACGATTACTGCCATTGCAGAATTTTGTATTGAAAATTTAATACGGGAAAATGAATTTGCGTAGCCTGAGAAAAGCTACTGTGGATCAGTATTTAATATGATTCTGCAATTTTAACCCGATAAACATCCAGGGAATTTCGTTTGATGGAATTGACATAAAAGCCACCTTCTTCGGGAATAACTTCTTTAAGATCAAAGCTTTTACAGTCTTTAGGAAGACCTGAAAATATAAGCGTAAACCAAAAATCTTTCATAAAAGGAACCACCGTCCAATTGGGAGACATGGTAATATTCTCAACATGGATCAGTTTACTTTTATGTTCAGATTGATTATCAAAAAGATAGGTTGACTGCCAAATCCTGATGAGATTTCCTAAAAAAGGTGATGCCGGAAAACAACAGTGTACAATAACCTGCTTCTCTTCTTCTATTTTTGTCTGAAGAGATTCCAGGAGCTCTTTTACGATGATTGGCTTTACAACGACTTCTTCCACTTTTTTTGTTACTATGAATCATCAGTGATGAATGGTTAATTTTACATTCACCGTTCACCACTGACAATTTCTTTTTTTAATATTCTAATTCTAATGTCTCTTTGGTGTAATTTCTTACTTTCTCGGTAAGTTCAGGATTTTCTGCCAATTTCTGACCATAAGAAGGAATCATTTCCAGAAGTTTTTCTTTCCATTCTCCTTGGAGCTTATCCGCGAAGCATTTTTCAAGAACATTCACCATAGCATATACTGCTGTTGAAGCTCCTGGCGAAGCCCCCAATAATGAAGCAATAGTACCGCTTTTATTCACCACCACTTCAGTACCGAATTCCAGTTTACCACCGTCTTTTTCATCTTTTTTAATGATCTGAACTCTTTGTCCTGCAAGTTTCAGCTCCCAGTCCTCTTCATTGGCATCTTTGATAAATTCTCTCAAATGCTGCATTCTCTGAGATTTTGTCATCGCAACCTGCTGGATCAGATATTTGGTCAAAGGAATATTATGCCACCACGCTCCAAAAAGTGAGCGTAAATTTTTGGTATTCACACTTTCCGGAAGATCCAGGTAACTTCCTTCCTTTAGAAATTTCGTTGAAAATCCTGCGAAAGGACCAAAAAGAAGTGCTTTTTTACCGTCGATAATTCTAAGATCCAAATGCGGAACTGACATCGGCGGAGCATCTACTGTAGCTTGTGTATATACTTTCGCCTGGTGTTTTTCTACCAGTTCCTGATTGTGAGATACGAGCCACTGCCCTGAAACCGGGAATCCTCCATACCCCTCACTTTCTTTAATATCAGAGCTATCAAGTAACGGAAGAGCATATCCGCCCGCTCCTATGAATACAAAGTCTGCCGTAACTTCCTGTTTATGGTTATTGATCCTGTCTTTCACCTTCATTCCCCAGGTTCCGTCTTCTCTTGGATCTACATCTTTTACTTCGTGGTATAAGAAAACCTCAACATTAGAATCTTCCAGTAAATGTCTTCCCATTTTGCGGGTAAGGGATCCAAAATTTACATCGGTCCCCAAATCCATTTTGGTCGCTGCCATCACTTCAGAATCGTTTCGTTTGCTCATGACAAGGGGAATCCATTCCCTCAGCTGATCATGATCTGTAGAATATTTCATTCCTGAAAACAGAACAGATCCTGACATTTTTTCGTGGCGCTTTCTTAAGTATTCGGCATCTTTTTCACCAAATACCAAGCTCATATGTGGACATGAATTAATGAACTCTTTGGGTTCTTGTACATAGCCTTTTTTAATAAGGTAGGACCAAAACTGTTTAGACATTTCGAACTGCTCTGCAATACTTTCTGCTTTAGAGATATCGATGGAGCCATCAGGTTTTTCCGGGGTATAATTAAGTTCACAAAAGGCTGAGTGTCCGGTTCCTGCATTGTTCCATGCTGCCGTACTTTCCTTGGCAAACCTTCCCAGCCTTTCAAATATGGCAATTTCCAGATCGGGGTTAAATTCATGAAGCAATGTAGCTAAAGTGGCACTCATAATTCCGCCACCTATCAGTACAACGTCGTATTTTGGTTTTGGCGTTCTGCTTGTAAGGGATTGTGACATAATTCTAAATTTTACTCAAATTTCGGGAAAAGTTTTTAGAACCTCTACCCTCTTTAACGATTTTAACACGTTAATTTTAGGTCTAAAATAAATTAATAAATTCTTTACCATATATCATGGAAATTATCAATCTTGGACTATTGATATTACATATTAGAATTGCTTTTTTGCTTATGACTTTCAAGAGCTCCATGCCCAATAAAAAAACTTAAGCCTAAAAAGCTTAAGTTTTAATTTATTTGAAAAGACAAGGCTTAATATAAGTAAAACCTTGTTTTTATTAATTCAATTTTGCTGTTAATTTTTTGAATTGCTTTTCAGCATTTTTTCCTTCATACAGAATTCCGTAGATGGTATCAATGATCGGAAGTTTAAGGTTTTTCTGCTTTGCCGTTTTATAGATAGAATCTGCGGCGTAGTATCCTTCTGCAACCATGTTCATAGACTGGATGGCAGATTTTACCGTATACCCTTTACCAATAAGGTTTCCTAAATTCCTGTTTCTTGAGAAGAGAGAGTATGCCGTCACGAGAAGATCTCCGAGGTAAGCACTTTCATTGACATCTCTTGGCGCTTCATAAATTGCTTCTAAAAAGGCTTCCATTTCACGGATGGCATTAGATACGAAAACAGCAGTAAAGTTGTCTCCATAGCCTAATCCACTGGCAATTCCTGCTCCGATGGCAAAAATATTTTTAAGAATGGCACTATATTCATTCCCCAAAACATCTTTACTGGAATGTACTTTAATAAAGTCTGAATTAAATATGCTCTGCAATTTATCAGAAACTTCATCTTCAACGGTAGCAATCGTAAGGTAAGACAGTCTTTCCATGGCTACTTCTTCAGCATGACAAGGTCCTGCAATTACTGCCTGATTTCTAAATCCTATCTTGAATTCGTCTCTCAGATAATGGGCTACCACATCGTTTACTTTAGGAATAATCCCTTTAATTGCCGAAACAAAAATCTTATCCGAATAGTCACAGGTCATTTTATCCATCGTGTCCGACAGGTAAATGGATGGTGTTGCCAGGACTACTACATCACAGGCAGATACCAATTCATTGATATCAGTGGTTAATTTTAAATTTTTAAGATTAAAATTGGCAGCCGTAAGGTAAGTAGGGTTATGTCCACGAAGCTCTATAGCTCCTTTTACAAACTCACTTCGTACACACCAGTGTACTACCTTGCAGTTTTCAACAAGCATTTTTACGATAGCGGTCGCAAAACTTCCGCTTCCTACAACTCCTACAGAAATGTCCTTTTTATTCTTTTTTGGATGAGGAGATTCTGAAATTGTTTTCTTTTTAGCCATAATGAGAAAATGAACTACAAATATATTAAAACAAAGGCTTAGCCACACTTTTGAAATGATGATAAAACTCTTTTTCTGAAAAAATTAACATTTCAATACAATTAAATATCTAATTATACGTTAAATACAGAAATAACTAAATTTTTCGTTAAAAACTGCCCCTAAATCCTATTTTTAGTTAAATTTGCAAGCTTAAAACCGTTTTTTTAATATACTAAGAGAAGAAAAATGAAGAAATTTCTAAACAGCAGAAAGAACGTAAACATTCTTCTAGGAGGACTTTTACTAGTAGTTTTTGCACAAGGGATTTTTATCGCCACGTTATTTTCTAAGAAGGATGACAAGACGTATGAAGTGAACCTTGTAAAAATAAACACTGAAAAAGACAGTGTAGATTATTTAAAAATGAGAACAGATCTTACCCTGGTAGATCAAACTGTTGCACAGCTTAATTCATTCCTGAAATCTAAAGATATCGCCAATGAAAAGCTGATGATTCTAAGCAAAGACAGTATTTCCAATTCTGTATATCTTGCCAAACAGGCTAACCGGTACAGCCAGTATCTGATGAATCTTCAAAAGAAATTAATGCAGGTCCCACTGGGAATGCCTACCGACGGATACATCTCCTCAAATTTCGGCATCAGAAAAAATCCTATTCCTTTTAAAACCGTGTATGCTTCTGTAAAATCTACCGGATCATCAGATGCCAAACCTGCGACCGTTGCTGCGGCACCCAAACCAGAAGTAAAAGCTGAACCGGTTGAAAAAATCATTGAATTAACTGACAGTTACGGAAATAAAAGAGAAGTAAAAGTGATGGTGACTCCAAAGGCTTCCCCTGCTGCTCCAGCTCCTGCAATGGCATCTACAAAAGCTGTTTCAGGTACCACCACTGCAAAAACACCGATGGAAAGAAACAATCCTCCTGCTGAAGCTGATCAAATGCAGTTCCACAAAGGACTGGATATTGCCGTTGCTTTTGGTTCTGACGTAAGAGCTGCTGCTGCGGGAACAATCATCTTTTCCGGGCAAAAAGGAGGTTATGGAAATTGTGTAATTGTTTCTCACGGAAACGGGCTGGCAACATTGTACGGCCATTTATCACAATTAATTTCCAAAGTAAATGATAAAGTAAAAGTAGGCCAGGTGATTGCAAAATCCGGGAATTCCGGACGTTCTACAGGACCTCACCTTCATTATGAAGTACACAAAAACAATACGCCGGTGAATCCGAAATTGTTTATGAATTTATAATTTTAAACCATTCAGATTGTTTAAGGTATTAAGATATGTTTTGACTCCAAAAGTCACAAACTTTTTTGAACACGTAAGTTTAATGAAGCTGTGAACAGAAGTCCACTAAAGATCACGTGAGTTTTAAAAAATCAAATATTTTTTGCTTAAGTGTACTTTTATGAAACTTAAAATAAATTCAAGTGGTTAAATTCTTAATTAGTTTAAACAGCTCTGAAGTAAAAAACCTGCTATTGAGGGATAGCAGGTTTTCTATTGAAAATCAGAAAAAATTATGGTAAAATTCTAATAGTTCCTTTCGGATGGGTAAATGTACCGTCAGGACCTGCAATATTTGAATACACTATATTTTTATTATAATCCTGAATATGGGTTACATTGAAACTAAGATTGGGTTCATGCCAGTATACCATAAAAACATTCTTCGCAACTTCTACAGCAGTATATTCTACAGTATCAGTGGTGTTTTTTGAACTTCCGGCTGTCCCGGTAAAGGTCATTGTCTTGTTATCTTTAAAATCCAGAAGGAATTTTACTGTTCCAAAATCCACTTCAACCTTATGACCGATTGCTGGGTATGGAGATTTTAATTCCCAGTCCATTTCTCCTAAGAAAACTTTGGCTCCCATTTCCAGCTCATCTTTTCCAGGAAGATCCGGATATTGCTGAACCATCAATTTCACAATACCTTCCGAAGTCGAATTTGTTGTCACTGCCTTTTTATAGTTCTCAAGATAGTTTTTAACAAAATCAAGAGATGCAGGAGCGAAAGACTGTTTTGCAAAATGAGATGGAATAACTTGTGTTGGATGAAGTGCTTTCATCGCATCAATCTGGCCAATCCATTTGTCTATGGCCTTTTTGTCTTTTGTATCCGCCATCCAGAGATGCGAATCCACTGAAACTGAAATTCCTCCCACTATGGTTTTCAATGAAGGAATCCAAAGAAAGCTGTGTGCCGGATCTTCAGTATTCTGTCTGATCTCGATGGTATTTCCTTCCAGATCGGGAATTGAATTCACGGCCTCCGGAGTGATAATTTCTGAAGGGGCATCTTGTTTCAACTGGGGTTTCCAGACTGCCATTTTCTCATCCTTAGATGCTGAAATAAGGTAAGCGGTCTGAGCAGTTGATATGATTTTCACATTCGGAAATGCTTTTTTAATCACATCCAGTCCAAAATAAAAATCAGGATCGCTGTGGGAAATAAAAATGGTTTTCAGATTTTTTCCGGTTGCTTTAATTTCTTTAACGAGCTGTTCCGCATACTGCTTTTGAAACTGTGCATCAATAAGTATAGCATCCTTTTCACCATAAATTAAGGTTGAGGTGATGGGAAAAATAGCTTTAGCTCCCGGATTATATACTTTAATTTTTGGAGTTCCCGCCCATACAACACTTGCGAAACCCAGTAAGGTCATTAACCCTATTATCTTTTTTCTGATCATCATATATTATCTTTAATTAGTATGCTGCTGTAAAACGTTCACGGATGTGATTATTCTGTTCCAGCTCATCTACCAATGCTACTGCTACATCTTCTACAGATAGAATGCTTCTTCCGTTCTCATCAAAAACCGGAGTCTCCAGAGAAGTTCTGTATGTTCCTGTTCTGGTTCCTACATTGGCCTGATTCATTTCAATTGCAGGGCTGAAGAATGTCCAGTCTAAGGTGGTATTTTCTTTAATTTTGTTTAAATAATCTCTTGCTGCTGTGGCTCCCGGTTTGTAAGCTTCAGGGAAATCCGGTGTATCTACGATCTGAACATTATCCGGTGTATACAGACTTCCTGCTCCTCCTACTACGATCAATCTTTTCACGCCGGATTCTTCAACTGCTTTTTCAATATTTTCAGAACCTGTAAGAAAATCATTATAAAGGTTTGGATTTGTCCAGCCTGCATTGTATGTACTGATTACGGCATCGTTTCCTTTTAATCCTTCTGACAATTCTGCTACATTGTTTACATCAATACTTTTTGCTGTAACGCTATTGTTCTGTTCTACTTTAGATGCATCTCTTACAATGGCTTCTACTGCATATCCTCTGTTGGCAAGTTCTTTTACTACCTGTGCTCCTACAAATCCTGTTGCACCTATTACTGCTACTTTTTTCATAATAATTTTTATTTAAATTAAATTGTAATAACTTTTATTACATTTATAGTTAAAAAATTTTATTCGAACTGTTCACTGAATTCTTTCAATGATTTATCTCCTAAAAAATTGATCACCAAGCGATCTGTTTCTTCAAATAAGGTATTCAAATGAACATTAATTTCTTTTCCTACGCTGCAGGCAGGATTGGGATTAGTATTTTTCTTTCCCAATACTTCCGTATTTTTCACGGCTGCATATATTTCAGAAATACTGATATTTTCTGCACCTTTCCCAAGCTGGCTTCCGCCCTCTTTTCCCTGCTTGCTTGCTATCAAACCTGCTTCTCTCAATACACTGATCTCTTTACGCACCATTGCAGGATTCAGGTTAATGCTTCCCGCAATCCATTCAGAAGTAAGCCACTCCTGAGGACTTTTGGCCAATAAGGTCATAATATGTACTGCCGTAGCAAATCTTGTATTGTTCATTATAATTACTCTGCAAAGATAGAATAAAATTTAACTGTAACAAATTTTATTACAGTTAAATTTTTCTTAAAGAATTAATTTATCCAGATCCAGAAGAAGATAATTGATATTCTGGTTGATAGTTCTGGTTGCAGACTGCATTTGGTTCAGCATTGCGGCCCGGTTATGCAGATCATCTGCCCGGTAGTATCCGCCGTCACTGAAAATAACGGATTGGTTAGCTTTTACCTGATTGTCATCAAACTGGTAATGAAGCCATCTTTCTTTCATACTCTGGATAATAGAATGGTTTTCTTTGTTCGAAAATTTCTTCTCGGTGTACATATACCAGATGAATGGTGGGAAGTTTGGGGATTCCAGTTTTTCCCGCCAGATATCTCTTAATAAATTTCTCTGATGGATAAATTCAACTTTTTTTCCTTTTGGATTTAAAGTGGCCAGTCCCAAACCGGCTCCCAATACCCCACCGCTGATATCTATTGCGTTGCTCCAGGCATTATCACTCACAATTCCTCCTGCTATGGAGGCCATGGCTCCTGCTGCAATGGAATACAGGATCAGTTTATTATTTCTGGAACTGTTGAGGTTATCCACATAATTACCGATTTGTGCAACGCGCTCCCCTTCACAGTCGAATTCTGCAGCTACCGCATCTAATTCGGTAAGGGAAATGGTTATTTTACTATTAATAACACTTTTAAGCTGTAACACTTTCACCTGTGATGCCAGTGATGAATCTTTTTTAAGATCAATGATTTTATGCACTTCGTCCAGATTTTCCAATGCATTTAAAATTAAAATGCTTTGATCTGAAAACATTCCTCTTAGTTCTTTATTGGCTGCCAACACAGAATCTGAATTGTAAGACGGCAGTTTATTGGCATAATTATATTTAAAAGGGGCTTTACAATAGCTGTCTTTTAGCGTCAGAATATTCTGCTGGATCACCTGATTTTTTTTGGAAACGCAGGAAACCAGAAGTACAAGGGCAGCAAAAAGGTAAAATATTTTTTTCATTCAGTCATATTTTAATAGAATCCGGGTAACTGAAAAAGCTTTTCAACTAACTTTCACTCTAAAATACTAATTTACTCCCAATAAAAAAATTTACCTGAAATCAAGTAAATTTTAAGCTTTTAAGGAAGGAATATTTATTTTATTCCTAACAATTCCACGATGAAAACAAGGGTACTGTTTGGTCCTATTTCTTTGCTGATTTCCTGGTCTCCATATGCCAAATGAGGGGGAATAATTAATCTCCATTTGCTTCCAACAGGCATCAGTTGTAATGCTTCTGTCCATCCTTTAATTACTTTGTTTAAAGGAAAAGAAGCTGGTGTTCCTCTTTTTACAGAGCTATCAAAAACTTTCCCTCCAATGGTCGTTCCGTGGTAGTGGCATTTTACCATAGATTTAGGACCCGGCTTTTCACCGTCTCCTTCGGTAATGATCTCGTACTGCAAACCGCTTGGCAGCTGCACTACGCTTTCTCTTTTCCCATACTCTTCCATGTACTCCTTCCCATCGTTAAGGTTTTTTTCCGCCAGTTCTTTTTTACGTTTAAATAACATATCTGCTACTCCCATAGTATTCTTTTTTTGCAAAGATACAATTTTACCTTTTTAAGTATACCTCAACAGTTTTCGGCTTAAAATACTATTTTCCATGCACTTAGAGCAATCCCCTCTGTTTCCAGTTAAAAATTCAAATAAGCTTAATATTATTTTAACACAGGATCCAAAACTTGGCGTTATAATTGAATTTAAAAACTAAATGCCAAATCCATTACCATACCATAGGAAGTTTGATGAACTTAATGAAGAGGAAAAAATACTTCTCGAAATTAACAAAAAAAGCATCGCTGATTTTGTTGAACAGTCCTCTTTGCTGAGTGACGTGAATTATGCCACCAGAAATGTTCACGCCAAAACTTATGCCGTCATCAATGGCGAATTTGTGGTATCTACTCCCCTTCCACACGAACTACAGCTCTTTTTTGAGGAAAATAAATTTGATCTGGTGATCCGTTTTTCGAATGCAAAACCTATCATCAATTCCTCAAAAAAAGAGATTCCCGCTTATGGATTTGCGGTGAAGATTATAGATGATAAAGGGTCTTTGATTGCTAATTATCCATTGGTGAACTTCCCTTTGTTTCCGGTAAATTCTGTGAGCACATTTTTGAAATTATTTACTTCAATTAACCAGTTTTATCTTAAAAAATGGAGTCATCTTCCTTCTTTAGCCGCTCAGATGGTAAAAGTTATTCCTTCTGTTCTTAATGGTTCATTTATAAAGAATACCCTGCATTTTATTGATAAAAGAAATGATTTCTTTTTGTCTTTTGATTTTTATTCTGTGGGAGCTTACCGGATGGGCGATTATATGATTAAAATTAAGCTAAAGCCGCAATCCGTCGACAAGAACTTTGGAAAGAAACTTACCACCCGAAAAGCTTTGGAAGAGTATTTTAGCACGAATGATTATACCGCAGATGTACTAATCCAGTTTTGCAGTGATATCAAGGATCAGCCGATCAATACACTGAATGCGGAATGGAAAAATGCTCCTTTTATTAAAATCGGAGAAGTGAACATTAAAAAAAATTCTTTGCCGAATCCGCGTGACTGCAGCAATGAGCTTCTTTCGTTCAATCCTTTTGAAAGCAAACCGTTTTTCCATCCTGTAGGGAAGATTCAAAAACTTCGGGAAGAGGCTTATAAGGTGTCTATGCAGACGAGGACTAAGATTAATAAGCTGCTGCACGGGTAATTGGGTGGCGGTTGTTGGTTTATGGTTGTTAGTATTTAGTGTTTAGTGTTGGGGATTATAGTAGATCCTTTTATTTAAATTTTCGGTCTTCTTCCTGTATAGCCAGATCATTGATACTTGCATATCTTTTCGTCATCAGACCATCGTCATTAAATTCCCAATTTTCATTTCCGTAGGCTCTGAACCAGTTTCCGTCTTTCGTCTGGTATTCATATTCGAAACGGACAGCAATCCGGTTATCGGTATGGGCCCAATATTCTTTTTTAAGTTTATAATGGAGTTCTTTTTCCCATTTTCCCTGAAGAAAAAGGATGATTTCGTCTCTTCCGTTGACAAAAGTATCTCTGTTTCTCCATTCGCTGTCAATGCTATATGCTTTAGACACTTTTTCGGGATTCTGGCTATTCCAGGCATCTTCTGCCATTTGTATTTTTTCTATTGCCGTTTCAAGGGTGAAAGGCGGAAGCGGGTGTTTCTGTTCCATTGTTAAGGGAGTAAGGTGTTGATTAATTTTTTTGTTTTTTCTATCAGTTCGTTCGACTTAAAAAGCTGACTTTCTATGATACAGCTTTCAAAAAGTAAATAAATATGGTCTGAAAGCTCTTCATTGTTCAAAAGTTCTGAAAAGTAAGTTCTGAGCTCTGTTTTATGATGCTGAATCACGCTTAGGATTTTAACATTATCTACGGGTATTTCAGATAAAATATTCAGAAAACTACAGCCTCTGAAATCTTCTTTCCCATTCATATACATCAAAAAATCAAAAGCTTTGAGCATTCTCTGTTTCAATACTTCTTCGTGCATTAAAAAAACGTCTAATTCATGAAACCAGTATTGATGCCTTACGGTAAGGAATTCTACACAGAGATCTTCTTTAGATTTAAAATACTGGTAAAAACTGGCTTTTGCGACTTCTGCCTCTGCAATAATCTGGTTAATTCCCGTAGAATTATACCCTTGCCTGCTAAAAAGTTCAAATGCCGTTTTTACAATTCTTTCTTTCGGAAATGCCATATATTGTTCAATTGTAAATCAAATGTACAACAAATTCTTAATACAGACAAACCAGTCTGTCTATATTGAATTATTTTAATTTTATTGAATAAAAAAGCTCCTGAAAGTTGAACTTTCAGGAGCCTAAATATTTTAAAAGAGTTGTACTTAATATTATTCCGTCTCTTCTTTTTTATCCGGAAACATGATGGATAAAAGAACCGAAATAACCAATACACCCCCTACGATTCCTAATGAAACCGGCGATGAAATGTGAATCCAAGGTGCAATTAACATCTTAACTCCGATGAAAGATAAGATAATGGCTAAACCATACGGCAGTTTGCTGAACATATGAATGAAATTTGCCAGAAGGAAATATAGTGATCTAAGACCCAAAATAGCAAAGATATTAGATGTATACAGGATGAAAGGATCATTTGAAATGGCAAAAATTGCAGGAATAGAATCTACAGCGAATAAAACGTCCGTGAATTCGATAACTCCCACTACCACTAAAAGAGGAGTTGCCATTTTAATTCCATTCTGAATGGTGAAGAATTTATCTCCATCATAGTTATCAGAAACCTTCCAGAAACTTTTTACCAGTTTCGCTCCTGCAGTATCGCTGAAGTCTTCGTCTTCGTCATCATCGCCTCCACCCCAGGACTTGATTCCTGCATACACAAGGAACAATCCGAAAAGAGCCATTACAATATTGATCTGAACCGCTTTCCCGAAAACAGTCATTTCCGGTAAATAGGTTAAGTTAATCAATCCAACTCCGGCAAAGATGAATATCGCCCTAAATATCAGCGCTCCAATAATTCCCCAGAAAAGAACTTTATGGTGCAGATATTTCGGTACTTTAAAGAACCCGAAAACAAGAATGAATACAAATAAATTGTCTACAGAAAGTGCTTTCTCAACCCAATATGCAGCCTGATACTGCGTGAATTTTTCAATCGCTACCTGATGACTCTCGGGAGATCCATCAGTATTGAAAACCCAGTACACAACTCCTGAAAATATCATGGATAATGAAATCCACACGATAGACCAGATCGTTGCTTCTTTGGAAGAGACCTCATGGCTCTTTTTATTGAATACTCCTAAATCCAGAAGTAACATGATAACGACCGTTATCGCAAATCCTACCACCAAACCAGGGTGAAGGTCTAAAATACCTTGATGTTTTTCCACGTAAGTTATGTTTTATTATAACAAAAGCAATAGTTGTACGGGGTACGGCTATTGCTGTTTTGTATGTATTTAATTTTAAATGGTACTTTACCCGTTTTTGTATAAAGTCCATTATTACTGATTATCAGTTTATTTACAGATAATTTTGCTGAACCGTCTGTACGGTCTGTTCTAATTTTCTGTCTGCTGTAGGGTCTCCGATAGCGTTGAATTTCCATTCTCCGTTTCTCTTATAAAATACGCCCATTACCATTGCAACATGTCCTTTGAAAGACGCATCATTGGCAATATCATACTTTGCAAATACCTCTCTTACATTGGTAGGTGAACCTTCATAAATACGGATAGAAGCAAAAGGAATGGTTCCAAAATCCTGTCCTTTGTAGCTGTTCAATACCATCGCAACATGTTCTACGTTAGCATCAAGCTGACTAAAATCTACCGTGATCACTTCATTATCCAGACCGTCATCTCCATCTACGTCACCTGTTAAGTCATCTCCACTGTGCTTTACTGAGCCGTTTTTAGATTTCAGGTTTCCGAAATAGATTACTTCGGTAACGTTTTTATTTGAATCGTAAAGAATACAGCTTCCGTCTAAGTCTACCGCTTCTTTTTTAGTTCCAAAGAGACCTTTTTTCTCAATTGCACCCCAGTTGATCCCAACACAAGCCTGCGTAAGGTCTGCACCGTTTTCTTTCTTCAGATTAATTCTTTGACCTTTTTGTAAGTTAATAGCCATTTTTTTATGTTTAGTTATTATTATTCATTTTTGTGAAAAGAATAAGCATTTCATCTGCTCCTATTTCTCTTTTCACTAATTATTTAAATTCAGATTAAGCATTGCCCGGAGGATATTGGTTTCTTCGTTGAAATCAAATATTTTGCTCATGATATCAATACTTTCCAGATTCCGAAGATAATCTTTTAATACAGATTCTACTTCAACCGGAAGGACACGTTTTTTTTCGTTCATCGTCTGCTCCAGATATTCATTTTTATTTTTCAACTGATTAATGATGGTAGTCTGATTGGATTGATTCTCTGAAATATCCAGTTTCTCAAGCTGATCATCTATTAGGTACATCTTTTTTTCTTCTATATTAAAAATAAAATGGTCATCCGACTGAAAAATTTTAAAGAGCTCATATTCATTTCTGCCGATAAGATAGCCGCATACGAAACGAACTTTAAAGTTCTGTATATTCAGCCTGCCCAACAGTTTCCTTTCTATTTCATAGTCCTGATAATGATAAGACGGCAAAGGATCAGATTTCAAAAGTTCTTCATCTGCTTCCCGGTAAAATTCCGTCGCATATTTTTTATTAAAATACAGAACATTATTCCAATCTATGGTGAAACGTTCTTCCGTAAGATCTTTATACAGATTGGCAAGATGTCTTGAAAATATACCACTGTACATTTTTCGGTCTGTCTCAAAGCTGTCAACCCTTCTTTCTTCAAAATTAACGACGTATCTGTTGTTGACATCAATTTCATTGATCACCGCCAGCATATCGTTTTCCTTCTGCCTTTTAATCTTTGTCAGCAGCTCAATCAGGCTGTCTGTATACTGAAGATGAAAAAGTTCAAGTTTACTGTAATCCAATGCCTTATTTTCCTGAAAGAGATTGTGTATAATATCCGTTTTGATGTAAATGGATATTATATCAATATTTTCAAAAAAATTTGCAAGAAGTTTAAGCTTTGTTACTCTTCTTTTGCTTTGAGACATTATGGCTACAGCTTCATCATCCACCTTTATATCCTATTAATTATCCTCTGACGTTTGCTTTTAATTCGCTTTCCAATGTTTGTAAATCCTGATCCAGTTTTCTTCTGTTTTCTGCACCCTGCTTCTGGATTTGTTTCACTTCGTTCAGCGTATTGATCAACATTGAAGTGGTTTCTTTCAATGTTTCTACCGATACAATAGTCTGCTCATTGGCTTTAGCCACATTTATTGAATTCTGTCCCAGACGTTCTGCATTTTTTCTCAGAATTTCTTCTGTAGTAGAAGATACTTTCTGCTGGATCTCAATATTCTGCTGCTGTCTGTACATTGCCACAGCCAGTGAAAGCTGATTTTTCCAAACCGGTAATGTAGTGGTAAGGATAGTTTGTGCTTTTTCAGCAATCGAAACGTTGTTATTCTGTACTAAACGGATCTGCGGAAGTGATTGCATCATGATCACACGTACCACTTTAAGATCAGCCATTCTTCGGTCTAATCTTGCAATAAAATCTCTTTTATCAGCAATCTGGTAATCCTGGTAATTTTGCGGAGCAACTTCCATTTCTGCAAGTTCTGTAGAAGCTCTTTCCATTCTTACATTTCCGGCAATAACAAGATCTTCGATCTGCTTGATAGAATTCACATTACTCTCAAAAATAGTCTGTAAAACAGCATTATCTTTGGTAGAAGTAATGATTCCCGCATTTACTTTATGGGAAATCTGATCGATATTATTGATGATTTTATCATATTTCGCAAACAGATTTTCCACCTGCGTCATGATTTTCTTCATGAAAGGCAGTTTGCTTAAAAAGCTTTTCATCTTATTGCCCTGAAGCTCATCTACGTCTACATAGTTAAGCTCAACCAACAGATTATTGATCAGCTCTCCTACTTCACCGGAATTCGATCTTCTTACATTTCCTAAGAAGCTGTCACTTTGATTAGAAAGTGTTTTCTGAAGCTCAGCACCATAATTAACGATAGAACCGGGATTGGTTTCATCGATGGAATTGGCAAGAACTTCATATTTCTGGCGTTCTTCTACCTGCAGCTGGGTCAGATTGACGTTTCCGTCTTTATCTACCAGCGTCATGTTTGTATTGGGGATGATATCTGACATGTTGATTATTGATAAATTGATACAAATTTGTCAAGACCTTCTCTCTGTCCTGCTCCTACCGCTTCAAATTTCCATTCTCCGCCTCTGTTATATATTCTTCCGAATTCTACTGCTGTTTCTATGGAGAAATCTTCGTCTAATTCATATTTTAAGATCTCTTCATTGGTATCTGTATTGAAAATTCTGATGAAAGAATTTCTTACCTGTCCAAAGTTCTGTTTTCTTGCATCCGCTTCATGAATTGTTACCACTACTGTGATTTCCTGGATTGCAGGATCAATTTTCGTTAAATCAATTTTGATCTGCTCATCATCTCCGGAACCTTCCCCTGTTAGGTTATCTCCTGTATGAATCACCGCTTTATCCGGAGACTCAAGATTATTGTAAAAAATAAAATGGTTGTCTGAAACCAGTTTTTTGTTTTCTCCTAATAAAAATAGGGAAGCATCCAGGTCAAAAGATGTTCCTGTAGAAGTATTGTTGGTATCCCATCCTAAACCTACCGTAAATTTAGGGGCGTTAATATTTTCTCTTTGTCCTTTTTGTAAGTTAATAGCCATAATATAATTCGGTTTTCGTTAAAGTGTTCATGTTATTTTCGTAATCTTTTATTAAATGATAATTATTGCTGATAGCAAGCTCCAGCAGGTCATCCATATGCTGTTTTCCAACTTTCGAGTTAAGATAATCAAATTTTTCTGAATCCAGGCCTAAAATATATTTTACGATCCTGGTATTAAACTGAAAACTAGGCTTCAGCATTACTTCTGCGACGTGTTCTACATTTTTAACCGCATAATAATTAAAAAAATTTTCAATCTTAGGATCAAGATCAAAATTCATCAATTCGGCATAATACAGGAAAACAAAATCTGCATTTACTTCATATTGATTCAAAATTTTATTCACTGTATATTCATGACTTCCGGTGATTTTTATATCGTCTATAAAAATACAAAGTTTTTCCTTTAAAAAATCTTTATCAATATAATAGGTATCATTGGCAATCAGATTTTTACGGTCTTCAAAACTAAGATTTCCATAATCTGTAATGTAGGTGTGATTTCTATTAATTTTAGACAAAACGGTGGATTTTCTTCCTTTTTGGAATAAATAATAATCCAGGTGTTTTTTAAAGTAAAAACATAAAAAATTGGAAGCTGTCGGAATCGCCATATAAGGACTCGGCAGAATCAAAATTTCTTTATCTGTATGTAAAAGATCTGCATGTTCGGCAACAAATCCATCAAACAGCTCCTTAGCAAATTTCTCTGCGTACGACTTATCTCCGTACTTGAAATAGCTGTATTCTGTAGGCGAAAAAGTAAATTCATCCGCCGAATGAATGTGGTGTAAGCTGTACCTTCTATTCATTGTTATTGGTATTTTAATAAGTGTGCACTGAATCCAAAATCTTTTGCCCCTTTATAATCTGCAATGGGATTATCTCCTACATGCAGAATCTGGTGCATCGGAAGATCCTGGTTTTTCATATTATTTCTTACCTCCTGAAATACAAGAGGATTGGGTTTGGAACAATTAATTTCATCAGAATAAATATGAAAATCAATATACTGGTCCAGGTTTTCTTCAATCAGAAATTTCTTCATTGTTCTTCCTTTGATAAATCCTGTATTACTTAGAATATTAATCGTTTTCCCCTGATTCTTTATTTCCTCAAAAAACTGGTGAATATTTTCAAAAATAATAACTGGTTTGTATTCTAAAAACAATTCTTCACTTTTTGTGTAAAACTGATTTAATTTTTCTTTATCTAACTGTTTTACATCTACATCCAATGAACCCAAGATTAATAAATACATCTCGAAGGTATCTATATTACCTCCAATAACTTCATTAATGGTATTGCACAAATCATCATAGTATTTTACGACTTTCGCAACCTCTTCAACAGGTTTGTCAATATCAAAAAACGAAGCAAACAGCCCAACTCTTTTTGCTTTAAATTCAGGGTGAGATTTTATTAAGGTGAGCCACAGATCAAAAGAAAAATGATAGTGGTTATGAATGTCAATATCTACTTTCAAAACGGTATAGGTTAAAAGTTTTAGCTCTTTCTTTAAAAAGAGTTTAGTTTTTTCATCATCAGTTCGTTGAATTTTACAATTCCTCCCAAAGATAAAATTTTTATCATTACGTCACAGGGTTCGGTCTTTGTTTTATGATATTTTATGATTTCACAGATAAAGACGGATCGCCTCCATTATTTCCTTTATTTCAATTGTGATTAATCATTCAGATCAAAATTAAGAGTATAGAGGAGTTGTGTTTTAACTGCAGATATTAATAAAGAAGAGAGATTATCAATTCTACTCAGATCAATTTTCTGAATTTCTATTTTTCAGGCATCACTTTATAAGTAGGATCTTCCTGAATATTCACTTCAATGACCGTTTCTGCATTTTTCAGGATGGTACGGCAATCTTCACTCAAATGGCGTAAACGAATAATTTTATTGTGTTGCTGATATCTTTTCGATAGCTTATCTAAAGCATCAACGGCACTCATATCTACAATCCGGCTTTCTTTGAAATCTACCAGTACTTCATCCGGATCATTGATGGGATCAAATTTATCCGAAAATGCCATCACAGATCCAAAAAATAAGGGACCATATATTTCGTAATGCTTGATTCCATTTTCATCAATATATTTTTTCGCTCGGATTCTCTTGGCATTATCCCAGGCAAAAACCAAAGCAGCAATAATAACTCCCACCAATACAGCCAATGCAAGATTATGCAGAACAATGGTGATCAAGGCTACTAAAACCCCAACAAAAATATCGGATTTTGGCATTTTTCCTACAATTCTAATGGATACCCATTGAAAAGTACTGATGGCAACCATCATCATTACCCCAACCAACGCAGCCATCGGAATTTTTTCTATAAAAGGGGCACCAAACAGGATAATTATCAGAATAGTGATTGATGCAATAACCCCTGATAAACGGGCTCTTGAACCTGCATTAAGATTGACAAGTGTTTGAGCCACCATGGCACATCCGCCCATTCCACCGAAAAAGCCGTTCGTCATATTGGCCACTCCCTGCGCAATAGATTCGCGGTTGGTATTTCCTTTAGAATTGGTAATTTCATCTACCATCGATAAAGTAAGAAGTGATTCTATGAGACCCACTCCTGCCATAATTAAGGCATAAGGGAAAATAATCTGTAATGTTTCCAGGGAAAAAGGAATTTTGGGAATATGAAAACTTGGCAAATTACCACTGATATGAGCAATATCGGCCACAGTTTTGGTATTGATATTAAAGCCTAAAACAATGGCAAAAACAATCAGAATAGCGGCTAACGAAGCAGGAATAACTTTCGTCATTCTAGGAAAAAAGTAGACAATCGCTGCTGTAAGCGCTGCGAGCCCGGCCATTATATATAAGGTAGTTCCCTGCATCCAGCTTACAGTTCCGCTGCTGTCTGTAATTTTAAACTGTTCGATCTGTGCCATAAATATAATCACGGCAAGCCCATTCAAAAAACCATACATAACGGGTTGTGGAATGAGCCGCACAAATTTCCCAAACTTAAAAACTCCTACAAGAAGCTGGAAAATCCCTGCAAGAATCACCGTGGCAAAAAGATATTCAATACCATGAGATTTTATCAGGGCTATGAGTACAACGATGGTCGCTCCTGCCCCACCGGAAACCATTCCCGGGCGGCCGCCTAAAACAGCGGTCACAATTCCCATCATAAAGGCTGCATATAATCCTGTTAACGGAGAAAGCCCAGCCAGGATAGCAAAGGAAAGAGATTCGGGAATCATTGTCATGGCTACTGTAAAGCCTGCAAGCATTTCATTTTTATAATTTATTTTTTTCGAAAGGTCGAATAAACTGATCGTATTTTTCATTGAAGCACAAAGGTAGGCACTTGTACGGTGGTACACAATTTTTTATTATCCATACTCTTTTGCTGTTTATATTGCTATTTATTAAACAAAAAACCATTGAAATAATTCACACATCCATATACTTATTACGTAAATATTTCTTTAATTTGCGTTTATAATGAAATTTTTAACCCATTTTGTGAATTAATTTCTGTTTTTTTTCTCTAAATTTGAAAACAAACAAGTCAATTATTTATTATTAATTAAATAGTTGTAAGTACAGTAACCTAATACACTCATCATTAGATTACTAATTAGAAATTACAAAATAAAATGGCATGAGAGAACTTTAATAGGTTATATGTTATTCATACTTGACAACCGAATAGGAAGTTTGAAAAATATGGGTTTTAGTAAACGAATTGGATGAAAATAGAGGGAAACCTTTATAAAATAACCTGAAATAAGGGCCATTGCAGACAAAGATCTGTACACCATCAATGATTGTATCACAAAACTGTTAATGAGCATGATGGTGTTATCATCACAATACTGGTCACTACTTAATCTACATCAAAATTTCTACTCACATCTTACTTTGGTAAGCACAGCTATTCCTGTCAGGAGATAATATATCTTCTATTTTTCTTTGGTGCAAAGTTTAATAAAAAACAGTATTCAACACATGTTATATAAAGATATATATATAGGACAATTAATTAAGGAGAGGGTTGATGAAAAAGAAATCCCTATGGAAAGAATCTGCAATTTTCTGAATAAAGATGAGAGATTCATTGAAAATGTATATACCAGCAAATCAATAGATACAGATCTTCTTTTGAGATGGAGCAAATTATTAGAGTATGATTTTTTCAGACCTTACAGCTCTCACCTCATCTTATATGCTCCACCCGCAGCAGTTAACAAAAATCAGCAGAAATCTGAAAAGGTCCCTTATTTTAGGAAAAATATTTATACTCAGGAGATTAAAGAATTCATTATGAAAAAGATTCATTCCGGTGAAATGACTCAGAATGATGTTATCAGAGAGTATTCCATTCCCAAAAGTACACTTCACCGATGGCTTCAGAAAAACAGTAATAACGGATAAACCTATTCTAACATGCGCCCCAATTACACTAAAATTTATGAGGATATGCTAAAACAGGACTATCCGGACAAATTAAAAGATCCTAAAATTTTAACACTTCTTAAAAAGCTTAATACCACTGAAGATATATTGAAGTTCAATGATAAATTGTTTGAGCAGTCGAGAGAGAGCCAGCAAAACAATCAGAAACTGAAAACGTACGATAAAAAAACAATGCTTAAACTTCTTCAGTATCAAAAAAAGCATGAATTTTCGACAAGCTACATGTCAAGGAAATATAAAATAAGCAGAACAACGCTTGCGAAATGGAAAAAAATGTTTGAAGAAGAAATCAATGAAACCGCCAATGCCGATACATAATGTACCGGCATTGGTTATCATAAGGTAAAAAGCAGGAAAAGAACGGGGCTTTGTCTTTGCCGGAGTCGAACCGGACAGCCTTGCCGGTATACCGACTGCGCTGTTCCTCCCCAATATGGTGACGATGGAACTTTTCCTTACGACACTTAATAAATTAAAAACAAGGCAATACGCTGAAAATGCAATATCGTGCTCTACCTGCTGAGCTACTCTTCCGATTGGTCTTGTGTTTTTTTGTGGAAGAGACGGGACTCGAACCCGCGACCGCGTCGTGATGAGCGAAGTAGCATTATTCTACGGCACTTGTTTGTTTTTTTAAAGAGGCGACCTCGAAGTATGACTCTATAACGACACCTGATTTTTATTTTTATGTGTTTTATTTAAAATCGAGCAACAGAGCGAAAGCGGCTTTTTCAACTTTGGATTCGAAGGAACTCTTTCTTACGGCATCGATAGGTTATAAGTAAGGTAAAAAATCAAACAGAGACTTGCTGGTGGAGTGTTAGTCATTTACACTATCTGCAACTTTGCAGAACAGGATTTGCACCTGTATCGCCACCCCTTAAACGAAGAAATTCTGTTTTACGACACTTACTTTTTTAGTTTTTATAGTTATTGTTTTTTCTTACAGCAAAATTATTGCTTTAGTACGCATTCTTTTTACGCAGTTGAAATTATTTTAATAATAATGATTTTAATAATTCAAAAAGTTTAAAAAATCCCAAAACAGGAATTAAAATAATAATTGCTCCTAAAAAATACATTCCAATTTTACTTGAAAGACTATCTTTTGACTCCTGATAAATTCCTTTTTCTCTTTGCTTTCTATTAAAATCAGGAATATATTTTGTCTTTTTGAAACTGTCAGATTCCAAATCCTCTAAAACTTTCTTTGAATAATCAGTCAGTTTATTTTTATCTCCCCTGAAAACAATATCTTTTAATATTGTACTTCCGGAATTGCTTAATGAGTTTCTGTAAATTTCAACAGCTTCTTTCATTTCTTGATTTTTCGGTTCAGACAAGATCCAAAATTTTCCTGCTTCATCTTTAAATCCTGAATTATAATAGATCTGTCCCAATTTTTCTCGTAAAGAAATATCATCAGGAAATTCGTTGATAAGATTTCTCAATCTGTCGGAGGCTTTTTTCTTCCTTCCTGCCTTCAGGTCTTGTTCAATTCTATAAAAAATATTTCCCATGGTTTACATTTAAATTTAAAAACCAAGTAACAGGTTATAAGAGTTTTGAATAGTATTAAAATTGGAAGTTTGACGATGAAACTCTTATGGTGACGACATTGGTTATTTAAAACCGAGCAACTCAGCGAAAAGACTCATATTCAATTAAAAGTCGAAGGATTTCTTTTCTTACGGCATCGGTTTATTTTTAGGTCATTGCGAGGAGCGAAGCGACGAAGCAATCTCTATTTTTTATGTTTGTTCGTTTTGCCTTGAAGCAAAAGAACCAAAAATTCAAGACTTGGAAACTCCGGCTAAAAATAAGTTATACTCTCTAAAAATTCTAAACTCGCGCAAATTAACTATTGTTGTTTGTTTTCAAAATTTCACTTGCGCTCAGACACTAGAATTTTCTTAACGTTCGCATATCTTATTTTCTTAACGCCTGCATTTCCTATGTCTCTTATTTTACTCCTGTCATTAATTCTGAAATTCTTTCTGAATCATCAATTTTCATTTTCTTTAGAATTTCTGAGATTTTAATTTTAAATTTTATTTGTTGTTGGTTTACTTTTTCGAATTCAATTCTCAAGTTAGACTCATCAATTTCAAAAATTGGCTTTATATCTAAAAATTCATTTAAATTCAAATCTGAATAATTTGAAAATTGGATCATTCCATTTTCTTTTTTATAGAAAACCCACGGATGACCGATCCATAACTGTGACCATCCTGATGAATTATTTTCAAAAATATATTGCCAATCTCTTAAATTTTCAAGATCACTACAACAAGTAGGTTCAATTAAAATTTCATTGTTTTCCATTAAAATAAGACCTCCATTAAATAATGCTAGAAAATCAGTTCCTTCTATCTCAGAATCTTCAAAAACTACTTTTAAAATAATTTTTAAATTTTCATCATCCACATTTTCAATATCCACAAAATAAGAACCTATTTTAATTGAATCCAAGTTCAGATTTAATGTTGCTATAGCTTTTTGCCATCTTTCATGCAGATCTTCAGAGTTTGATAAATCTGAAAGTTCCGGTATTTCATATTTTTCTTTCGAGTATCTGAAAGGGTCAATTTCAATAACATTAAAAAGTTGTATCATTTTATGCAGTTTTATATTCTTAGCCCCGATTGCAACGGCATCCTTTTTCTCAATGGCTTTGAAAAAAGCGTTGGCGAAAA
Organism: Chryseobacterium sp. SIMBA_029; assembly: GCF_046535275.1. NCBI lineage: Bacteria > Pseudomonadati > Bacteroidota > Flavobacteriia > Flavobacteriales > Weeksellaceae > Chryseobacterium > Chryseobacterium sp. SIMBA_029. The sequence continues at coordinate 84,662 of NZ_JAWRXA010000009.1, forward strand.
AGATACAGTGGAAAGCGGGATTAAGCTTCTAAAAAATTAATGGTTATTAGTTTTTATTTAAAAGCAGTGCCTTTTACAGCACTACTTTTTCTATCATTTGTACCGCTGATTTCCGGTCTTCCAAGGCATTCAGTACATCGAAAATTTTGTCGGACCATCCTGCGATAAGGTATACATCATTTTTTCTGACATCCAGAGGTTGTCTTCCGTAACCCGCCAAGTCAAAAATATACAATTTTGCATTGGGACTGATACTTTTGTATCGGTTCCAGGATTTTTCAAATGAATGTGTATTTCCATTGCTGTTCCACATCTGCGTATCGGTAAAAAGCATTACTTTATCTACATTTTCTCTTCTGCTGATCAAATCTTCAATTACCAAATATCCGTTGGTAGAGTATCCTACTTCACCTTCGCGTTTGTAAAACTCGTTGACGTTTCTCAGGATGCTGTTTTTAGGCATCGAAACTCTTTTCCAACGGTCACCGAACATTCCGGTGATTACATTTTTGCACTGTGACTGAAGAATCATCGACATCAAGAGCCCAATATCATACAGCAAAATTTTACTTTTCGGAGAAACCGGTTGCTGCATCGAACCTGAAACATCTGCCGCAATCACCACTGAAGTCCCGAAACCGAAACTTTTGATATTGTAAGCACTTACCAATACAGCTTCTTCCAATGTTTCCAACACTGTGGAAAGATAGGGTGAATCGATTGTTTTCAATTCTCTGTACGCTGCCAAAAATCTGAATGGTAATTGTTTTGAGTTTCTTACCGCTTTTTCATCTGCAAGATAATGACAGACTTTAGACATCGCATCCGGAGAAACGCCTGCTTCCAGTATATTTCTCAGGTTTCTAAGCGTTGCCATATAACCAAGCTTGTTGCTGAAGATCAATTCTTCCCATTTGTTTTTGAAAGCTGATTTTCTTTCTGCTTCAGTGGCAAACCGAGTCTGTCCCAAAACGGAAAGCTCTACTTCCCATGTATAGGGCGTTTGCAATGAATCACTCACAATTTTATTGAAAATGACCTGCTGATTTTCATCTTTTGCTTTCGGGTGAACCAAAAACAAGGCATCTTTCAAGGTTACTTCAGCTTTTCTGTTGTATTTTGCAAACTGGTATTCATCAAATTTGTTGAAAGATTTTACCAGACCTTTCTGAATCTGCTTTGAAAGTCTGTTCAGTTTTTTCACCTCCGTTCTTTCGTTGGCCAATTGGTAATAGGCCAGCAATTCTGTAATTTCATCAGCTCTTTGGATCACTCCGTCCACAGTTCTGCTTACCAGATCGGTACCGGAGGTTTGTCTTGCCAATTCGGTAGTCAATACCAATGGAATGGAACGCAGGTACATTTCTTTTCTTGCGTACACTGCTAATTTTGCCACGAATTCAGGATCATTCTTCATAATCAGAGATTGAATTCTGTTCAGTCTTTCATTCCCTTTTTCATACGTAGTATTGGATAATCCTGTTGTAACAACAGCAGTATATAGTTCTTCTGCAGGTGTCATGATATATGCTTTTGCACCTTCGTAGTTCATTACTACATTTTTCTCTTTTCTTAAAAAATTAAATTTCATGAGTTACTGTTTTTTATTGTTAAACATATAAGGATTATCGTTTCCTCTCTGATTTCTGATGCAAAGTAAAACCACAATTACGCAGTCTTTTTGCGCAGTTTCATTTTTCCTGAAAAATTTTCATTTTTTTATTGTTTACTTTTGTAATGGATTAATTGTATGAAAACCGAAAAGCATTTTTCCATTAAAAATTTCATGGCATCTTACTATCCTTCTGATCTTTCGAAGAAGGGTGATGAAATCGTGTTTTTATCTCTGGATGAAAACCATACTTTTCCGGAAGAACGTGTTCAAATCCATTTTTATATGATTATTGCAGGGCTCAAAGGAAGATGCAAGATCAAAGCAGGTTCTCATGAATTTTTAATAAAAGCTAACAGCATTTCTATCATTCCGGCCGCTACGTGGATAAGTATGGAAAAAACCCCGGAAGCATTTCAAGCACAGGCTATTTTATTTGATCAGGATTTTCTTAAAAAAGGGCTGGCCAATCATGAAATCCTTAATGATCTTCTGTTTATCAATCCCCACTACCCGCCTACATTTCCTTTGAAGCGCAAACAGGTGGCGGATTTTGTTTACCAATTCGGTAAGATTGCTGAGGAAGTCAGCAGACAGGCACCTTTCGGAATGGAAATGATTCGTTTATACCTCCTGCAGATTTTATATGAATACAACCCGATTTGTGAAATATGTCTTCTTAACTCAGATACAACCATCAACAGGAAATTTCAGATCATGCACCGCTTCCGAAAATTGGTGGATGAACAGTTTAAAACGCATAAAATGGTTGCCGACTATGCACAACAGATGCACATCAGCCCGAAATACCTCAGCGAATGTGTGGTTGAACATTTAGGCTATTCTGCGTTAAAGGTTATCCAAAACAGGATTCTTCAGGAAGCTGAAATTTCGCTAAGCTATACAGACAGAAGTATTAAAGAAATCTCCAATGAATTAAACTTCGGAAGTCCTGCCCATTTTGCACGGTTCATTCAGTTACATACAGGAAAAACTCCGACAGACTTTAGGAAAAAACAGTAAAATAGGCTGTATAAACCGTAATCCGTCTATTCTATCTCTTGAAGGGCTGGTCTATCTTTGTCGTATTAATTTCAAATAACAACATCATGATCAAAGGATTATATGAAACCCATATTCAGGTAAGCAATTTAAACAGTGCCATTCAATTTTATACGGAAGTGTTGGGATTAAAGCTAGCCCACCTTGATACAACCAGACCTATCGCATTTTTATGGATTGGGGAAGGTAAAGATTATATGTTGGGATTGTGGGAGCAAAAGGAGAATCTACAGCCGAGACATTTTGCTTTTTCAAGTGATCTTCAGGATATTTTAGATTATTCTGCCGAATATCTAAAAAACAGGAATTTAAAACCTTACAACTTTTTAAAGGACGGAATGGACAAACCTATGGTTTTTGCATGGATGCCGGCTTTAGCCATTTATTTTAATGATCCGGATGGAAATCAACTGGAATTTATTTCTATTCTGGAAGGAGAATCACAACCTAATCTGGGTGTCATTTCTTATGAGGAATGGCTGAATCATAATTAATTCACTCAATTCTATCTTTTATTTTTAATTTAAATTTATAGGACCAACCTGATAACAGATTGGTCCTTTTTCTAAATAGTAAAGTATCATTTACTTTCTAAGTTCATCATTTTCTTCACGGCTAAGACATGCTTGCACGGACCGCGTTCTCCCTGGTATTTGCTATACCATTCGCAGGTACATCTTTCTTTTTCATGGTCCAGGATTACCGTATGATGTACACCAGTGCCTTCTACTCTGGCTTCTGTTCTGTCATACTGATCATGTAAAATGACTACTTTTCCTTCTTCAATCAGCTTTTCTGCATTTTTCATTCTTGGATTCAATCCGGAAATCCGGTCAGGTTTGAAAGGCAGCCTGCGGTAGAAAAATTCTCTATCGTCAAGGTCATATCCTAATAATCCCATAGCAGCAAGTCTCCCTGTAAGACTTTCAGGATTTGTAATGCTCATTTTTTCTTCCAGCACCAAAGCGGCTGTATTAAAAGATTGATTGGCATAGGCGTATTGGTTCAATGCTTCGGTCCATTCATCAGAAACATCATCAATGAGGCTGTCCAGTACTGCTCCTTCTCCTGAAAACCCACGCCAGTTTTCTCTGGATAACGAAAAACTGAAACGGACATTTCCCATATACAGCTGCCAGGTTGTCGACTGCATATTAGGGTGAGGAAATACTTTCATTTCATCAATATAAGGAAGTAAGGGCTCCAACAGGCGCAAACGGTTTAATCCCCCGATGCAAACGGCATCATTTGATTTTACAGGAGAAAACATGGGTTTATTTCCTCTTATAATAAGGTAATAATCTGTTTTTACGGGTCCTTTGGGTATTCCTCTGAACAGCTGCTGGGTCTGGATTTTATTGAATGTGTGTCGCTTTTCTGATTCTGAAAGATACACTTGAACGTTACCCAATCCTTTGATCCATTTTACAGGCAATGGTACTTTTCTTTCGATTGTTTTATGATCTTCCTGGTACAGTCCTACTTCCTTTTCACCCACGGAAAGCATTATTTTCTCATTCTGACGAATGCTTCCCAGCGCCGTAATCATCGGCTGATTGAAATCTACGTTGGTTGTTCCGTTGTCAAGAAATTCCCCGTCCAATGCATCCGGAAGAATGTCTACCCGGGCATAAACGCCTGCACAGTGAGAAAATCCTTCAAAACGCAATCTTTCATTCCCCGCAGTGACAATCGGATCTTTAAGAAGCGACATCTGAAACGGTGACAAGTTAAAACTGGATTTAACGATATTGGAAAGCGTAATCAAGCATCGGGCCACGATAAAAGGCTGCCCCACATTTCCCCAGAAGAAACAAGGTGCATCTGTATTTTTTTGGATTTCGCTGTACTTGGATAAAAAAAGTTCCTCTGAAGAATTTTTTTTAGTCAAAGACGAAGGTTTTGAATAGGTATAAATGAGTGTATCTTCCATGGTAACTATTTTAATAAAAGACTACAGACTTTCTTTAAGGTTGAATTTTCTTTCCAGCTGTCGAATTTACCCTCTAATCCTTTATGTATTTCAGATTGATTCAATGCAAGGATTTCGTGATAAATTTCCAAAAGCTTTTTCAGATTGGTAATAGGTGCTTCCATCTGCAGCAATATGCTGGAAATCATTACTTCTAACGCAAGGTTGTGGTTTCTGCTTACATTCAGCATATTATTTTGGATCAGATCTGTAAACCGCTTCACAGGTGCCCATTCTAATTTTTCATGCAACCCTATTACTTCCCCAAGTCTGATATTATCGATCATCTGGAGGGAAACATGTTCCAGCCAGATCTCACAAGCCGTGTTCCGAATCGTTTTATCACCATCCAGTAAAGTAGTACCCAAAAACAGATATCCCATACTATCCAAAGGGGTTTTTATCTGATGAAGAGCCTGTGCCGTTCTTAAGGTAAGTCCTCTTTCATATACTTCAGACAGCCCTGAATAAAACAGTCCTATTTTAATAATTTTAGCAATTACATGAGCAGGAGTATTGGGGAAACTCCATAGTAATGCAGGAATATCGGAAGAGTCTTTTTGTTCTGCAATACAATATTCTAAAAAGAGCGGATGTTCTCTTTTCTCAAAATGGTATTTGGGAATCGTAATGCTTAATTCAACCGGATAGTAAGAATTCTTTTTATTATCTGTGGTGATCCAATTGTAGTTACCTGTGAAGAATTCCTTAGGTATTGTAGTATATCCAAAATCTTTAAATTCTTCAAAAACCGTCTCAGGGGAGCGCGTAATTCCTGCTGTCATCCACCATGAAGGATGTGTAAACGGTCCTTTCGGGGTATTTTTCTTATTAAAAAAGAAAACCAGCAGTTCTTTATATTCTCCTTTTAGCTTTTCTTCGGCTTGCTTCAGTGCTTCATCAGTATTATCCAACGCACAACGCTGTAATGCCAGTTGCACATCATAATCATTAGGTACTATGTTTTCGTTCTCGTATATTTCAAATCTTTCTACCAATGCAGCAGGGCTGATCCAGCAAGGTTCATGGGTTACTGTTGATAAAAGTGGAATCGTATTTCCCTTCTTAATTTTATCAAAAACATCTACGGCTATTTTTTTATACGGGCTCATTGTAAAACTTCCGAAAGAAATTCCTTCAATGGGACCTATTTTTTTATCGTAATGTTTGTACTGTTCTCTTGTACTTTCTTCATCAAAGATCTTTCTATAGATTTTATCAAGATTTCTCAGTTCATAAGGGAATTTTTCTATGAGCATCAATCCATAATTGATAATCATATTGCAAAGAATAATACTGTAAGGAGCTACTTCCCATTTGGCAATGGTTTTACATGCTTTCTGAAAAACAGGTTCCATTAATTTCACCGATCCTGAATCTACATCCCCCGCAAAACGGACTAATCCCGACAATGCAAGATCGTAATAATACGTTCCTGATTGATCAATAGCCTGTGGCAGGAAAAACATAAGGTCTTCAAAGTTCTGAGGTTCCTGAACTTTACTTTCCTGATGAATCAATTCTCTTCTTTCAACAGATACTTCCTCAAGTTCATGATCTTCGTTGCTCAAATAATCTTCCAGGATCAATCTGGCATTGGCCAGCATATTTTCAGAATAATGAGAAATAGCCACCTTTACTCCATCAGAAGCAGGAATATATTTTTGAATGATTTTTGCCGTCCTCAGTTGGATACTTTCATCTTTACTCACAAATGCAGCACTTAGAGCCATTCCTAAATTTTCGGTATCCGTTTCTTCTTTATGCAGCAGTTTTTCTGTCAGGATCAAACTTGCCATTAGCGTGGCTTTAACTTCGGAGCTTAATAAATTCGGGAGAAAGTTTGAAAATTCCTCACTCTTAAAGTCAGCACTTGAAACAATCTTTTTCAGATGGGCCAGAATGGTATTGACTGCTTTGGACTGTACAGAAGGAAGGCCGGCAAAGAGCTCATCCTGCAGTTCTATCAGTTCTTCGTCTGAAGGTTTTAATGCGGTAAAAGCATCCATAAACCATCCTGTAACATTCTTATTGAAATTTCTGTTGGAAGCCAGCAGGCATTCTTTCAAGAATCTTTTTCTTTCTATTTTTTCTTCGTTAATGAGTTTCTGAATTAAAGGAAGCCATTCTTTATAAAACGGCAGGGATCTGGATGGAAATTCACACAGATGCCAGAAATGCATCTTTAACGTTTCTGGATATTTTTCTAAATCGCGGGGATGATCGCTTAAATGGCTCCCTAAAAGTTCGGGGGAAGGTTGAATATATCCTTTAGCAGACCATTCTATAATATGCTGGTAGTTGAAAGCGGTGTATTCAGCATCTACTGATTCATTGATGAAATCAGAAAACCAGGCAGGACAGCCCCATTCCAAAATTTCATTGGTTTGTTCCATATTCCTGAAAAGGCTCCAGTAATCTTTTCCGTAATGCTTCCTGTCCATACAGACAAACGAGGCAATATCAATGATGGAATGTTGTTCGGCAGATCCGCTGGTATGGTAAGAGTTCTTAGTCATCACTATTTTACTGATCTCTCTATCCATTTTCTTGATCGCCGGAACAAGTTCTTTTTTATCTTTTGCTTTCAGTGTTTTTAAAAAGGGAATAATCTCATGTGTTTTTTCCTCACTAAGGATCTCATAAAGTCTCTCTTTCATTAGTCTTTAATTTGATGAATAATTTTTTTCAGGTTATTTTCTTTTTTCCATTCTTTCAGTTTCTCAATCAGTGCTTCATTAGGCACAGAATGATTCAGCCTCATTAATTCATAATAAAGCTCCAGCAATTTTTTCAGGTTAAAAACCGGATTTTTAATGGCTGTAAGAATAGAAATTATTAGTTTTTCAAAAGCTTGGTGATGTTCCGGACTCAGATTAATACAGGTAGAAAGTCCATCTGTTATTTTTTTAATCTGAGCTAGTCCAAAATTGATCTTTTCTCCGATCAGTAATCCTAATACGGAGAGGTCGAAATCAGCTACAACTGCCCTATTGATAAGGGCTTCAAAAGCCGTACCAGAAAAGGTTTTATCTTTACTAAAAAGCCCCGCAGATAAAAATAAATAGTGTATTTTCTGGAATGGAAGCTCAAGCTCCTTCCATTCATTCGGAAGTACAGCATCCCATTTATGCTTTTTTTCAACTTCGGGAATAGTTTTCTTTTTCTCTCTCAACACCAGTATCCGAATTTTCCGGATTGTGGGAATGAGATAGGTAAGCAATTCAAAAAAAACTCTGCTACAATCTCTTGAGAAGGTAAGATTAACTGCATTTAAAGAAAACTTCAATACTTTGCGATGCTCAATGGTACCTTTATTTTTGCTACAGGCTAGAGCAGCCAACATGGAAACGGTATTATGTCCCCAGTCTTTTTTCAGGGAGTTTTTTAAGATAACGATAATTTTTTCTTTTTCTTTGGGGGTCAGCTTTTCCAGAAAAAGAATAATTTCCTTGATCTTATAGTTTAAGTAAATCGCTTTAAATTCGTCTTCAATGAGCATAAATTGATTCTTGGCAACTAAAATAACAAAAATCAATTTACATATCCCACAAAAGTGAGTTTTTAACAAAACATTAAAACTTTGATGGATAAGGTTTTACGTATTCGATAAAGAATTTACGTTTTTAACAATAATTCAATTAAAATTTCCGACTCAAAATCAATAGTCCACAATCGTTCTTCTCCGTGCCAAAAGCTGTAATGATCCGAGAATTCGGTTGTTTTAAATAATCCAAACCGTACTTCATCTTTAGGGGTTATGATGTCACAGTATATTGCTCTTGTTTCCACATCGATGGTAAAGTGCGCATCAATCCCCATGGGATAAAAGCAGTCAGCTTCAATAATTCCCTTCTTTTTTTCAATGTTATAGAAAAAAACATTTGAATATTCTTTGTGAAGTGTATTGGTATAAGTCTCCAGTTTTTCATCAGACCCCAAAAAATAGTACATATTATAAGTTCCCAGAAAAGCAACCTTCAGTCTGGAATGATGGGTGAGAAGTTCTACGGTCTGCAGATGTGATCCTTCCTGAGCGTACTGTACTTTTTCCAGTTTAAAATCAAAAAAAGGAAATGCCTCTTTCCCGGGAATAAGATCCTTTATATTTCTGTAGTATTCGTTATTAACAGGGCTTACATTGAAGAAATACTCTTTTTCAAATAACTCCCTTGAAAAAAAACGTGGCCTTCCAAGACTCCTTTCTGTATAACTTACTGCTTCTCCCCTGTTATTAAAGTTGACGGTGATCCCATCCGAGCCAAATAGTGGAGATATATGCGGGTAAAATATCTTGGTTCCGGAAACAAGATTATCAGAAGCGACATCATAGGTTACACTGCTTACCAGTCTGTAGTAATTGTCATAAACAGCTGTGCCCGTAAATTTAACGATACTCCAGGTATCATCATTTCGTATGATAAAATCGTATACGATATAGTTGTTCTGCTTTCTTTTATTGTAATAAATTTTATTTCTCCCGTCTGTAAAATGGGCAAGATCTGTAATTTCCTTTACTTCATCATGATAGCTTTCTATATATTCAATGTAATGTTTGTCTTTAAAATCTTCTTTAGAAACGGCCTTAGCGTTTATTCTTTTGACCAGCTTTCCGTTTTCGAAGCTTTCTACCGAATATTCGTAAAGATTTTCTGTTTCAGATTTGGTGATGATTTCATCCAGATGATTTTTGTACACCGATTGGTAGGAAATAACTGGATTTGAAAGTTCCGGGATCTCGGGTGATGCAGTGAGAAAGAATTTTCCATACTCGGAATCAAAGAATCCTGAATCTTTAAGTTCTTCAACTGTATGATCTGTCCCATGCCAGCCATCTTCTTCATGAATAGATTCTGATGTTAGCCGCCCCTTTGAATCATAGGTAAACCTGTCCAGAGGTGAATATTTAGCATCATAATAGTATGCATATTTTGTACAGGATTCTATATTTCCACGCTGATCCATAGATTTCAGGTAAATGCATTTCCCCAACAGGTCCATAACTTTAATGAGTGTTTCATTTAAAACACCATTCCTGTACTGCTCGATCTTCCATTTTGTAAAGCCATTTTTTTTCTCTTTTACATAATGAAGCTCAGTATATAGCTCAGTCAGAACAACAGATTCACCTTCCTCAATAAAATAACTGATGGCGGAAATTTTAAATTTCTCAAAATGCTCAATGCACTTTAAAATTCCTTCATTATAGATTTTTTTAATGAAATTGTTTTCAAAAAAAGCCTGCTGTAATGTAATTTCTCTTTCTTCTCCAAAACCGGAAAAGTATGTGCAGGTTTCTATTTCCGGGGTATAGCCCGATGGCGTAAAAGGGAAAAAATTCAGGTAATACGGGCTTGAAACTTCCAATTGATGCAATACCGAAAATTCCTGCAGCTGTTTTTCTATTTCCGCTTTTTTAAGCAAAGGAATTCCAGTGTCAAAATAATAAAAATTCAGTTTTTCATTGGAATCCGAATACAAGGTTTTTTGATTGTGATATTCTTCTTTGCTGTGATGATACATTGAAATGACGCGTCCCTGAGCATCTTCTACTCTAAAAAAATCTTTTTCAAGCAGTAATTTATTGTAGCATCTTTCATGAGCCAGCTTACAGGTTCCGAGTTGTTTTTCTCTTATAATATTGACCTTCTTGAGAAAAATATTTTCGAATAGAATTTCTTCATCAGTTATCTTTTCATCAGCAAAATAAAGAGAAATACAGTAGACCACACCCTTATGGTAATGTTCTGTCTTTTCTAAGCTGTCACCGGTATATATATGTTTAAGGTAGATAATGTTCTCATGAAGCTGTGTTTCATCAAGAGGTGTTTTTTTATCTCTTTTTGTATATCGTATTTCTTTTTTCATTGTAGTGTAAATATAAAAATCAGTATGTTCAGAATGATCTGAACCTATAGATTTATGGGTTTCATCCATAGCTATCACCGTCTCTTCCCTTCGTCATACTTCATGATATTCTTATGGTGGGCAGCAGGAAGCTTTCTGGAATGGATCGCTTTTTCTTTCTGAAATTATTTCTGCTGCAGGGAATTATTGAAAACAGGATTTCTATTTTCATTTATGATCTACCTTATTATGTATCGCATGGACCCATTATTGAGCCTGCATGCTTATTTTTTTATGTAGATAAGCAAAGGTAAGGATTACCTTCAGTTATGTGATTACTTATTGGAATTAAAGTGATGCTATTTATATTTCAGTGTAGTTTTTCGCTTAAGACAGGAAGAATTATGCTCAGCAAAAAAGCTCCCTTTTTCAAGAGAGCTTTTATAAATTCACATGCTGTGTTTAGCTGTTTTGCAGGCACCAGTAAAGGATTTTTGCAATATTTTTGGCGTCATCCACCCCTCTGTGGTGAGTCCCTTCCAATGGGATATTGAGTTCACCTAATGCCCTGCTCATGCCGACACTTTTTCTGATGGCTGGATGCAGCTCACCGAATAATGTTTTCACATTGATATGTTGATCACCCAATGGATAATCCACATTGAATCTGCGGCTCTGGCTCTGCAGCATATTCAGGTCATAATTGCCATAGCTCGCCCATGTAAGCTCTTCGGAATCATATTCGGCACGTAAAATATCCAATGCATCTTCAAGAAGGATTCCTTCTTCATCCAGCATTTTCTGAGTTATAGAAGTAAGTTCTGTACAGAACGGACTTACGCTTGAATATTGTGGTTTTACTAAAATCCCTTCATTTTGAGAAATCTTACCGGTTTTTACCTCCATCATGCAGACCCCGATCTCGATGATCTCACTTTCCTGACCTCGCGGCGGCCTGCCATCCCAGCATGTCGCTTCGAGGTCTATAATTAATATAGTATCTGTTGTTTTCATTTGTTTAGTGCTTAATTTAAAATTTACCCCAATAGTGTTCTTACAATCTTGGCGGTATTGTAGGCATCATCTGCCCCACTGTGGTGATTTCCTTCGAAATCCATTTTGAGATACTCCAGTGCCCTTTTCAATCCGATCATTTTCTGAAGTTTGAAATGGCTTCTGAATTCTTCCATTACATTTACATAATCATAGGAGAAAGGGATTTCGATGCCCAGCCAATCGCATTGCTCGAAGATCTGCTCTTTATCAAAATTTCCAAATCCTGCCCAGGTAAGGGTTGCAGATTGATATTCATCCTGAATTTTTTCACAGGCTTCGTCAAAATATATTCCCTGTTCTTCGATCAGTTGTGGAGTAATTCCGGTTAGTTTTGTACAAAAACTGTTGATTTCAGATCTTTCGGGAATGACATAAATACTCTGCTTTTTGGAAATGATTTTTGTGGTCAGATTCAATTCGCAGATTCCTATCTCTATGATATCAACTTTTTGTCCGACAGGAATTCTGTCGTTTTCCCAGCATGTTGCTTCCAGATCGACAATTAATATTTCATTGGTCGTTTCCATCTTAGTCTTCATTGTTTCTTGGTGCAAAAGGCGGCGTCCACTTTTTCTTTTTCATAATGTCTTTTACTTCTTCGTAAGAAATAGGACAGAAATCGTGACAGTCTACCCCGACATCAAAGCTCAGGCTCATTTCATCATCCGGAAGTGTTCCGTGAGAATGGCCGTACAACTGCCAGGTTCCCCGATGTGATCCGTTCCAGGTACGCATGGCGTAATGAAAAAGAATGATCTTCTGTTTTCCGTTACTGTTATCGGGTTCTTCAACTCTCAATTCATGATAGTCTCTGATCCATTCAAACCTTTTGGTATGGGTAAGCGCAGCTCCTTCATGATTTCCTTTGATCAAATAGATATTGCCATTCAACCGGTCCAGCACTTCTTTGGTAAAATCCGGTTTTCCCAGACTGATATCACCCAGATGATAGACGGTGTCATTAACACCAATTTTATCATTCCATCTTCGGATCATTTCTTCATTCATCTGTTCCACCGATTCAAAAGGCCGTTCGGAAAATTTTATAATATTGGGGTGGCCGAAATGATGATCGGCCGTAAAAAATATATTTGGTTTCATTTTTTTTAATTTGTTTGATTGTATTAAACCACAAAAGCTGTGTAGATATTTTTATACACTTTTATTATTAAGACACATCAGAAAATCTTTAATTATCTCTTATGTGAAATTTATACACACCATTTTTAACTTCTCATGTGTTTTAAAGTGTCTAAATCTTTTGTGACTTTTGTGGTTAAAATTTAATTACTTACACCTCTCCACTGCGAAATGCCTCATAAAAAGCCGTTTCAATTTCTGCAATATCAGCTTCTGTATATCTTCTTGAAAAGTGAATCGGCACCGCTTCTTTCACGTTAGATTCTTGCATGATTTTTCCTGATGCAGAGGCAAAACTATGGTAATTGATTTTCGCAAATTCCTTGTCTGTATCTTTGTAAAATGTTTCGATATAGACCAGATCGGCTTCTTTAAAAACAGTTCTGATTTTAGTGTAATTTTCTTCGTGGGAAGCATGGTCCATAATCACTCCAAGTTTATACCCTTCCGTCCGTAACAACAGATGAAACAAATCTCCGGCTTTATGATTAATTCCTTCTATCTCTATGTTTTGGTCTGCATCATTTTCTTCAAAAGCTGCTTTCAGTGCTCCGATCCATTTTCCTTTTTTGAATGAGGAAGCATCTTCTTTAAAGGTAATACTGTCTTTTTCCTTAAACAGATAGGCAATAGAATCGGTTTTATGGTCAAGAACTGTACATTCAACATCAAGAAACTGATCTTCATAGAGAACATCTTGGTTTTTCACAAACGTAAGATTCCAAAGAGGAGGCTTAATCGTGTACACCTTAATTTCTTTGGGAGAAATGATTTCCCGGATTTCATATTCTATGGCATTTTCATCAACCAGATTCCAGGTGTAAGATTTTAGCCTTGACTGAACCTGCTGCTGAATATTTTCAGGTCCGCAAATGACTACTTTTTCTCCGATTCCGATCTGATGTCTAAAAATTCCGTCAAAGTTTGAAAAATGATCAATATGGGTATGGCTGATGAATAGCGCAGATATCGACTGTGCTTCTTTAACCGTTAATAAACTGGCTTCGCCGCAATCACACAGGTACATGGTACCGGAGTTGGGAACTTTTATGAGTATGCTGATGTCTTCATTGGGAAGACTTTTTATTGTTGCTTGTAACATGGTTTTTAGTTTTTAAATATAAAAAAGTTTCGGTAATGGATTACCGAAACTCAACTTTTAGAGTCATAAACTCTTCTTTAATGCAAGTGATCGCCAAAGTATTCAACTTTTTGTTGATCCTCTTCTGCTCTTCTTTTTCTATGGTACTGAAAACATTAGGGAAATCTTTTTCAAAAGCCTCTAAGATATCCTGTGCAAAAAGCCCAATCACCTTACCCATTATTTTAGGCTCAAATTCACCAATCTTGCTGGTTACGGCATGCAATCTGTTGGTGGTTGCATACTGCTGAATTTCATTCCAAATTTCATGAGCGGTTTCAGAAAAATGCATTTCCTTTTGAGCAGTTCTGTCTTTTCTGACCATCTTAGATTTTTCCGTCCATTTTTCATTCTTGTTTTTAAGAATTACTCTTGCACCATTTCCAAAATACTTTGTTTTCAACGTTTTAACAATAGTTCCTTCACACATATTATCTTCTATTTCAGGAAGGCCTAACCAACCCGGAATTTTAGATTCGAATGCATTAGGAAATCGTAACGCTTCTTCCAAAGTTCCCTGGAATATAATTTTAGCATAGAAAAATCCTGTTTCCTGAAAAATTTCATTGGAAATATCTGTATCCAAGTACGTTATCCCATTCAATTTAATATCGAAAGCATAGAATTCATTTTGAGGTGCATATTCAACTCCTTTCTGAACTTTCACAGCACCTTTTACAGGTTCTATATCTTGATGTTTGTAACCTCCGCCAAACAATTCACCGTAAATGACTACGGTTTCAGTTTCTGGAAAAATGGCTTTCACTTTTCGGAACAAACCGATTACTTTTTCACGGTATTGCTCCAATATATGATGGGCATTGTAAAATTTTTCATCTTCCCTGATAAAATCTGTTCTTTTGGCGATCTTAATTTCCTTTCCATCGGTAAAGAAAGAGAAATTAGCGCCATGAACTTTCTCCTGTACAATGAAAACCTCATCACCGAAACCCTGTATTCTGATCTGATCGATCACCCGGGCCTGGTAAGCATTTTCTATTGAGTTATATGTTTTGAAAATCATTTTTTATTCGTTTTTTAGTTTAAAATTTTCCAACAGACGGAGAATATTCTCTTTTCCGACAGGATTCATTGAGTGACAGTAGAATTCCGGAAGGTCTACATGATTCTCCAGGCAATATTCTATGAGCCATTTTGCACATTCATAGCCTGTTTTTTCAGTGTAGTCTAAAGAATCCGGCTTCAGATAATGTTCATCTGCAAGATCATGATCAAAAGAAATCCACTTTGGAAGTCCTTTCTCTGTAATTCGTGTGACAAACTCCTCATAATTCCGTACAATATGCCAGTCATTTCTAAGAAAAATATCCTGTTTTGTATAACGATATACTTCATGTGGATATCTTATATCATCCAGAAATAAAAGCCTTTTTGTTATTTCCATCGCTTATTATATTTTCATTATACCATCATATCGGCACAATTGGAGCTTGCAAAAGCATACGGTTTGGCTTTAAATATATAGCCCATTCCCATAATGTATCCCATCGCATCTTTTAATGCGACATTGGACTTGAATTCAGGATCGGTATTGATATCTGCATGTACTTCCATTTCTACGTTGTACATTTCCAGTACTGATCCGATAGCATAGGCAATTTCAACAGATTTATTCACTTCATTCAGCATACGTTCTTTAATACTGATCGTTTGTATTGCTCTCTCTTTTCTGATAAAGGTAAACGCTCCTTTCCCCTCCCGAATAAACACTACTGCCGTTGCATAATTAATGGCCTCACCATATACATGAGAGTCTGATCCCACACATACTGTAAGCTTGTGCCCATTAGCTAATTCACGAATAATAGCTTCTTCTACCAACTGTGTGATAGGTTGACGGAAAAATTTTCCGTCCATATTCTGCCAGATTTCTTCTTGCGTTTCCATTTTTTAAAATTTTTTAAAATTCTACGTTTCTATTTTGTACGTCATATTTCTTATTCATTTGACCGGAGGTCTATTTTACTGATTGTTCAGCTTTCACTAGCCCGCTATGATCTTTTGATTTATTTTGTTGATTCATCAGGACTTGAACCTGAACAACAAGAGTCAAAGTCTTGTGTGCTATCCAATTACACTATGAATCAGGATAAAGTCTGAATGATCAGTATACTATGTATGATGATTCATTCTGTGTGGATCAGAACCGAATTGAACGGTTACCTCTTGTTTTTCAGACAAATGTGCAGACCTTCTACACCACTAATCCGGGTTGATAATGATTGATTAATTGATAACCTATTCATTATGAGTACGGGAAGGGGGAGTCGAACCCCCAATACCTTGATCCTAAATCAAGTGCGTCTGCCAGTTCCGCCATTCCCGCAGGTGTATTGAATAATTAGCATTTCAACATACGCTATGCTCACTTATCATGTAAGGTTTGAGAAAGTCTGTCTATAAATAAACTATGTCTGCTAGTGTTTGTAAAGATCTTCTGCGCTTGACAAACTTTTCTCTTTCCTTATTTTTTGTGTGAATGGTTATTTACCATTGTAAAATTCACCATTCACTTTTTCGTACTCTATAAGGGAATCGAACCCTTGTTTTCTGCTCGAAAGGCAGGCGTCCTGACCGTTAGACGAATAGAGCATTATAATCAACTGATTAGGAATTGAACCTAAACAACAAGAGTATATTTCCTGCATGCTGACATTACATTATCAGTTGATTTTCGTGGAAGTGGTAGGATTCGAACCTACTCAGCAATGAAGCAGCAGAGTTACAGTCTGCCCCGGCTCTCCAACTCCGGCGCACTTCCTTTTTTTGATTTAGACATCAGATTCTAGATTTCAGATATCAGATCTTAAAATCTTATGTCTTTTAGAGAAAGAAAAAGCTTGTCTTATTTTTTTTAGTTTGATATAAGAACTTCTATGCTCGACAAACTTGTACTTTTCTCCGGAACTAATCTCATCTTAGTTATTTGAGATGGCTATGGGATTCAAACCCACTCAGCGTATGCAGCGGTTTTGCAGACCGCCCCGACTCTTCCACTTCGGCGAACCATCAGGTTGTTTTATTAGACATCAGATTCTGGATTTCAGATATCAGACTTTACAATCTTATTTTTAATATCTGATATTTATTCCTTCAATTTTTGGAGAAAGAAAAAGCTTGTCTTAATTTTTTTTTGTTTGATATAAGAACTTCTACGCTCGACAAACTTGTACTTTTCTCCCTGAAACAATTAACATCATTATGTGCGATTTTGGAAAGGCTCGAACTTTCAACTTCTGGTTTAACAGACCAGCGCTCTACCATTGAGCTACAAAATCTTTTTTGTAATTTCGGAAGGGCTCGAACCTTCAACCTCCGGCGTATCGGACCGAAACTCTAACCTATTGAGCTACGAAATCATTGATCATTTGTGAGTGGTGAATGATCAATTTTGTTTGCTGATCATTATAAAAATTCACTTGTGAAACAAAATTCACCATTCACTTTTTGTACCGTTTGTCAGGAAAGCAAGATTCGAACTTGCGACCTCCCGCGTCCAAGGCGGGTAAACAACCTCCGTTATCTTTCCAGTCTTTTCAGGTTCAGTTTCCCATTTTTTTCCGAGAGACAGTCGGAGCCAAATTTTTGCTGAACCTTTTGTGATCCTGAGAGGATTCGAACCTCTACCCTTCGGTTTAGAAAACCAACGCTCTATCCGGCTGAGTTACAGAACCTTTACTTTGGGTATCTCCGGGGATCGAACCCTGTTCTCCGGTGCCACAGACCGGCGCTTTACCAAATAAGCTAAAGAAACCATAAAAAAAGCACCTCTTTTTGGGAAGTGCTGTATATATTTTGACGTATCAGATCATTAACTGACCCACGTATATAAGCACCTTTTATTCATAAATTCACGATCAAGAAGACATACCAGTCCTTGCGGATGAATCCCGTATACACTTGAAAACTGATTAGATATGTTATGTAATTGTTTCATTATATTTCTTGTTAAATTGTTTTTGAATCCTGAAAACCTGTTGCTTTCAATTTTCGGTTGCAAAGTAAATATGATTTTTTTGATCTCGCAAATAAATTTAAAATTCAAATCACTGATTATCAGTATTTTACACGTAAAATTTAGAGATAGAAATTCCTGTCCGCAATGTATTGCAGATACTTTAATTACCTAAATGACTGTCTCTCATTGGGTTACTTATCACTCTTATTTATTGTATTAAATATTCATTGTTGATTAATAAATTTTCACTTTTATGGTTATTTTTTTTCATTCTAAATAATTTCTGCCCTAAAAACACAAAAAACGCCCCGGTAGTCGAGGCGTTTTGCAGTATTTTGATTAAATTTTTACAAGTTTAACGTAAATAATTTCCAAAGTCAGCACATTTCGCCTCATTACACATCAGTTCATCATATCCGAATAATCCTTCTATTGAAGGGCTTTCGCATAGGTTTACATTGATATGTGCTCTTTGTTTTGTCATAATTATATTGGCGCAAAGATATAAAAAATTGCTTTTCAACACTGAAAACAATATTTTCGTAACCTAAAAAAGGGTATAGTTTAGCTGGAAATGCAGATATTTTTTAGTTTGATCCATCTTTAATTTCTCAATGTCTAAACATTTTATTCCTTCCCGTTTTATATCTCGAAATATCTTTTAAGATCACTTCATCATCAGGATTGAAATATTTCAGTTCATTAATGATTTCTGAACGGTTAGCTACTTTTTCAGCAATAATCTCGTAGGCGATATTTCTGGTAATGGTATGCAGTGCCGGATCTTTTTTAAATTCATGTTTCAGTGCCTGCAGATAGGTTATCTTCTTATATTCAGGAGTTTTCTCGTAGAGGGTTTCAATTTCCTTTTCCAATGTTGGCACATCAAAAATATTTGCAAAATAATTGTTAAGACAGTTAAAGGAATCATTATCTTCTTCCCAGCCTTTCAACAGAATTTTCTGCGCTTCATCGGATTGTTCCATTTTTTTACGGCAGATCAGAGAAGCTTTAACCATCTGGTTGTTTTGAATGTAATCGTCTACAACCATCTGATAATAGGTATTGGCATTTTTCACCTCATTGATTTCCCTGTACAGATCGCCCACTTTTTCTTTCTGCTCCATTTCTATGTAAAGATCAATGGCTTTTTTATATTGTTTTGCCTTTTCATAGCAGGAAGCTGCATCGGATCTGTTTTTTAATTTTCTGAGATAAATCACCGCTGCTTCGTTATAAAATCCTCCTTCTTCCAGCGTTCTTGCGCCTCTGTAATTATCCTGAAGGAGGTTCATGTATACTTTTGCGGCTTTTTTATAATCATTTTCGGCAATGTATTTCTCTGCAAGCTCTTCGTACTTACTCCTTATTCTGTCGAAAAGCGAACCTTCAATGTAAGAACTATTGCTTCCGGCTCCTCTTCTCCCTCCATTTTTAGCATCTTTTTCTTTATCTGACAACCCGACAATAACAAAGAATATAATGGCAGCAATGATCAGAAACAGGATCAAAGTACCGATCACATTCCAAAAGCTCTGATGAAAAAGCTGTGCAATAATCGCAATGATCTTGAAAAATGCCAGTATAAAAAGACATCTTAAAAATTTATCTATAAACTTCTGCTTATTCATGATCATCAGATTTTAAGATGGTTTTATCTTCTGCAAATAAACGGTACAACAGAAGAATCACACAGATAATAAGGATCCATACGAACCAATTGTACCCAAAAGATTGTATCAAGGGATAAAACAGATACACCAGCATGGCAACGAGTACAATCATTAAAAAGATCTTGATCCCGGCCGGCACATTTTCTCCTCCGATATTCATTGATTTTCTTCTTAACAGAAAAGAAAAAGCAGCTACAGCACCTACCATAAACAGGATGAGAAACATGATATCCATAAACGAAATATTTCCTTTCCGAACTTCTTTTCCTGGGCTCACGGTTTTGATCCCTGAATCTTTATTGGAAGACGGTGACATTTCCGGCTCTCCTATGGTTCCGTAAAGACGGCCTAATGAATCAGCCATCAATGCTTTTTTCTTGGTCAGCAGATATTTTACCACATCTCCATTCACTGGTTTTCCTCTGACATATTCTTTCAGGGAATCCGAAAGCCTGCGTTTCATTTGCTCCGATTTATTTTCCACCTGTTGGGCGATTTTTTTATTATAAACCGTTTTAAGGGAATCCCTGCTCTGCTTTTCTTTAGCATGGATTCTCTCCAGATCATTACCTACTTCTCCTACCGGTCTTCCACCTGATTTTTTATATTGGTCCTGTTCTTCTTTACTTTTTGACATTACCGCTGTTGCAGCAATATATTCTGCAGACAGCCGTCTTCTTTCTCCCCAGTATATGGAATCTATAACATGATCGATCTCTGTTAACCCGGATTGAAAGGCTACCAGGTCAGATGGGCTTTTAACGCTATTCTCAATAGTACCTGATGAGGCTTCCGGGACTTGCTCTTGAGTATTTTTATCTGAATCAAAAGCTATTCTGGCAATAACCGCCATAATGATCACAGTCCAGAATACCCAACGGAAATTTTTTCTTGCTTTATTTCCATCCCCACCACCGAATAATCCGGCAAACCATCCTTTATCAAAAGAAAATTTTCCAAAACCGCCGCCTCTGGAAGTTCCCATAATATCCAAAGGAACCCCGAGATCTACTGCCCTGTCCGGATATTTTTCAATGTATTTTAAATATTTTTCAATCTCCTTTTTATTTCCGGCCATTACTTTTTTAAGATCGAAAGGAAGATTTTTCATCCATTCTTCTTCCGTCTTTGGCTTTTGAAGCGCTTCCAGTATTTTATCATCGTCCATTTCAACGGTGTAGCTCTCGATTGTTTTCGGAATTTTCACACCGTTTACAGGTTTACGTACAGAGACTCCTGTTTTTTCAGGCTGTTGAATCAGTGAAATCCAGTCGATAGGTTCCTCTGCTTTCACCATTCCAAAATCAGGATGCATAATGACCAGTTCAGCGTCCATCTGCTGCCAGTCTTCAGAATTTATTTTAGGATAAAAAATAGTATTTTCAGGAATGAATAATTTATCATCAACACCCTGAAAATAGGCATTTTTTCCAATTTCCTTCGGAGCCTCATGAGGGAAAATCAAAAAACAGCCGTACAGAATATTAGGTTCGTTTGCCGGAACAGCATAGGATCTTACCTGTTCCAGATCAATGCTTAAAACTTCCATCTCATGAAGCCACAACACTGGAGAAGAACCTTTAATTAAAAGTCCTTTTTTCGGATAGGTATTTTTCGGAAAAGGTTTAATTCTAAGCTCCATATTCCATAATTTGATCAATAAATGCCCTCAGGTAAGTGGTATACATTTCATCCATTTTTTTCACTTTCAGCAAAGTTGTTTCCGGAAGATAATATTCTGAGCCTCCAAATTCCGTGTAGCTTGCCAAAGACAGATATCCATGTTCCGACGAGGGTATATAAAATTCAGGAATACTCTTATTGCTGCTTCTAAAACTAAGCATTCCCCGGGAATCTGTAATGATCTCGCTTCCATCAGGGAAAAAGAATTTATTTTTATTCTGTTCCGCAGGGATTTTAATTGCCGAACTATTTTTATAAAAATGGATAGAATCATCCATACGGTTAAGTTCATGGTTGGAAACTACGAGATTACCGTTGGCATTAATTCCTACTGTATTAAAATTATTTAAAATCCTGATTCCGCTATGGGTCAGTTTTTCCGTCTCAGCTTCTGCTTTTATATGGTTTTTCTCTATCTCTGTTTCATTTTTCACAGTCTCTATAGACAGTGTGCCTTCCAGATTCATTTTAAAAATAGAAGGAACTAGAGCCTGATGCAGATAGAAATTTCTGTCAAAATAAATCAGCTTCATATTCAGGGGAATCTGTTTACCCGTTAAATTAAGCTCTGAGTATTCTTTAGTATTCAGGTTCAGTTTTGACAGCAGGTGCTTATCCGGCTGGTACTGGCACAGAATATACTGCTGCTGTTTATTCCTTGCTAATGCAAACTGCCCTCTGGGTTTCACCGAAATATCATCAATCAATACTTCGCAACCATGGTAAGTTTTATAATAATCGTAATAATCCCGGTTATAATAATTATCTGAAAAATAGGTTCTAAGAAGCTGTTTTTTAGTACTCAACATAAAAAATTCTCCCTCATATAAAAATCCGGCAATTGTATTGCCCGGTGTTGGAAACAGCAGAGGATAATTCATAGGGACTTCCGTCTTTTTACTGTTCCCGGAACTACTATCATCCGTCTTCCGTCTTCTTTGTGGCGGATTGGCCCATAATTCATGAAGCGGGAGGATTATTTTCTGAAGATGCTTTCTGGTTCCTTTATCATGTTTAAAAAAATTAAGCTCACCGTCTGAGGAAGTGGTCACCAAAAATTTCAGACGGTCTCTATTTTGAAAGATCAGCTTCTGAAGTTTTCCGTTGGATATATTTTCCTGATGGGTTATAAAAAAGATTTCAAGGTCTTTTTCCGTATGCTCTTCTTCCAGAAATTTTTCAAGAGCAACCGATACTTCCAATACAGAGCTTACCTGATTCATATTCTCAATGACATCAGCCACTGTATCCAGTGAAATCTGTGTGCTGGTCTGTCCCAGCGTAAAAACACGGCACTGTGAATGCGCCTTTGGATGCTTAATCACGGCAAGTGCGGACGCAAAAGCCAGCACTTTAGGTGTTCCCCAGTTTTTAAGGGAAGTATCTATT
Source organism: Chryseobacterium sp. SIMBA_029 (assembly GCF_046535275.1). Classification (NCBI taxonomy): domain Bacteria; kingdom Pseudomonadati; phylum Bacteroidota; class Flavobacteriia; order Flavobacteriales; family Weeksellaceae; genus Chryseobacterium; species Chryseobacterium sp. SIMBA_029. The sequence continues at coordinate 107,216 of NZ_JAWRXA010000009.1, forward strand.
AAAATGATTCGTTCAAAAACATTTTCTTCGGGTGGTATTTCACGTTGAATATATAGGACTTCATTATTGGCAATGCGGCTCATGAATATTTCATCTTCATTGGCAAATTCCGAAAGGAGCATCCGGTGAAGTTCTCCTTTATTGGTCATATCCGAAATACCGCCAATCGGCTGATCCCCCGGCGACAGGTGCCGCATAGGAATTTTAAGCCCGCTCCAGATTCTTTTAATTAAGCTTCCTACCTGAAAGGTTTTCGGTTCCTCAATCAGTTCCTGAATAAAATCCTGCTCCGTTTCTACGGTTGTAGATTCTTCTGCTACCTCATCTGCCAGTTCCGGCTCTGCCATGATTCCCTTCATAGCATCAATAATAGACTGTGTGGTAGGAAATTTTTCAAAGAGCAGCGCTAATGCAGCCATATCTTTGTTTAAAGCAGAAGGTGATGCAGTAATTTTATAAGCTGCTTCCGAAAGTTTCTGGGGTCTTTTATGGTAGACATTTAATATCAGTTCCGCATTTCCGGAGGATACACCGTTATGAATATTTTTACACAAAGTCTGCAAGAGCACCATGCGATTTTGCCCATATGTATAGGTTTTTCCTAATGATTTCAGGTTGTCGAGAAAGCGTATTGCACGATCTGCATGAAAATCAAAATTACCTGTGTTGTAAAAATCGGTGGTAGCAGTAATCGGATCTGCAAAATTGGTGTAACCATCCTGCGTAGCATATAACATTATCACCAATGCTCCAAAAGGTGGCCAGCCTTGCGGTTGAAGTTCCTTCAGTACTTCTATGACATAGGGTCTATAGGCCACTGCGCCTTGATTCGGAATAATAATCAGGTTATTGTCGTGATATCCGGAACTGTCCGGAACATCTTCATCTGTCGTCCATTCCCAGAAATAATGTTCATAGGATTGGAAATACTCTGTTAATTCCATTCTTTTGCTTTTTCAGTGAGACGGAATGAGCTTACAGACAGAGGGCGAAAATCATTTGTAAGGATGGCTGTATAGCTTCCGTTTTCATTCCATACCAGCCAATGATCGAGTTCTGGATTATATTTTTGCTGAAGAAGCACACTTGTATTTTTACATTCAAAATCAAAACCTGCGGGTAAAAGATGTCCATTTTTTGTCCAGAAACTTTTCCCTGGGAGGCTTAAGAGTGGGGTTCCGACAAAGAGTGCGTGATCATCAATCACAATCCAATGGATTGGTTCCAGTTTAAACTTTGGTAATGCAGGAATCTCTTCTTTAATGGAAGCTATAGAACACAGCAAAGCGGCTGCAGGTTGTTCTTCATCACTGGGGATCAACCGGATGCTTATCTTTTCATGGATCCCAAAATAATTCTGATTGGAAGCCGGAAAACTAAGTTGCATCGCCTTATCAATAGGCGACCACAAAAGTGCCGTTCTCATTTTTTTACTGGGAACCAATGCATCTTTCCGGAATAGAAGACCTTCCCGAAGTTCATACAGCAGAATATTAGGCAACTGTTGTATTTCCGGAGAAACTGCCTGTTCTTCGGTAAAGTCTTTGAGCCAGATCACCTCATCATCCAACGCCACCTGAACATTTTTCCAGTCTCTGATGGAGCCCAGAAAATCTTCATCCGACCGGGGAAGTTCTGCCCAAAATTCTTTTACACGCTTTGAAGGATTTTCTGCCATAAACTTTCAATTTCTTGTTGAATATAGTTCTTCTGTTCAGGATTTTTGATCCAGTCGCAACGCGTCTGAAGGTATCTTAATTTATCTTTTATGACATTCTGTTCTTCAAAAGTCAGCGTTCCGCTATTCCATTTTTCCACCAGAATTTTTACGTCTTTCATCACTTCTTCGGGGTTGGGCGCTTTATTCTGAAATGCCTGAGGATGGGATTTCGGATGATCATCTTTTTCAATGGTCCTGTTGATAATTCCTTCGAGGATTTCAATCTGTTCTTCGGTATCCCAAATATGTTTCAATACCCAAAGGTCTGAAAGAACTGCTTCATTTCTTCCGCAGATCAGGGCACTTGCTGCAATTAAATTCTGCAATTTTACGGCTCTACGGTCTGAAATTCCGATACCCGTATTCCTTAGGCTGATAATGGTATTTAAATAGACTTCATAAATGGGCTTCAAATCTATGGTTCTGCACAGGTTCTGCAGTTCACGGATTTCGTCTGCATGGATTTCCGGAATATCAGTTTCAGATGCATTTTCCAGTTTTCTACCTGCCAGCAATACCTGATGTAAGAGCTCGGGATGAACGTAATCTACATTAATTCTGACCAGAAAACGGTCAAACAGGGCATTCAGAGCTTCATCTTCCGGAAGGACATTGCTCGCTCCTACAAACATTAACACAGGAAGGTGTTTTGTTTCTTTTCCTCTTTTGAAAATCTTTTCATTCAAAGCCATCAAAAGGGAGTTCAGAATGGCGGAATTGGCATTAAAAATTTCATCCAAAAACACCATAGATGCTTCAGGCATCATGCCTTCCGTATTGGTAAGAAGTTCTCCTTCTTTTAATTTTCTAATATCAAAGGGACCGAAAATTTCGTTCGGCTCTGTAAAGCGAGTTAATAAATATTCAAAGTTTTTCCCGTCTTTTACAGCACTGGACAATGTTCTTACGATAGCTGATTTTGCCGTTCCCGGAGGACCATATAAAAAAGCATTTTCTCTTGCCAGCAGACAGATTCCAAGTAAATCTACTACATCATTTTTTCCTACGAATGTTTCTTTTACATAGGTAAGAACGGTATTGAGTTTTATAATATTTTGAGTCATTAGTCTTTATTTCTTAACAATACAAGTGTATCCATTCACTACAATAAGCGGTACATCAATTTTGGAGAAATTATCAATCTAACGAAATTAATTTCCATGATCAACTATTTTCAGTTCTCTCCAAAACAGGTCTTTGTGCATTCCAAACTCTGCAATAAGCAGCTGGTTGAGGTAAGGAATTTCAGCCCATTGATATGCTTTTTTTTCTACAATCCTTTCCAGATATAATTTTCGGTAGGTTCTATCTTTTAATTCTTCTTCCCAGTTGATGTTTCCCAGTTCCAGCGTGTATCCTATTCCCGAATAATGAAACTGCTGCAATATATGTTCAAGCATTTTCACCAAAGGATCTTCTGAATCTGCTGCCTGCAATACTTCAATCACCTGCGGTAAAAACCGTAGCGACAGATCTGCCGATACGATGGAAGCAACATCTCTCACTCCTTTGAACTGAGGAATGAAAGTATCCAGATCTTTGGCTGTATTTTCCCGGATCAAATGAAGCTGTGCACTGTGATAAAGTACCTTAGCAGCCCAAACGGCCGCTTCTCTGTTGCACACCATCTGATCGGATAAAAATTCCAGTCTTTCTTTTTCAAATTCTCCTTCAAAATAATCTGCAGCGTCCATCTCTTCTTTATTAGAAATAACTTTGATATCCGAAAAAATAGTAATGCATTCTTCTTTGCGGAGCAGAAAAAGGGTATCTAAAAATGGGGATTTATTTTCCATCATCTAACAAAAATAAAATTATTTTTTCAAGAATGAAATTTTTAATAGAATGATTGACAATTAAATAATTTTACTCAACGATGATTTCATTTCTATAGTAAAATAAAAAATCAGCCTATACCAAGTTTTAGAAATTCTTAACAAGTATAGGCTGAATAAGTAAACCGTGAAATTTACTTTGGAAATTAAACTATTTTATATACGGATCGCGTCATTATCTTTTTGAGCTGATTATTTTTCCCAGCCATTTTCTTACCGGAATATCATAGAATTTCATGAAAACATATGCCATCATAATGGAAATAATTACCGTTATGAATCCTACAATCCATGATTGGGGCTCTGCCAATGTATGCTTTCCATTCACTACCCAGGCCGTATAAACATATACCAATGGAAAATGGGTAATATAAATAGGATAAGAAATATCTCCTAAAAATTTACAGAACCGGTTTGCTGTTTCTCCTATAACCTTACCTCCTGCCCCAAGTAAAATAACAATCGGAAACATGATCATCAAGGTAAAACATTCGTAAAAAGCATTTTTCCAGGGTGCTGTAATTCCTCCCAGACGAGGAAATGCAAATAGGATTATTAATAAGATACTTGTTATTAAAAAAGCATTTTTGGTATATTTCAGTTTAACCACTCTTGCTAAAAAAATCCCCATTAAAAAGGGAAACGACAGTCTTATAAAACCTATTTTCAATTGAGTGGCATCATCAATAGACCAGCCTCCGATAATATCTCCATGGGGATTGGTAAATGCGTAATGAATGGTAAATCCGGCCGTAATAAAGACTAGAATTCCCAATACAATTTTTGAGGCTTTTCTTAGAAAGACTGCATATGCAATATTGGCGATATATTCAAAAAATAATGACCATGAAGGTCCATTCAGAGGATGCATTTCGTTCCAGCCTCTTATATCCAAACCTTTTCCAACAGGGATTACAGTCATTCCGATAACCATAACCAGCAATAATTTCCAAACCGGAGTTGTAGCAATACCGCCCCAACCCAATCCTTCAGATTGTTGAAAATAAAATAAAGCTGCCCCAACGAGTGAACCTATAATAATCATCGGCTGCAGCCTGACCAAACGACGGATAAAAAAATCTTTCATCGTCATCTGGCTCCAGCGGTTATCATACGCATAGCTGATCACATATCCCGAAAGCATAAAGAAAAAGTCTACTGCTAAATATCCGTGGTTAATGAATTGTTTGGTATGATCTCCATTGGAAAATGTTTCAAATACATGGAAAAAAACAACCATAATTGCGGCTACCCCACGAAGACCGTCCAGAATTTCGTAATGTGGTTTTGATTGAGAAATATTTACAGTGTTATTCATTTTTGATGTAAGAGATGTGATGCAAAAATAAAGAGCCCCGCTATAAAAATATTGTTCTATATTTTTTTATTATTGTCTTATATTTACATTACTATGATAACAAAATCTTTTAATGGCACAAAATTAAAATATTATCCAACCACGAAGAATAATACGTTTCATTTTGATCACGTACATATTATATGGAACCAGCAGGTTCCTCTTCATCAACAGCAAACGTGGGAATTGTCTTATATTATTACGGGAAGCGGAGCAAGAATCATAGGAGATGTAGTTGAAAATTTTTCAAAAGGTGAGATTATCCTTATTCCGCCCAACATTCCGCATTGCTGGTCTTTTGATGAATCCGTACACGATGCTGAGGGTAAAATTGAAAATATTACGATTGTTATTGAGAATGATTTTTTAATCAGCTGTAAAAATCTTTTCCCTGAATTATTTTCGAGTATTTCTGAGCTTCAAAGTAATGAAAATGCCGTATCATTTCAGGGCAGATTATTGGAAGAGCTGCAGGTTTTAATGTCGTCCATGATTCATCAGGACAGTATTGAAAGGCTTTCTTCTTTTATCAAGCTGTTGAAATTAATTTCCTATTGTAAGGAAATGCATATTGTGGGACGACCGATCACTGAAAATAAAAAGGAAAAGAAACTTCAGGAAATCCATCTGTTTATTTTAAGAAATTTTCAGGGAAATATTCGTCTTGAGGAGATTTCAAAATCTGTCGGAATGCAGAAATCATCATTTTGTGTTTTTTTTAAAAGAATGACCGGCAAATCTTTTTTCACGTATTTAACGGAGTTCAGAATTGAATCTTCCTGCCAGATGCTGTTAAAAACAAAATTGTCTGTCGCAGAAATCTGCATTGCATCGGGATTTAATGATATTCCTTATTACAACAGGGTTTTTAAAAAGATCAAAAATATAACGCCTACTCAATACAGGAAACAATGATTTCAACGATGCACCTTCTAGCCCCGATTGCCGAGGAAATCCTTTTTTGAAAAAAAAGATTGTAACAAAAAGCGGGAAACAGCTCCTATAAAAATAAGAAAACAGCCATTCTGTTCAAGAGATTGCGTTGTGGCTTTGCTCCCCGCCATGACAATCAAAAAGTTATTATATTTGCACCATTCAAAATAAGATTATGAGTATTCACATCAGTGCAAAAAAAGGAGAAATTGCTAAAGTAGTATTGCAGCCGGGAGATCCGCTTCGTGCACAATATATTGCAGAAAACTTTTTAGAAAACGCAAAATTAGTCAGCAAAACAAGAGGTATTTTTTATTATACCGGACTTTATAAAGGTAAAGAAATCAGTGTAGGAGCCAGTGGAATGGGTTTCCCAAGTATTGGGATCTATTCTTTTGAACTATATACAGAATATGAAGTAGAAACGATCATCAGAATCGGAACTTGTGGTGCTTACACGACTGATCTGAAGGTTTTTGATATTTTAAATGTTGAAAATGCAGCTAGTGAAAGTACGTATGCAAAATATGCATGGGAAATTGAAGGGGATATCCTGCCCCACCAGGGAGGTATTTTTGATACCATCAATGCAACGGCAGAAGAATTATCTTTAAAAACAAAAGCTATCAATGTGCACAGCAGTGATATTTTCTACAGAAAAGATCCTAATATTCCTGCTATTGCCACACAATATAACTGTCCGGCTGTAGAAATGGAAGCATTCGGATTATATGCCAATGCTAAACATCTGGGAAAAAATGCAGCAACGATTCTTACGGTAACTGACATTATTCCTACGCATGAAAAAATTTCAGCTGACCAAAGAGAAACGGCTTTGAAACCAATGATCGAACTGGCATTGGAATCAGCATTGAAGAGTCTTTAAAAGACAATTCAACTTTTCGGCAAAGAAAAAGAGCTTTACTTTATCAGTAGAGCTCTTTTTTATACCCTGAAAAATTTTCTGGCGGTTTCGGTTGTTTCATCTGCCACTTCAGCGATATTTATTTTCTTAAGATGGGCAATCGTTTGAGCCACATAAGGGAGAAAAGAAGGTTCATTGCGTCGGTTCTGCATTCTCGGCATATTCTTCGGCAGCATGAAAGGCGCGTCGGTTTCAATCATCATCCGGTCAAGCGGAACGTATCTGATCACGTCTTCCAAATGCTTAAATCTCAGCTCATCACTTATTGCTCCGGTAAATCCCAGATAAAATCCTTTATCCAGATAAATCTTTGCTTCTTCTAACGTTCCGGTAAAGCAATGGACAACTCCTTCAGGAAGTTGAGACCGGTAGTCATCTGTGATTTCATTAAATCTTTTAAAAGCTGATCTTTCATGAAGAAAAAGGGGTTTGTTTATTTCAATGGACAGTTCCAGCTGTGCCTGATAGCATTTTTCCTGAATGGGTCTTGGTGAAAAATCACGGTCGAAATCGAGTCCGCATTCTCCAACGGAGATAACGTGATCCAGTTGAAGTAATTTCCGGAGTTCGGGAATAGACTGTTCATTAAAAGATTTTGCATCGTGAGGATGAATTCCTGCCGTTGAAAATAAAATTTCGGGATATTCCTCAGCGATTACTGCGGATTCTTTGCTGCCACGCACGCTGGTTCCTGTGAGGATCATTTGTTCTACTCCGTTGTCCAGAGCGCGGTTGATGATTTCTTCGTGTTCATTAAAGAACTGTTTATTGGTCAGATTAATGCCAATATCAATATAGGTATTCATTTTTGTTTGTTATTTTTTTGTTTGTTATTGATTGTATAATAGGATATTACATGGACTCTGTTAATGGAATCTTTAAATGATTTTTCTGTTGCAAATTTTCTATAATCAGAATGCTTCTTTCCTCTAATTTCTGTTGTGATTTTTGCCCAAATATGTTTCCTTTTTTTCTTTCTGGATTTTCGAAATTTCGTCCATTCGGTTAGCTGATTTTCTACTTCAGACGTTGCCGTCCGCCTCCATTTTTTGTTGCCATACTTTTTCAGAAATGGAGAAATCTTTCCATATTCATGAGCTCTGAAAGGTCCTTTATTATAGTTATTTTTCATCCCAGTAGTTTTTAAAATACAAGCAGGCAAAATTATAACAGCAATACGCAATCTTTTTACGCAGTGTAAAAAGTTTTATTCATTAATAAAAACTTCAAGAAAGCCGATCAGTTGTTGACCTCCATGACTCCAGCGGATGCCATGGCCTCCTTTTTCCCTTACTTCATAGACCAGTCCGTGCTTATAATGATAAAAAACATTCCACCAGGTAGTATGATCGAGAATCTCATTGATTTTCGCCATCACTTTCTTCTGTTTCTGTTCATTATTTCCACTGATTTTCCCCCAATACAAATCATCCATCCGCCCTACATGCTTTTCCCATGCTCTCTGGGCAATAGTGATTTCATGATTAAAAGGTGCCATACAGCTTTCTATCAAAGTAATTCTAAGTGGGGGAATCGCATTTTCATCACGAATGCTGGCAGAGGTCAAACGTTGCCCCAATAGATCCAGCCAATATTCAAAAGGAATTTGCTCTAATTTATGCGCTTTAGTTTGATCAGAATCATCTGCTTCAAGAATAGTGATGATTGTTTTAAAGCTTTTTTCACGGTTTGTTGGAAGCTCTTCATTGAAATAAGGCAATTCCAAATCCAGCGTATTTTCTTTATACTTTTCTATATTATTTCCCAGTCTTTCCAGATGTTCCTCTGCTAAAAGGGTTTTGTACTTTTCTTTCCAGGCATTTGAAATGAACGGAATACAGGGTTTCAACAATTCCATTTTACAGTAGTGTTATCAAATTTACGTGTAATTTCTCTTCCTCAATTAAAAACCCTACAAGGTTGAACCAATTTTTGACATTATCCAGAATCCAGGCATCGGAAGAAATGGCAATGAATGCATTTTCTGCTAAAAATCGGTCCGGATTATACTCCAGCTCCACTTCCCAGTTGAGGTTTTTTGCCTGAGTATATTCCAGAATGATCTGTTTGATTCTTCCACTGTTGGAAACCGGTTTATCAAAAATCCAGATCAATTTTTGGAGTTGGGCTTTTTGAAAGAAAAGATCTACCCATTCTATCGATTGCTGTGTCTGATTCACTCTTTTATAAGTCCCATGAACTCCGGAAAGATCACGATAACAGCCATCTGACCCTTCAAAAATATAGGCCTCTGAAAGCATACTTTCAAGCAGTATTAAGAGATTAAACCCATCCAGATAAACCGTTTGATCTTTTAAATCAGTAATCGATAACTGCTTAGATTTTCTATGTTCAACCTGAGCCATGGAAGCTGAAGCCGCGCGAAAAGCCTGAATCTGGCGGGTCTTTAACCGATATCGGTTTCCAATAAGTTCGGAAGACGCTTTTTCGGCATAGCCTCTGCTGAGAAGATACTGCATATCCTGAACCGCAAGTTTCAATTTGTCGGTCTGCTTTGGTGAGCCAAACAGTTCATCATCTCCTGTATTTTTTCCACGGTTTCTGTTATTCATGCTCAAAAATAAAATTTTTAAAAGAGATACATTACATTTTTTCCTATTTTCCTAAAATCAGTTTTTTTAAATAATTTGAAACATAGTAGTCCAATTTAAAGTGGTACCCTATTATTTCAGGAGAAAATATTTCAAGTAAATGCTATGGTACTCATTGGATAATCTTAAAATATCAGTACTCCCTCATTCGATAAAATATTGAACAGTAAATAAATACCATGAGCCTTATCATTAAAATTTACAAATTCATAAAATTTTATTCTATATAATGTAAAATTATTACATTTAAAGGCTTACAATTAGTAAAATAATAGTCTTTGTAAGATAAAGGATTACGCTCGATAAGATTTTGAAATTCATTACTGAATAATGCAATCGATTGCGCGTTTATTAGAAATCAAAACAATAATTTAACTCATCAACCATGCAGATAATAGATTCGGGTCCGAAATATTCATCAGGAACCAAAGCAGAAATTAATATGTTGTATGTGACAGTCCTTACATTGGTAGCCACTTTGGGAGGCCTTTTGTTTGGGTATGACACGGCAGTCATCTCCGGAGCAGAAAAATCAATTCAGGAATATTTAATTATTCCATTGGGACTTAGTTCACTGGCCCATGGCGCCACGATTTCCAGTGCATTGATAGGATGTGTCATTGGCGGAGCCGTATCCGGGTTTTTCTCTACCCGGCTGGGACGAAAGAAATCCCTGATGCTGGCTGCCTTTTTATTTTTTATCAGTGCACTGGGAGCTGCCTATCCTGAGTTTCTGTTTTTTAAACAGGGAGAACCCTCAATGGGAGTTTTGCTTGCCTTCAACGGATACAGGATTATCGGGGGAATCGGTGTGGGACTTGCTTCCGCAGTCTGCCCAATGTACATCGGGGAAATTGCTCCTGCAGAAGTACGGGGAAAGTTGGTTTCTCTGAACCAGTTTGCCATTATCTTTGGAATGCTGGTCGTTTATTTTGTCAACTGGGGAATTGCGGACGGCAAAAGTATTGAATGGATCAATGAAATCGGATGGCGTTATATGTTTCTTTCCCTCACTATTCCTGCAATTCTATTTGGAACCCTGCTTTTCTTCGTTCCGGAAACGCCACGGTATCTAACATTTATAAAAAAGGATGAGGAAGCGCTTACAATTTTAACAAAAATCAATGGACAGGCCCGGGGAAAGGAAATTTTCAATGAAATAAAAGGTACAGTGGCTGAACATAAAAGTGAAATTTTTGCTTTTGGAAAGACCGTTATTGTCATAGGGGTTCTTCTCTCTGTTTTCCAGCAGTTTGTAGGAATTAACGTCGCATTATATTATGCACCGAGAATTTTTGAAAGCATGGGGGTGCATAAAGATGCCTCCATGCTCCAGACAGTTGTCATGGGACTGGTAAATGTAGTGTTTACTGTTGTTGCGATCTTCACCGTTGATCGATGGGGAAGAAAGCCTTTACTTATCGTAGGATCGATAGGAATGGCGGTCGGGATGTTTGCTATTGCCATCCTTTCTTATTTCCATATTATCGGGATTGCCACCTTAGTATTTATTATCGTGTATACCGCCTCTTTTATGATGTCGTGGGGACCGATTTGCTGGGTTCTGATATCAGAAATTTTCCCTAATAAAATCCGGGGAAGTGCTATTGCGGCGGCTGTAGCTGTACAGTGGGCCGCCAATTATTTTATTTCTTCTACGTATCCTTTTATGATGGAATTCAGTGGTGCCTTAACATATGGCTTTTACGGAGTAATGAGTGTTTTATCACTTATTTTCGTGTGGAAATGGGTGCCGGAAACCAAGGGGAAATCTCTGGAAGAAATTGAAAAAATATGGAAAAAATAAGACTTTAATTCACAATCATATATCAGGGATAGGGTATCAATTATTTGGTGCTCTATTTTTTTGGTTAATAGTTGTCAGTTGTTGGTTGTTGGTTGATGATGTTTAGTGTTTAGCGTATGAGTTAAGTTCATAATGTCTGATATCTGAAGTCTGGCATCTTGTCTCTTTATTCTTTGTTCTTTGTTTTGACTCTTAATTTGTACTGATAAAATCTTTACGAGCATATTTAAGGATAAAATACACTTTATTTCTCCTTATTAGGTATTATTTGATTAAATTTACGTCAATAATCAACCTTAGTTTTTGGTATAAAAAACATCTGAAAAAACGTCTCTATGAATAAAAAAGGTGCCACGATATACGACATCTCAAAGAAACTTAATGTAAGTGTGGCTACTGTTTCCAGAGCGCTTAATGATCATCCGAGAATAAGCCAGGCGACAAAAGATTTGGTGAAGAAGACTGCCAAAGAAATGAACTATAAGCAGAATAATCTTGCCAAAGCATTAAAAAGTGGTGAAACAAAAAACGTCGGCATCATTGTTCCTTTTGTGAATACCAATTTCTTTTCATCCGTAATCCGGGGAATTGAGGAGGAACTTTCTCCATTCGGTTATCACGTGATCATTTGCCAGAGCCATGAAGATGTGAATATTGAGAAAAGACACCTCAACACCCTGCTGAATGCCCAGGTGGACGGAATTTTCATGTCGGTTTCCAAAACGACCATTGATACTGAACATATCCAGAGTATTTTAGATACTACCAACACTCCGATTATCTTTTTCGACCGAAAGAAAGACATTAAGGGAATCAGCACGGTAACCATCGATGATTACCGTGGGGGCTATATTGCAACGGAACACCTGATCAATGAAGGGTACAAAAATATCTGTCATTTTGCAGGAGATCTTAATCTTGAAATCTACCAAAACCGTCTCAACGGCTATAAACAAGCTTTGATCGACCATCAGCTTCCTGTAAAGGAGGATAATATTGTTTCTATGGGAAGTTCTATTGATGCAGGAATTGACGCGATCAAGAAGCTTTGGGATAAAAAATCAATTCCGGATGCGATCTTTTCATCGAGTGATTTTGCGGCTTTGGGCGCCTGCCAGGAATTAAAGAAACGTAAAATAAAAATCCCTCAGGAAGTAGCCGTAATAGGTTTCAGTAATGAGCCTTTTACCCAGTTTATGGAACTTACCATGAGTTCTGTAGATCAGACTCCTCTATTGATGGGGAAAATGTCCGGGCAGGTATTCCTGGACAGTGTAAAGGGAAACGGTTCCGGGGTTTCTATTGAGAAAAAAGTAGTATTAACGCCACAGCTTTATATCAGAAAGTCTTCGAAAAGGAAATAGACTTTCTTTTTTGTCTTAGCGTAAAAGAAAAAAATGAAGAATTGGATCTTCTGTTAAATTAAAATTTAATCCCCGATTTTGCCCGAAATCAATATTTGTTCTCCGGTTCAGAGTTGTGTAGCCTTTTGAACAGCGGGATTTTTTTAACTTTTGGCTAAAGCCAATTATGAATTTATTTTTATTAAACGGACTTAAGTCCGTTCCTATTGATACAAGCTTTATGTTTATTTCTAAAAATCTTTGATTTTCTTGCGCCCTAAAACAACATAAAGATTAAAATCATTGCGCCTTTGCGAATAACCAACAAGCTTATATTTTATCAAAAAAGAAAATGCCTCCTACCATGTAGAAAGCATTTCCAACCTAATAATTATATAATTTAAAAACTATATTTATAAAGAAACGCCCCTTCTCCAGGGGATAAAATCATTCTGATTTAAAATTGCCGCTTTCGTCTTTGTGGTTCCGCTGGCCACTTCAATAATAAATTCCAGCAGCTCTTCAGCCTTTTGATCAATTGTTTTTTCTCCGGTGATAATATCTCCGGTATTGAAATCAATGATATCAGGCATCCTTTCGGATAATGAAGTATTGGATGAAATTTTCACGACAGGCACCACAGGATTTCCCGTAGGTGTTCCGAGACCGGTGGTAAACAGAACCATATTGGATCCGGAACCGACCAGCGCTGTGGTACATTCCACATCATTGCCCGGAGTACAAAGCAGATTCAAGCCCGGTCTTTTGATATATTCTGCAAAATCCAGCACATCCTGAATGAGTGATGAGCCTCCTTTTTTAGCCGCTCCTGCAGATTTCATGGCATCGGTTATGAGTCCATCTTTAATATTCCCCGGTGATGGATTCATATCAAAGCCAGATCCTGCAGCAACGACTGATTTTTCAAAATCCTGCATCAGAGTTAAAAATCTTTCTGCATCTTCTTCATTCACACATCGGTTCACCAGCTCCTGCTCTACTCCACACAATTCCGGGAATTCGGAAAGGATGGTTGAGCCTCCGATCGCTGCCATTATATCTGACAGCTGGCCCAGCACAGGATTGGCAGAAATCCCTGAAAAACCATCTGATCCGCCACATTCTAATCCCAACACCAATTTTGACATGGGTGCAGGTTTTCTCTGAATTTCATTGGCTTCTTTGATGGCTTCATAGGAATCTTTGATGATTCCGTTGAGCATTTCATCTACTGTCCCCGATTTCTGTTGTTCATAAATGATGATAGGCTTTTTATTACCAGGACTTATAGCTTCCAGAGCATCTTTAAAGGTCTGAACCTGTAAATTCTGACAACCCAGGCTCAATACCGTCGCTCCTGCTACATTCGGGTTTTTAACATATCCTGCCAGCAGGCGACCCAACGCTTCTGCATCCTGACGGATTCCGCCACAGCCGCCCTGATGGGTAATAAATTTAACGTCAATATTTTTGAATACCCTTGAATCCTGCTCTTCATCAGCAACTGTTTGCGTATCTGATGAATTATTGATCAATGACCTTAGGAGTAACTGATGTTTGGTTACTTTTTCGAATAAAAGTTCTTTTTCAAAAACCTCTTTCAGGATTTCAACGTTCCTGTTTTCGCAGAAAACCAATGGAAAAAACAGCCAGACATTGGAGGTTCCCACCTGTCCGTCTTCTCTGTGATATCCCATGAATGTTTTATCTTTCCACTGATCAACATTGGGTGCAGACCATGAAACGGTTTCTGTTTTTCCTTCTACTTTTGCACTCTGGTGTTTTACATTTTCGGTGGTAATCACTTCTCCTTTCCAGATCGGAAGGCTGGCTTTTCCCACTAACACACCATACATGATGATCTGATCGCCAACGGAAAGATCTTCTGTAACGAACTTATGTTTTGCCCTGGTATCTTTTACAATATCATAGGTAAGATGACCCAAAGTAACAGTTTCTCCCTGCTTCAGATCTACCAATGCCACTGCTACATTATCGTTGGGATTTACTTTCAGTACTTTCTTTTCCATAATTTCTTAAGAATTGAATTGAATAAAATTACGGTAAGCTGTTTCCACATCATACTGATCGATCTCAGATAGTGCGTTTGAAACAGCGGCGGCCAATCCCGGAACCTGGGTAAGATCTGTATCCCAGAAACTGGTTTCAGCTAATGCAAGCTCAGCTACTTTTCCGTAGTCTTCATGTTTCCAGATTTCTTTGAATCTGGTCACAATGGTTTCTTCGTCATTCAGGGGTAATGATTGCTCCCCTAAATTTCCCTGATAGAATCTTATTAAGGCAGCCAGTGAAAATGTCAGATTCAATGGAAGCTTTCCATTCATTTCAACATAGGTTAATAAACTTGGTAAAATTCTCACTTTAAATTTAGAAACAAAATATAAAGCAATGCTTGCCTGATAATGTTTGATGAACGGGTTTCTAAATCTGTCGAAAACTTCTTCAGCAAAGTCTTTCAGTTCTTCTTCATCCAGACCCAGCGTCTGATTGACTTCATTAAAAATAGTTTCTTTTAAAAAGGTGCCGATAAACTGATCATCGATAGATTCTTTCACCGTTTCTTTTCCGGACAGAATCGCAGGCGCCAGCATCAGGGTGTGACCGCCATTTAAAATTCTGACTTTTCTTAAACGGTAAGGCTGAATATCATCAACCACTAAAATCTGTTCATTGATCTTGTGGAAAGGGATTCTTTCTTTCAGATTTCCAGCATCCTGAATCACCCAAAGTAAAAATACTTCCGAAACAACCATCATCTGGTCTTCATAATCGAGCTGATCTTCATACTGCGCGCTATCCTCTTTAGGATAACCGGGAACAATTCTGTCCACCAATGTATTGTGAAACTGATTGGCAGTTTCAATCCACTGGATAAAATCTTCTCCCAGATTCCAAAGGGATGCATATTTCAGGATAATCGCTTGTAAGGCAAAAGCGTTATCTTCAATAAGCTCACAGGGAATGATTCTTACTCCCTTATCTCGTGCTCCCGCAAAATTTTTAAATCTTTCATGCAGCAAAACCGTTAGCTTAGCTGGGAAATTTTTGTGTGGACCTGTATAATTGTTTTCAGTTTCATCGTAAACGATTCCCGTTTCTGTAGTATTGGAGAAAATAAACTCAAGGTCTTCTTCTTTAGCCAATGCCAGAAATTCGTTATAATCCGTATAAGGGTTAATGGATTGCTGGATTGCTGAGATCATTCTTTTTTCGTCGATGATTTCCCCTTTTTTTATTCCCCTTGAAAAAAGCGTATACAAGTTATCCTGTTCCTCCAGTTTATGAACAGAACCTCCCGGTGTAGGCTGTACATTGACAATTCCGGCATTAAACCCCGCTTCTTTATTTAATCTGTCAATGACATAATCCGTAAATCCTCTCATGAAATTTCCGCCTCCAAATTGTACAATTTTAATGGGTAGTTCCTCCTGAGAACCGCTTACTTCACGGTTTAATTTTTGTTTTATCTGATTTTCCATCATTATTTATTGATAACTTTATATTTTGGAACCAATGCTTTCATTACGCTCCATGCGATAAGATAGGCTACTGCACATATTGAAAAAATAATCATATATCCTTTATCGATTCCGTCTGAAATCACGGCTCCTGATTGTTCTAATTTTTCAAAAAAACCTTCCGGCAAGCGTTCGTTGATATATTGTGGATATTTTTCCAGCAAGGGAGTCCCATCAACGGTTGTCCATGCTTTATGGGCATAATCAAACAATACTCCTGATGATTTATTAATTAAAAATGAACCAATCCCACCGGCCATTCCGCCAATTCCAGTAATGGTAGCAATTGCTTTTTTAGGAAACATATCTCCAACCGTCGAAAAGATATTAGCAGACCATGCCTGATGCGCTGCACCGGCAACCCCTATAATTAAAACAGGAATCCAATAGGTAATAGATCCTAAAGGCTGTGCTAAAAGTGCCAGCAGTGGAAAAAATGCGAAGATCAGCATGGCTTTCATCCTTCCTGAATAAGCATTCATTCCTTTTTTTTCTACAAAATATTTAGGAAGCCAGCCTCCGATAATCGAAAGCAGCGTAATCATATACAGAACGAATAAAGGAAGTGCACTTTGCGTACTGTCCATTTTGTATACTGAACTTAAATAAGCCGGAGTCCAGAATAAGAAAAACCACCAGATTCCATCTGTCATGAATTTTCCAAAAGCAAAAGCCCAGGTCTGTCTATAGCTGAAACATTCTTTAAAAGTGAATTTCTTTTCAGGAATACTGGAATCTGTATTAGGCAGATCATCCTGATCCTGCTGGATATATTCTAATTCGTGGGTATTTACTTTATGGTGTTCATGCGGTTTTTTATAATAAAATACCCAAAGTCCCATCCAGACAAATCCTAATGCTCCTATAATAATGAAAGCCCATTCCCATCCCATAGATTTGGCAATGAAAGGAATCGTTAACGGTGCTGCCAATGCTCCAACGGTAGCTCCGGCATTGAAAATACTGGTGGCAAACGCCCGGTCTTTTTTAGGAAAATATTCTGCCGTGGTTTTAATGGCTGCCGGAAAATTTCCTGCTTCACCAACCGCCAGTACAAAACGGGCGAAAATAAATAAGGTAACGCTGGTACTGATCACCATAGAAACGTTATCTACTTTACCGATCAGTTCCTTAGATTCATGGAAGCCTACCATCCAGTTTCCGGTAAGGACTCCCGCAGTGGCAATACCGCAGAAAGCGTGTAAAACCGCTCCCACAGACCAAATTGCAATGGCCCAGAGAAATCCTTTTTTCGTATCCATCCAGTCCACGAATTTCCCGGCAAAAAGCATGCTTATTGCATAAAATATAGAAAATAATGCGGTGATGTTTCCATAGTCGTTATTATTCCAATGAAACTCGGGTGCGATGAAATCCTTCCAGGTTAATGAAAGCACCTGCCGATCCATATAATTGATGGTAGTGGCGATGAATAGCAATACGCATATCGTCCATCTGAAGTGAGTCGGTTTCGGGGATATATTTTTATTCATATCAATCTTTAATAGTATTGATTTTTTATTGATTTTGAAACAAATGAGAGCAAAAACTCTCCTTTCCATGCCGTTTTCAGCAAGGACTTATTAATTTTATAAATCTTTTTTTATTGGAAACCTAAGTAGTTAACCTGAAACTTACATGTAAGTTTCAGGTTATAATGATTCCCTTAATTCTTTAATAATTTGAATTGAATTCGCGACAGTCTCTGTAATTTTTTCGTAATCATATTCCCCGTTTTCATTTTTCACAAATAACTGTGATCCCAATCCTACACAAAAAGCCCCGGCAGCAATCCACTGAGAGAGATTATCTTTTGTGGGAAGTACACCGCCTGTAGGCATAATATTGGACCATGGCATAGGACCTTTTACCGCTTTGATGAATTCCGGTCCGCCTACCTGGGAAGCAGGAAATATTTTTACAATTTCAGCACCCAATTCTTCGGCGTAAGAAATTTCTGAAACGGAACCACAGCCCGGCATCCATGAGATTTTTCTTCTGTTGCAGACTTTAGCCATCTCCGCATTCAATAAAGGAGAAACGATAAAATTCGTTCCGTTTTGAATGTATAATGAGGCTGTTCCTGCATCTACTACAGATCCTACTCCCAACATCATTTCAGGAAGTTCCTTGGCTGCATATTTCGTCAGCTCGGTAAAAACTTCATGGGCATATTCTCCTCTGTTGGTAAATTCGAAAACACGGGCGCCGCCATCATAACAGGCTTTTAAAATCTTTTTGCTCACTTGCGCATCAGCGTGATAAAACACGGGAACGATCCCTGTTTCTTTTGCTTTTAATGCAACTTCTATACGGGTAAATCTTGCCATAATTATCTTTTTATTCTTCCTCCTGAATTTCCGTTCATTACTTCCATAATGTCTTCGGCACTGCAGTAATTGATGTCTCCTAAAATGGTGTGTTTGATCGCACACGCCGCATTGGCAAATTTCAATGCTTTTTCGTCATCAAAATGCAGCAGTCCGTAAATAAGACCCGCTGCAAAAGCATCTCCGGTTCCGATTCTGTCGACCACGGGATTCACTTCAAGCAAGTCGGTTTCAAAGAATGTATCATTAACCCAGGCTCTCCCCTGCGTCTGCTGGGAACTTGCATTAACGCCAATTCTTATTTTGTCGAAAACTTTATGGATCGAAGGAATTTGTTGTTGTAATATTGTACAGGCTTCTATAAAGCCTTCCTGATCTGATGAAAACTGAGTTCCTAAAATTTCATTGATCTCATTAACACCGCCAATGAAAATAGTAGAATAGGAAACCAGCTCTTTTAATATTTCGTTTCCGCTTTTTCCGTATTTCCAAAGATTGGAACGGTACGCAGGATCCGTCGTGATCTGGATTCCCATCTTTTGGGCAGTCTGCAACCCTTCCTTTAAGGTTTCATAGGCAGTTTCTGAAATTCCGGGACTTATTCCGGTCCAGTGAAAATATTCACAGCCTTCCAATGCTTTTTCCCAGTCTACCTGCTCCGTTTTTATATTGGCAAAAGAACCGTTCAGTCTGTTATACGCAATTCTGCTTGCACGGACAGATGAACCCACTTCAAGAAAGTATAATCCCAGAGGATGTTCGGTTTTATTGATGAAAGATGTATCAATTCCTACACTTTTCATGAAAGAAACGGCAGATTCACCTACAAAATCATCTGA
Organism: Chryseobacterium sp. SIMBA_029; assembly: GCF_046535275.1. Taxonomy (NCBI): domain Bacteria; kingdom Pseudomonadati; phylum Bacteroidota; class Flavobacteriia; order Flavobacteriales; family Weeksellaceae; genus Chryseobacterium; species Chryseobacterium sp. SIMBA_029. The sequence continues at coordinate 126,456 of NZ_JAWRXA010000009.1, forward strand.
AACATTGCTTATGTGCCTTACCTCACAGTTCATCACTGCGAGTGACGAGGCCACATTAAGTTCTGTACCTCCGAAAAAGAATTCCATTTCGTGGCTTTGTCTCATTGTTTTATTTCCGGGAGGCGAAAGCCTCATAATGACTTCTCCGAAAGTGACTATTCTACTGCCCATATGTTATTAATTAAAAGTCAAAATAATTTTTTGCATTATGATAGCAGATATCAGAGACTGTTCTTCCTATCAGTTCAATATCATCTGGCAGTTCGCCTTTCTTCATTTCTTCTCCGAAAAGATTACACAGCACTCTTCTGAAATACTCATGTCTTGGAAAAGAAAGAAAACTTCTGGAATCAGTAAGCATTCCTACGAAACAGCTGATCAGTCCCATATTGGAAAGTGCATTCATCTGTTTGATCATTCCATCTTTCTGATCCAGGAACCACCATCCGGAACCAAACTGTACTTTTCCTTTCACACTTCCGTCATTGAAATTCCCGATCATAGTCGCGAATATTTCATTGTCTGCCGGATTTAGATTATATAAAATGGTTTTTGTTAATTTATCTTTTCCATCCAGGGTATTTAAAAATCTGGACAGGGTTTCAGCCTGCACAAAGTCACCGATAGAGTCCCATCCTGTGTCGGGTCCTAAAATCTGGTGCATACGCTCATTATTATTTCTCAGTGCTCCCAAATGGAACTGCTGAACCCATCCGAATTTGTGGTAGGTTTCTCCTAAGAATAATAAAATGGTGGTTTTAAATTGGTTAACCTGCTTTTCAGCAATTACTTTACCCGCTAATTTATCATTAAAGATAGCACTTACTTCAGCATCTGAAGCTTCTTCAAAAGAAATATTATTCAATCCGTGGTCACAAAGTCTGCAACCGTTTTCATGGAAATATTCAATTCTTTTAATTAACGCATCACACAATGTTTGGTAAGAATTAATTTCAATTCCTGCAGATGCTCCTAATTTAGAAATATAGTCTGCGAAATTGTGATTCTCAATCAGGATGGCTTTATCCGGACGGAAAGCTGTGCTCACTTTGGTCTTGAAATCGCTTTTTGCAATTTCCTGGTGATAATTTAAAATATCCGTAGGATCTTCTGTGGTACATAAAGATTCTACATTCATCATTTTCAGCAAGCCTCTTGTTGATTTTTCCGGAGTCTGCAGCTGAGCCGTGATGTTCTCATAAATTTCACCTGCATTATTTTCGTTAAGCAGTTCATCAATCCCGAAATACCGTTTCAGTTCCAGATGCGTCCAGTGGTATAAAGGATTCCTCAGCGTATAAGGAACCGTTTTCGCCCAGGCTTCGAATTTTTCTTTATCTGAAGCATCTCCTGTTATGAATTTTTCATTCACTCCCAGCGTACGCATTGCCCGCCATTTGTAATGGTCGCCTGCAATCCATACTTTAGAGATGTTCCCAAATACCGTATCTTCAGCAATATCTTTAGGGATCAGGTGATTATGATAATCAATGATCGGTTGTTTTTCCGCGAAGTTAAAATAGAGTTCTTCAGCGTATTTATTTTGTAGTAAAAATTGATCTGTTATAAAGGATTTCATTCTAGTTTAATTCTTTTGTTACTCATTAGCAGGTTTCCCGATCGTTGCCAGAATACCGCCGTCCACATAAATAATCTGTCCGTTAATAAACCTGCTTGCATCGGAGGCTAAGAAAATCGCGGTTCCTGCAAGATCTTCGGGATTTCCCCATCTTCCTTCCGGGGTTCTGCTGATGATAAAATCGTTGAATGGATGTCCATCCACCCTGATTGGTTCTGTTTGGGAAGTCGCAAAATATCCGGGACCGATTCCGTTCACCTGAATATTATGTTTAGCCCATTCTGTTGCCAGATTTTTCGTAAGCATTTTTAGTCCGCCTTTTGCAGAAGCATACGCGACTACATTATCCCTGCCCAGCTCACTCATCATCGAACAGATATTAATAATCTTCCCTGATCTTCTTTTGATCATGTGTTTGCCGACTAATTTCGACATGATAAAAGGACCGGTAAGATCTACATCGATTACTTTTCTAAAGTCTTCTATTTCCATCTCAATCGCCGGAACCCGTTTGATGATTCCCGCATTGTTGACCAGGATGTCTATTTTTCCATGAGTGGCTTCCATCAGGGCTACTTTCTGGGCTGCTTCAAGTTCATCCGTTACATCAAAAAGATAGCCTGTGGCTTTATATCCTTTTTCATGATAATAGTCTAATGCCTGATCCAGCTTAGACGGAGTGGTACTTGTAATAGCCAGTTCAGCACCCGCGGCAGCCAGGCCTTCAGCCATAGCCATTCCCAATCCATGAGTTCCGCCGGTTACAACGGCTATTTTACCGGATAAATCAAATAAATTCATGAGAAAAATTACTTTAGTTCGTTAGTTTTGATACCATCCATATCACCGTAGTCCATATTTTCTCCGGCCATTCCCCAGATAAAAGTATAATTAGAGGTTCCTACTCCTGAGTGAATTGACCATTCCGGAGAGAGAACGGCTTCTCTGTTTTTCAGGAAAATATGACGGGTTTCCTGTGGCTGCCCTAAAAAGTGGCTGATCGTCTGTCCTTCTTCAAGATCAAAATAGAAATAGGCTTCCATCCTTCTCGTGTGGGTATGTGCCGGCATGGTGTTCCAGACACTTCCTGGATGCAGTTCTGTCATCCCCATCTGCAGCTGGCAGGTTTCCAGTACACTATTCACAATCAGTTTGTTTATGGTACGCCTGTTGGCATATCTCTCTTCGCCCAGTTCTACAATTTCGGCTTCACTTTTAGTGATCTTCTTTGTAGGATACGCATGATGTGCCGGAGCAGAATTGATATAAAAATAAGGCTGTTCTTCCCCTGTTTTTTCAAATGTCACTTCCTGTGCTCCTTTTCCTATATACAAAGCTTCTTTATTTCCAAGCTCATATACTTCGCCATCTACGGTCACTTTACCTGCACCACCAACATTGATAATTCCCAATTCCCTGCGCTCAAGAAAATATGCTGCTTTAAGATCATCTGTAGGTTCCAGTTTCAAAGCTGTTGATGAGGGCATAATACCGCCTACAATAAGCCTGTCATACATAGAATACACGAGTTTAATCTTATCTTCATTAAATAGATCATCGATTAGAAACTCCCTCCTAAGATCTTCAGTGGTGTATTTTTTGGCATCTTCGGGATGATGGGCGTATCGAAATTCTGATGGTGTCATACTCTGGCTTTTATACTTTTACTTTTGATGGTTTGTCAAAACCGTTAAACATTGTGTAATCGATTGCATTAAATTACACTAAAAAATGTTAGAAATACTTGTGGATAAATATATAATTATTATTTAATTGGTTAACAAAAAATTAATTTTTATTTTTAAAACACTGATTATCAATTAAATAAATTTAAAATTTAATTCATAAACAGAAAATTTTGTGATCCGTTCCCTACATTTCTTTTCCCTGAAAATGATACTGAGCGGTGTGTTTTAAAATAAAATCATGCCAAAATAAAAGTTAAGCATGAGATAAGATATCGATAATAATAACTTAATTTATACATATATATGATACCTATTGATATTAATTGTTATCATTTAAAAAATATGAATCAAAATTGAGGAAGAAAAAGATGATAAAAATCAGGAAATCTCTCAAAATTTAATTCTCAGTGATCAATTTGGGGATTTTTTAACACTTAAATCCTGTAGTTTTTTAAGAAAATTTTAAGTTTTAAAATCCTAAACATTAAAAAAATCAGTATTTTCTATATTTCAGTTAATAATAAAATTACAACAATTAACTAATTGATTTTCTTTAATTTAATTAACATTAACTAACGATTGTTTTGTCAGTTTTAATAATTTAAACACACAAATTAATGAAAAAATAATATTTTTTTCTTTGCGTATTGGAAAATAATATTAGTTTAGGAGCCAAGATATTTTATCATGAAAATTTACGCAATCGATTGCACAACAAAAAAGCGTAGCTATTTCAAAAATATTGACCACTAATTAAAGAATAGAATACTTACAAAAAATCCACAAAAAACAAAAGAGATTGAAAAGAAGATTTCAACCCATAATTAAAACTATAAGGATATCATAATGGATAAAAGAGTACAATCAATAAAGTGGTTATATGTAACGGTCTTTCTACTTCCTGTCCTTGGTATGGCTCAAGAAAAGAATAAAGAAAAAGAATCCAAGATCGACGAAGTGGTTTTGGTAGGCTATTCTAAAGTTTCTAAAGCTGATCTCACCAATGCAGTAGGTTCTGTAAAGGCCGAAGCAATGAAAGACATGCCTGTAAACAATGCAGCAGAAGCAATCCAGGGAAGAGTAGCCGGCGTACAAGTTATGGCGAGTGAAGGTGCACCCGGAGCTGAAGTAGATATCAAGATAAGGGGTGGTACTTCTATCACTCAGAGCAACTCCCCTCTTTATATTGTAGACGGAATCCAGATGGATAACGCTCTTTCTATCCTTTCTCCCAAAGAAATTGAATCTATTGAAGTACTGAAAGATGCTTCTTCCACTTCCATCTATGGAGCAAGAGGAGCTAATGGTGTAGTGCTGATCACTACAAAAGGAGGCCGGAAAAAAGCTTCCACTTCCATCACGTACAGCGGATATACCGGGGTAAGAAAAATTACCAATACCATTCCTGTTCTGGATCCTTATGAGTTTGTGATGTATCAGTATGAACTATACAACAAAAATGGTGTTTTAGAGGATCAGACTGCTTTTCAGACGCGGTACGGAAGTTTCAGCGAACTGGCTGATAAATACGGGAATATCAAGAAAAGAGACTGGCAGAAAGAACTTTTCGGTCAGGAGGCTTTTAACTTTACCCATAATGTCAACATCATGGGAGGATCTGAAAAGTCAGCATTCTCTTTGTCCTTAAACCATGTTGAAGAAGATGGGATCATGCTGAATTCGGGTTTCAGAAGAAGTATGGCCAACTTCAAGTACGATTATGATGTCAGCAAAAAATTAAAAGTAGGATTCAACGCAAGATACAGCCGCCAGCTGATTGACGGTGCAGGAACTTCTGCAAGCGGTTCACAAGGGACCAACCGATTGAGAAATGCGGTACGATATCAACCTTTTGAAGGGGGAAGTAACGTTCCTGTGGATGATTTCGATCCAAACTACGCTACTCTTACCAACCTTGTCAATCCATTAATCTTAAATGATAATGAGATCAGACAAAACAGAACGAATGATTTATTATTAAATGCATACCTGAACTATAACATCACGAAAGATTTAACTTTCAGAAGTGTGGTAGGATATGTACAGAAAGATAATGCAGTCAACCAATTCTGGGGAACGGTAACCAGCGATGCCAGGGCCAATAACAATCAGCCGATTGTGCAATTGACAAGACAACAGACGAGAAGAATTACCAACAGTAATACTTTAAATTATAATAAAAAATTCGGAAATCATAAGCTGGACTTAATGATCGGGCAGGAAACGGTACAAACGGATGGAGAGTCTTCCAACACCTATGTAAAATGGCTTCCTTCTTCTATCCTTCCGAACGAGGCATTTGCAAGCATACAGTCTGCGGTACCTCCTACAGGAATGATTCAGGATGCCCCAAGAACTTTAGCATTGCCACCGGACAGACTGGTTTCTTTCTTTGGAAGAGCCAATTATGTTTTTGCGAATAAATACGTCATAACAGCTTCTATACGACAAGACGGGTCTAATGTATTTGGTAAGGAAAACAGATATGGAACCTTCCCGGCGTTTTCATTAGCATGGAAAATGAAACAGGAAAACTTTCTTAAAGATAAGGAATGGCTGGATGAACTTAAACTTCGTTTCGGATATGGTTTAGCTGGAAACAACAGAATTACTGCTTATTTACATGACACGTTCTTTACTACTTCTACGGATTACGGATATACTTTCGGGAGCGGGGTAACTCCGGGAGCGACTACCGGAAATATTGCTGAAAACCCACGTGTAAAATGGGAAGCTACAGTTTCTAAAAATGTAGGGATCGATTTCGGATTCTTCAATGGAAGGTTATATGGTAGTGTAGATGCGTATATCACCGATACAAAAGATCTTTTGGTATTGGCTAAAATTCCTCAGACTTCCGGATACGAAACACAGTTTCAGAATACAGGAAAAACTCAAAATAAAGGAATTGAGGTAACATTGGGAGGAATTATCTTTAACAGAGAAAACTTCTCGTGGAAAGCAGATTTCAATATTTCTGCCAACAGAAATAAAATTATGAGTCTGGGTGGAAATCTGGCCGCCAATTCAAATTCTTACCTGGTTGCTTCTGGATGGGTGAATAATCTTTATGACTTTATTGCTAAAGTAGGAAGCCCGGTAGGAACGTATTACGGATATGTAACGGAAGGAAGATATGAGATCGGTGATTTTGACTTTAATCCAACCACGCAAGCTTACACTCTGAAGTCCGGAGTTCCGAGCAGCAGCGCGGTAGCTTTAGGATCAAAAGCAGTACAACCGGGAGATCTGAAATTGAAAGACCTCAACGGTGACGGGCAAATCACCGCAGCGGATCAGACGGAACTGGGAAGTGCACAACCGAAATTCTATGGTGGATTCAGCCAGACGTTCCGATTAAAGAACTGGGATATGAGTTTATTCTTCAATTTCTCGGTAGGCAGCAAAGTGTATAATGCAAACAAATCTGAGTTTACCACTCAATATTTATACCGAGATAATAACATGTCTGCGGATGTTGCCAACCGTTGGAAATGGTTTGACAATAACGGGGTAAAAGTTACAGATCCTACCGCATTAGCTGCATTAAATGCCAACACCACCATGTGGACTCCTCCATCAGGAAATTATATCCTTCATTCTTATGCGATTGAAGACGGATCTTTCCTTAGACTGAACAACATCACCTTAGGATATACACTTCCTAAAGGTGCATTGGAAAATGCATTTATTAAGAACTTAAGAATATACGCTACGGTAAACAATGTATTTACCATTACGGGATATTCCGGTTATGATCCGGAAGCAAGTACCCGAAGAAATCCATTGACTCCGGGAGTAGACTATGCTGCTTATCCAAGAAGCAGATTTATTTTGACAGGTATTGATATAACCTTTTAATGAAACAATGAAAATGAAAAAATCGATAATTATTGTAAGCTGCATCATTTCGTCATTAACATTTACTTCTTGTAATGACTTTTTAGAACCCGAAAATCTTTCGAGTGTATCTGAAGCGCAGCAATTCGACAGTACCGCAGATACTTTCACCGCTTTGGTAGGGGTTTACAGCCAGCTTGCCGGCGATGATGGCTATGGACAGAGACTTTCTCTGATTTTCCCACATTCTTCAGATGATTTTAGGACTTCAGGAGATTTTAACTGTAACGACAGAAGAGGAATCGCCACTTTCGGTTCCTGTACTACGAATACGGAGCTTAATAAACCGTTTTTAAAATTATATTCAGGTATTGAAAGAGCAAATCTCTGCATTAAAAATATCCCAATATCACCGGTATACCAGACAGGTTCTGCAGATGATAAAAAATTAATGGATCGTTTTATGGGTGAAGCTTTAACATTAAGAGCGCAGTTCTATTATGAGCTGATCAGAAACTGGGGTGATATTCCTTTCCAGGAAATCCCATCTGCCGATATGGAAACGTTATACCTTGCTAAAACAGACCGCGATGTTATCTATGAAAAAATTCTTGCTGATCTTGAAAAGGCTGCTACACTAGTTCCATGGAGATCGGAAGGCGGCACTACGGCTGCACGATTGTCTAAAGGTGCTGTAAAAGGTCTTAGAGCAAGAATCGCTTTGGCCAGAGCAGGATATTCATTGAGAAGAAACCCGCAGCTTATGGTGCAGGGAACTAATCCTCAAAAATATTACCAGATCGCTTACGACGAGTGTAAAGACATCATGAACCATCCGGGAGAACACAGCCTGAACCCAAGCTACGAAAATGTTTTCAGAGCACTGCATACCAATACCCAGGATGCAACCAATGAAGTTATTTTTGCGGTTGGAGCTTTCGGAGGAAATGCTAGAACAGACAGTAAAATAGGATATTATAACGGATTGAAGCATGACGATAATTCTTCATGGAAAGGCGGCGGCGGAATCAATGCGTTACCTATTTATTTCTATGAATTCAGTAAATATGACCTGAGAAGAGACATGAATGTAGGAATTTTTAAAGTGAATAATACGAACCAGGCAGAATTGGTAACTGCTATTTCATTTACAGATTCCAAGTTCAGAAAATCATGGACGAATATCACAGGGCCTTCTCAAAATCTTGCGGTAGACTGGCCTATGATCCGTGTTTCCGATGTTATGCTGATGTTTGCAGAAGCTGATAACGAACTGAACGGATCTCCTTCAGCAGAAGCTGTAAATGCATTAAAACTGGTAAGAAACAGAGCCTATACAGGAAACTTAGGTCAGGTAGGAACGATTCCTACGGACAAAGTAGGATTTTTCAATGCTATCGTTAAAGAAAGATTATTGGAATTGGGAGCAGAAGGCATCAGAAAATATGACCTCATCCGCTGGAATTTACTGAACACCAAAATTCTAGAGAGCAGACAGAAAATGACTGATTTTATGAACGGAACGGGAGCCTATGCCAACGCACCTCTGAATCTGTATTATAAAAAATCGGTTTATGATCCTTCCAAAACAGCACAACAGAATATCAGCGCCATTGATATTTATTATCCGGGAACTGATAAAACAGAAGTATTCTACAATCCTTCGCAGGATGCAACGCCGGCAGGATATACGAAAATTGCATGGAGAACTTCGGTACTTCCAACGTACATCAGCGATCCTGTAAAAGGTTTTGCGCAATATTTCCAGCCTAACAAAAGAGAACTATTGCCGATCTACAGCGACATCATTCAGTCTAACTATAATCTTACCCAGGATTACGGTTACTAGAGATACAGTACATTCATATGAGTAGATCATACAGACTTGCTTCTTCCCGGGATAAGTCTGTATGGTACTCAAAAATCAAAGTCATGAAAACTTCTATTGTTACTAAAAAATTCATTCTTTTTCCTGTTTTCATTCTGTTTGTGGTAAGCCTTCTTTCTTTCAAAACTAAGGATACAACCATCGTGGTTTCGAAAGACGGAAAAGGCAACTTTATGACCATACAACAGGCTGTTGATGCTGTTGAAAATGGAACCGCAGCAAGGACAAGAATTATTATAAAAACCGGAGTTTATAACGAAAAAATTACAGTTTCTGAAACAAAAGGAGCCATCCTGATGGAAGGTGAAAATCCTGAAAACACGATGATCACCTATGACGATTATGCATCAAAAAAGAATGCTGACGGTAAAGAAATCGGGACCACAGGTTCTGCTACTGTTTTCATTTTTTCGAATGATTTTACGGCAAGAAATATTTCATTTAAAAACAGCTCGGGAAAAGTAGGCCAGGCAGTAGCCGTTCTTACAGCGGGTGACCGGATTGCCTTTGAAAACTGCAGATTTCTTGGATTTCAGGATACTTTATATCTAAAAGGAGCTCAAGACCTTCAGGATAAAACAAAACCTTCCAGAAATTATTTCAGTAACTGCTACATCGAAGGAACAACAGATTATATTTTCGGAGCGGGAACTGCCGTTTTTGAAAACTGTACTATTTATTCAAAAGAAAGTGCTTCTTACGTTACAGCTGCTTCTACTCCACAGGATAATGCTTTTGGATTTGTTTTTATTCAATGTAAAATAATGGGAAATGCTGCTGAACATTCAGTATATCTGGGAAGACCCTGGAGACCTTTTGCCAAGACCGTATACATCAACTGTGAAATGAATTCAACCATAAAACCTGAAGGCTGGCACAACTGGAATAAACCGGATGCTGAAAAGACAATTTTATATGCTGAATACAATTCCAAAGGCGCTGGTGCCCCTATTTCAAAAAGGGTTTCGTGGTCTCACCAACTGACTCCATCTGAAAGAAAAAACTATACAACAACTAACATTTTAAAAGGCTGGAACGTAAAAAAGAGTTTAAAATAAACCAACATTCAATCCTAAAGAATTTTCAATCATGAGAAGACCGTTCACCCAATTACTGACGATAGGAATTATATGTGGTGTTTCTGCTTTGGCAGAGGCGCAAAATGTTCTGAGTTTCCCCGGAGCAGAAGGCTTTGGGCATTATACGACAGGGGGAAGGGGCGGAAAAGTGTATTTCGTAACCAAAACAGCAGATGACAGCTCGGAAGGTACGCTGAGGTATGCTTTGGATCAGAAAGGTCCTAGATATATTGTTTTTACAACAGGCGGTACCATCTATCTTCAATCTCCGCTAAGAATAAAAGAAGGTAATGTAACAATTGCCGGACAAACCGCGCCGGGGGATGGAATCACCGTTGCCAACTACGAAACTTTTGTCGCTGCAGACAATGTCATCATCCGTTATATGAGATTCCGGATGGGTGATCAGAAAAAATATGAAGGGGATGCTTTAGGGGCAAGATTCATTAAAAATCTGATGGTAGATCATTGCTCGATGAGCTGGTCTACTGACGAGACGGTTTCCATTTATGTAAATGAAAATACAACGCTTCAATGGTGTGTGATTGCAGAAAGTCTGAGAAATTCTTTCCATCAAAAAGGAGCCCATGGCTATGGCGGAATTGCCGGAGGAAAATTCGCGTCTTTTCATCACAATATCTATGCTCATCACGACAGCAGAAACCCTAGACTGGGAGAATATGCAGGCAGTAAGTTTGCGTTGACGGATCTTACGGATTTCAGAAATAATGTAATGTATAACTGGGGACATAACAGTCTCTACGGAGGCGAAGGCATGAATGTCAATATCATCAATAATTACTATAAACCCGGTCCTGCCACCACAACCAGACAAAGGATTGTTGCCATCGATAAAAATGAAAAACCACAGGCAGAGGTCTATAACATCTGGGGGAAATATTATATCAGCGGAAATGTGATGGAAGGAAATCCCGAAGTAACGAAAGACAACTGGACAGAAGGGGTTTTCAGCCAGATGAAAGCTTCTTATAACCTTACACAGGCTGAGAAAAATTCAATTAAAATCAATCAGCCTCATGATGTTCACAACAATATAAAAACCCATTCTGCCAAAGAAGCTTACGAAAAGATATTGCAGTTTGGGGGAGCGAGTCTTACCAGGGATGCCGTTGATCTTCATGTGCTGAAAGATATCCGAAGCGGAAGTTTCACTTATAAAGGTTCGAAAGGCAGCACCAATGGAATCATCGATTCCCAGAATGATGTCGGAGGATTTCCAATGTTAGCTCCAGGTAAATCTCCTGTAGATTCAGACCACGACGGAATTCCTGACGAATGGGAAATTAACAATGCATTAAACCCAAATGTTGCCAATGCCAACGGAAGAGATTTAGATAAAAACTACGACAATATTGAAGTCTATATGAATGATATTGTAAAAAAAATAACGGAAGGACAACGCTAATAACCATGAAAACTCCTTATTAACCAGTTATCCAATAAAAATAGTATGTCAGAAAAATTGAAATTCAACATCTTTACCATAGTTCTTGTCGGAGCTTTTATGAGCTCAACGGTTTCTTTTGCCCAAACCGGCGTTATTGAAAAGATCCGTAAAAATCCAAAAGCCCCTTTCTCCTATGCTGAACTTAGCGTAAAGGATGGTGGAAAATGGGAAGGAGATCAATATGTGGGCGGAACCTTCAAAAACATTCAGGAATTAACACTTCCGGAAGCACATACTGATCATTCAACCTACATCAGATATGAAGGAATCGGGCTGGAGAATAACCAGATCGGCTACAGACTCTATCTGGATTGGAGAAATGCTACCGATATTTTCGGTAAAAAAGTAAACACACTCGTTCTTCCCGATGTCGGACAAGATGGTTTTGAATCCTATCATCATGATGCCCCATGGGGACAGGATGTGTTAAAATCCGGTCGTACGATTGGCGTAGGATCTTACGGAAGATACGATGAACAGAACGACTATGTGGAAACTTTTAAAATCGTAAAAAGCACTACCGCAAAAGTAACCAATGAAAAAGACAGGTCTTTTGCCACCATCGATTATAAAGGCTGGAAAACCTGGGGTAATGCAGTAGACCTTCAATCAAAACTTACTATTTTTCCGAAAGACCGTTTTGTAAAAGTAGATCTTTCCTTAAGCAATACGCTGTCCGGATTGTGTACAGGCCTTGTAGCCATTAAAAATATTCCTTTAAAACAGGGAATCAGTAAAGATAAAAAATGGGCATACATCGCTACCTACGGAAATCAGACGGAAACCAAAAAAGATGACAACCTGGGAATGGCTGTCTTCTACCCTCTCGAAAATTTCGATAAATATGTGAAAACAAAATCCACCCATACTGTCATCTTCAAGAAAACTAAAAATGTTTCTTATTATTTCATGGGAGCATGGTCGCTGGAACCCAACGGTCTTACTACCGAAGAAGCTTTTTACCAGGATCTGGATAAAAAACTGGATCTATTAGATAAAAATAATCAACTTTAAAGTTTAAAACTATGAACTTTATCAACCGTACCATTACAGTTTACGCATTCACCGCTTTATGTTCGGGACTCTTTTTATCCTGTGCACAAAAGCCTCTGCAAACTGCTTCCAAAGAAGTAAAAACCCATGTAAACGGGGAAATTTCTTCAACATTACCATGGTCTCAAAGAATGCTTCTTTCTGAAATTAAACGTTTTCCAGAAGCATGGATGCTTGATTACAATAAAACCCCAAAATGGAGCTATCCGACCGCTATTGTTTTGGAAGGTGCAGAAAAATTATACGACAAAACAGGCAACCAGGAATATTATAAGTACATCACCCAATTTGGTGATACGATGGTTAAAGAAGATGGAACCATTCTTTCTTATGATGCTTCAAAGTATAATATCGACATGCTAAACTGTGGAAATGTCCTTCTTTACCTCTATGAAAAGGAAAAGAAAGAAAAATACCTGAAAGCATTACAAACGCTTCGTTCCCAAATTGATGGACAGCCGAGAACTTCGGAAGGAGGATTCTGGCACAAAAAAATCTATCCCAATCAAATGTGGCTGGACGGTCTTTATATGGGTGAACCGTTTTATGCCCATTATACCCACGATTTTTCAAAAGGAGCTGAGGCTGAAAAAGCCTACAACGATATTATCAATCAATTTGATCTCATTCAAAAACATCTTTTAGACAAAAAAACAGGATTATTGTATCATGCCTGGGATGAAAGTAAAGAACAGGCGTGGGCAGATAAGCAAACAGGACTTTCTCCCAATTTCTGGAGCAGAGCCATGGGCTGGTACGGAATGGCCATGGTAGATGTCCTGGATTATTTACCCAAAAATCATCCCGGAAGAGCCCAACTGATCTCTTATTTAAAATCCTATACCGATGCAGTTATTAAAGTTCAGGACCAAAAAACAGGACTTTGGTATCAGGTGTTGGATAAAGGCAATGAGAAAGGAAACTATCTGGAAGCTACAGGATCCTCTATGTTTGTGTATACGATAATAAAATCGGTGAATAAAGGTTATCTTCCAGCATCGTATAAAACCTATGCTAAAAAAGGCTACCACGGAATCATCAACAATTTAATTACAGTGGATGAAAACGGGGTGATAAGTCTAAATAAATGTTGCGCCGTAGCAGGTTTAGGCGGAACACCCTACAGAAGCGGTTCCTATGAATATTATGTAAATGAAGAAATACGCTCCAATGATCCAAAAGGAACGGGACCTTTCATCTTAGCAAGTTTAGAATTCGAAAAATAAATGAAAATGATCTTTATGAAGAAAAGAAAAAACTCACTGAATGCGTTAGCTCTTATGGTACTTTCAACCACAGCAAGTTTCTTTAGTGCACAGGAAAAACCATATGTTTCTGAAGTCTGGACTGCTGATCAGGGGAAAAATTACAGAAATCCGATTTTATATGCAGATTATTCCGACCCGGACGTTACCCGTGTGGGAAATGATTATTATATGACCGCTTCCAGTTTCAATGAAGCTCCGGGACTTCCTATTCTTCATTCAAAAGATATGGTCAACTGGAAATTGGTGAATTATGCCCTTCCCGATGTGCTTCCCAATGAAAACTTCAGTACTCCCAAAAGAGGAGACGGTGTCTGGGCACCCAGTATTCGATTTCATAAAGGTGAATTCTACATCTACTGGGGCGATCCCGATTACGGAATTTATATGGTGAAAACCAAAGATCCGCTGGGAGCCTGGGAAAAGCCTGTTCTGGTGATGGAAGGAAAAGGCTTAATCGATTCTTGTCCGTTTTGGGACGATGACGGCAAAGCTTATTTAGTGCATGGCTGGGCAGGAAGCCGTGCCGGAGTGAAAAGTTTATTATCCATTAATACAATGAATCCCGAAGGAACCAAAGTTCTGGATAAAGGAGTTCATGTTTTTGACGGCCACGATGCTCATCCCACGGTTGAAGGACCGAAACTTTATAAAAGAAACGGGTATTATTACATTTTTGCTCCTGCCGGCGGTGTTGCTACAGGATGGCAGCTGGTCTTAAGATCAAAAAATATCTATGGCCCTTACGAAGAGAAAACTGTTCTGGAGCAGGGTTCTACAAAAATCAACGGACCTCATCAGGGAGCTTGGGTAGATACACCCTCAGGAGAAGACTGGTTTTATCATTTTCAGGATGTAGATACGTACGGAAGAATCGTTCATCTGCAGCCGATGAAATGGGAAAAAGACTGGCCTGTAATGGGGATCGACAACAATAAAAACGGCATCGGAGAACCGGTTTTAACCTATAAAAAGCCTGATGCAGGCCAATCCTACCCTATCGTCACTCCACCGGAAACGGACGAATTTGACGGTAAAGAATTAGGTCTTCAATGGCAATGGAGTGCCAATCCGAATATCGTATGGTCTTCAAAACTTCCGGGACAAGAGTTTTTGAGATTGTTTTCCATGAAAGTTCCGGAAGGTGAAAAAAATCTTTGGAACGTTCCCAACTTACTCACTCAAAAATTTCCGGGTCCTAATTTTACAGCGTCTACAAAGGTTAAATTAACCCCCGAAGATGCCAAAGAAGGGAAAACAGCAGGACTTTTGGTGATGGGATTAGATCATGAATCAATAGTCATTACCAATAAGCCTGACGGATACTATCTTCAGTTACGAAGAGCCGAAAAAGCAGATAAAGGCGGTGAAGAAAAAGTCCTGTTTGAAACAAAACTGAAAGGAAATGAAGTGTATTTAAAAGTGAATGTCAGCGAACCCAACGGCCTTTGCCAATTCAGCTACAGTGAAAACGGAAAAAGCTTTACCAAAGCAGGAGATATTTTCCAGGCAAAACCGGGGAAATGGATCGGAGCAAAGGTTGGTTTATACAGCGTAAGCACAGCAAAAGCGCCCCGCGGAGGATATGCTGATTTCGACTGGTTCAGAATCACAAAAAAATAAAACGATGCCTGGTAAAACGCAAGCTTTTTTGTCACGCAGATCACACAGATTGAGCAGATAACTGTGTAAACAATAGTGAAATTATAGTACATTAAAATCTACATTATCCGCTTAATCTGCGAGAGTATTTCATCATACATCAGCTTGGTAAACCTCTCTAAATATAATTAAAAATTGACTTCTAGTCATGGAAAAAAAAACTTATAAAATCCTTTCATTTGTATTCAGCTCCCTGTTGCTTTCTGCATGCCAGTCACAGAATAGTGCTCAAAAGGCAAAGGCAAAACAGCATAAAAATATCACCCATATTTATCTTATCGGGGATTCCACAATGGCTGATTACACCGGGGATTATGAACCGGGAAAAGATTACATGAAAGTCCGGTATCCGATTACAGGTTGGGGGCAGGTTTTTCAACCGTTTTTTGTAAAAGACAGCCTCGCAGCTTTACGGCCTGGGATTAAGACAGATTCCGTAATCGTAAACGACAGAGCGCATGGCGGAAGAAGCACCAGAACATTTTTTCAGGAAGGAAGATGGAGGTATGTATATGAGCATCTTGAACCTAATGATTATGTCATCATGCAGTTTGGCCACAATGACGGATCGGAAAAGCATCCGGATCGGTATATCAATATTCAGGGTTACAAAGAGTTTTTAAGGCTTTTCGTATCTCAAACCAGAGAGAAAGGCGCAAATCCTGTTATCGTTACTCCGGTGGCCAGAAACTATCCATGGAAAGACGGAAAGCTTCAGAATGTACATGGCGACTACTGGCAGGCCGCTTTGGATATCGCAAAAGAAATGAATGTTCCTTACATCGATTTAAATAAGTTGTCTATGGAGTATTTTACCCAAAAAGGACAGGAATATGTTACCAGTCATTACTTTATGAATCTTCCTTCCGGAACGTATGAAGCCTATCCGGAAGGTCAGAAAGACAATACTCATTTTCAGCCGGAAGGAGCACAAGTTGTCGCTTCTCTGGTATATAAAGAATTTAAAAATAGTACTACAACCTATAAAAAGTAAATCATGAAGAAGTCTTTTAAAATGATCGGTTTTGCGGCAGCCATGCTGTTCTCGGGACAGATCCAGGCTCAGAATATGGACATTTATAAAAATGTTGAGTTTAAAATGCCTCAGGTTACAGAAACCTCTTTTCCGGCTGCTACCGTCAATATTACCCAATATGGAGGGATTGCAGGGGGAAAAGTAAAAAATACAGAAGCTTTTAAAAAAGCAATTGATGACCTCAGCAAAAAAGGGGGCGGTAAACTGATCGTGCCGAGAGGAATGTGGCTAACAGGCCCTATCGTATTAAAAAGCAACATCAATCTTCATGTGGAAGAAGGAGCTTTCATCATTTTCAGTAAAGATAAAAATGATTATCCTCTGGTAGACGTAAGTTTTGAAGGATTGAATACCATCCGCTGCCAGTCGCCGATCTCCGCAAAAAATGTAAAAAATATCGCCATCACCGGAAAAGGTGTAATTGATGGAAGCGGTGACGCCTGGAGAGCCGTTAAAAAAGGAAAATTAGCCGAATCCGAATGGAAACAGATCGTTGCTTCAGGCGGTATTTTATCTTCTGACGGCAAAACCTGGTATCCTTCTGAAAGCTATAAAAAAGGATTTGAAAGCAGTTCAAGCTTCAACGTTCCTGATAAAATTTCAAAAGATGAACTAACAACGGTGAAAGATTTTCTTCGCCCGGTCATGGTAAGTTTGGTGGGATGTGACCAGGTCTTATTAGACGGTCCTACTTTCCAGAATTCTCCGGCGTGGAACCTGCATCCTTTGATGTGTACCAACGTTATTTTAAGAAATCTTACCGTTAGAAATCCCTGGTTCTCTCAAAACGGTGATGGTATAGACCTTGAATCCTGTAAAAATGTACTGATTTATGACAACACTTTTGATGTAGGAGATGATGCCATCTGCATCAAGTCAGGAAAGAATGAAGACGGCAGAAAAAGAGCAATGCCCACTGAAAATGTCATCATTAAAAATAATGTAGTCTATCACGGTCACGGAGGTTTTGTCGTAGGAAGCGAAATGTCAGGTGGAGCGAGAAATATTCAGGTTTCCGACTGTACTTTTATCGGAACGGATATCGGTCTCCGTTTTAAAACTACGCGTGGAAGAGGCGGTATCGTTGAAAATATTTACATTAAAAATATTGATATGATTAACATTCCCACTCAGACCATCGGATTCAATATGTTTTACGAAGGAAGTTCTCCGGTACTGGAAGACGGGCAGAAACAGGAAGGAAATAAAGCTCCGGAAAAAGTATATCCGGTGACCGAAGAAACTCCGATCTTCAGAAATATTTATTTCAAGAATATCAATGCTGTCAATTCTTACGAAGCCATTACCCTCAACGGTCTGGCAGAAATGAATCTTAAAAACATCGTGATTGAAGATTCTAAATTTGACACGAAAAAAGCACTGACCATTACCGATGCGGACGGAATTATTCTGAAAAATGTTACTCTTGCTTATGCTGAAGGAACTGGAGCCATTGTATATAACAGTAAAAATATCGACTTATCTACTGTTACGTTTGAATCTCAAAAACCATCCGTAAAAATTTTAGGGGCAAAAACAGGTTCTGTGAAATTGCCTAAAAACATTATCAATACCAAAAACTCATTGACAATCTCCAATGAAGTCTCTAAAAATGCAGTTCAATAAAAATTCGATAAGCGAATGATTATTAGCAAACTTACTTATATTTCTATTTCATTAGTAGGGATCTTAGCATTCGGTCAGCATACCCGACCGAATGCTTCCCCCTACACCAATGAAGGAACTTACGAAAAATTAAAAAAGAAATATCCTTTTATTACCCCGCTGGAACGCCCTGTTCCGAGCAATATCGGGATTGATAAAGAGGTGGAATATGCCAATATCAACGGTATTTCTTTAAAAGCAGATGTCTATTATCCTTTAGATCATACCCAAAAATACCCAGGAATCTCCTTGGTTCACGGCGGCGGTTGGATCTCAGGAGGTAAGGAAAATGAAAAATTCATGGCTCAGGAACTGGCTTCAAGAGGATATGTTTCAATAGCTGTAGGATATCGGCTTGCCGATGCCGCCAAATATCCCGGAGGTGTTGAAGATATAGAACAAGCTATCAGATGGCTTAAGAAAAATCGTAAAAAATATTCTTTAGATCAGAAGAAAATAGCCGTACTGGGAGAATCTGCAGGTGCTCAAATGGCCACTTTGGTTGGAGTACGATCAAAAAACAACATCAGTGCTATCGTGAATATAGATGGGATTGTTTCCTTTATCCATCCAGAAGCGGAAGAAAGTACCTATGCTTCATACTGGCTGGACGGAGACCGGAATGTCAACCTAAAAAAATGGACCGAAGCTTCCCCTTTGGAATATGTAAATAAAAATACACCTCCTACCCTGTTTATCAACAGTCCTCAGCCCCGGTTTCACGCAGGAAGTGATGATATGATGAAAAAACTGAAAAACTTCAACATTCCTACAGAATATCATGAGATAAAAGACACCCCTCATTCTTTCTGGAGCGCTGAACCCTGGTTTACGGAAACGTTGAACTACACTGTCGATTTTTTAAATAAAATTCTTAAATGATCTGAACATTTTTCTTTGCGTTTACAATAGCCTTCCCCAATACTATCACATTGAAATAAGCATATGAAAAAATTATTGTTAATGGTATTCATTTCCCTGGCTCAATGGCTGCTGGCAGGAAACTCTCCCTACATAAAAATCACGGTTGCCAAAGATGGAAGCGGAGATTTCACCTCAATTCAGAAAGCAATTAATTCAGTAAGAGATCTAGGTCCTTCAGAAGCACTGATCATCATCAAAGCCGGAACCTATCACGAGAAAATTATAATTCCTTCTTCAAAGCATAAGATCACGTTACAGGGTGAAAATAAAAATACGACCATCATTACCAATAATGACTATTCGGGAAAACCTGATGCTTTTAACGAAAAAATGACCACCTTCAATTCTTATACGCTCTTGGTGATGGCTGATGATATTAAAATCAGTGACCTTACCATTCAAAACAGTTCCTGCAATGAAGGACAAGCCGTTTCTCTTCACGTGGAGGGCGATCGTTTCAGTAGTAGAAATTGCAATATTCTGGGTTGTCAGGATACCGTGTACGCGGCAACCAATCACAGCCGGCAGTATTTTGAAAACTGCTATATCGAAGGAACCACCGACTTTATTTTTGGACAGGCAACTGCTGTTTTTAAGAATTGTATCATCAAAAGTTTCGCGGATTCTTATATCACCGCTGCCGCAACAGAAGCTGACAGGAAATACGGCTTTGTTTTTCTCAACTGCACTTTAACGGCTAAAGAAGGTATTACGAAAGTATATCTCGGAAGACCCTGGCGTCCCTACGCTAAAACAGTTTTCATCCGTACTGAAATGGGAAAACATATTCTTCCCGAAGGCTGGAATCCCTGGAAAGGCGACAACATGTTCCCGGATAAAGAAAAAACCGCTTACTATGCAGAATTTGGAAGTAAAGGCGATGGCGGAAACACTCTCAAACGCGCAAGCTGGTCCCATCAACTGACGAAAAAAGACTTGAAAAATTACACCTTAGAAAAAATACTGGACGGCTGGAATCCTGCCAATTAACCGACAACTTTTACCCTTACATCAGAAAAAATGAATAAAAAATACTTGCTCTTCTTCAGTGTACTACTATCTGTATTCACATTTTCACAACAGAAACCCACGTTGTTCTTAATCGGCGATTCTACCGTGGCCAATAAGGAAAATCCGGATAAAAACCCCGAACATGGCTGGGGACAGATGCTTCCGTTATTATTGACAACAGGAATTGAGATTCAGAATCATGCAACCAACGGAAGAAGCTCTAAAAGTTTCAGAACCGAAGGAAGATGGGATAAAGTAAAGAAACAGCTTACAAAAGGAGATTTTGTGATCATCCAATTTGGTCATAATGATCAGAAAGTTAATGATTCGGTACGTTTCACCAATCCTTACACCCAATACAGAGCCAATCTTGAAAGATACGTTCAGGAAACCAGAGAAAAAGGAGCTATTCCTATTCTCATGACCTCTATTGTCAGAAGAAATTTTAATGAAAATGGTGTTTTGGTAGATACCCATAAAGAATATCCGTTAGTAGTAAGAATGGTTGCTCAGGACCTCAAAGTACCATTGGTGGATCTGCAGCTGCTGACTGAACAATTAGAAATTTCTTATGGCCCTGAGAATTCCAAGAGGTTGCATCTCCACTATAAAAAAGGAGAAAACGCTTATTATCCTGACGGAAAAGATGACGATACCCATTTATCAAAATTAGGCTCTGAATCCATTGCTAAACTGGCGGCAAATGCTTTGAAACCATTGAAAACAGGATTAGAGAAATATATCAAGTAATGTTGTTTAACACAATATTCTTTGCGCCTTTGCGATTCACTAAAAACATCAGTTAAAAAATAAGAAAAATGCAGTTTAAAAAAGAACCCTTCTTTGATGGTAATTCTGAATGGGAAGACCTTGGAGACGGGGTATCCCGTCAATTTGTAGGATACAACTCCCAGGTGATGATGGTCATTGTGAAATTTGAAAAAGGTGCCGTTGGAACTTTACATCAGCATTTTCATTCGCAGATCACGTATGTAGCTTCCGGAACATTTGAAGTAACGGTAGATAACGAAGTGAAAATCCTGCAGAAAGGGGATGGATTTTTCGCACAACCTAATATTTTCCATGGGGTAAAATGTCTTGAAGAAGGACAGCTGGTGGATGCTTTCACACCTTTTAGAGAGGATTTTATCGCGCTTTAAAATAAAGATTGGTGAAAAATAATTTATCAAAGTCCGTTAAACAGATTATATTTCCCGTACTTCCAAATCATACCACGATTACCATCCGGTGATCGTGTTTTTTATATTCTTCTCATCCTCCCAAATCTGCGTAAAATCCTATTGTTATAGACAAAACCACAACTATGTTGTTTAGATTTAAATGTTTTTACAACATTAATCATATAAAATTATTACACTATGAAACTCAATTTTAAAGCGATCCTGTTAACGGTAGCTCTAAGTTCAGCTTTTGCCTTAACCGGCTGCGGTCAGGAGGATATCAAAAGCGAATTAACAGAAAATCCCAATGCCATTAATTTCAGCAATTCATTAGAAACCAATGCCATTGTTCCTCTTGCCGGTTGCATTGCTCCGGGATGGGCTTCTCAAAATGGTGGTACAACAGGAGGTGGTACTGCCGCAGAAACTACCGTTACCACGTATGCGCAGCTTAAAGCAGCAATTGAAAACACCGCAGTAAAAGTGGTTAAGGTAACAGGAACCATCACCATTACAACCCGTCTGTCTCTTCAGGACCAAACCGGTAAAACCATTTACGGGACCAGCGGTGCCAAACTGGTTTCTACAGATCAGACAAAAGACGGATCGGGAATTATCAATATTAAAAGGTGTGAAAACATCATCATCAGAAACCTCATCTTTGAAGGACCGGGAGCGTACGACACAGATGGCTGGGACAATGCCATTTTAGATGACTGCAGAAATGTATGGATCGATCATTGTGAATTCAGAGACGGCGTAGACGGAAATTTTGACATTAAAAATAAATCTGATTTTGTGACGGTTTCCTATACTAAATTCCATTACCTGAAAGCACCAAAAGCAGGCGGTTCAGGAGGAACGGATGACCACAGGTTTTCCAATCTTATCGGATCAAGTGATGGCGCAACAGCAGATGCAGGAAAACTTAATGTAACTTTCGTACGATGCTGGTGGGCTCCGGGATGCAGGGAAAGAATGCCAAGGGTAAGATTTGGTAAAATCCATATCATCAACAGCTATTTCAACAGTACTGTAAGCAATAAATGTATTGCGGCAGGAGTACAGGCCAATATTCTTGTTGACAGAAATGTTTTTGAAAATGTAAAAGAACCGATCAACCTTATGAGTGGCTATACTGCGGTAACAGCAACAGGAAATACGTTTACCAATGTTACCGGAAATACAGCAGGAAGCGGTACTGCATTTACCCCGCCTTATTCAATCGGAGCACTATCTGTTTCTTCTGTAAAAGCAGATGTTACAGCAAATGCCGGAGCTACCTTAACCG
Source organism: Chryseobacterium sp. SIMBA_029 (assembly GCF_046535275.1). Taxonomy (NCBI): domain Bacteria; kingdom Pseudomonadati; phylum Bacteroidota; class Flavobacteriia; order Flavobacteriales; family Weeksellaceae; genus Chryseobacterium; species Chryseobacterium sp. SIMBA_029. The sequence goes on from NZ_JAWRXA010000009.1 coordinate 149,086, forward strand.
GAAATATCTGTACTGCATTTTAAAATAAAGGAATTTAAATACACAAGGATAAAAAAAGACTGAGAAGTAGTTCTCAGTCTTTTTTATAATGTGAATATCTTGTTTTAATCTCCTGAAAATTAAGCAGAATCCAATTTTAAATGATACAAAATCTCCTCTGCAACTATTGAGAAATATTGTTTTTCTGCAGCCATTTCGGGTATTCTTTGTCAATCAGTTTCTGAGGAGCGTCTCCGAACCAGCTGTAGCCGTTTCTTCTTTCTTCAGACACTTCGTTATAATTATATTTTACGCTTCCATCACGGTCTCCAAACAAAGGTTTATTGGTACTGATATCATAAAATCTTGCCCAGATCACGGAATTTTTATCTTCTGCTAAAATTCTTACGGTTTTCCCGTTCTGCTTTCCTACATTATAACTATACCCTTCTATATCATTCTGCTGAAACCATTGAATGGCAGACTGTACCGATTTTTCAATTTCCGGGGTTATAGGCTGCATCATCAGAAACCGCACAATATTGACAGATTCTCCTGTTGCCAGCGAAATTGGTTCAAAAGCTCTTGCTTTATCGGGCTGCAATGTTATTTCGTTGTACTGGTCTGCCCAGATCGAAGGCTTGCCATTCTGAAGGACCTGTGTTTTTAAAATACAAAGAATTCCTTTTTGTACTGCCGCTTTTGCCTTTTCTTTTAATTTCGGATCTACCGGATCAAAATCATTTTTACTTTCGGCTGTATTGTAAAGCACGGTAAGGGCATTGATCATTGCATTATCATTGTAGGTAATCTGCTTTCTGTATAATCCGGCGTTAGGATAATACTGTGGAAAACCTCCGTTGTTATACTGCATCAGCAAAAGATAACTTATTCCCTTTTCTGCGGCTTTCAGGTAGTCGGGATTTCTTGTGGTCTGATAAGCTTTTATTAATCCGTTGATCTCCCGGGAAGTTGCATTGTTATCAATGGTGGCATGATCATCACCGGTTGCTTTTATTTTTTTTAAAAGGGATTTATCTACGGGAAGATTGTAGTTAACGACAGATTTATCGTCAAGTTGTTTTCCCCAACCTCCATTAGGAAGCTGGTACAATACCATTTTCTCTGCCAGCGTATCTTTTACCTGAGCGGACAAATTGATGGAAACTACCGTAAAAACCGCTGTGTAGATTGTTAATTTCATTGTTTTAGACATTATTTAATCTTAATAAGTAAAGGAGCTGAGATACTCTGAGATTGTTTCTGCAGGATATTTTCCCAGTCCTGTTTGGTTTTGATCTGGCCATTTTTCTGCCACGCAAATCCTGCATAATACACTAATTTTTGCTTTGGTTTTGTGACTACCAATAAATTACTCTGGTCGGCCACTTCAGATTTTCTGGCCCAGGCTTTTTCCACAATAGCAGGGTCTACTACAATCCCTTCTCCGACGAAGGCATCATCAATTTTTTCCCAGTGAAGATACCATCCACTTTTATCGTTTAATAGAGTCTCGCCTTCGTTGTTATGCAAAGTGATTCCAATGGTATAATTGGGTACTTTTTTTTCTGCGGTAAAATTGGATTCAAACTTAGAGAAATTAGAAGCGATATCTAATGAAATACGTTTGGTTTCTGTTACTCCGTATTCACTCCAAGGATGGTAAGTGAGTTCAAAAACAGTACGCAACGGACCTTCTGCAATCGTTTTGGAGGTTACAAAGTTTTGGGAAACCTGCAGGCTGTCTTTGGACCAGATGCCGATCCCTCCTGTACCGCGGCTGTTTCCTACATGGTAAGGATCGTACCCCTCACCTCTTGTATCTTTATGATAAAACATCGGATCGGTAAGATATCCTTTGTACCATTTGTTGATGATCGGTTTTTCTGTTCTTTTCAACCAGATATCCACTCCACTGGAAAGCGTACTGCTTTTAATTCCCCGCAGTGCTTCCTGCTGGCCTTTCGGACCATACACTCTGAAGGCGATTTTATCATTTTCCCAGGCATAATCATCTACTCTTTCCGGAACCAATCGTGAGTATGTCGTTACAGGACTTTCAGGAACCGGAGTTTTTCCATCTGCAATTATAGTATAGATGTTTGTTTTCTTTTCTTCAACAGCAGCAAGGAAAAGAAGTTCGTCGCTTTTTCCATCACCATCGTAATCGATCCACTGGATTGTGAGGAAGTTATTTTGTTCGTCCTTAATCCTCAGATCTCCTTCTTTATTGCTGTTTAAAAATGATTTCAATTGTGATACACGAACGGAAACCACTTCATTCCTGACAAAATCCAATGTATTTTTTACCTGAATGTAACTCTGTGCTTTCATCTTACTGACTCCAAAAATGCAATCGATTGCACAAATAAATCCAAGTAAGGAAATTTTATGATTCAACATATTATATTGTTTTCTCAAATGTAAAAAATATTTTGTTTACACTTCAAAAAATCCTCATCAATGATAAGGATTTAGTCTGAATTTATGGAATTATTATAAAAAACGACAGTTACCTATTCTCTTACTCGCTCCAAGGAGAATACAGAATACAGAATGCAGCTGCAAAAGTTTTTCCGTTCAGAATTAGGAATCGTACATGCACATACATCTGCTTTTATATTTTCGCAAGTGGTTGCTGTTCATATTTCATCAACCCATAAAAAAACCTCTAACATGGTGTTAAAGGTTTCTTTCATCAATTATTTTTTCATCATTTTATCTTTATATGTTTTTCCGTTAATCTCATAGGTTATAAAATACATTCCGGTTTACCAATTATTTAAAGTTTTTTCATATCAGTATATTTTCATTCTATTAAAGTTACAAACTTTTGCATATAAAATAATAAAAACACGTAATAAATAATAAATACACTTAATAATGAATAAAAAATTAAATTAATCACAATGAAACACATGATGAATACTGCTTTTCCCCTGTTAAGGTGTTAATTATAAAATTTATGGAGAAAGATGAAAAACCCCAAATTATATCCCAACAACCATAAATTATTAAATAAAACGGTAATGATATTCTCTCAATAAGTAAATTTTACATGTGTTGCTTTTTTATTTTATTTATATATTTTTCATTTCAGAAATCACAAAACCCAACAGTAAAAACAATGAAATGATTTATTGGTTATGAATATTAAAATCACACAACACTTGTTAATGCCTGTATTTCAGTACTTATTTCAATATTTCCTCATTTTCGGTGTAACATACCGCCTATGATAAGTGTCTTATAAGAGAAAACTAAAACTTCGTGAAAATAATTATATCCACCATCGCTTTATTAATGGCCTCTTTAACATTTGCTCAGGCAGAAAAAGATACCATTGTTAAACAGAAAGAAATAGAAGCCGTGACGCTCGTTGCCAGAAAGGCGACGGTAGAATCTAAAGCCGACAGAACCGTTTTTAATGTAGCCAACAGTTCTATTCTGGCAGGAAATACGACCTGGGATGTATTAAGAATGACTCCTTTGGTAAGTATTGATAATAATGACGCCATAAAAGCGGAAGGCGAATCTGTTACAGTATATATTAATGACAGAAAATCTGTGTTTACAGGGAAGGAATTAAAAGAATACCTTGCTACTATTCCTGCTGATAACTTAATGAAAATTGAGGTGATTACCAGCCCGTCTTCACGTTATGAAAGTGCCGGATCTGTGATCAATATCGTTCTTAAAAAAAGGGATGATGAAGGTATGAAAGGCAGCGTAACCTTCAACAATAGACAGAATACGAAAAACTCTCAGTACACCAACCTCAACCTGAATTACCACAAGAAAAAATTCACACAGACTTTAATCGGAAGTTACAGTAATAATACGCATGTAGAAAAAAACTACAATACCTACACGCTATACAAAGACAATGATGTTAAATATATTAATAGCGAAACCACAGATAAGGGTCAGAGTCCTTCTCTATCTTCTACTTCGGAATTCGCTTTGAATGATAAAAATACAATCGGGCTTATTCTGGAATATTATCAAAGCAAACGATCTTCTTTTTCCGATGCAGAAAATATGCATTATATGAATGATGAATTTCAGGATTCTTATATTCAAAACCAGAATTCATCAGGGCTTAACCGGATGTTGGGAACCAACCTATTTTATAAGTATTACGATAAGGAAAAAAACAGAATCTTAGACATCAATCTGGGCACCAATTATGAGTCACAGTCAGATAATAACGATATTATCAAATACGTAAGCACTTCACCTATTCCCAGAGAAACAGGAATTATCAGCCTTAACCAAACCCGTAATTATTATCTGAAAGTAGATTACACTCAACCTTTGGGTAAGGGCGGTACACTGGAAGCTGGTGGAAAAATAGATTTTAATAATAATGTGGTGCCTTATGACCTGTATGGAAACAGCCTGGAGCTTCCGGAGAACAGTGATCTTCGAAGAAATGATAACTTCAGGTATCAGGATAATATTAGTTCCATTTATCTGAATTACAGCAAGACTTTTTTCAAAAAGCTTGAAACAAGATTCGGAATCAGGTATGAGAATACTCACTTCAAATTGCAACAGGACGTCGCAGATACCCACAGAAAAGAGTCTTATGGCAATTTTCTTCCTAATATTTTGCTGAAATATTCTTTTTCGGACAAGTATGATTTAAGCCTTACTTATAACCGGAATATCTGGCGCCCATGGTACACAGAATTCAATCCTTTCCTTATCCCTAATAATGAAGGAATTTATTCCCGGGGAAATATGGATCTTGATCCTAACCCAAGTGACAGAATCGTCATGAAATTCGGAATCCTGAAAAAGTATTTCATTTCTGCAAGGTATATGTTTACCAACCAGGATTACTGGACGACTTATACCGTTGAAAATAATAAAACAATCACTTATCCGGGTAATTTCACTGGAAAAGTTGAAAAATATTACCTCTATGCCAATACCAACCAGACTTTCCTAAAGAATAAGCTGAGTGTGAATGTGGGTCTTGGATGGTACTATAACGACAACAGTGATTTTAATGCAAAAAATAAACTGGATAGCGCCAAAGATTACATCAGCTATCTGAGTGGTTCTACGAATATCTCTTATACCAATCTTTTTAACAAGAATATCAATGTGAGTGCATGGGTTGAAATTTCAAACCAAAATAACGGGAATTCTTATGCCAACAAGGCCAATGTTTTCCACAATATTTCTGTTACCAAATTATTTCCTAAAACACAAATGGAAGCCAGCTTACAGCTCATGAATATTTTCAAAAGGCCTAATTATGATGCCACGACCTTCAGTGAAACAGGAACGGTACGAAATTCATCAAAATGGGACTGGTATGGAGTTTCTCTTTCATTCGTAAAACGTTTCGGAAACCAGAAAGTAAAAGACAACACCAAAACCGATCTTGAAAAGAATGGCGGCGGCGGAAAATAAAAAAACCTTACGTTGGATTTATTTATATATTAGCAACTCACTATAAACTAAAAAATATGAAAAATTTCACCAAAATTTCACGAGAAAATTTAAAAACGATTAAGGGAGGACTTATCAATTGCAATGAAGAGCAACATTGCGGAGAAAAATTTTGTTGCGCTAAAGGGACCTGCCGTCCAATAGATTCTTCTTATTGCGCTTTTTAACAGATAAAAAATACAGCATATTGGTATAAAACCAATATTAATAAACAAAGCCTCTTATTACTCAGAGGCTTTGTTTATTATATTTACGATGTTGTGAAACAAAAAATAGGTGCTGTAATTAATTTAATATCTCATTCATCTGCGTTAAAATAATAGGCTTACCATCGGTCACCACAATCGTATGTTCATGTTGCGCCATATATCCTCCTTTATTACCCACCATCGTCCATCCGTCTTTCAATTCTACTGCATTATTGGAAGTGGTTGAGATAAATGTTTCAATAGCCACCACAGAATTCTTTTTGAATCTTCTGTTATCAAAACGGTTTCTGTAATTCAGCAATTCATCAGGCTGCTCATGTAAACTTCTTCCGATCCCATGTCCAGCAAGGTTTTTAATCACCTTAAATCCTCTTTTTTTAGCTTCCGTTTCCATAAGAAATCCGATGTCTGCAATTCGCACTCCTCCTTTTATTGAATTGATTGCTTTCTGTAAAATATCTTTGGAAGCATCCACTAATTTCTGATGCTGGTTAATGTCTTTTCCGATAATAAAAGAACCTCCATTATCTGACCAGAATCCATTGAGTTCTGCTGATACATCAATATTGATTAAATCTCCTTCTTTCAACACTCTCTGATCTGTTGGGATGCCGTGGCAAAATTCATTATCAACACTAATGCATGTCCAGCCCGGAAATCCATACGTCAGGTAAGGAGCAGATTTTGCTCCAAAACCGGAAAGAATTTTCGCTCCATATTCATCAAGATCTTTTGTCGTCATACCAGGCTGAGCATAATTAATCATTTCCTTCAAGGTATAGGCAACCGCTTCACTTGCTTTCTGCATTCCTATTAATTCCTGTTCATTTGTTATTGACATCGTCTCTTTTTTTGATTATTTGTATAAGTTTGTATGTATTATCAGAATATTAAAAAACTGTAATTTAATGTTCATTCATCTGAATTAGCCACTTCAATTTTTTCGTTCCCGATCATTACATCTTCAAAAGTAATAACTTTCCGGTACACTAAAAAACAGAATTGCATTAATTAGCACTAGATTTGTTTTACCAGCCTAAAAATAAATAACCTTCTTGACAACACATATTAAACTCCTACGTTTTCAATGTATTGAATATTAAACTAGTAAATTGATTTAACTATATTAATAAAAAACAATCTTTAAAAAAGTTAATTTTGTTTTATAATTTTCTAAATGAGATCTAAATATATTTTTTGTTTTATTTTTCTTTTTTACAGCCTAATCAACGGGCAGTCATCTCAGGAAAAATCTATTGACAGCTTATGGAATCTGGCTGTCAGTAAACATTCATATGCTGAAAAAGGAAGCAAAGAGATGTTAAGATTATGTACTGAAGTTTACTATCAATCCAAAAGCATAAATTACGACAGGGGAACTCTAAGAGCACTGGTGAAGATGTCTGAGATTTATCAGAATGAGCAAAATTATAAAGAAAGTCTAAGCAAAATTAATGAAGGACTTGTTCTTGCTGAAAACACCAGCAACTATGTCATATGGTCGGATCTGCTTACATTGGAAAGCGGCATTTACCAGGAATTAGGATATTATGATAAATCAAGAGAAAACTGTCGTAAAGCTTTATCTATAGCCAATCAAATTGCAGAAACAGACAGACAACATATCGCCAGATCAAATATTTTCAGACAGACAGCAAGCACTATAGATAAAGAAAATACACTCCCTAATAAATATGATTCTGTCAGGTTTTATTATGATAAGGCGTATGCAGAATCTAAGGCGTTAAGTGATGTATTTCCTCAGAAAAATAAATATCTCGCTAAAAATGTGAAGAATATAGCATCTATCTATCTTCTTCAAAATAAAATCCCTGAGGCTGAAAAATATTTAACTGAGTTTGAAGCGCTAACCAAAAATGAAAAAAATAGCGTTGAGTATATTTCATTCTTTACCCTTAAAGGAAATATCGAAAACAAAAAAAGAAATTATGATAAAGCGATTGAATATTTTAATCATTCAATACATCTTTCGGAAGAATATAAAATCCTGCCTTCAAAGTTAATCGAAAGTTATTCGGGAATTGCAGAATCCTACCTTGGCCTTCAGGATTACAAAAATCAGGCATTCTATCTTACAAAAGCAAAAAAGATAACTGACAGCCTTGCCGATGCTGAAAAGAAAATAATTGATAACATTCCATCAGAGCATACAGAGAACAATGAAAACCATTTGCTTTTTTATGTTATCCCCGTTCTTATCATCGTATTACTACTTCTATCCTATTTTTTCTTTGTCCGAAAAAAAACAGATTCAAAAGAGGAAACAATAATACCGGTTGAACAAGAAAAAGTGGCAGATGAAACCTCTTCAGATCTGTCGCCGGAAAATAAACCGGAGGACACAGATCTAAACAGACTGGATCATATTATTGAATTAGCTCAAAATAATGACAAGTCTTTCTATCTTAAATTTTCTGAAATATTTCCGGCATTCAATCAAACACTTTTATCAATAAGCTCTCAACTTACTCCATCCGATCTGGAGTACTGCGCCTTAATGAAATTAAATTTTGACACAAAACAGATCGCAGTATTAAAGAAAACCTCCGTAAGTTCCGTTGAAAGCAGAAAATACAGAATAAGAAAAAAACTCAATATTGACAGTTCTGAAAATATTTATAAATGGTTGATGAAAATTCAAACAAATTATAAATAACACACACTCAAATAGCTTTGACAGTTTTTATCATAAAATATCAGGTGACATTGTATGAATTTTATACTCCATAATGGTAGTTTTGCATTGATAAAATTAAACACCTTATTATAACAAACTATTAGATGATATTTTGTAACGACTAACCAAAAACATGCAATTATTAAACACATCTGTCCTCATAATGGGAGTCTAAAACATCTAATTTCTCAATATTTTGTTAATAATACACTAAGCATTAGCGAAAATTTCTTCTGATTTTTCTTTTTCGCTATTTTTTTTATTATCCGCTGTCTCTTCGATCATCACGCAATAACTCCACTTTTTTTCACTTATTATTTATGAAAAAAGAGACAGCTTTTATTTCAGTTTTAAAAAAAAAGGAAATAAAAAAATTTCAATATGACAAAATTGTTATATTTACAAAAACAACACAAATAACATAAGGATGATAACAAAAAAGTTAGCACTTCGTTGCAATTTCACGAATTTTAATCTTCAAAACAGATTTAAATAACACTGAGTTCTCTCAACAATTTACAGTAAAATCGAATAGTATTCCAGCATTAGAAATGATTTTTTTCCTAAAAAATGAGTCATTTTGTAATTTCTGGGCTCTATTAATAACTTCTAAAAAATTAATTATTTAAACACTTATTAATGAAGAAAAATTTATTTGCGATTTTAGCAATGAACTTATTGTGTGCGCAAAATGTAGGGATTAATACCATAACTCCCGATACCTCTGCAATTTTGGAGGTAAGCGCAGATTCTCCTCCGGGAATTTCCGGAACCACTAAAAAAGGATTTTTACCCCCCAGAGTATCACTTAGCGGAGCTAATGATGTTTCTACTATTCCGAATCCGGCAAACGGTCTTTTAATTTTTAATACAGCCAATGCGGGTGTTTATCCTAACGAAGTAGATGCCAATAACTTCTATTACTGGAATAGTACTAATTGGGAGCGTTTAGTGTATACAAGTGCCGTTCAGGAAGCTGTAAATCCAAGAATATTCTATATTGAGGGCAGCGATAATCAAACCTTCACTTCTGCAAACATGAATATTGCAACAGGCACGCCTAATGACAATGTCGTTACCTTTACAACTCCTTCTATTAACGTTAAAAACATTATTACTTTTAATAGTACAAGCTCAACTTTCACCGCAAATGTAACGGGAATTTATGAGTTTTCTGCTTTCGTTAATTATAACCCAATGGCCACCACAGCAGGTGTTCCTGCTTCCAGTTATCAAAAAAGAGCATTCCTCAATTTGAAGATTCAGAAATCTACGGATAATGGAGCTACATGGAATAATGCAATAGGATCAAGATCGGGATGGGGTGAAGACGGAGCCGGCACTTTAAAAACAGCTATTTTACTTGCAACACCACTTCAGTTAAATCAAGGGGACAGGATAAGACTTGTCATTGCTAATCCATTTAATTCAACGGCTTCGAATGACCACTGCGGCGCAGGCAATTGCTATATAGGAATTGATGCAGCTAATAATATTCCAACTTCTAAGGGACTTCAAATACAGTTACTAGATTACAACATAAAATAATTATGAAAGCTCTAAAATTTTTCTTTTTTCTTTCGATATCATCATTTATTACGGCCCAAGTAGGAATAGGAACCTCTGTTCCTAACAGTTCTGCAGTACTTGAACTGAATGTATCAAATTTACCTGCCAACAATAAAAAAGGGGTTCTTCTACCACGGGTTGCCTTATTAAGCAACACAGATATAGTAACCATTACCAATCCGGCAGCAGGTTTAACGGTCTATAATACGACAGACAACGGGTCCGGAACTACGGCTGTTCTCGCTAATACGTATTATTACTGGAATGGCAGCAATTGGATTGATCTTGCCAACATAACAGAAGTAAAAAAAGAACTGTTACCTCAAATATTTTTTCTTGCGGAAGGCAATAATAGTGTTACTACTCCGCAAAGCCCAATATCAGGATCAGATAATGTAAATGTTGCTCCGGTATTGGTTGATTTTTCAGCAGGTTCAATCATTTTGAATACCGGGAATAATATTTCTCTTTTGAACGAAAATAATTTTAAAGTGAATAATTCCGGGAATTATGAAATCTCCGGATATATTGGATACAATCCTCAAATTCTTTCATTAACAACCTCAACGAATATGGAGTTTACCATCCAAATTTCCACAGATAACGGAGGCACCTGGTCACCTTTGGCAAAAACGGTCGGTGTATGGGGTAATGGGCTTACAGAAAACAGCAGAACTAATAATGTTGCTCCCATAGTAGTCCCCTTAGCACAGAATAATCTGATCCGATGTACTGTCTTTAAAACAACTGGCACAAACCACGGAAATAGCGCAAGTATAAGTGCCGCAACCGGACTTAATTATGGTAAGGTTTTAAAAATTCAAAAATTAAACTAAGATGAAAAAAATAATAATACTTGTATGTATCATATTCTCATACCTCTGTATGGGCCAAGTAGGAATAGGTACCACAACCCCAAATTCATCATCTGTTTTGGATTTGGACGTGAGTTCTATTACTCCTAAAAAAGGTTTTCTGCCACCGCGTGTAAACCTTACAAGCAATACCGATGCATCTACCATTGCGTCACCTCCAACAGGTATGCTTGTTTATAATAAAACGGCATCCGGAAGCGGAAATACTCTGATCAAAGCAAATTCTTTGGTGGTTTGGAATTCTACTATTTGGGAAAGTATTAGTAATCTACCGGAAATCAGAACTTTAAAAACGCCTATCGATTATGTATTATCATCAAAAACACAACAGGACTTTAGCGTAGCAGAATTAGCGAGCATCAATTTAAGCCAGCCAGTGACCGTTCCCTGGCAGTCGGCTGATGTTTATGTAAATAATACTAGTGATATCCAATTAACAGGGAATACTTTAACGTTTTTAACAGATTCTTACTATCAGATCTCAGGAGCACTCAATTTTAAAGTCAATGTACTTGTAGCTGGAAATTCTTCCCAAGTAATTGTCGCTCTTCAGTCTTCTTCTAACAACGGACTCCTATGGAATACGATTTTCTCCAATAGTACTCCCATAGAAAAAAATGCAGCCAACAAAACTCAAACTATTTCGTTTCCAAACTTTATTCATCATTTTTCATCAAATGATCTTTTGAGAGTGGTCATATACAAACCGGCTGCAGCCAATTCTTATGTATCAAGCTCAGGGGTTCTTGTCAATGTTCCAGGTACTGATATTACAAAAACGTTTAGAATTATTAGGATACAGCAATAAATTCCAGTCTCGCAGCACAAAACAAAAAAAAACACAACAAATTGATAATAAGATAATTAAAATACAACCAGACAGCTCTGACAGATTTTATCATAAATTGTCAGCCATGGTTTTATAGTCATCATATCTGAATATAATAGTTTTGCCGCTAAAACAAAATACATTCTGTTATGGAGAAAAAAATAGCATTCTTTTCTTTTTTTATCTGCGGTGTTTTCACCTTCTCTCAAGTAGGGATTAATACCAGCAGCCCTTCTGCTTCTCTGGATATTGTAAGCAAAGGAAATACATCAGCAACAAAAGCACTGGAGGTAAATAATTCCAGCGCTTTAGAAATGGTTACCGTTCTTAATAATGGTAATGTAGGTATTGGTATTGCAAATCCTACTGCACAATTACATACTACCGGTGCCGTAAGAATGGATGGCTTAGGAACAAATACTGTCAATACAAAAATACTGACTACCGACACTGCCGGTAATGTTACCACAAGATTGACCAATACGTTACTTCCACAAATTCTTGCCGGTGGAGATGGTGCAGATGCGGTAACTACGCCGCAAACTATATCTTCTATCAATAATACCCCTGGATATACAAATAATTTAACCTCCAAGAGTTTTACAGTTTCACAAACTTCATTAGTTACTTTTTCTTATAGTTTGGGTGTTCTCAATATATTGACTTCTTCCGGAAGTAATACTTTTAATGACGGAGCAGCAAAACAAATCGGGGCTAATTTGATATGGAAAAGCTTACCTGCCGGCAGTTCATTCGCTGTGAATGGAATATTATGCACGAATGCAATACCCATTTCAAATACAAACAGTAGTTATACAAGCGGAACTTTTTATCAGGCAAATAGCTGTTCTATTATTTTAATTCCGGGAGCATACACTGTTGAACTGCAGGGTTTCTTAAATGCTTTTGATAACATTCAAGGAATCAGGGCAACTTTTGGAGGCTCTCCATATGACAGACTTGATATTTCAGCAACATCCGTACAATAATTTTTAATAAATCTCAGTATAATGATGAATAATTTTAATTGGGCATTTTTTATTTTTTCTTTGGTTTCCAGCTTTTACAATTGCCAGATAGGTATAAATACCAATCTGCCATCGGCAATGCTGGATATTGTAAGCAAAGGAAACAGCAATACAACAAAAGCCTTAAAAATAAGTAATTCAAGTCCATCAGAAATGGTCACTGTCCTTGATAACGGTTATGTTGGCATTGGAACGCCTAATCCTTCAGCACAGCTCCATACCACAAGTACGATACGCTTGGATGGTCTCGGAACGAATACCACTAATACAAAAGTGATGACAGCAGATGCTTCCGGAATTATCACTACGAATTCAAGCACATCACTATTGCCACAGGTATTGGCAGGCAGTGACGGAGCAGATGCCGTATCTTCTGCCCAAACGTTGTCTTCTATAAACAATACGGCAAGCTATACAAACAACTTACTTACTAAAAGTTTTACGATTTCGCAGACCTCTTTAGTTGTTTTTTCGTATCAGCTGGGAATAGACAACATCGTAAATACTTCCGGAACTGGCATAACCGATGGGTCAGACAAGCAATTAGGAGCCCGTTTAATATGGAAAACCCTTCCTTCCGGCAGTCCATTTATAGTGAATGATGTTATGTCAGCTAATACATTGCCTTTTACAAATCTAGCAGCGACCTATAGCAAAGGTACTTATTACCCGAAAGGAAAATATTCTGTTGTTCTGAGCCCTGGCAGTTATTCAGTTGAATTAAAAGGATTTGTTTTTGCTTTTGATAATATTCAGGGCATAAAAGCAACTATTGGAGGATCTCCATATGACAGGCTTGATATCATAGCAACACCACTATAATATGCAGATTCAATGAAAATTATTTGACATCTGTTAATATGATTCTCAATTCTAATAAGATTTAAAAGAAAAACAAATTCAATTCCAATTATGCTTGATTTAAAAAAAATACATATCGGAAGGCTTATTAAAGCCAGACATCAGGAATTAAATATTTCTATTGATAGAATCTGCAAGTTTTTTAAGCTTACGGAAGAGGAAATTATGAACATGTTTAAACAAAAGAATATGAATTCTGATGATATGCTTAAATGGTCTAAACTATTAAAATATGATTTTTTCAGATTCTATTCTCAGCATCTGATTTTATACGCACCACAAGTGAAAAATAGTAAAAACGAAAATATGGTCCTGCCGCAGTTCCGGAAAAATATTTACACAAAAGATATCATCAATTTTATTTTAGAGGAAATTAGCACCGGTGAAAAAACAAAAAAAGAAGCCGTAGAATATTATGGAATTCCTAAAACTACATTATATAAATGGATAAATAAATACAATGCAGATGAAAATTCGGAAACTCCCGATTGAAAAACATAATAACGATCTAAACACAACATAATTATGAAAAAAGCAAATTTACCCGATTACAAACGCATATACACGGATATAATTTCGAAAAAATATCCTGAAAAAGAAAAAAAATGCAAATCTATACTGGAGAAAAAAGAAATATCTGTACTGGATATCATTAAAATCAATGAGATCATTTTTGGTATAAATGATAAAGAAGAATTTATCAATAACCAAAAACACAGGTCTTATGACCAATCCGCAGTTTTAGAGATCTTAAATTATCAGAAAAAAAATAAGCTGAATAATTCCCAATTGGCAAGCCATTTTAAACTGAGTAGAAATACGATTGCTAAGTGGAGGAAAAATTTCACAGTTTAACCTATTAACAGTATTTCCCACTTAAAAAATCTTCAATGCATCCTGTAACTAATTTAATAATACTTACCAATATTTTCGATTCCGAAATATTGAAAGAAAAAATTTCAGGCTTATTGAATATCAGTCTGGAACAATATAGTATTTATGGTATAAGTATTATGCTTATTATAATTGGCTTTGCCCTTTTTTATAGAAGAACAAAATAATTATAGTCCTGGTAATTGCTAATATATTTTTCTTCTGAAGACATAAAAAACCGCTCACATTACTGTAAGCGGCTTCATTTGTTGTGGTCCCACCTGGGCTCGAACCAGGGACCACCTGATTATGAGACGATTAAATATAATTTTCAATCTTTTGCATTTATTTATATTCATCTGTTTTTCAATAATTTACTGACAAATAAAATCTCAAACCTTTTCATTTATTTTTATTTTTATTCATTGATATAATCTAAGTGTTGCAGTAATGTTGCAGCAAAAATAATTACTCTCCCAACTAATGTAAACTTGCAAAATCTGCAATATTTGCAACATTACAATAATCCATCATGAGCAAAACTCATATAACTTTCTTTTGTTATGATGATGCTATCAAATAAAGTAATATCCATAAGTTTACAGCTTTCATTTAATTTCTTTACAATGTTCAAATCTGTGGAACTTGGTTTTAAATTTCCACTTGGATGATTATGAATTAATATGATCCCTGGAGCCAAGCATTTTAATGCTACTGATAATACAAGTCTGACATCTACTAAACTACTTGTTATTCCACCTTTGGATAAATTATAGATTCCTAATACAAAGTTTGAATTATTAAGCAAGATTACTTTTACTTCCTCCTGCATTTCTATTGTGTCTTCATTCCAAAACTTTCTTATAATTTGAACAGCATCAAAGCTTGTAGTAATCTTTGAACTTACCATTTTGTTAGGTTTATAAGAAACCTGGATTTCAGAAACTTCTGATATAATATTATTCATTTTTTAGTTTAAATTGTTTTGTAATAGCTTATTCTGATACATCAATACAGAGAATTTCTTATCCTTTCTCAGAATCAACATCATATATTCTGGTAACTCAATATCCTGCATCTCTTCTAATTTCTGTTTTAAAAAATCTAAAATGTCACCTGGATATAGGAATTCTACTCTCATCAATACATCGGCATTAAAATACATAAGAATATGTTTTGTCTTTAGTTCTAACATTTCATTAATCTCACCAAAATATTCATAAGGTTCTAATGACAATCCATTCTCAATAAATTCATAAGGCGGAATAGAAATTAAGTCAAATTCGTATTCTGTATATTCACTGTCAAGTCTAAAAATTAAGTAATCATAAATATCTTTTTTCATTAATGTAAGGGTATAAAAAAACCACCTCAAAGGTGGCTGTTAATCAATTTTAGAAATTGGAATCATAGGTGTAACTATCTTCTGCATTTCCTTTTCTATTTCTCTTAGTTTTTCTGGATATATTTTTCTCTCATAAAATAGCATTTTAAATACATCATCAAATTCAATAAGGTTCTCATAATACATTCTGTCAATACAAACTCCGAATTCTCCTATTGGCGAATTCCCAAAATGAGGATGAATTACCTCATCATTATTAACGCTATAATCCAAATGGTCATAATAGAAAATAGCCAGTTTGTTGTAACCAATATCAAAGTACTTTATCAACCAATCTTTTAATTGTGAATCATTGTTGTAGGTTTTGTATTCTTCAAGTGCAACTTTACAAATTGCGTCTAATTCCTGGATTTTAACACCATATTCAACTTCTTCGTAAAAGGCTGTAAAATACCTAAATCTCTTTGTACAATACTCACTTTCCTGTAAACAATCATAAGGCAAATCATTAGCTTTCCATCGCTGACATTGCTCACAAAGATTCTCAGAATAATTTTTAACGTCCTTGTATAAATCGTTGTATTTATACAGCCAATAAGCAATCTTTTGTAACGTAAAAGGATTGCCGTTGAGTTCTTTTAGACAATAAAGTGATCTATTTATTTTTTCTTCCAATTCCTTTTCCAATTTTTAAAATTCTATCTTTTATACTTTTAATAACATCTTTTTTGTTATCTGCAATTAGGAAAACTAATATAACCAAACAAATCCCTAAGAAGAAGAGTCCAATAACTATATAGATTAAGAAGTGTAGAAAATCCCCAAATAAATGCCCAATATTTTTAGTAGTTTTATCTATACCAAAAATGACAGACATTAAAAGTAATATTAAGATTGGAGTTAAAAAGATTGATGTTAAAACTGCCTTTTTTTCTTCCCGATATGAAAACCCAGACTTTGTAAGAAAGTATATCACAGGAGCACCAATGACAATTAAGCTTATGTAATAAAAAATATCGTTGAAACCAAGATTCATTATTATACTTTTAATTATTACTTCTCTAAACTTTTAATCAGTTCTTTGAGATTATTATCTCCTCTTCTGTATTGATAAGCATTTTTATACCATTTAAGAGCTTGTTCCAAATTATCACTGTCCCTATAAGCCTGAGCAAGTAATAACATAAATTCCGAATCTTTAGGAGAAACCTTTAATCCTGCATAACAGATATTGGCAACACCTTGATAATCCCCATCCTCCAGATGGTTTATTGCAACACCTTTTGATTCTTTTAAAAGCATTGCCAATTCAATTGCATTGTTAATATTCTGATAAGGATTGTACATTTTATCTTCTATAAATTCACCAGAAGAAGTTTTGTATTTAGCTGTTTCAGATTCCTTTGCTTTATTCAAGCCTTCTGCAAAACCTCTGTTATAGCCATCATAGTAGCTGGTACTTTTTTCATTTGCATTTGGAACTGGAGCAATAGGAGAAATTGGCTTTTGGCAATTTAATCCCTTGTCATAGCAATATCCACCTTTATATCCATCATTGTAACCTGAATTAAAAGCTGTTTGTGCTAACGAAAAAACTGGGAATAGTAATAAGGGTAATATTTTCTTCATTTTATAAATTTTAAAGTTTTTCAAATATAGTAAATGTATCATTTATGATAACCATACAATTATCATTTATGACCACTTTTGGCTATTAATATTAATAAACAAATAGAGTTAGAGTTTATCACATTTTCTTACGGTTTTCCGTAGTTAAAGTGTATTCTAATTATTATTTAATTCAAAAAAGTGGATAAAAAAGAGTATCAAGTTGCAATAGGAAAGCGTATCAAACAGCTTAGAGAAAAGAAAAACATTTCTCAAGTTGAATTGGCTGCTTTATGCAACTTTGAAAAGTCTAATATGTCCAGGTTAGAAGCAGGAAATACCAATCCTACTGCATATACTCTTTATATCATTGCTCAAAAGTTAGAAATTGAAACATTTGAGATTCTAAAGTTTAAAACTTTACCTGAGTAAATTTTAGCTATTTATACATATCCTTCTATCAAACCTGGATAAGGAAAATCTTTTATTTTATTGATATTAAAGCAATCATGCATATCTATATCTCCAGGTATCTGCGAATATGAATAATGAAATTGTGAAGATTTTCGCACCAAACCTGGAGTTGATATATTTTATATATCCAGGTGCAGTCGAAGGGTTTTTAAATTCTCCTGCACCTTTTTTCCTTACACTATATTATATAAAAGGAAATTTTGTGCAGCTAAAAAATAAAAATGTCCAAATTTTACCTGAACCTATATAAGACTCTACAGTAAAATTTGGACATTTTAGGAAATTTAATCAGTCATTGCAAAATTACTTTGAACTGAATTCACTTTGGAATTAGTTAGTTCTTCTGCTCTGTAAACATACCTGTGAGATAATGTAATGAATTCTCCTGTATCTTGAATAGTGTACTCATAAGGTTCACATTCTTCTTTAACAATTGAGCCAGGAAATTCTGAGCCAACTAAAGATTTACAGGTTTCTTCATTAAATGTTGATGTAATCGTGGCTTTTTTAGAAGTGGCATAATACATTCCTGTCGTTTTGCTTAATACCATTTCAATACCTCCTGACACTTCAAGTACAAAGAATTCCCTGTTCTCTGCTTGTCTTTTTTTGTAATTGATAATTCTTACCATTGTTTTGATTTTTGAGTTAGAAATAACACCACAAGAATTGAAATTTACCGCACAAATAAACCCAGCTTTCAACTTGAATTTATAATTGTTCCTGTAAAATTTTTGTTTTCTTATGAGTGGTGGGCGGAGATTTCCTCCTGAGAATGAGTGGGGGCTGTTTGGCGTGGGACTTTGTAAGTGAATAAAATTTTACAAATTATTTTTTATAAAAATTTTTCTTGAAATATAATAAGTCGATGCTATATGGGAAACCGTAAAAATTTTCATTAAATTTTATTTTTCTTTGTAAATTACCATCTGCGCTTTAATTAATAGATACTTCAAGTATTCTATAATCATACTGCAAATTAAAGCCTATATATACTGCTAATTATGAAACCAAATATCTATGATCCCTGTCCTTGTGGAAGTGGAAAGAAAATAAAATTTTGCTGTGGAATAAAAAAAGTAACTGAGGGCTTTGCTAAATATCAAAATTACTTTACGAAGTTTCTTGTAGAAAACTCTTCTAAAGAACTTTTAAAAACAGTCGCATTTCTGCAGTTAATTCCTGAAAATGCTACGAAATTAGTTCGATTAGAAGAAATTACACATTCAATCATTTCCAACTTTAACAAACTGGATAATAGAATTCACTACCAAACATTTAATAATATTCTGGATGTTGAATTTTCTGAAGATTATAGAGAAGACCCAGCGGAAGGCTGTTTTTCAGAGATAATAATGTTTAAAAATGGCAATAACATTGTTTTTCCTGGTCTTTGTAATAATAGTACTGAAACAAATCAAATACTAATAGAAGCTTTATATAAAAATGAAAATAATATATCCAAGGAATATTTAAATGAAATAGAAAATGGAATTCTTTTTAATTTAACTATTCATAATTATATAGCAAAAAGACTAAAAATTTCAAGATATGAGCATAAAGATGATTATAAGGGAAAAATACATTTTTCTGATTATTTGACTAATGAAAAACTCGACATATTCGTATTTCCTGAAAGTGGAATAAAACGAATATGTGAAGCATTGAAATTACCCGACAACACAATTGACAACTTCTCGGTTTTGCTTAAAGATATTCCACAAGCTAAAAACCCAGATGATTCTATATTATTAAAGAAGCCTTTTGTAAAGGTTGATGATGAATATATTTTGGCACTTCCATCTTCGCAAATGTATTCTTTAAATTATTTTATAAACAATAAAATAACAATATATAATCAAAATGATGAACTCAAAAAAGTTTTTGAAAATATCATTAAATATAAAACAAGTCTTTTTTTCTATTCAATGGGTTGGAAGAATTTGGATTTGGAAGATGATTCTGATGAATTTCAAGTTTGGCAATTTGACTCCAATAAAATTGCAATTGTAGATTTTAGCATTAGTAGAAAAAATGTTGAGAACACAAAAAAATTAAAAGAGATTTTGAAAGAAAAAGATGGATTTAGTACAATGTATATCACAATAGTGGCAAGTCTTGCCGTATTAACTCCATCCTTTTCTTATCAAGAAAACAAGAATTTCATAGATTATCAATTAATGCTTTCTTTTCATGATTTAGAAAGGTTAATGAATTTATATAATCTGAAAGATTTAGACTTATGGAATTATCTTTTTGCACAAAAAAGGGCAATAAAGAAAGGACTTCAAATCTTACCACATTATTCTATATTGTCATATTATTCATGGTATGAAAAAAATGGAAAATCTTTCTTTCCAAGTGATGACCAGCCAGTGCAACTTCTTGCCTTTGGATTAGATATACAGGGAAATAAAGTAATTGAATCATTACAAAAAAACGATAGACATTTGGTTTTAGATAAAATTAATAATAATTGGGTTTATTCACCAGTTACTAAAACTCGAAAACTATTCCCTATCTATACTTCTGATAGAATTTTCAATGGAATTTTAGAGCAAGTTTTAGAAAGATATGAAGTTCCATTGTGGGTAAAAGCCGTGAAAGCAGATTCCTATGGAAATTCATTTACAGACTGCATAATGTATTGGTTAAACGAATTTTTCCCTACTTTAAAAGACTTCTTAAAAAGTAATATTTCTTTTCCTATTACATTTATTATAGATTTTGATCCAGAGTTTTTTGATTTAACAGAGTATGAACTAAACAAAGAATACGCTAATCCTGATGATGTTATTATTAGATCAGAAATAGATTTTGAAAGCAATATTGTGGAAATAATAATCCCCAAAAATCTTTTTTTCTACTTAAATCAAAATAATAATATAGGTGAAATTATTCTTATGAAAAAGATATTGAATTGCCTTTCAGAGATTCTTAATATCTCAGGAATATCTCTTTCATCAGAAAATATAAGTCTCATCATATCTACTTATATGCCAATTGGAATGAAAAAAATGATAGTTACAGGAAATTCTATTTATGATATATCGAAAGACAATAGATACATTGATAAGCCACAAAAATTAGATAAAGCCAGTACATCAATAGTATTAGAAGATATGGTTAGTTGGATGAAAATTAAGATACCGATAAATGTTACCAATGATGAAAAAAAGAAGGAAATATGTAGAATTGGTATAAATACTCTGATAGATAAAATTAGAACTGAATTGAAAAATTATAATTCAATTCAGTTAGTAAAATTTTTAATGGAAAGGCATGAATCAATTATAAATAGTAATTCTTTTTATAGGTTAAGATTGGTAACATATCATGAATGTTATGGGAAATATGAAGATGTATTCAAAGAGTTTATGGATGAAGATTCTTCTATCATTAGAACGGGATTATGTTTAAGGTCTTTAATAGAGTTTGCAACTGCAGAAGTTTATGATGGTAATAAAATTATAAATAATTCAGATATAGATTTTTTAATTGCATTGATGGATGAAGTCTTATTTTTAGGAGCAACTGTTGATTTAATAGAATCAAAAATTGGTAACCCAAAAATTGGTTTGCTGCCATCAGGTAGGTTAGGCGTTTCTAAAGAATCATTTGATAAAATGAACAAATTCTCCTTAGAATTTAAAAAAGATGAACTAACAGAGTATTCAGAAATATATAATAATCCAAACCAATCATCAGATAATTTAACTGATTCGTATTTTGATCGAATTGACAATATATTTAAAGAAGAGTACGGTATAGAGTTTTACCTTGCATTGAAATTATTCAATGAACTCGCACATATTTGTATCGAAGAATATAAAACATCATGCTTTATTCTATCTAAAAAAACTTTTATTCGTTTATTAGAAGAGAAAACAAATTTATCACTTTCTGAAATAGACAGTTTTTTAAATCATTTCGCTCTTACATCAAGAGGAAATATTGGTAAACCTCCTAAAGGATATAATTATTCAGATATTTTTCCATGGCGTTATAATAGAAAATTATCATATTTACTTAGACCTATTATATTAATAAAAAATGAAAATGAGGAAGACACAATAATTTTCTCACCAAGACACCTTAATTCTGCATATGGAAACTTACATTATGCATTATTAAATGGAATCTTAAAAGTAGATTCACAGTATAAAAAAATAAATTCATTCCTTGCAGATAGAAATAATATTAAAGGAAAAGAATTTAGAAATGAAGTTGCGAATTGGCTTAAAGAAAACCCTAATTTGGAAGTTATTCCATACGAATATAAAATTCCTCGCAAAGGGCAAATTAAAGACTATGGCGATATTGATGTTTTGGTTTTTGACAAAAAGAAAAAAATCATTTATTGTATAGAATGTAAAAATACAAAACAAACTAAAATTATCTATGAATTTTCAGTAAGTATTCAGAATTACATTGAAAAACAATTACCAAAACATTTGAATAGAATACAATGGGTAAAAGAGAATAAGCAAATTCTTTCTCAAAGATTCAACTATGATTTCACAAGTTTTAATGTTAAATCATTTTTGGTTTCATCATTTCAGCTTCCTTTGAAACTAATTGAAAATGTTAAAGATGTAGAAATATATTCATTAAATGAATTAAAAAGAAAATCAAATATCTTTTAATTTTATATAATAAAACTAAGTAAACTAAATGGAAACAAAAAAAGTATTTATTTCTTATAGCTGGGGATTACAAGAACACCAGGAAAAAGTAAGGGAAATTGGAACAAGATTAATGAATGACGGGATTGATGTAATCTTAGATCAATGGAGTTTAAAAGACGGCCATGATCTAAATTTTTTCATGGAATCAATTGTCAATGATAATACAATAAATAAAGTATTAATTATTTCCGATAAAAATTATTCCTTAAAAGCGGATGGAAGAAAAGGTGGTGTTGGTACAGAAGCACAGATATTGACACCTGAAATATATGGCAATACCCAACAGGAAAAATTTATTCCAATAGTCTTTGAAAGAGATGAAGAAAACAAACCATATTTACCAACATTCTTAAAATCCAGAAAGTATATTGATTTATCTACAGAAGAATACTATGAAGAAGAGTATGAAAATTTAGTTAGAAACATATTGGATGCTCCTCAGATTCGTAAACCAAAACTTGGAAATATTCCAAGCTATATCACAGAGGAAAAACAGCATGATAGCCAAACATATTTTCATTTAAAAAGTTTAGATAACCAATTAAATAAAAATCCATTAAAGGTCAATTCTTTAACAAATGATTTCTTAACCGTTTTTTTAGATAATCTATGGAATTTTCAATTAACCAGTACTCCTCGTTCTATTGGTGAATTTGGCGAACTATTAATTAACAATTTGTCCTCTTATAGAGAAATGCGGAATGATTATATAGAATTCCTATTAAAAGTTACAAAAAATGAATATAATCTTGATGTAGAAATACTGATTAGTTTTTTTGAAAAATCTTCCTTGTATAAAAAACCAAGAGATTTCGGTGAAAATATTAGAAGCTACTATGAATCGGATTTCGAAAGTTTTAAAATAATTTTCCAAGAACTTTTTCTTTATACAATAGCAATTGCTTATAAAAACAACAATTATAATTTGGTCTCTGACTTATTAAATTCAGGTTATTATTTTAGTGATGTAACTGGTAGAAATACAGACCTTGAAAAGTTCCCTAAACTATACTCTTATAATCAAAATTTAGAAAAATATTACAAAGAGCTGGAAAATAAAATTACTGGTTTTGGACACTACATAATCACTAATCTAAATAGTAATATTAGTAAAATGGAGATAATTTTTGCTGATACATTATGTCATTATATCTCAGAACTGCAATCTAAGAATTATAAAAAGTGGTTTCCAACCACTTACTTATATAAAGATGAATATAGAGATTTTGATTTCTTTATTAAACTAACTTCTAAAAGATTTTTCGATAAGGTTAAGGGCATCTTTAATGTAGAAAATGTTGAAAGCTTTAAAGCTCTGATCGTAAATTATCAACAAGTTGTAGAAAAAGAAAATAGAAATAGACCTACCTACGGAAATTGGCACTCTATTCCATTTATTTTTGAATCAGTAAAAATTGATAAAGTAGCAACTGAAAGATAGTATTATGAAACTCTACATTGATTGGAATGTTCTAAATGGAATTAAAAATGGACGATTTCAAGAATTTGAAAAAATAATTAGACAATCTGAAAAGTTTGTAATTGTTTATTCCACATCTCATATTTCTGATATAGCCTCAAGTTATTCAGAAGAAAAGGAAAATCCAAACATTCAATCAGATTTAGAATTTCTTGCTGAAATAACAGACTGTATGTGTGTTTTCAATAATGGAAAAGATATAGTTCTACAACAAAATGAGCCTTTTCATATATTTGAGAATGAAATTGAAAGTAAAAATTTAACTGAAGATTTTTCTTTTAATAATATTTTTAGCGTTTTGGATGACAATGGGGAAAATGCAGAAATGGTTGCACCATTAAAGACTATGATGCAATCTTTTCCTTTAGATAACATCTTTAAAGAAGCATTTGAAAATCCTCAAAGTGCTGAAATAATGGATTCTATGTTCCCGGGTTTAAAAGGCAATCCTACATTTGAAGGACTTTTTAATTCATTTGGAAAGATGTTGGAAAACCTTAATGAAAAAGAAGGGTATAAAGACTTAAAAACTCCTTTTAAACATTTAAATATTAATCAAGGAAAATTAACAAATCCTGATAACAATCCATTTGATGTCTTAAATGAAACTTACAAAAAATTAAGTATTGAGGAAAGTCCATTACAAAAAGATTATTTCGAGAAAGGCAAAAATGCACCAGTCTGGTTTGATGATATAACTTCAGCATATATTAGTTTAGATATGCATGGTTTTCATTCTGATGAAGTTAAAGTCACAGAAACAAAAAAGAAAACATTTAAAAACACTACCCAAGATTCTTTCCATACTGCATTTGCAAGTACTTGTGATTTTTATATTACAAATGACAAAAAGAACTATCAAAAAGCAAAGGCAATTTTTAAAGAAAAAAATATTTTCACTCATATTTTAAAAGCGGATGAGTTTATCAATTTTTATAAGGAAAATCTTGAAAAGGTTGATTTCATTACAAGCTGGAACAAATTTGAAGAAGTGACTAAATCAGGAAAATTTTATGATATTTCTGATAAAAACAATCCTGATGATTTAAACCAAGTTCATTTCTCTACTTTCAACTATTTTGGATACTTTAATAGAATATATCTTTTCAATTCTGATGAAGATAGAAATTCAATCAGTTTTATGTTTGGTAAAGAGTTGCCAACAAATTGTTTGGGTGTTTTTTACAAGGAAATTAAAGAGATGGTTAAAATTATAGTTGATTATTTAGGAACTGATAGTAATGATAAAGGATATTTTGATGAATCAGAAATTGATGAAAATAATCATTGGAATGGTAGAATTTGGGATTTTGAAAAATTTCAATATAGATTGGTTCAGGATAAAAGATACTTTCAATTTCACTATGTCCTTAATATAAATAACCAGAACAATTAAATACTTATGCACTACAATAAAAAATAGTGGAATAATTTTAAAACTAATAACCAGAAATATTTTTATAAACATGTCATTTAAATTACTTGCAATTCGCCCTATTGATGGATGTGGTTCAAAATTTTTAAAAAATCTTCAAACTAATAGAATTTATAAATTTTATAATGAGTATATATTTCAATCAAATAATATAAAGATTGATTGTTATGATAAAGACATATCCATCTATACTGAAATAGATAAAATTGAAAATTCAAATTCAGCATTAAATGATTTTTTTGGTGATAATATAAATGTATCAGCAATTGTAGGAAAAAATGGTAGTGGGAAAAGTACTTTAATCAATTTAATAGTTGCATCACTTAATCAATTTGCATTGCAATTACAAGCTGATGGTAAAATAATAACAACCGCCCATCTAATGACGACTGGTAAGTTAGAAATTGAAAAAGTTTTTTGTGAGTTATTCTATGAAATTGATTCTGTATTTTATATTCTTACGGTAAAAGATACAGTGTGTAGTATTAAGGAAATTGGTACAGATCAAAACCATAGTTTTAATAATTTTTTCTACACAAATGTTATTAACTATTCTATCTATGCGTTTAATTCTTGGGAGTTAGGGGATTGGATTGATGAACTTTTTCATAAAAATGATTCTTACCAAATACCTCTTGTTATCAATCCTAAAAGAGAGAGAAAATCAGACCGTATGGCTGGAATGATTGATGTGAATAATGAAAACTATTTATTGCAACAAAGATTGTTAGCCACAATAATTTCAAACCCAGATTACAGTATTACCGATAATCTAAGGATTAATAATTTAAAATTAATTACAAAAAGTAATAGAAAGTTTCGTGCACATGCACCTGATTTAAATAATAGTTTGAAAATATTTGATGAAGATACTAATATTGAAACATCATATTTAGAATTGTTAGAAAAAAATTATGCCTTTACCTTTAGCCTCAGAAATACAGATGTTCCACCACGACTTTATAGTAATTTATTGAGATTACTAAACGAATTTAAAAAACACTTTGAAATTTCACATATAAATATCCCTAATTTACAGAGTAGATTAGATCTTTATATATTATATAAAATTACAAGTATCTGTGATAAGTATGTACTGTATCAAGATTACATCGGGCAAGATTCTGATTATGGTACCCTAAAAAGTTATCATGTTTTATTCGAAGTTTTTTTGGAAAGGTTTGCGAATAGTAATAGTCATATTGTTGTTAAACTAAAACAAATTGTAAACTTTATAAAACACTATGATACTATCTGGAAGTATTTTATTTTAGAAAAACAAGAAAATTACATTCCTATTCTTGATTTATCAACATCTTTGATAGATATGACAAGAAATGGAGTTCCATTGTTAGAGTTATTACCACCTCCAATATTTGAAACAAAACTTTTTTTCAACAAATCTGTTGATGTATTGGATATAATTAGTTCAGGAGAAATGCAACTTATAACTTCTATTTCATCAATTCTATATCATTTGAATAATATAAATTCAGTAGAAAATGAAGAAAGTTTAGTTGTAAAATATAGATATGTCAATATTATATTAGATGAAATAGAACTATACTTTCATCCTGAATACCAGAGAAAATACATTAATAGGCTTTTAACAGACTTAAAAAGTTTTAGTTTTCCAGATTTGAAAGGTATAAACATTCTTATTATTTCCCATTCACCATTTATTTTATCAGATATTCCAAAACAAAATATATTATTTTTAGAAGTGGACAAAGACGTTAGTTTTTCAATATCAAAAGAGTACCCATCAAATGATAATACTTTTGGGGAAAATATACATGAAATACTAACTAATGGTTTCTTCTTAGAGGAAACTATGGGAGCATTTGCGAAAAATAAAATTCATGAATTTTTAGAGTTTGATGAGTACGCAAGTGATTCAAAGGATAATTACCTATCAAAAAGAGATGAATTTGAATTGCTTATTAATCTTATCGGAGAGAATGTTATAAAGCAAATTCTCAAAAATCATTTAATGAGATTGGACGAGAAGTTTAAATATCCAGGTAATATTGAAACTCTTAATCAAGAAATTAAAAGATTACAAAACTTAAAAACACAATTAGAAAATGCACAAAATAAATTATCCAACCAATAGTTCAAAATTAGAAAATTTAAAAAAAGAGTTTCAGAATTTTATTTTGAAAAGTAGTAAAATTGATATTCTTGAAATTCAAATTTTTCTTAATTCTATCGGAGTAAAACTTCCTTTTAAAGAAATTATTATCATGCCACTTGAAGATTTAATAAAATTAACTCCATTATCAAAAACCAATATATTTGATGGATTATCAAAAAAGCAAAAAAAAGCAAAAAAGGAAGAACTCAAATCATATTTTAATTACTCAAAATTTCAGCAAGATGAATTCTCAAAATTTTTCAATAAATATTCAACATCATTAGATATTACCGGTTGCAATTATTGTGGAATTGATTTTATAAATGCCTATATCCCTTTAGATAATGATTATAGAGATTTTGAACATTTTATGAACGAATGTACTAAAGAAGATTTAATGAAAATTTATGGTATTAAGAGTTCTAAAGCGGATATTATTATAAAGGATTATAAAGGAAAAATTTTAAAATATTCAGATATAGATATTGGTCATAGCGATTTTATAAATAAGACATTACATAAACTTACAGATAAGTCCGGTGTTATAAAATTTGATATATTTAAAACCGAAAAGAAAAATCATTTTACCTTAGATCATTTATTGCCACAGAGTGAATATCCATACTTGAGCCTAAGTTTATTCAATCTTGTACCAAGTTGTTATAGTTGTAATTCCAAGCTTAAAAATGATAAAAAAATTTATTCGAATTTAGATGAATTATTATTCACTTCACCAACAGGCTTAAAAACAATCAGTGATATAATATTCAAAATTTACTTTAAGACGGGATTTGATGATAAAAACTTACCTAAAGAACTCAATGAATATTCAGTAAAGATTGAATCTCCTTATACAGAATATTTTAAAGTCTTTAATTTACAAGGTAGATATAATTTTCATAAGAATATATCTCATGAACTTATTTCCAAAAGGCGGATATATTCAGATTCTCAAATCAAAGAAATTTTCAACTTATTGAATGTAAAAGGAAAATCTATTTCTGAAAATGAAATCAAAAATCAAATATTTGGCTCCGATATTTTTACAGAAGATAGGAATAAACCTTTTCAAAAATATAAAAAAGATATTGCTAAACAGTTAAAAATAATTCCTCTTTAGTCATGATAGCTTACTGTTATTTTTGAATCTTTATCTCTTAAATATGTTCTTTTAATATAGCCCATTTGTTGAAGATTTTTCAGTGTTTCTGCATTTTCTTCTGTATTTGGAAGCTCAATTTTTTCTTTATTCAAAACTTTAGAATAGGGATTACCAACTAATTCAATTGATTCATTCATTAATTGAACAGGTATATATTCCTTATCAAAATTAAGATATCGAATTTTAGCAGACTGATGAAGTGTAGATTTTACAACGCAATTCAAAAAATACTCAGAAAAAGAATGAAACTTTTGCTCATAGAAATCTATTAATACTTTAATCAAAAACGTATCATCTTCTTTATCATAAGCTTTATTTTTTGTTAAGTGATCGAAGATTTGTTTCTTTAAAAATTCTGAAATATTTGATGTTAAAATAGTAATCCATTGGTAGATAAATAATACCAATGAATCATATGAGTTCTTAAGTTCTTCTTCATTTCTTTCAACAAACAATTCTAAATCTTTACCATGCAACTCAGATAAATTTTTATTATTAAAAACAATTAATCCATTCCTAATTAAAATATTTATTCTATTGGATTTTCCTACTGCATAAGCATCATCAAAGTTCTTCGTTATGGAATGAACCAAGCTATTAAATGCCTCTTCAGATATCGTAGAATTTACCAGAGAAATATTAAATCTTTCGATAGTATCAGATCCAATCTCCTCCTCTTCATTTAAAAAATGATCAATACAATTATCACTTAGCATTTCAAAATTAGGTTTGAAATTTAAAAAGTCAATAAGAACATCATCGATTTCTTCAGATTTAGATTTATAGTACAGTAAAACATTTTTCCAACTTGGTTCTATCTTTTCCTCGATCATTAAAGTAGACCAAAATTTACTATTTTCTATTTCTGAGATATTTGAGAGTTTAAAGTTTAATTTTTCTATCAATAAATCAACATTTTCAGGTTTAACATTAGAATTGTTAATTAAACTTACAACGACATTAATTTCTTCTTCTGTGTTATTTTCAAGTTTCAATAAAACCTGCTCGACATATTCATTTATATTATTATTAATATTTTGTTTTAAGTATGTAACGCTTGATTGTAATAGATAAGAATAGTTTGCTGTTTTATAATCCAAATCAATATTTTGAGAATTTACTTTTTCTAAGAAGAGGTTTATATTACTTATATTTATTTTATATAGGTTATATTCAATTACTTTCATGACTATTTCGAAAATAATATCTCCATATTTTATTTTATTGAATTTGACACCTAAGACTTTTAATTTGTCAATTAATTTTTCCTTAGTTTCTTTTTCAAAATTATTCAGTAAAAAATCATCATAGTTATTCAGAAAGGCGTTTATTTTCTTCTCCTTATTAAGAAGTTTGATTGTTTCAATATCAAAATATTTCATTATAATATCTAAAACTCTTCTTTTCTTTTCAAGAGTGAATTCTTCTCTACTATATATTAAATTCCAAAATCCTTCCCATATTGATATTTTTCTTACAAATTCTATAATTGTTCCATTTAAATCGGAAAACTCAATATATTTTTCGATAAATTGAACAGATTTATCTTTTTCACTACTTAATACAACAATAAACTCATCAAGCTTGCTTGAGATATTTTCATTGTTTCTATAATTAATAAGTAGGTAATCAAGAATATAGAAATTTAGTACGGATTCCTTTTTAAAATTGTTACCACCTAATTCAGAAATAAAATTCTTTATTTTATCAATGCTTTCATTGAAGTCAGTTATTCCATCCTGAATAATTCTTAATTTTAAGTTATTGTCTTTTTCACTTATTGATTCAGGATAAAACAACGAAATATAAGTCGAGTAATTTTCATCAACATATTTATTCGTTATTAAAACCTTTAGAAGGCTATAATGCAGGTTAATCTCTTCATCACTAATTTCCTTTAATGCCATTTCTTTAACTTCAATTTCATTTGAAAATTCCTCTTCTACAGAATCAGTTTCTAATGGTGTCTTCTGTTCAATATTCAACTTTTTATAACTATTAAAGATATCATCAAAATAATTATCAATTTTAACCCTTTCAGATTTTTCAAACAATTGAAAGATAGATGAGTTTCTCAAATTATTTATTTCAACTTGAGTCTTATTTACAGTAATTTCATTATTTTTAAATTTACCATTAGATTTATTTATTATTACTTTTTTTCTTTCTTTATAAGATATTGGTGATACTACTTTTTCTATTTCACTAAATTTGATATAATTTTTCTTTACATAAAAATGCGATATACCATCAAGCTCAACCATTTTATCAAAACTATCTGTAGTAAGTAAATCTTTAAACTCAATCTGAGAGTCACCTAAGTAATAAGTATTTGCATTTTTACTTAAAAGTAATATCTCATATAAATATAGCCTGCGTAATTCTTGAATATCATCTTGCTGTTCGTTAAGTATTGCTTTATTTTCAATTTTCAGTTCACTAATCTTATTTTCTAAACTTGTTTTCAGATCAGAATAAAATTCATTTTTATTCTGAAAAATTGAGTAAACTATTCCCTGTTTGTTTTGCAAACATTTAAATTCATTCGGGTATATATTTTTTAAGACTAATAATGAAAATAAGCTATTTCCATTGATTTCAGAATTCTCGTTAACTTTAATTTTATAGTATGTCCTGAACTCATTTATAATATTGATAAGACTTCTCATATCATTTATATACGGAGCTATATCATAGATAATATCTTCAGAAATAACTTTATTTTCGATAAAATCCTTTTTGAGCCTTTTAATAAATTGTGTACTTGAATTACTATAATCGATTATTGGTATAATCGGAATTATTAGATCAAAAAATTTTGTTTTTTCATCATTTCTACTAAATAGCTCGTCTTTCACAGCATAAACAAAAGTTACCTTTTGGAGAATATCCTTTGAATTATTTATAAGTATATTTAACTCTCTCAATTTTATAAAAGTTTCTGCAGCAGATTCAAATCTATCGATATCTTCTATAAAAACAACTTGTGTTTTAGTCTTTTCAAAAAAATATATTAACTCATCAATATGTTTATTAATTATCGAAATATCATTATGTTCTTTCGGTACAAATTCTGCGTCACTAAAACTTATTTTATTGATTTTTAGTTTAAAAATTTGTCTAAACAACTTCTTTAGTATGAGAAAGAATCCTACTAAAAAGATTATTTTTACTAATAAATGATAATAAGAAAATTCTATCTTATCAGTTAAAATTAATTTATTATATATTTTATCGAAGAAAATATATAGTATTGAATAGATCCAAATAATGAATAAAAAAGCTTTTAATAAAACAAATCTATCATTATTAATACGTTCAAATCTTGAATCCTTCAAATTCCTCTTCTTCTCAAAGTACAAAATTTGTTGAACAATACTTGTCTCAATATCAATCTCCTTTTGTTCATTTTTCTCAAACTTTCCAAGACTAATATCTAATGTTTTAAGCTCTGGATTATTTTTTTTAAATAGGTTAAGAATTGTACTTTTTCCTGTACCAAAGGAGCCAGAAATTGCAATATTTTTCACATTTTGATTTAAGATTCCCCATCTTATAGACTCTAAATAAGTTTTTAGGTTATAATTATCTTCATCTTCTTTAACAATGAATGGTGTAAGATCTTCTAAATGATTGTAATTAGGATTATTTTTAGTTAGAATTTTGTTTTTTCTTTTTCCCAAACTAAAAATTGCTTTTGACAGAGCATTAAAATAAATTTCTATCATCTGATTTTTAAGGGAAATGTAATTCTCATTTATTTTGTTTAAAATTGCTTTTATCACAAGTTATAGTTTTTTTGCAAATTACAAATTATTAGGAAATTCTGCCCTACATTTCTGTAGGACAGTATCTCTAACTCAAAAACCAATGATAATCAGAATTACCATTGAGACTTTGTAGAATACCTTTAGTAAAGTCAAAAGCATTCAAATTTCTATCTAAGAAAGTATCTATATAACTACTCTTATTGGCTTGTGTAAAGAGATTGTAGAGATTCCATAGGTTTATATCCCCAGCAATATCTCTACAGAAACTTTGATCTTCATAATAATCTTTAGTAATGGTATTAATATGACCATCATTAAATTGAAGCAATGGTATCTTTAACTTATCTTTTTTAGGTAAATGCTGATACAGTCTGGTTCTACCTAATAATTGAGCAAATTGATGTTCAGTTAATGAGTAATCAGCAAATTGTTTCATTTCGGATAACTGTTTCTCTGCATTATAATTGTTAAGTACCTGGAATAGTTTAGATTGTAATTCTTCATAAGAACTCACTTTTAAATCATCAACAAACCCATCACTCCATACACAAAGATTACAGCATACTTTATTCTGAAAACCAACAAAAAATTTGAACTTTTCAAAAGTCTTCTTATTGTACAGATTCTCCTGATTATATGCTCTAACTCCGCCAATTGTTAATGACAGTTCATTACCGTTAATAACATCTGTAATGGCTGGTATTTTAACAATAAAAGCCATCCTTTCATAATAGATGGTTTTCTCATGGTCTAACAAATCCTTTACATTCTTATAAATAGCACCTGGAGTTCTACCTTTGATTTGATGAGAAACCCTTATTTCAGGTTCACTTATAGAATGGTTAGGAAATACATTAGCAATGCAGTTTTGAGAGATTTCTATAAACTCCTGGTGACTAATAGTCTTTTCGTTATCCTTGCTGAATACAGGTATGATGCATTCATTTTTTAAATGTTGTAAATTAATTTCCTGTGTATTAGCTTCTATGAAAGGTTTGTGAACATATTCATTTTGGCTTTGTAAAGAATTCAAGTAAATTTTTTCCTTACCTGGAGTTGGAATATATTTATTATCTCCAGGTAACTTTTCAATTATTGCATCGTTGATTGGTCTTAAATCAAAAGCCTGCTCTAACGTGGCAGGCTTAATGTGTCTTACTGTTTCCATTGATTGAATAATTTTTAGGATTGGATAATTGTATTAAAAGACTTTTTTTCTCTTCATAATGAGGCTTAAGGTTCTCTTGATATTCAGGATATTGCTTGTACAAAGCCAGTAATTCAGCTATATTATTACAATACTGAATTTGTTGAATTACCTGCTGTTCATTAAGAATATTTTGATTTCCAGGTACGCCACTATTACACCAATCTAAAATCAATTTTCCTGTCAATTCACTTATCTGAAATTCAGGTTTCCCCATGAATAAGCCAGTTCTATCTTTACTTGATACAGCAAAATGTTTTATATCAATATCAAAAACCAAAGTAAATTCATAATCCAATCCATCTCTTTGAACTGATTTCAAACCTACTTTTTCAGGAATGTATTTACCATCCTTTTGATTTAATACATAATCCTGCTTAGTTCTCATAGTGGCAATAATATGAGCATTAGCTTGAAGAATTTTATCTACAAAGGCTTTCTGTCTCGGTGTAACCTTTGCCCAGTTAGTAAAGCTGTTTCCTGCCAATTTGGAATGAAAATCCAACAGTTCATCCCATTCATGAGAAATGGAATCTATAATAATGACTTCCATTCCCGCATTTTCACAAACTTCAATAGCTTTTATATAATTCTCAGGTGTGAATGGTGGTGTCATTGTTAGAACATTGTAGTTACCCAAATGTGCATATAAATCAGCACTTCCATTTTCTGTATCAATTATAGCTACTTTTGACAAATCACCATTTGTCAATCCTTGTGCTATGAGCAAAGAAGAATAAGTTTTTCCTGTTCCAGATGCACCTTGAAGAGCCATTTTGATTTTGGCTCTCTTTCTTTCGCTTTGTCTTAATTGCATAATATTTTTTGTTTAATGATTAATATTTAAAATGAAAAAAGGTTAAGCAAATTTGCCTAACCTTTCCTCCGACTTTTAATAGTTAAGATTATAAATCATTTAATGTTTTTACAGCATCATCTAACACATCACTGCCAAACTCTTTCAGATAAGTCATTGTAACCTGAACATTGCTATGTCCCATCAATTCAGAAATTATATCTGTACTTGCTCCCCTATTCTTCATAATTGTTGCAAAACTATGTCTTGCAACGTAAGAAGTTAAATGAGTTTCAATTTTAGCTATCTTAGCTATCTCCCTAAGCTTATTGTTGAATCTTGAAAGTATCTTATGCTTTCTATTTTCAATCTGCAAAGGTGTCATTTCATTGTGGAGCAAAATGGGAAATACATACTCTGATTTATTTCTATTACTATAGTAATTAATAATATCCTTTGCTTTATTATTCAATTCTAAACTAAAATCTCCTTTTGTTTTTGAACGAGTATAAATGATTCTATTATTTTTAATATCAGATTTTTTCAGCTTCATCATATCAACAAAATTCATCCCTCGTGTATAAAATGAAAACATAAAATAATGATAAGCTTCCAACAATTCAGGTCTCTCAGACAAGTCCACATTTTTAAATTTTCTAAAATCCTCTTCTGTCAATGCTCTTTTTTTAGTTTTTGTTTTTAGTTTTGAAATCAAATATTCATCAAATGGATAATCTTCTTTTGACATTATTTTCCTTTGAATTGCTTTATTAATCAACGACCTTAATTCCCTCATTTTAAAGGCAATACCGCCATCTACATTCCCTCTTGACCTCATATCAACTTCAAATTTTTCTAAGAACTCAGGGGTTATATCAGTAAATTTAATCTTATCATTAGAAAACTTTAAAAGTGCATTTTTAGTTTCGCTATAAGCCCTTGCATTACCAAGCCTATGAGCTGTAGTTAGTTCATCAATAATTTCATCAAAAAAAGGAATTACTAATTTTCTATTTATTTGTTTTCCTCTAAATTTATCTTCAAATTCCTCGAGAGAAAAATCTTTATCATCCAACTGAAAATCTCTAACTATATCTTCAGCTTTGACTTTAATTTTATTAAGAATCTTATTTTCAGCTTTGTAATTTTGATGTCCTTTAAGAAACTGTTCATTTTCAAAATTTGCTCTATAGCATTTTAAACCAATATTTATTTTTTTTCTTTGACGTGCTTTTATGATTTGTAAATAAACAGAGTATTGACCATTGGACATAGGTCTACTGTCAAGCACTATTTTAATACTTGTATTCATCTATTTTAATTTTAAAGTTTAGGAAAACTGCCCAAGAAGCTGGGCAGTTAAATTAAATTGCAGAAACTGCAATAATTGCAGGTTTACACCATCTTTCTATCTCTGCGATATTCACCATGTTTGACCGGAATAATTATTTTCTTTTTTTTCCATTGGCTTAATTTATCATCAACTGTTCTTTTTGGAATACCTAAAGTTTCACCTTTTTGTATTGCTTCTGCTCTTGAAAAAGTTGATGGCAAAGAAAATAAAAACTGCTCATCATTTTCTGATAAAAAGGAATCATCAAATGAATTAAAAGTCACTAAGGAATGTTTCAATAATTTCTTAGTTATTCTTAAAGCCAGTACAAAATCAATATTTTTACAGATTAATTTTTGATCTTCCATAATATTGTTTACACTTCTTAACGCAGATAAAATCATTGCAATTCTAAAACATATTATTCCATGCCTGCGCAGATTAGATAAAAATGAATGAGAATGTTCATTGATAATTTTTTCATGTAAAATCTCAAATTCTTTTATAAAAGTTTTATTTTGCAAGTGTGTAAAAGAAAATTCAATTTCAGAATTTAATTCTTTTAACTTTCCATAATAATCGTAAATTTTTAAGCCCTCTTTTTCAAAGATGGAATTAATGTCAGCTATCTTCTTTGAAAATAGATCGGTTTTAAATTCAGAAACCTCATCAAAAGAATAAACAATAAATCTGGAAAACAATCCATTTTCTTTAGACTTTATTAAACTTTTCAGCTGCTGAGGTGTCCCACTTAAAAGCAGCGATAATTTAGGTTCTTTAATATCTACAAAAATATTTTCTAATTTTCTGCTAATTGATAGTGGTTCATGATGAAAAGCTTTACGTAGCACATCAGAATAATTGCTCCAATCATTGTTCAGCATAATACTCATAGTATCAGCTTCAGATTCTATCATTATTAAACCATTTTCAGATCTTGACAAATACGAATACATTTCTGCAGTTGAAATATTAGCTGGTAGAATCTTGATTTCGGGAGATGGACAATTCTCAAAGTCTCTATCTTTTCCTTTTTTCTTTTCATCTTTACATTGGTGCTGCTTCTGTCTACTTAATTCTAACAATCTAATGTGAATCTTATTAACTAAAATTCTTGATTTATTCATTACTCCCTTACCTGATGCAGCTGGTGCAATAATCATTGAGTAAAGATTCGGATAAACTTTATCACTATCGTATTGTCCAAAAATATTAGGTAAACAAACACTTAACGCTGTTAAAGATGATGTCAATACAATATCTCTTTCTCTCTCTTCAAAATTATCTGTTAGATTTTTTAAGACAGAAGGCAATAATTGATATACTTTGTCATCAATCATTTCATTTACTATCCCGTTATTATATTTTACTTCTTCCATTTTTTATTGATTTTTCTAAGATTTCATTTTCTACTTCCACTACACTTTTGCTTTTATTTTGAATCATCCAATTGTCTAACTCAGCTTTCTCGAAATATAACTTTCCGCCATTAGGTTTGGAAAATGAAATTTTCAATTCAGATGTTAATTTATACAGTGAACTTTCTGATAAATCAAGATATTGGATAGCTTCCTTGAAGCTTAAAATATCCTTTCCAACAAATGTTGGTAACATAGGATATCCTTCTTTTAATTTCTGTTTTAACATAATAATTGCTTTATGAAGTCTTGACGTCATTCAATTTAGACTTCTATTTTCGAGACAAAGGTCTATTATGCAAAAACTAAAAATAGTTGCAGAAAAAAATGAAATTTGAATAATTTCTGTTGTTATTGAAATTCAACTATTTGGTGAAGATACTTTTAGGTCTATCAATGTAAAGTCTCATAAGATTAACATCTATTGAATTAATTTCTTCCTCAATAGAGTCTATCTGAATTTCTGTAATAGTAGAATTATATGGAATTTGGCAGACATGAAGAAAACAGCCTATGAATTGAAGAATATAATAATCAGAAAATTGCGGCTTTTCAGTTTTGAAAAATTTAAATAGTTCTTGAACTAATCTTATTCTTATAAACTCATCACCTTTACCCTTTTTTATTTGAATGGTATCTTCTAAGATTTGTTTTTTTCTGCTATGAAAATTTTCGACATTAATGTCCAGATGTTTTGTAATACCATTCATTATATCTGTAAGAACTGTCTGATTTTTAAATGGAGAAATCGGAAAGTTTTTTTTATTAAAATTAAATGAAATTGAATTGAGTTCATTACTGCTATTAAAAAAGTATTCTTCTATAATATTTAGCAAGTTTCTGTATTCATTATCTTCTTTTTTAAAATCATCTAAAATAATATCATTAAAGGAATCTTGGAATAGTATAAATGCATTCTGTAAATTAACACCGATATTTAATAAAAGTGTCTCAAACCTTGATATATCAAATTTAGAAATAAGAGATTTCAATAAGATTAAAGTTCTACTTGAGATGGACACTTGTGCTATATTTGAGGTTTTCAAAAAATCCCATGTTTCATTAAAATCTTTTGAATCTAATTCAACAGATATTAAATTACTTGATTCATTTAAATATGAACCATCGCTAAATATTTTGAAAACATAACTTACTGACATAATTCAAAAATAATAAAATGTTGCAGTATTGTTGCAGGTAAAAATAAAAAAAGCACCTACAAATCTGTAAGTGCTTGATTTTAAAAGTGGTCCCACCTGGGCTCGAACCAGGGACCACCTGATTATGAGTCAGGTGCTCTAACCAACTGAGCTATAGGACCTCAAAACTTGGTTAAATTTTGTGTTTGCAAAAATAGTAAAATTTCTTTCACTACAAAACTTTTTATTGCTTTTCTTGACAAAGTTCTACCAGTACCCCATTAGTAGATTTAGGGTGAAGGAATACAACTAATTTGTTATCAGCACCTTCTTTCGGTTCTTCAGAAATAAACTGAAACCCTTCTTTTTTTAATCTTTCCACCTCCGCAAGGATATTCTCAACACCAAAAGCCAGATGATGGATGCCTTCGCCCTTTTTTCCTATAAATTTTGAGATCGGACTTTCAGGATTGCTCGCTTCCAGCAGTTCAATCTTACTCTCACCTGTTTCATAAAAAGAGGTCACTACTCCTTCTCTTTCCACAGTTTCTTTCTTGTAAGATTCCTTTCCTAAAAGTTTAGTGAAAAGTTCATCAGAAATTCCTAAAGATTGTACGGCAATACCGATATGTTCTAGCTTCATAAATAATAATACATATAATTAATCGTAAATTTGATACCGGAGCCACATTTCAAAGTATCAATTCAAACAAAAGTACTAAATTTGCAGAAATTATGGAAAGTAACAGACAAAGAAAAGTAGCACAGATTATTCAGGAAGACTTCGCAGAGCTTTTCCGAAAACAAGCTTCAGAAAGCAAGCAGAGTATTTTAGTATCCGTTTCGGATGTAAAAGTAACTCCGGATTTAGGAATTGCTAAAATTTATTTAAGCATCTTCCCTCAGGAATTCCGTTCCGCAGTCATGAAGGAAATTGAAGAAAACAAAGCACAATACAGAAATTTCATCGGTCAGAAAATGGGGAAACAAGTTCGTATCATCCCTCAAATTAATTTCTACTTAGATACCGCTCTGGATGATGTGGAGAAATTAGAAAAAGAATTAAGAGGCGAAGGCGACAATCCGGTTTTATAAGATCTTGAAGAATATTGCATTTTACATAGCATCCCGATACCTTTTAGCAAAAAAAGGCAGTACTGCTGTCACGTTCATTACATGGCTGGCAGTAGGAGCCATGACGGTAGCTGTAGCGGCAATGTTCGTCATCATTTCAGTTTTTTCAGGACTTGAAAACCTGAATAAAGATCTGATCTCCAATCTTCATGCAGACCTTACCCTTAAGAATGCGACTGGGAAAACAATCAAAGATCTCAGCAAAGTTACTGAGGTCTTAAAAGCTAATAAAGAAATCATCAGCTTTTCCAGGGTTATTGAAGAAAAAGTATACATCAATTTTAATGGAAAGGGAGATATCGCTTATCTAAGAGGCGTTGATTCTGCATATACCAAGGTAAATCCCATCAACAAGGATGTATTTTTTGGAGTCTATCCAAGCTTTAAATACTCCAATGAAGTATTAATGGAAAATAATCTGGACAACAGGTTGTCTATTCCCATTGATTCATCCAACCATTACGCCACTATTTTCATGCCCAAGCCCGGCACGGGAATCATCAATAAAGAAGAGGACATTTACAATAAAAGAGATATTCTCGTAACTGGAGTTTTTCCTGGCAAAGATCAATTGGACAATTATATTATTTCTCCTATTGAACTGGCTGAAGAACTTCTTAGCCTTCCCAAAAAATCAGCTTATCAGATTGTTATTAAATTAAAAAATCCAGAAAATGCTGATATGGTCAAGCAAAACCTTCTTTCTTCTCTTGGAAAAACAATTCAGATTAAAACGAAGGAAGAAGAAAATGCAGCCTTCTGGAAGATGATCAACACCGAGAAAATGTTCATCTACCTGATTTTTGCACTGGTGATCTTCATTACGACTTTTAACCTTGCAGGAGCTATCATTATTTTACAGCTCGACAAAAAAGAACAGGCAAAATCTTTGATTTCTCTGGGACTTCCTTTAAGTCATCTAAGGAAAATATATTTTTACACCGGTATCCTGATCGTTATTTCAGGAGTGATTACAGGATTAATTCTGGGAACGGCACTCTGCTACTTCCAGCTATACACAGAATTCTTCAGAGCCAATGATGTACTGCCTTTCCCTGTGAAAATAGTAGGTCAGAATTACCTGATCGTAGCCTGTACAGCATCATTGTTTGGGGTCGCCATTTCATGGTTCTTTTCTAAAATAAGCAAAGACTATATTACCAAAAATTAATACACTTCATTTTCATTTTTTTGTACCTTTACGGCCCAATTTATGGAAATGAAACGAATTTTATCCTTTATTTTGCTGAATATTGCATTTTTTAATGCATCAGCACAGGCTCCGGCCAATTACTACAGTACCGCAGCTGGTTTAACGGGTCCTGACCTTAAAACCGAGCTAAGTGCAATTATCACCAACGGGCATCAGGCTAAAACCTATGACCAACTTTGGACTGGATATGCAAC
Source organism: Chryseobacterium sp. SIMBA_029 (assembly GCF_046535275.1). Lineage (NCBI taxonomy): Bacteria > Pseudomonadati > Bacteroidota > Flavobacteriia > Flavobacteriales > Weeksellaceae > Chryseobacterium > Chryseobacterium sp. SIMBA_029. The sequence goes on from NZ_JAWRXA010000009.1 coordinate 190,006, forward strand.
AACGGACAGGGATTATGACTATGAAAATGATGGGACGATCTTAGATATTTATTCTGAGAAGCCTAACGGTCCAGATCCTTATAACTTCACCCTTGGCACCAACCAGTGTGGTCAATATTCAGGTGAAGGAGGCTGCTACAACAGAGAACATATCGTTCCGCAAAGTCTTTTCAATGAAGCTTTACCTATGAAATCCGACATCAACTTTATCCGTGCTACAGACGGAAAAGTAAATGGAATGAGATCTAATTATCCATTTGGAAAGGTATCAGTACCCACTTTCACCTCTTTAAACAGTTCTAAATTAGGACCTTCTGCATCACCCGGATATTCAGGAATTGTATTTGAACCCAACGATGGTTTCAAAGGAGATGTTGCCAGAATGATTTTCTATTTTGTAACGAGATATCAATCTAACCTTTCAGGATTTAGCTCAGGAAACATGCTTGGCTCAACTGCTTTTCCGGGGCTTCAACCTTGGGAACTGAACCAGTTGCTGGAATGGAATACTTTAGATCCTGTTTCTCCTGCTGAAATTCGCAGAAATAATGCTTCTTTTGCTTACCAGGGAAACAGAAACCCATTTATTGATAATCCTTCGTATGCTAACCTGATTTGGGGAGCACCGGTTATTGATAATGAAGCACCAACCGCAGCGACCAATTTAGTAGCCAATAACCCAACTTCAAACTCTATTGCTTTAAGCTGGACTGCAGCTACAGACAATATTGGAGTAGCAGCATATGATATATATGCAAATGGTACTCTAAAAGCTACCGTTACCGGAACAACAGCTATTGTTACAGGATTATCTTCATCTACTACCTATAATTTCTATATTATTGCTAAAGATGCATTTGGAAATGCATCCCCGCAAAGTAATATTGCATCGGAAACTACTTTAGCAGGACAGTCAGGTGGAAATACAAGCTGTGGAACAGAGAATTTCTCTAACATCCCTACTTCTACAAATCCAGCCTATGATACAAGAATATGGACAAATAACAATATAACTTGGACGGCAACTGATGCAAGAATCGACCAGACGATCACAGGTAAAGCAATTACCATAAGAAATGGCACCTTAACAAGTTCAACTATTTCCGGTGGAATTCAGAGCTTAACTTTAACCACTCAGTTAAAATTCTCAGGAGATCCTGGGACTATTAATGTTCTTATCAATAATGTTAATGTAGGAACAATTCCTTACAGCGCTGCAATAACTACAACGACAATCAACAATATTAATGTAAGTGGAGATTTTGTCTTGAAATTAACCAATTCATCTACCACAGATAGACCTGCTTTGGATGACCTTAGTTGGACATGTTTCTCTTCATTAGGAACTTCAGAAATCAATAAAAATAAATCTGCTTTTGCCATCTACCCTAACCCGGTAAAAAACAATGAACTTTTTGTAAAGGGTGAAAACCTAAGCAAAATTTCAAAAGCAGAAATTTATGATTTCTCAGGAAAATTAATCGACGTGATTGTGAATCCTTTCAAAACTTCTAACAAGATCAATCTTAAAGGACTTACTAAAGGAAACTACATCCTTAAAACAGACAGTTTCTCTACAAAATTCATTGTAGAATAATTGTTAAAAAATATTTATAAAGAAAGACCGATTTGTTCGGTCTTTTTTTTATTTTTGATAGTATGGATTCCAATAAAAAATTAGGCTTGATAGGAAAGAATATTTCCTATTCTTTTTCTAAGAAGTTCTTCGAAGACAAGTTTCAAAAGTTAATGCTGAAAGGCTTTTCATATGATATTTTTGATCTCAGTGAGATTCATGAAGTTGAACAGCTGTTTTCCAATCCGGACCTTTTAGGCTTCAACGTTACCATTCCGTTTAAAGAAAAAATCATTGATTATCTGGATGAATTAAGTGACGAAGCTAAAAAAATAGGTGCCGTAAACTGTGTACTCATCCAAAACGGTAAAAAAACAGGATATAATACAGACGCTTTCGGATTTGAAAAAACCTTGCTGCTCCACAAAAAAAATCATCAGGATACAGCTTTAATTCTAGGCAGTGGTGGCGCCGCAAAAGCAGTACAATACGTTCTGGATAAAAATGGAATTTCTTCCAAAATCGTTTCAAGAAATTCTGAAATCAATTTCGAAAACCTGGATAAAGAAACCGTACAAAATCACAAAATCATCGTCCAGTGTACACCAGTAGGAACTTTCCCCAATATAGAGGATTGTCTGAATTTTCCTTTTAATGGACTTACGCCGGAACACCTGATTATCGATTTGATATACAACCCTAACTATACACAGTTCATTATTAATGCTTCTGAAAAAGGAGCAAAAACAGTAAACGGCTATTACATGCTGGAACAGCAAGCAGAAAAAGCTTGGGAAATTTGGAACTTTCAAAAAAAATAACATAAATTAGTACTTTAATTGCCTTTTAAGCTATATTAACGCCACTCACATAAAAGACTTGCTATGACTACAGAAAACAATCTTTCTGAAAACGAAGAAATGAAAAATTCTAACGAAGTATCTCAAGAAGAAACATCAGAAAACACTACTGTTCATGATGTAACAACACACGACAATGAAGCAGAACACCTTGAAGAAGAGCATGTAGAAGCAGATATCACTTTAGCCGATGCTTTGAAAGAAATGGAAAAAATTATCAACACGGATAATGCCGGTGAAAATTTCAAAACATTCAATCAACTCAAAGAAAAAGCAAGTCATTACATTCATGATGAAGTGGAAGATAAAAAACATGAGTACGCCGAAGCAGGCAATGCTCCTGAAAACTTTAGCTACGAACATCCTGCACAAACAAGATTCTCTGCTTTAGTCAATATCTTCAGAGAAAAACATGATACCTACCAAAAAGGTCAGGAAGAAGAGCAAAAGAAAAACCTGGATCACAGACAGGGAATCATCGAAAGGCTTAAAAATCTATACACCAATTCTGAACCGGGCATCAATCTTTTTAAATCGATCCGTGAGATCAAAGAAGACTGGTCCAATGCAGGACAGGTTGCTAAATCTGAATTTAAAATCCTTAACAATAATTATTTCCACCATTTGAATCAGTTTTATCAAATGCTGGACTTAAATAAAGAATTTCTGGAGCAGGAATACAGCCATAACCTTGAAAAAAGACAACACATCATTGCCCGTGCACAGGAACTTCAAAATGAACCTGTGATTCAAAAGGCATTGAATGAACTGCAATATCTTCACAAACTTTGGAAAGAAGAAGCAGAACCTGTAGCAGAAGAATTCCGTGAAAAAACATGGGAAGAATTCAAAGAAATCTCCAATAAAATTCACGAAAGAAAATCTGAACTTTCTGCAGCTATAGAAACAGAACAAAATGACAGTCTTGAAAAGAAAAATCAGATTATTGCAGAAATAAAGAAACTTTCTGAACCTTCCGAAACACCTAACCATAATTATTGGCAAAACTCGATAAAAAGAGTGGAAGATCTGCGTTCTGAATTCTTAAAGACCGGAAGCGTTCCAAGAAAACTATCCAACCAAAACTGGAATGATTTCAAAACAACACTCAGAGCTTTCAATACTACAAAAAATAATTACTATAAATCTTTAAAAGGTTCTCAGCAGGCTAATTTGGAAGAGAAATTAAAACTTATCCAGACTGCGAAAGACAATATGAACAATGAAGAGTGGGAAATTACCGTTCCGTTGTTCAAAAAACTACAGGAAGACTGGAAAAAGGTTGGACACGTTCCAAAAAGCATGACCAATAAGATCTGGGATGAATTCCGTGATGCATGTAACACTTTTTTCAACAATTACAGAGAGAAAAGCAATACTTCCACCGATAACTGGAAAGAAAACTACAAGCAGAAAAAAGACTTGCTTGATGAACTGAAGACAGTAACCAATGAAGAAGGAAGTATTGAAAAAATTGAAGCTGTAAAAACAGCATGGAACAACATTGGAAAAGTTCCAAGAGATAAAATATCGATCAATACAGAATTCAACAGAACCCTAAGAGAAAAGTTGAAATTGAATAAGATCAATGAACTTGAACTTAAAGAAGAAGGCTTATCTGAAAATCAACTTACAGACAAGGCAAGAAAAATCAAGAGCCAGATTTCTGACCTGGAAGCTGAGATCACAAAATTGGAAACCAATCTTGCGTTCTTTAAAAATCCATCGAAAGATAATCCTCTGTTAAGAGATACGTTCAATACTATTGATGAGAAAAGATCTCATCTTGACACGTTAAGACAAAATCTTCACAGCATCATCGCTGGAGAATAAATTTTATTACAATATTAAAAAAAGGCGAAGCAAAGAAATTTGTCTTCGCCTTTTTCATGACCATTATGCAGGACGAATTATACATAAAAAGATGCATCGAGCTGGCTCAAAAAGCTTTGGGAAAAACCTATCCAAATCCTTTGGTTGGAAGCGTTATTGTGCATAACGGAAAAATAATAGGAGAAGGCTATCATCATAAAGCAGGAGAAAATCATGCTGAAATCAACGCCATTAATTCCGTTAAAAATAAAGAACTGATCCCGGAATCTACCATCTATGTTTCACTGGAACCTTGTGCCCACTATGGGAAAACCCCACCTTGCGCATTAAAAATCAAAGAGCTGGGATTCAAAAAAGTAGTGATTGGCGCCATGGATTCTCATGACAAAGTCAATGGAAAAGGGAAAAAAATTATTCAGGATGCCGGAATTGAAGTTGTTTCGGGAGTATTGGAAAAAGAATGTATTGAACTGAATAAACGGTTTTTCACCTATCACGAAAAGAAAAGGCCGTACATCATTCTGAAATGGGCAGAATCAGGCGACGGGTTTTTAGATAAAGACTATAAACCCTACTCTATTTCAAACCCGCTGGTCAATCAATGGGTACATCAGTTAAGAGCTGATGAACATGCTATTTTGGTGGGAACACAAACCGCTTTAAATGATAATCCCAGTTTGACCGTTAGAAACGCTGAAGGAACAAACCCCGTAAGAGTTCTTATTGATTTTGATCTAAAAGTTCCAAACAATTCTAAGATCTATAATGATGAAGCACCAACTTTAGTGATCAACAATATGAAAGAAGGATCGGAAAACAACATTAAGTTTATCAAAGTAGAAAAAGAAAATTTTCTGAAGGATTTAATGAATGTTTTATATAAAGAGCAAATACAGTCTATCATTATAGAAGGCGGAAGTTTCACGTTGCAACAGTTTATCAACGCTAATCTTTGGGATGAAGCATTTGTTATTAAAAATGAAGGTCTGCAGCTGGAAAACGGAACAAAAGCTCCTGTATTCAAAAATGATGCAGAGGATCGAAAAACCTTCCTTGATAATACCGTATTCAAATATATAAATTTCCACCAAACCGGTATATCGTATTAATTAAATGGTTATAAAGAAGGCTACAATGACGTTCGAATACAAAACTATAGAGAAACCCATACAAGATATCTTATTAAAGGAAAAAGGAAGCAAATTCATTGGATTCGCTTATCCAGTCAATAATGAAAGGGAGCTAAAAGACGCATTGGAAAAAGTAAGAACAGAACATCCTAAAGCAACCCATCATTGTTACGCATTCAGAATGGGCCTTCAGGGCGAAAATTATCGCGCCAATGATGATGGGGAGCCTTCCGGAAGTGCCGGACTTCCTATTTACAACCAATTATTAGCTCATGAAATTACCAATGTGCTGGTGATTGTTGTTCGATATTATGGGGGAACCAAACTAGGCGTATCCGGATTAGTTAAAGCTTATAAAGAATCTTCAAAAATAACATTAGAAGAAGCGAATATCATTACTAAAGAATTGGAAACTGAAATAGAGATCCGGTTTAATTTCAATCAGCAAAATACCATTTTTACCCTACTTTCAAAATTTGATGCTAAAGTACTCAATTTTGATGCTGATGAAAACTGTATTCTTACCGCTTCTTTAAAAATAGCCCAAAAAGAAAACATCTCGGAAAAACTCTCCGAGATGCAATATATTTCTTTTACGTTTACTGATTAATTTCTTCGGCTTCCCAATAAAAGTGAAGCCCAGTACAATAGTTGAGCCAGTGAACCAATGGCTGCAACCACATAAGTTCTGGCCGCCCATTTCAGACTATCCTTTACACCTACAAATTCTTCTGCAGTTACAGTACCGGTATCTTTAAGCCATTTCATTGCCCTGTTACTCGCATCATATTCTACAGGAAGCGTGATGAATGCAAAAAGTGTAGTCGCTGCAAACATAATAACTCCGATCGCCAGGACCAAAGTATTTCCTCTTGGATTTTGTTCTGATGCCGTTGCCGCCATAATACCGATTCCGGCAATAATAACAAACTGCATAAGATTGGAGCTTATCTGAACAACAGGCACCAATTTAGACCGCAATTGAAGCATCGAATATCCTACCGCATGCTGTACTGCGTGTCCACATTCATGAGCAGCCACTGCCGCTGCCGCTGCATTTCTCTGCATATAAACTCCTTCGGAAAGATTGACCGTTTTATCGGCTGGGTTATAATGATCCGTTAACTGACCGGGTACAGAAATTACCTGTACATCATTAATCCCGTTATCTCTAAGCATTTTTTCAGCAACTTCTTTACCGGAAAGTCCGTTTCTTAGATGGACATTGGAGTAGTATTCAAATTTCGATTTTAGCTTGGAAGATATGTACCAGCTAACGAGCATCGAAATAATTATGATAATATAATAACCCATTATTTCTTCTATATTTTGTGTTGAATTTTTAAGCATATTGATGTAAAAACTGTGCCAAAGTATTGCATAATATTATTTATATTTGTCCTTTAATTACGTCATAAAACCATGTCTAAAGTTTCCATTGTTGAAGTAAAAACGGCCGATCAGTTAAAGAAATTTGTAAAATTTCCTATGGATCTGTATAAAAACAACCCTTATTATGTTCCTTCTTTTATTAAAGATGAATTTAAAATTTGGGATCCAAAAGAAAATCCGGCCCTGAATTATTCGGAAGCGAAACAATATCTCGCCTTCAAAGACAATAAGATAGCTGGACGGATCGCCGTGATGATCAACCATAAAGAAGAAAAGGAACTAGGCATAGCAAAAGTTCGTTTTGGATGGATCGATTTTATTGATGACCAGGAAGTTTCGGCTGCCTTAATTCAAAAAGCAATTGATTATGCCAAAGAACATCAAATAGATAAAATAGAAGGGCCAATGGGCTTCACCAATCTTGATAAAGCAGGAATGCTGACCATGGGGTTTGATAAACTAGCCACCATGATTGGAATTTACAACCATGAATACTACCCTAAACACCTTGAAAATCTAGGTCTGACCAAAGAAAAAGAGTGGGTAGAATTTGAAATGAATTTTCCAAAAGTATTGCCTGAAAAAGTAGAGAAATTCAGTGGATTAATCGCTCAGAAATACAAACTTAAAGTTCTGCATTTCAAATCAAAAGAGGAAATTTTACCTTACGTGGAACCCATGTTTAAGTTGTTGGATGAAACGTATAAACACCTTTCAACATATACTCCAATTTCTGATGAGCAAATCCAGACATACAGAGAAAAGTACTTCCCGTTTATTGATAAAAACTACGTGATTTGTGTGGTAGATGAAAATCAGGAACTGGTTTCTTTTGCCATCACAATGCCTTCTTATTCAAGAGCTTTACAGAAATCAAAGGGCAAATTATTCCCATTCGGATGGTGGCACTTTTTGCAGGCAAGTAAGAAAAATGACCGTGCTAATTTCTATCTTATCGGAATTCATCCTGAATATCAGCGACGTGGCGTAACTGCCATTATCTTCAAAGAAATTTTCGTGCGTTTTACAAGCATGGGAATTGATTTTGCAGAAACCAATCCTGAGTTGGAGGAAAATAAAAGCGTTCAGGTACTCTGGCAGGATTACAACCCGGTTAATCATAAAAGAAGAAGAACCTATTCAATGATGATTAATGATAAATAATGAATTTCTTTCACTGAAAGTTCATAAACTGCCTTACTAAAAATGGACTCCGCGCCATATAACTCTACATTTAGACCACATTTTTTATGAAGCCGCATCTTATTGTTTTTGCTATTTTAATCGCAGGATTTATCACTTATAATCTGTTTTTTCAGATACAGGATGACCGGACCAATACGGTCGTTAATATCATCTATGCCAGTATCCTTTTCGGCTACATTTCATTTATGGCCTTCTCTCTCCTCAAAAAAATGCGAAAATAAGCGTTATTTTTATTGATTCTAAATTATTGGTTTTCCCTAATTTCATCAGACTTTTAACCTGATTAATTTCATGCTTTATTCTTTATTCGCTAAATTTGCAAATTGAGATAATAATGCAAAAATGAATTTACCTGAAAGTTATATTCCAATCCTTATCCAAGCCGGTGTTGCGGTTGCTTTCGTAGCGGTTTCATTACTTGGAGCACATTTTCTAGGTCCACAACAGAAAAAAGGAAATTCTGTAAAAAACCAGAGCTGGGAATGTGGAATTCCTGTAGAAGGAAATGCGAGAACACCGTTTTCTATTAAGTACTTCCTGACTGCGGTATTGTTTGTACTTTTCGATATTGAAATCGTATTTTTTTATCCTTATGCTGTAAACTTCAGAGAATTCGGATTTGAAGGATTCCTTGCAGTGCTTACGTTCGTAGCCATTTTCTTCGTAGCATTTTTCTACGTTTGGAAACGCGGTGCGCTAGATTGGGATAAATAAAAACAAATTGTGAATTATAAATTTTGAATTTTGGATCATTACGACCAAAAGTTTTAACCTGAAATTCATAATTCAAAATCTAAAATTAAAAAAAATGTCAGATAACAAACCAGTAATAAGAACAGATGCACCTGCTCCTGAAGGATTTGAAGGAGAAGGATTTTTCGCAACGAAATTGAGCAGTGTAATCGGGATGGCTAGAAAATTTTCTCTTTGGCCGTTACCATTTGCAACCTCTTGTTGTGGTATCGAGTTTATGGCTACCCTGAACCCCACGTATGATGCTTCAAGATTTGGTATGGAAAGAAACTCTTTCTCACCAAGACAGGCAGATATGCTGATGGTTTGCGGAACGATATCTAAAAAATTAGGACCTGTCCTAAAAGAAGTGTATACCCAGATGGCTGAGCCAAAATGGGTAGTTGCTGTTGGAGCTTGTGCTTCCAGCGGTGGTATTTTTGACACCTACTCTGTATTACAGGGAATTGATAAAATCATCCCGGTTGACGTATATGTTCCAGGATGCCCGCCAAGACCAGAACAAATCATCGAAGGTGTAATGCAGGTTCAGGCTTTGGCAGAAAGCGAAAGCATCAGAAGAAGAGATATGCCTGAATACCAGAAATTATTAGATTCTTACAACATAAGCAACTAAAAGGAAGATGACAAACGAATTTGTATTAGAGGCGATAACAAGAGAGTTTCCGGAATCTGTAATTTCAAGCTCAGAACCTTACGGAATGCTGACTGTTGAAATTAAGAAAGAAGATATTAAAAAGGTAATTCATTATCTTAAAGATTCATCATTAGAAATTAATTTTCTTACTGACATCTGCGGAATCCATTACCCTGAGTTTCCGGAAAAAGAAATAGGCGTTGTCTATCATCTGCATAATATGATGACTAATTTCAGAATCCGTCTGAAAATCTTTATGTCCAGAGAAAATATTGAAGTAGATTCTCTTACCGAATTATATGCAGGAGCCAACTGGATGGAAAGAGAAACTTTTGATTTCTATGGAATTAAATTTAAAGGTCATCCGGATCTTAGAGCTATCCTGAATATGGAAGATCTTGGATACCACCCAATGTTGAAAGAATATCGTCTTGAAGATGGTACAAGAACAGATAAGAACGATAGCATGTTCGGAAGATAAAAATAATGCAATACGCTACAAGCAATAAGCAGTAAGCTTAAAGCCTAAAGCCTAGAGCCTAAAGCATTTGAAATTATGAAAGACAACTCATTATCAAATATACTTAACCAATACGAGAGTAAGGAACAGATTGACGGTCAGTTATACACCCTCAATTTAGGACCTACCCACCCTGCTACTCACGGGATTTTCCAAAACGTCTTAACGATGGATGGAGAAAGAATCCTTCACGCTGAGCAAACGGTAGGATATATCCACAGAGCATTTGAGAAAATTTCTGAAAGAAGAAATTACGCTCAGATCACTACCCTTACAGACCGTATGAATTACTGTTCTGCGCCAATCAACAACTTAGGCTGGCACATGACGGTAGAGAAACTGTTAGGAATTGAAGTTCCTAAACGTGTAGACTATATGCGTGTGATTCTTATGGAGCTTGCAAGAATTGGAGATCACTTGATCTGCAACGGAGTAACAGGAATGGATGCCGGAGCTATTACAGGGCTTACCTATATGTTTATCGAAAGAGAACGTATTTACGATATTTATGAGCAGATCTGCGGTGCAAGGATGACTACCAATATGGGAAGAATCGGAGGTTTTGAAAGAGATTTCACTCCGAAATGTCATGAATTGATTCAGGACTTCTTAAAAACGTTCCCAGCAAGATTTGCAGAATTTGGTCAATTGTTAGAAAGAAACCGAATTTTCATGGACAGAACCATCGGTGCGGGAGCAATCTCTGCCGAAAGAGCTTTAAGCTATGGTTTTACTGGTCCTAACTTACGTGCAGCTGGAGTAGATTATGATGTAAGAGTGGCACAACCTTATTCTTCTTATGAAGATTTCGACTTTATCATTCCTGTAGGAACTGCTGGAGATACATACGACCGTTTTATGGTTCGTCAGCAGGAAATCTGGGAATCTCTAAAAATCATCAAACAAGCTTACGAGAACCTTCCTGAAGGGCCTTTCCATGCTGATGTTCCTGACTTCTATCTTCCTGAAAAGGCTGATGTCTACAACAAAATGGAAGCGTTGATCTACCATTTCAAAATTGTAATGGGAGAAACAGAAGTGCCTAAAGGAGAAGTGTACCATGCGGTAGAAGGTGGAAACGGAGAATTAGGATTCTATTTAGTGAGTGATGGAGGGAGAACCCCATACAGACTTCACTTCAGAAGACCTTGTTTCATCTACTATCAGGCATATCCTGAAATGATTACAGGTTCTGTAATTTCAGATGCTATCGTTACAATGTGTAGTATGAATATTATTGCGGGAGAATTAGACGCATAAAATTGTAAAGAGTATCATTGTAAAATGTATTCATGATTTTACAGTGGAAAAAATAAAAAAAGTCATTAGTACATTGTACACCGTACAATAATACATTAAAAAAAATGAGCGAAACAATAGCTTTTAAACCGGAAAGTTTACAACAGGTACATAAAATTATCGCAAGATATCCTGAAGGTAGACAAAAATCTGCTCTTCTTCCTGTCCTTCACCTGGCACAGAAAGAATTCGGAGGATGGTTAGACGTTCCTGTGATGGATTATGTTGCTGAATTATTAAGTATTAAGCCAATTGAAGTATATGAAGTAGCTACTTTTTATACCATGTTCAATATGAAACCGGTTGGTAAATATGTTTTGGAAGTTTGCAGAACGGGACCTTGTATGGTTTGCGGAAGCGAAAAAATCCTAGACCACATCAGAACCAAACTGAACATTAAGGACGGAGAAACGACCGAAGATGGTATGTTTACCTTAAAACCTGCTGAATGTCTTGGTGCATGCGGATATGCGCCGATGTTACAGTTAGGAAAATTCTTTCACGAAAATTTAACTATAGAAAAAGTAGACGAAATCCTTGAGCTTTGCAGACAGGGACAGGTTGCTTTAGACTAAAATAAATTTTAACAAACTTAAAATAGCCCGAAGCGAAAGGCCATAAACCCAAAGCAGACTGCTAAAAGCATAATAAAAATGAGTAAAAAACTTTTACTTAAGGACGCACATATAGAAGGTATTCGCTACTTCGAGACCTACCGTAAACAGGGAGGATACGGAGCAGCTGAAAAAGCCTTAAAAATGACACCCGATGAAATTCTTGAAGAAGTAAAAGCTTCAGGACTTCGTGGACGTGGTGGAGCAGGATTCCCTACCGGAATGAAATGGAGCTTTCTGGCAAAACCGGAAGGCGTTCCAAGACACTTGGTAGTGAATGCCGATGAATCTGAACCGGGAACTTTCAAAGACAGATATCTGATGGAATTTCTTCCTCATTTATTGATCGAAGGAATGCTTATTTCATCTTTCACTTTAGGTTCCAATGTTTCATACATCTATATCCGTGGAGAATATTCATGGATTCCGGATATTTTGGAAGAAGCTATTGAAGAGGCTAAAGCTGCAGGATTTTTAGGTAAAAACATCTTAGGAACAGGTTACGATTTGGAAATCTATGTTCAGAGAGGTGGTGGAGCTTATATCTGCGGTGAAGAAACAGCATTGCTTGAATCTCTTGAAGGTAAAAGAGGAAATCCAAGGTTAAAACCACCATTCCCGGCTGTAAAAGGACTTTGGGAAAGGCCAACCGTGGTAAATAACGTGGAATCTATTGCTGCTATCGTTCCTATCATTGATATTACAGGAGCTGAATATGCAAAAATCGGAGTAGGAAGATCTACAGGAACAAAATTGATTTCTGCGTGCGGAAATATCAACAAACCTGGGGTATATGAAATTGATATGACCATTACAGTTGAAGAATTCATCTATTCTGATGAATACTGCGGTGGTATTCCTAACGGAAAGAAGCTTAAGGCTTGTATTCCCGGAGGAAGCTCAGTTCCAATTGTTCCTGCCAACTTATTATTAAAAACGGTAAATGGAGAACCAAGATACATGAATTATGAATCCTTAGCTGACGGTGGTTTTGCCACGGGAACAATGATGGGTTCAGGAGGTTTCATAGTATTGGATGAAGACCAGTGTATCGTAGAACATACTATGACTTTGGCGAGATTTTATCATCACGAAAGTTGTGGACAGTGTACGCCTTGCCGTGAAGGAACGGGATGGATGCATAAGATCTTAAAAAAGATAGAAAAAGGAGAAGGAAAAATGGAAGACATCGATTTACTTTGGGATATCCAGAGAAAAATTGAAGGAAACACCATCTGTCCATTAGGAGATGCAGCGGCGTGGCCGGTTGCAGCAGCAATTCGTCACTTTAGAGACGAATTTGAATGGCATGTGAAAAATCCTGAATTATCCCAGACCCAAAATTATGGACTGGCTAATTATGCAGATCCAATTCCTGCTGTTGAAAAAAATGCTTAGAATGAAAAAGTTATTGGTAGTTGGCTTAATGATGTCGAATTTTGCATTTGCACAGGTAGCTAAAAATAAAAATGATACTTTATCTTATAAAGAGTCTGCTGGTTATATACCTCTTAAATTTAAGGAGGTTAAAGTAGAAACCACATCTTATAAAGCTGAAAAAAAGGAAAAACCTTTACCATTAAGCAAAAAAGGTCAGATGTTCGTTTTCTTTGGTTGGAACAGAGGGGCTTTCAGTAGATCTGATATTCATTTTACCGGAAACGGATATGATTTTCAATTGAATAATGTACAGGCAAGAGATAAACCTACTAAGTTCGGTATCGTTTATTTTGATCCAAGCTGGTTTACCGTAACGCAGTATAATTTCAGGGTTGGATATTTTATAAAAGATAATTTAGCCCTTGTATTGGGGATAGATCATATGAAATATGTGATGAAACAAAACCAGACGGTTGATTTTTCAGGGACAATTTCAGATCCTAAATATGCAGGAATGGTACATAACGGCCAGGTAGATTTAGCCGACACCCAATTCCTTACCTTTGAACATACCGATGGACTTAATTATGAAAATTTAGGTCTTGAGAAATATAAAAATCTTATTCACAAAAAAAATATAGATTTAGTATGGTCTTATGGAGCCGGTATCGGAGTAATGTTTCCGAAAAGTAATATTAAACTTTTTGGAAATGAAAGAAGCGACCGTTTTCATGTTGCCGGTATGGGAACCGATATCAGATCCAGTCTTAACTTAGTGTTCTGGAAAAACTGGATGCTGAGAGTAGAAGGAAAAGCCGGGTATATTAATATGTGGGATATTAAAACTACATTAAATAATAAACCAGACAAAGCTCGTCAGGATTTTGTTTTCGGGCAGGTTCTTGGAGGAATCGGGTATACATTTAATACAAAGAAGTATAATTAAAATATAGCTTAAAAGCTTTTAAGCGAAAAGCATAGAATATGAGCGAAGAGGTTAAAAAATTCAAAATAACTATAGACGGACAGACTACTGAAGTTTTGCCAGGTACTTCTATTTTGGAAGCTGCAAGACAGATCGGTGGAAAATCTGTACCTCCTGCAATGTGCTACTATAGCAAATTGGAAACCAGTGGAGGGAGATGTAGAACTTGTTTGGTGGAAGTTTCCAAAGGATCTGAAGCAGATCCCCGCCCTATGCCTAAATTGGTCGCAAGCTGCAGAACCAATGTGATGGACGGTATGGAAGTAAAAAACCTTTCTTCAGACAAAGCTCAGGAAGGTAGAAAGGCGGTTACCGAATTTTTATTGGTAAACCACCCGCTGGATTGCCCTGTTTGTGACCAGGCCGGAGAATGTAGTCTTCAGGATCTTGGCTATGAGCATGGTGTTGAGAATACCAGAACGGAATTTGAAAGAAATACATACGAAGCAGACGATCTTGGACCTAATATCAAGCTTAACATGAACCGTTGTATTCTGTGTGCAAGATGCGTATTGACTGCGAATCAGCTTACAGAAACCAGAGAACACGGAATTCTGTTCAGAGGAGACCACGCCGAAATTTCTACGTATTTGAATAAAGCACTAGATAACGATTTCATTGGAAACATTATCGATGTATGTCCTGTAGGAGCTTTAACAGACAGAACTTCTCGTTTTGCAAGCAGAGTTTGGTTTACAAAACCGATGAATGCTACGTGCAAATGTGATAAATGTTCAGGAAAAGCATTGGTATGGATGAAAGGTGATGAAATTCTTAGAGTTACTGCAAGAAAAGACCAGTGGGGAGAGGTGGAAGAATTCATCTGCGATACATGTCGTTTTGAAAGAAAAGAATTGAAAGACTGGAATATTGAAGGTCCTAGACATATCGACAGACATTCTGTCATTTCATTGAATCACTACGAAAAACCTCAGGACGAGCTAAGAGTTTTAGACAATCCTATGGCTAAGGAGATCAGCGAAAAAGACGAAAAATAATTTTAAATAAAAAGACATCAGATTTCAGATTCCAGACTTCAGACCATCTGATATCTAGTATCTGACCTCTAAATATCTAAATAAAAATGGATTTACTGACATTTAAATTAATACTTGTATTAGCACTTTTCCTGCTTTCGCTGACGATAGCAGCCTACTCTACCTGGGCAGAAAGAAAAGTTGCCTCTATTATGCAGGACAGAATCGGTCCCAACAGAGCCGGACCTTTCGGATTACTGCAGCCTCTTGCAGACGGTGGAAAATTTTTCTTTAAAGAAGACTTTACACCGGCCAATGCAGAAAAATTCCTTTTCGTATTAGGACCTGCTTTGGTAATGTTTATTTCACTGATTACAGGCGCTGTTATTCCGTGGGGTAAAAGTTTAAGTATCGGTGGTATTTCTTATGATCTTCAGGTAGCTAATATTGATGTTGGAGTACTTTTCATTATCGGAATGGCTTCCATTGGAGTATACGGTATTATGATCGGAGGTTGGGCATCCAACAACAAATATTCATTATTAGGAGCTATCCGTGCCTCTTCACAGATGATTTCTTACGAATTGGCGATGGGATTGGCATTGCTGTCTATCATCATGATGACAGGAAGCTTAGACTTAAAAGTAATTACAGAAAGCCAGACTACAGGGAAACTTTGGGGTCTTATTCATATTGACGGCATGAACTGGAATATTTTCTACCAGCCTATCGCCTTCTTAGTGTTCTTTGTAGCTGCTTTGGCAGAAACCAACAGACATCCTTTCGATTTACCTGAGTGTGAATCTGAATTGGTAACAGGATATTCCACGGAATATTCTTCTATGAAATTAGGATTGTATATGTTTGGTGAATACGTGAACATGTTTATCTCTAACGCTTTCATGGTCGTTCTTTTCTTCGGGGGTTACAACTATCCTGGAATTGAATGGGTAACTCAGCACTGGGGAGAGAATACAGCAGGGATATTAAGTGTGGTTGCATTTTTAGCTAAAACCGTGATCGGAATCCTGATCTTTATGTGGATCAGATGGACACTTCCTAGATTTAGATATGACCAATTGATGCATTTAGGATGGAAAACTTTAATTCCTATGGCATTGGTGAACCTGATTATTACAGGTGCTGTAATTTTAGCATTTGCGAACTAAAAGAGTGATAAGAATATATTTTTAATGCTGAACAAAAATTCAGCCTAAAAAAATTACAATAAATGAAACTTACGAACAGATCAAAAGTTGTTTCTAATAAAGAAATGACCCTTGCTGAGAAAATCTATTTACCTGCGATTTTCAAAGGTATGGGGATTACATTCAAGCATGCTGTGAGAACCGTAGTAAAAGGGGCTCCTGCAGTATATTCCTATCCGGAGGTACAAAAGCCAAGAGCAAAAGTATGGAGAGGCCATCATGTTCTTAAAAGAGATGAAGAAGGAAGAGAGCGATGTACTGCCTGCGGACTTTGTGCTGTTGCATGCCCTGCAGAAGCCATTACAATGACTGCTGCTGAAAGAACTAAAGAAGAAAAAGACCTGTACAGAGAAGAGAAATATGCATCAGTATACGAAATCAATATGCTGAGATGTATCTTCTGTGGAATGTGCGAAGAAGCTTGTCCTAAATCTGCCATCTATCTTACAGACCGTTTGGTAGACGTAGAAACAAACCGAGGTTCTTTTATCTACGGAAAAGATAAGTTGGTTGAAAAAATAAATGATAGGATTGACATCACAGCAAGACAATCCGAGAAACAAAAAAATGCGGTAAAATAATGGATCAGTTTTTATTTTTCTTGGTGGCGTTTTTAGCAGTGGCAAGTGCCGTGTATTTTGTGTTTGCACGAAATCCTTTGTATGCTATTTTGTC
This sequence comes from Chryseobacterium sp. SIMBA_029, assembly GCF_046535275.1. Lineage (NCBI taxonomy): Bacteria > Pseudomonadati > Bacteroidota > Flavobacteriia > Flavobacteriales > Weeksellaceae > Chryseobacterium > Chryseobacterium sp. SIMBA_029. The sequence goes on from NZ_JAWRXA010000009.1 coordinate 207,051, forward strand.
ATTAATTGTTACGATGTTTTCAATTGCCGGAATGTACATTCTTCTGAATGCGCAGTTCCTTGCAATTATTCAGATTATAGTATACGCAGGAGCAATCATGGTATTATTCCTTTATATTCTAATGATGCTTAACCTTAATAAAGCAGACGAAAGTAAGAAGAACAATACTTTAAAATTTGTTGGAGTTTTTACAGCCGGGCTTGTATTGATAGGTATTTTAGGAGTATTCAGAGGAGTAAGAGAAAAACATATTGTTTTGGAGAACGTAGACAGAGGCGTTGGTCTTACTAAAAATCTGGGTAGACTTTTGTTTAATGAATATGTTTTACCGTTTGAACTTGCTTCCATCCTTATTTTGGCAGGTATTGTAGGTGCGGTATTAATCGGTAAAAAAGATTTATAAGATTATGGGAGATACATTTATACAAAGCATCCCTTTAGATTATTTCATAATTCTTTCTTCAGTACTATTCTGTTTGGGAGTTTTAGGAGTACTATTGAGAAAAAATGCTATTGTTATTTTAGGCTGTGTAGAGCTTATGCTTAATTCTGCAAACCTTCTTTTGGCTGCTTTTTCAGCATACAAAGGAAATGGAGACGGACAGCTTTTAGTTTTCTTCATTATGGTGGTTGCTGCCGCAGAAGTTGCGGTAGGTCTGGCAATTATTGCTATGCTGTATAGAAATACCCGTTCTGTAGATGTAAGTATATTTAATAAATTAAGAGGATAAGGAATGGAAAATTTAGTGTATGCAATAATACTTTTACCACTTTTAGGCTTTCTTATTAACGGTTTATTCGGGAAAAACCTTCCAAAAATGTTGGTGGGCGGACTGGCAACTGCAATGGTTTTCGGATCTTTCTGTATTGCGGTAGGCATTTTCATGAACTTCAATTCTGAAAGCCAGCCGATAATCGTAAAAGCTTTTGAATGGTTTAGAGTAAACGGGGTTCAGATTAATTTCGGATTCCAGATCGATCAGCTTTCATTAATGATGATCATGATTATTACAGGAATCGGATCTTTGATTCACCTGTACTCTATCGGATATATGAGCCATGATAAAGGTTTTTATAAGTTCTTTACTTATTTAAATCTGTTTATCTTCTCTATGCTTCTTTTGGTAATGGGAAGCAACTACCTGATCCTGTTTATCGGATGGGAAGGGGTTGGACTTTGTTCCTATTTACTGATCGGATTCTGGTATACTAATGAAGAATATGGGAAAGCAGCAAGAAAAGCTTTCATCATGAACAGAATTGGTGACCTTGCTCTTTTGATCGGTATCTTTATGATCGCATCTCAGACGAATGCTATAGATTATCTTTCAGTGGCTGAAAATGCTTCAAAATTTGAATTAGACGGAACCGTAATTATCTTTATTACAGGGAGTTTATTTATCGGGGCTACCGGTAAATCTGCACAGGTTCCTTTATATACATGGCTTCCGGATGCAATGGCCGGCCCAACTCCTGTTTCTGCATTGATTCACGCGGCAACGATGGTTACGGCGGGGATCTATTTAGTGGTAAGATCTAACTTCTTATTTACATTAGCCCCAACAGTACAGGACGGAATCTTATTAATAGGATTCTTAACAGCAGCCTTAGCAGGTTTCTATGCATTACGTCAGAACGACATCAAAAAAGTATTGGCTTATTCTACAGTTTCACAGCTTGGATTTATGTTCATAGCTTTAGGATTGGGAGCTTATTCCACTGCTATGTTCCATGTGATGACGCATGCTTTCTTTAAAGCCTTACTATTCCTGGGAGCAGGTTCTGTAATTCACGCAGTAAGCGGAGAGCAGGATATGCGTTTCATGGGTGGTCTAAAAAAATATATTCCATTAACCCATGCTACTTTCCTTATCGGAACGCTGGCGATCTCAGGATTCCCTTTTCTATCAGGGATGATCTCTAAAGACGAAATTTTAGTTGCAGCTTTTGCTAAAAACCCTATTTACTGGGTAATGCTATTCATCTTAGCAGCAATTACGGCAACGTATATGTTCAGACTGTATTATTTAACATTCCATGGTGAATTTAGAGGTACGGAAGAACAAAAACATCACTTACATGAAAGTCCTGCAAATATGACCTTACCATTGATTGTATTGGCTGTATTTTCTGTAATCGGAGGTTTCATTAACCTTCCGCACTTTATCGGGCACGGACACTACGCTAAACTTATGGAATGGCTGAAACCGGTTCTTACCGAAGAGAGTTTCAAACAAATGGAAGCAACGCTTTCAGGAGTTGACTTTACGACTGAAATGATCCTGTTAGGATTAACAGTACTAATGTTCTTCTCTGTATGGTTCATCGTTAAAAACACGTATGTGAATAAGAAAAAGATGGCTGTTGCAGAAGAAAATTACACTGGATGGGAAAAGCTTTCTGCTAAAAAACTATATGTTGACGAACTTTACAATGCATTAATTGTAAAAACTGTTGAAGGATTAGGACGTGGAGGAAAAATGTTTGATAAAGGGGTGTTAGACCGTTTTGTAGATTTCGTGGGTGAAGGCGCTGAAGACAGCGGTAAATCTATGAAACGTATCCAGAACGGAAATGTTGAGACATACATACTTATCATGTCTTTAGCTGTGGGAATTATACTGATTGTTAACTTTATATTACAATAATAATGTCGTGTTTATTATTAACATTATTGCTTTTACCTCTAGTAGGGTCGGGACTAGTCTTTGCCTGGAAAAATAAATCCAGCAAATATTTGGCACTAGGAATTGCATTGGTTCAAATGCTTATTACCTTCTATATCGCTTCGGATTTTAATTTTAATCCAACGGTAGACAGCGTATTACAGCACGAGATCAATTATCCGTGGTCACAATTCATTAAAAGTTCTCTTCATTTCGGGATTGACGGAATGAGTTTACTTCTTTTATTGTTGACCAATATCTTAACGCCAATTATCATTTTATCATCTTTCAATGAAAATGTAAGTTACAGAAACTCTTTCTATGGTCTTATTCTGCTGATGCAGTTTGGACTTGTAGGAGTGTTCACGTCTTTAGACGGACTGTTATTCTACATCTTCTGGGAAGTAACCTTGATTCCAATCTGGTTCATTGCCGGACTTTGGGGACAGGAAAATAAAAGATTTGAATTTACAACTAAATTCTTCGTTTATACATTCGTTGGATCACTGTTCATGCTGGCAGGATTAATCTATGTTTACAACCACTCGGCTTCATTTGCATTAACTGATCTTTATAATGCTCAGTTGAATGAAACGCAGCAGACCGTTGTATTCTGGTTTATCTTCTTTGCATTCGCTGTAAAACTTCCGGTATTCCCGTTCCATACATGGCAGCCGGATACGTATACTTACTCTCCTACTCAGGGATCAATGCTGTTATCAGGGATTATGCTGAAAATGGCGATTTACGGAGTTATGCGTTATCTGTTACCGATCACTCCCATTCCGATTGCCGGAATTTCAGGACAGATCGTTATTATTCTTGCCATTGTAGGAATTGTTCACGGAGCACTGATTGCCATTATCCAGAATGATATGAAGAGAATTATTGCCTATTCATCATTCTCACACGTTGGATTGATGGTAGCAGGTATTTTCGCTTCTGCAGTAATTACTTTAAGAGGAACCTTTACTATTGAAGGTGCTGAAGGTGCTTTAGTACAGACATTTGCTCACGGTATCAACGTAGTCGGCTTATTCTACTGCTGTGATATTTTATATAAAAGATTCAAATCAAGAGACATCAGACAGATGGGAGGATTGGCGAAAGTTGCTCCTAAGTTTGCCGTGTTGTTCCTGATCATTATATTAGGATCAATGGGCGTTCCATTAACCAACGGATTCATCGGGGAGTTTATCCTGATAAAATCTGTTTTTGATTTCAATGTATTAGCATCTGTAATTGCCGGTCTTACCGTAATTCTATGTGCTGTGTATTTATTGAGATTCTATGGAAAAGCAATGTTCGGTGAAGGAGATGAAGCGGTATTGAGTACTGCAAAAGATCTTTCAGGAGTAGAATTTTCAGTATTGGCCAGTTTAGCGGTATTTGTAATACTTTTAGGTATTTATCCTCAGCCGGTAATCGATATGGTGAGTAGTTCGTTGAAGTTTATTTACCAATCAATGGTAAATTAATTGAAAGAGTAAAAAATTTAAAAATTAAGCGGTTAAGAAATTGAGAAATCAGAATTTCTGTCTCATCCCTCTTTTCCCGCATCTCAAATCTATATTATGAGTGTTTTAATTATTGTTTTCCTAACGGCAGTTGTTGCGTTATTTTCAGGAGTTTTTGAACAAGGGAAATTCGCAAGATACATTGGGATTTTTGGATTAATCATCGCATTATATGTAAGCTTCTTGCCGGAATGTACATTCTTCGAGCATTACAAAAATATGTATGAATATGGCCCTAATACTGCCCTATTTACAAAAATATCTATTGTAACTACCCTATTGCTTTTCTTCCTGGGAGGTTTTGCGTTCAGCAATCACAGAAGCCACCAGTCTGAATTGTATGCACTAATGCTTTTCGCACTTTGCGGAAGTATTACCCTTTTCGGATTCCAAAATATGGTGACCCTGTTTTTGGGTATAGAAATTCTTTCTATTCCACTGTACGTAATGGCAGGTGCCAACAAAACTGATCTAAGATCCAATGAAGCTTCTATCAAGTATTTCCTGATGGGTGCATTTGCTACAGGATTCCTTCTGTTTGGTATTGCATTTATTTATGGAAGTGTTGGAAGTTTTGATTTATATACCATTCAAAACTTTGGAGTGGCAAATGCTCACAATACCATGTTCATTTTAGGCGTTTTGCTTATTCTTTGTGCATTGGCATTCAAAGTGGCTTTAGCACCTTTCCATATGTGGAGTCCTGATGTATATTACGGAGCACCTTCATTGATTACGGCTTTCATGGCGAGTGTGGTAAAGATCTCAGGATTTTTTGCACTATTCAGATTAATGACTATCGGCTTTGCCGGAGTTACCCATGAATGGATCAATGTATTCGGAGTATTTGTGATCATTACGCTTTTACTGGCGAATGTTATGGGACTTGCTCAAACCAACGCAAAAAGAATGCTGGCATATTCATCAGTTTCTCACGCAGGATATATCGGATTGGTTTTCTTTGGAATGACGAATCTTTCCACTTATAATCTGGCCTTTTATCTCTTTGCCTATTCATTATCTACAGTTGGTGTATTTATGTGTCTGATCTGGGTAGAAAAACTAAAAAGAGAAACTTCGTTTGGAGCCTTTAAAGGATTGGCTAAATCTGAGCCTATATTGGCAACAGTAGCAGCCGTTTCGATGCTTTCAATGGCTGGAGTTCCACTAACAGCAGGTTTCATGGGTAAATTTGCTTTATTCTCTCAGGCGATGAACGGTGCGGCTTTCCTTGTATTGGTAGCTGTGTTAGGTTCTGCAATTTCTATCGCATACTATTTGAGGTTAATCATTGCGATGTTCTTCTTTAAAGAAACAACATTCAAGACTTCAGAAAAAGTAACGCTTACCTATAATATTGTTGCGGTATTTGTTATTGCATCTATTATTGTATTGGGAGTTTTCCCGGATCTGTTTGCAAAACAGTTCGGACTGTAAGAATTTAATTATAAATAATATATAAAGCACAACATTGATGTTGTGCTTTTTTGGTGGGTAATTTTTATAACTATCTTTTAGTATAATATAATATATGGTAAAAAAATAGTAATTATAATGCCCATCGAAATTCAATAATCTAACTGTTTTTTCACAGAATAAAAGTGATCTCAAAGCAGTGGAACACAACTTTTTTCATAACTTTACTTGAAATTTCAACATTGGCAAATCTTTATAAAAAAGACGCTCCATTTAAGGTTTATATATCATTCAAAAAATATTTGGATGTGCTTGAGCATATCCGTTATAACGACCGTTTAGAATACCGCGTCAACTATGCCCAGTCATTGATTGATAAAACTAAAAACTTTCAGGAACTCAAAGACGGCTTTCAGGATGTAGCATTACTGGAAAAACATGAAGACCTCATCAGGTTGCTTCTTGCCGATCTTTTCCCGACAGGTTTGACCAATAATGAAATAAAAGCAGCCAGCATTCCTCTATCCGATATCACCTTTAACTATACCGAAAGATTTAAAGATATCCTGAAAGATGCTGGTAAGGATTTTGAAATAGAGCTCAGAAATATTAATGATGATGAGTTTTATGTATTCTGCTGCTGTCTTATCTTACAAAGCTATTTCAAAAAAGACATCAAAAGTACCCTGCCCTTTTATTATGACATTCCAAACAAGCAGGGCATTATGAAGCATTATAAGATCACAGTCAATTCAGATTTCACAGAAGTATATCCCACAGAGCAGGCTAAAATTCCTTCTGACGACACCCTGAATATGCTGCTGGAGAATATTGATGATACCAATCTTTGGAAGAAATATTTCCCATCGCAATCCTGGATTCTTAAGGGATTTACTATTATTTCTCTGGTGGACTGTACCTCTGAAGTAGCACTCTCAGATCTTAAATCCAGTATGATCCAAATTGATCCGGAAAACCTGAATCCGGATGAGAATCTGATAGAAATTTTTAAATCTTATTTCGATGTTCCGGCACTGAACTTCGGATTAATGCTTTTCAATAAAAAAGATCAGAGACTTGAAAATGTTCCGATCTATGAAAACTTTTTCACCAATCATATTTTAGATTTCTGGATCAATACATTTGATGAAGAAACCCGAAAGAATACGTTTAATAATTTAAATCATAATTCCAGACCGATAGTTATTTCGAATGTTGAAAATATGGATGAAGAGACCCGAAAAATGCCTTCTTTCAATATTCTAAAGAACAATAACATCAACAGTTTCATGGTAATTCCTATCATGAAAGACAATGAATTGCTGGCCATCATGGAGTTCAGTTCACCCATTTCCAATAGTTTTAATGGTTTAAAGCTTAAAAAGATGGAGTTTTTCTCAGATATGATCCTCTTCTCACTGACGAGATTCAGCTTTGAAAAGAATTATCAGATAGAAGCCATTATCCAGCGTGAATATACTTCCATCCACGACAGCGTAGTCTGGAAATTCAGAAATGAAGCAGAGAGATATTTCAATGCTTCCCTGGCAAAAAAAATATACACACTAAAGCAGATTTCATTTAAAAACTTAACCCCTCTTTTTGGGTTTTCAGACATCCGTTCTTCTTCTGACAAGCGTTTTAACTTAATGCTTCAGGATCTCAATGAGCAGATTGCCAGTCTGTATGATATATTCAGCCTGATCAATTCTGATTCGGAAAAATATCTGTTGGCTTTAGAGATCTTCGAAAATGAACTGAATAAAGAAATCAAAGCAGATACTGAACAACGTTTCCAACGATTGCTGAGAGATGAAATTCATCCATTTTTACAGGGAAAACTGGAAGTACAATCGAGTGAAGAAGTAAAAGAAAAAATTAAAGATTACTTTTTACAATTATTTATTCAGACGGACTTATTCTATGCCAACCGGAAAAACCTGGACGATTCTATCACACTGGTGAACAGAAAGCTGGCAGATATGCTGGACGAAAGCCAGGTGAAGGCACAACAGATCTATCCACATTACTATGAACGATTCAAATCTGACGGAGTTGAACATAATTTATTCATCGGCCAGAATATTGCTCCGGATGTGCCCTATTCTTCCAAGGTAGCCAGTCAATTAAGATATTGGCAGCTGAAGACCATCTGTAAAATGGAAAGTGAATTTCAGGATTTTAAAAAAGATCTTCCGATCTCTTTGGATATCGCTTCCCTCATCTTTGTTTATAATGAAAAAATAGACATCCGTTTTCGAATGGATGAGAAACGTTTTGATGTAGACGGTGCCTACAATTCTTACTATGAAATCGTCAAAAAACGATTGGACAAATCACATGTCAAAGATTCCAACGAAAGAATCACCTGTCCCGGAAAAATCACCATCGTCTATTTTGGAATGGAAAATCAGCGAGAATATCTGGAATATATCGCAAAACTTCAGAAAAAAGGAATTCTTCAGTCTGATGTAGAGTTTTTAAAGGTTGAAGACCTTCAGGGAATTACAGGATTACTTGCACTGAGGGTTTCTTTAGTGTAATATTAATCCACAAAAGAAAAATCCAACTCTCCTTGCGGAATTTCAGCCTGCCCGAAATAGAAAATTCAATAGCCAAAGTTATTTCCTATCAATATAAAATTGTAGGATTGAGGTGGATTTTATCACCGTAACTAATTCCTTTACAATGATTTTCTTTTTCTAACTAAAGTTAAAGGGTAAGAAAAGCATATCCAAAAGAAAGTACCGAAATAATAATTCCAGCCATAAAGATCTGATAGGTAATAGATAACAGTTTATATTTTCTGTCTAATACTTTTCCCAGGAAATAGAGATCTTTCACCATAGAATCATAAATATAATCTCTGTCTTTAATCAGGTCTTTCATCGCCTCATTATAATCTCCGAAAAGCATTTGGTTGAAATTTCCAAAAAACAGAAGATTCACCTTTCTGTCTGCAACATCCTGATTGGTAAATCTGGTCTTGGTAACATTAGGTTTTGTGGATAAAATTGCAAAAATAATCGTTAAAACACTAGACAGCAACAATATAAAACTTGGAATTACAAGATGTGCATTTTTTGGAGCATCCAATTTGGGAACCAACACGGAAAGACATACTGAAATAATAATGGCATTCACGGAAAGCAGGATATTCGCTTTACTGTCTGCAATATCACTCAATCTGGTGTGGTTATTCAATGTAATTCTGAACAAAGTATCTACACTTCGGTCAGATTTCGGTTCTTTAGGTTCCTTCTGCTCTTTAGACTCTTTTCCGTCTTTTTTATTTTCAGAAGGCGTTTTTTTATCTTCTTCCTTTTCCAGCTTCTTCTCTATTTTCTTAATATTTTTCTTTTTAAGAGGTTCCCAGTTTTCAATGGCATAATCGGTGTAATAATGATGCTTGTTTTTCAGCATATCCAGATTTCCGGCATTCCATTCATCATTGGAAAAACACCGTACATTGGTAAGTTCCCATTCTTTCCTCAAGGCATCAGAAATATCGTTGTAGTCGTGGCCTGCAAAGTGGCTACAATCCGCATCTTTTACGATTTTTTCTAAAAGGTTCTGGGGCTCGTAGGAAATTTTTGTAGCCAGGATCAATCGGGAAACGTCTTCTATATAAGATTCAGGATAATCTTCATTTTGTAGAAAATTTTTCAGAATTTCAACGCCTCTTTCTTCATGATTCTGGGCACATTCAATATATCCGGTATCATGAAACCAAAGAGCCAGTAAAACCTTCTCCTGATCTTCTTTGGAGACCGGTGTATTCCTCATAATTTCCTCAGCCTTATTGACTGTATACGTTGTATGAATAAAATTATGATAAAAGTATACAGAAGATAACTTATCTTTGAATAAGATTTCAACATAATCTTTGGCTTTGTGTAAAATGCTCATTCCTGAATTTTTGTTAATGTAAATTTATGAATTTATCCTTGAAAACTGATCTAAAAAAAATTTCGATTCTCCTTAAAGCAGCATTATCTGCCGGAGCTCTCTATTCCTGCGCAACATATAACGTAAAAAAGGGTAAAAACTTATTCGAAGTTAAAAATTCTGATATAAAATCCGGAAATGACTTTAAAATTTTTCTCGTAGGAGATGCCGGAAATGCAGATGAAGCCCAGGCAAAGCATACGCTGAATTATATTAAAAGTAAATTAGATTCTGCTGACGAAAACTCCATGCTTCTTTTTCTGGGCGATAATATTTATCCTTCAGGAATGCCGACGAAATCGGATAAAGAATATCCTTCCGCAAAAGAAAAACTGGAAAACCAGCTGGCCATTACTAAAAATTTCAAAGGGAAAACACTGGTTATCCCTGGAAATCATGATTGGTATTACGGATTGGATGGACTAAAGGCTCAGGAAAATTATGTTAAAGAATATCTAAACGATAAGAAAGCATTCTTACCCAAAAACTCTTGTCCTATTGATGATATCAATCTTACGAAAGACATTAAATTAATCGTTATAGATTCTGAATGGGCTTTGGTAAATTGGGACCAATATCCCGGAATCAATAAAAACTGTTCGATAAAAACCCGTGAAGATCTTTTTGAGGAATTTAAAGATCTTGTGAATAAAAATCAGGACAAAAGAATTATCGTTGCGCTTCATCATCCGATTATAAGCAGCGGGGTGCATGCAGGTTTTAATTCTGCAAAATCACATCTTTACCCTTTAAAAAGCAAAATTCCGGTTCCCGGTGTTGCAAGTCTTATCAATGTTTTGAGAAATTCTTCAGGCGCCAGCATGGAAGACATCAACAATCAACATTATGCAGATCTGGCCAACAGAATTAAAAGTATCGTTCAGGATAAAGACAATATTATTTTTGTTTCCGGACATGATCATAATCTGCAGTATCATGAAGAGAGAAATATCAGGCAGATCGTCAGCGGAGCAGGTTCTAAAACAGATCCGGCAACCATTGCAGAAAAAACTGATTTTTCTTACGGAGGCAGCGGATTTGCTGTGTTAAATTTAAGAAAAGACAAAAGCTCGGATATAGAATATTTTTCGACCAAGGATAACAAACTTGAAAAGCTCACCCATATTTCAGTGATCTCTAAACCTGATGTTTTCATCAATAATTTCCCGAATACCTTTCCAAGTACCTTCACTTCTACCGTTTACCCTGTAGAGCTTACTCAGAAAGGAAAAATCTACAGATGGCTTTGGGGGGAGCATTACCGAAAATATTACGGAATTCCTATTGAAGTTCAGACGGCTAATCTTTCGGAAATCAATGGCGGGTTTACTCCCTTCCGCGAAGGAGGCGGAAACCAATCCAACAGCCTTCGGCTTAAAGCTCAGGACGGACAGGAATTTGTAATGCGGGGCGTGAAAAAAAGTGCAGTTCGGTTTTTGAATAATATGGCTTTCAAAAAAAGCACATTCGGAAATGAACTGAACAATACTTTTCCGGAGAAGTTCCTGCTTGATTTCTATACAACCGATCATCCATTCACCCCATTTTCGGTCGGGAATATGGCTGATAAACTCAATATTTTCCATAGCAACCCTAAGTTATATTATATCCCTAAACAATATGCTTTGGGAGATTATAATCAAAGCTACGGTGATGAAATGTACATGATCGAAGAACGGTTTTCTTCTGATCCTAAAACACTGGAATCACTGGATCATGCAAAAGATATTCTTTCTACGGATGATGTTTTAAAGAATTTTACAAAAAATAATAAATATGCTGTAGATCAGGAATCCTATATCAGAGCCAGAATTTTTGATATGCTGATCGGTGACTGGGACAGACATTCTGACCAATGGAAATGGGCAGAATACAAAGACGGTGATAAAGTTGTTTATAAACCGATTCCCAGAGACAGAGACCAGGCTTTCAGTAAATATGATGGTGCTGCATTTAAGATTATCATGAATGTCCCGGCAATCCGCCATATGAAAACATTCAAAGATGACATTAAAAATGTAAAATGGATGAACATGGAACCTTATCCGCTGGACCTTGTATTTTTAAAAGGATCTACACAAGAAGAATGGATCGCCCAGGCGAAATATATCCAGGAGCATCTTACAGACCAGGATATTGATGAAGCTTTCAGCAATCTGCCTAAAGAGGTAAAAGATGAGACCATTACCGATATTCAAAGAAAGTTAAAATCCAGAAAGATAAAATTACAGGATTATGCATCCCGATATTATGATGTGCTGCAGGAAAAAGTTTCTCTGGCAGGGACAGTAAATCCGGATAAGTTTGTTATTATTAAAAAAGGGCATTCCGTTACAGTACAACAGTATGCATTAGATAAAAACAAAGAAAATCCGGAGCTGGTATTTGAAAAAACATATGATGACTCTAAAACCAAAGAACTTTGGATCTATGGGTTGGAAGATGATGATATTTATGAAGTTTCAGGAGATAGCAGACCTAAGATGAACATCAGATTGATCGGAGGCTACAACCATGATACATATACTGTTGCTGATGGAAAAAAAGTGAAGATTTATGATTTTAAATCTCAAAAAAACACGTACAATGCCGGTACAGCAGCAAAAAAGATTTCTGATGATTATGATATCAATACCTACAATTATAAACACCCGAAATACAACTTCTTTGCAGGATATCCCAATGCAGATTATAACCCTGATGACGGGGTGATATTGGGTGTTTTGGCCAATTATACGGTGAATAATTTCATCCGTGATCCTTATACCCAGAAGCACAGCCTGAAGGCTAACTTCTATACGGCGACTGGTGGATTTAGCCTGGTTTATAAAGGAATTTTCAAAAAAGCGATTTCAGGATGGGATTTCAATCTTGATGCAGCATATACTACTCCACATTTTTCACAAAACTTCTTCGGACTGTCTAACGAAAGTCCTTACGATAAAGAAAATACGGAACGGGAATATAACAGAGCCAGAATCTCAAAATTCAGTTTTGCGCCTTCTATTTCTAAAAAAAGCTGGCTGAATCTACAGCATCAGTTTCAACTGACTTTCGAGGATAATAAAATCCAAAGAAACGGCGATCGGTTTGTGGATCAGTCACCGGATGTAAGACCTGAGGTTTTTAAAAGCCAGCAGTTTGCAGGAGCAAATTATACTTTCAGCTTTAAAAATATGGATAACAAGGCTTTCCCAACGTTGGGGATGGAACTTCTAGTGAATGCGAACTGGAAAACGAATGTATCCAATTTCGATAAAAACTTTTTAGCGCTAAACGGAACCCTTACCATAGACCACAGAATTGACAAAAGAGGACTATTCGTTTTTGCCAACTCAAGTAATGGAATGTGGATCAACAATAATAATTTTGAATTCTATCAGGCGGCAGCTATCGGTGGCAACAACGGTATGAGAGCTTTTAGAAATGACCGCTTTTCAGGAAGGTCTTATTTTACAAATAATTCTGAAGTCCGTTGGGACTTCGGCAGAGTGCGGAACAATATCGTTCCTGCCAATATGGGAGTCCTGGTAGGATATGATTTCGGACGGGTCTGGAACAATGGTGAAGATTCTAAAAAATGGCACCAGTCTGTAGGAGCGGGATTCTGGCTAAGTATTGTAGATATGTTTTCAGCAAGGCTGAATTATTTCTATGGTTCTGATGGCGGAAGAATTTCAGCCGGCGTAGGTATGAATTTTTAAGATTGGTCGTGATGGTATTTACCTCACACCATAGTTCAAACATATAATAATCCCCACAAAAATTATTTTGTGGGGATTATATTTTAAAAGGAAAATTTATAAACGTTTCCGCCAGTTTCCTTATCTTTTTCATCGGCAATCAGCAGGGTTTTATCATCAAGAAAAACAATTCCTTCTTTTTGCGAGTTATGATGCAACGGGATCTTCTGAATTTTCACCTTGCTAAAATCATTAGCTGAAAATCCTGTAAGCACCTGGATATTTTTATGATTCAACAAAACAATACGATCTTTCGTACTGTTGATGGATGCGGACGTAATAGCAGCGTCGCTGTATTTGCCGTCAAGCTTTAATGTAGCGATCAATTTAGCTTCAAAATCTCCTTCTTTATTAGGAACCTGGAAAACCAGGAATGTCCCGTCAAATCCTTTGCTTCTGTTTTTGGTAAAGAGATAAAAATTCTCGTCCATTTCTATAAAGGCTTCACAGTCGTAGAGTAAGTTTGATTTTTTGGGAGGAAAATCAGTTTGTCCTTCATAATGAAACCTTGTAGTCTGCGTAACCTGTGTCGTGGTTTGAGAAGCATCTTTCAGATCTATTTTCAAAATAGCAAGATCCTTTCTCTCGTTGTCATTATTTCCAAAGTCACCGATATAGATATTTCCCGTAGTATCTGTAATAATTTCTTCCCAATCCGTATTTTCAGCATTTTCAACCAGAACATCAGCGATTAATTTTCCCTGACGATCGAGTCCATATACTCTGTTTTTGTTTCCCTGATCTTCTATCGTCCAGATTGTTTTCTTATCTTTTGACAAAGCAATTCCGGAAACTTCTTTCAGCTTTTTAGGAAGAGTAAACTCCACTTTGAGAGCTTCATCTTTAGCTGAATCCTGAGCTTTAGGATTGCAACTCCATAAAAAGAATGCGGATAAAATAACAGTGCGCAGCATATCTATATTTTTATTTTTTTAACTGAACATACGGGTATCGCATGTTTTCTCTAAGATATCAATAATGTATAAAGTTCTTTCTATACTAAGAAAGCAGCAGTTTAGCTTTTTCCCAAAGAACATCCATTTCTTCCAGTGATAAGTCTGCCAGCTTTACATTTTCTTCATCAGCCAGCTTTTCCATTTTCTGAAATCTTGTAATAAATTTTAAATTGGTTCTTTCTAACGCAGAATCAGGATTAATCCCGGAAATTCTGGCGTAATTAATCAACGAGAAAAATACATCACCTAATTCCTGTTCTTTTTTATCAAGATCGGTCTCTGCATGAAACTCTGCAATTTCCTCATCTACTTTTTTCCAGGCATCTTCTGCATCATGAAACTCAAAACCAATTCCTTTTACCTTATCCTGAATTCTGTATGCTTTCACCAGGCTTGGCAGGCTTTTAGGAACACCGCCTAAAATAGAAGTATTTCCCTCTTTCAGTTTTAATTTTTCCCAATTCTTTTTTACTTCCTCTTCATCTTTCACTTCCGTATCTCCGTAAATGTGCGGGTGACGGAAAATCAACTTCTCATTCAGGGAATTGATCACATCTGCAATATCAAAACTGTTTTTCTCAGAACCAATTTTAGCATAAAAAACCAGATGAAGAAGGACATCGCCTAATTCTTTTTTAATTTCCAGCAGATCATCTTTCAGAATAGCATCTGAAAGTTCATAGGTTTCCTCAAGAGTTAAATGTCGAAGCGACTGCAAGGTCTGCTTCTGATCCCAGGGACATTTTTCCCGCAGATCATCCATGATATCGAGCAGTCTTTCGAAGGCGTCTAGTTTTTCCTGTTTTGTATTCATAGGTATTGAGCGTTCAATGGGCACAAATTTAAGGTAATCTTTGTTAATTACTGTTCTTTTGTCCTGAAATCGAAGATTTGTGTCGTTGGGCAGAAGATTCAAAATACATAAGCGTTTTAATCTTCAGTAAAAACCAAAAACCTTGTCACTGAACGTGACAAGGCCTTTATTTTGAAATTCAGATGAATGAATTATCCTTTTTTAGTGTGAGTGCTTTTTGGAGCCCCTTTTGCTGCTGAAGTAGCTTTTACTTTCGGAGTTACCGGCTTTTCTGCTTTTGGAGCTACTTTTTTAGTTGCTTCTTTTTCAAGGCTCACTTCTTCATGTGCAGGATCCAATGTTTCAGGTTCTGCTTTTACGAAGCTTTCAGGAGTGATATACCCTGCTTTGTGCAAGATGTTATACCATTGAGCTAATTTTTTGATATCGGAAGCGTATACTCTTTCTGTATCGTAGTTAGGAAGAGAAGTACCCATAAAGTCTTTCAAATCAGACTCAGAAGATTTATGAGAAATCGTTTCCTTATAATCATGATTTTTAGCAATATTTTCAAAAACTTCGAACAAAGGCACTTCTTTATCAAAAGTAAACATTGCAATATTGTCTAACAAACTAACCTGGCTAGAATTTCCAATGCTTACTTTCTTTTTTGAAGTAACATCTTCAATAATAAACCCGTTTCTTAATTGAGAAACTAATTTGTAAAGTCCTGGTTTTCCAGAAATTGAAATTATTTTTTCTAACAACATAATTTTATTTTTTGTAAATTCAGCAATCCGCCTATTGCTTTTTGCCCTGTATTATTTTTTTACTTTAATGTTTATACTTATTTTGGAAATCTCATTTTATAATTGATGCTTACATCACCCTGAGAGATCTTTGTGAGTTTACCTTTTACAAGCTTCTTTTTCAATGCACTTAAATGGTCGGTAAACAAAACCCCTTCAATATGATCGTACTCATGCTGAATTACGCGGGCTCTAATATCGGAAAAAGTTTCTGTATGTTTTACAAAATTTTCGTCATAATATTCAATAAGGATCGTTCCTTTTCTCTTTACATCCTCTCTTACATCAGGAATAGAAAGGCATCCTTCATTGAATTTCCATTCTTCACCTGATTCTTCAAGAATCTGTGCATTGATGAAAACTTTTCTGAAGTCTTTCAGCTCATCCTTAATATCCTCATAATCTTCATCCTCTGCAAGAGGCGTCACATCGATTACAAACAGGCGGATATCAAGTCCAACCTGAGGTGCTGCCAGCCCAATACCGTTGGCGCTGTACATCGTATCAAACATGCTCTCTACAAGTTCTTGCAAATTGGGATAATCTTTGTCTATATCTTTGCCTACTTTTCTCAAAACAGGATCCCCAAAGGCTCTTATCGGTAAAATCATCTTGTTCTTTGTTCTAAAAAATTCTGCAATATGATGGTTGCACTTACTCTATCTATTAATCCCTTCTCTTGTCTCTTTTTTTTGCTTTTCCCACTTTGGGAAATAAAAAACGAGGCCATTTTGGAGGTAAATCTTTCGTCAAAACGGTGGACAGGAATATCAGAAAATTCTTTTGTAAATTCTTCAATAAATTTTAGAATATCCACTTCCACTTCGGAAATATTTCCCTTCAAATCTACAGGAAGTCCTATAACTACGCCGTCTACTTTATTCTCGCTGAAATATTTATTTAAAAATACCAGCAGCGATTTTGTTTCCACAGTATCAAGGCTGCTTGCAATAATTTGCATATCATCCGTTACAGCGATGCCACAACGAGCCTTTCCGTAGTCTATTGCGAGGATTTGTCCCATAAGTCTGCAAATTTAGTAAATTTTAATGATTTTATTCATAACGCAGTTTTTTTATGTAAATCATGTTTTATTCCATTATTTTTTTTATAATTTTAATCTTCCAAAAAACGAAAATATGAAGAAACTCATCCTCGTAAGACATGCAAAAAGCGACTGGCCTGAAGAAACGGAGGACTTTGACAGACCATTGGCAGACAAGGGTTTAAATGATGCCATGCATATGTCCAGGTTTATGAAAAGTAATAATATTTCGATTGATTATCTGGTCTCCAGTCCGGCAGTCCGGGCACTGCATACGTGCGAAGTTTTCAACCAGACGTATCAGCTTAATTGCATAACTGATGAGAAACTTTATAATCCATCGGAAAGAAATTTCGAATCGGTGATCTACAGTCTGGATGACAGCCATAATTCAGTTGCTATTTTCTCCCATAACAACGGAATTTCCAATTTTGCCAATTCTATCTCTGAGGATATCTTTCATTTCCCTACTTGCGGCGTGGCAGGTTTTGAGATCGATTGTGATTCATGGGCTGAATTTGATGGTGCCAGAAAAAAATTGTTATTCTTTTATGAACCGGGAAAAATTTAGGTTTGTTTCAAAGATCTCTCCTTCTCAAGTTAATTAAAATAAAAAGCTCCAACAGATGTTGAAGCTTTTGTTTTTTTGTTTGGCTAAAGCCATTTGATTTGATTTTTTATTCATTGAATGGGCTAAAGCCCATTTCTATTGAATATGATATCCTATGTTGTTAATACAGATTGGCTGGTCTACTCATTATTTTCTTTTCAGATCCAGATCATCAAAATCAAAGCTGAAATCAGTAACATCGGAAATGGCTTTCAATTTTGCTGATTCTGCTTTACCGTTTTCATCATAATTAAAAATAATATAGGCATCTGCATCATAGCTTCTGTCGTCCCATTTTATAATGAAAGAATTGTTTGAATAAGGAAGTAATTCTCCTTTTAATCTTGGAGAATTAGCACACGAAATTCTGTAGGTACTTCCCTGCTGAAAAATTTCTACATCTCCGAACCATACGTCATTGTATTTTCCTGTAAACTGTTCTGCTTTAGGCTGGCTGTTCTTTTCTTTTTTAAAGGCTTCAGATTTGGCGAATGATTCTTTCTTCTGCTTTTCATAGAATGCCTCGTTTTTAGTCATTCTCTCCCCGTAGGTTTTCAGCCAGTTTCTGTCTGCAATTCCCAAATAAGAATCTTTTACCGTATTGGTGATCGTATTAAAAGCCGCACCAGATTGCTGGTTCGTCAATACAACAATTCCTAATTTAAGATCTGGGATTAAGGTAAACTGGGTAACAGTTCCGATCAGTCCGCCTGTGTGCTGGATCTGTTTATGGCCTTTAACGTCACTTAGGAACCAGCCCATTCCATATCCGTAAAAACTTGTGTCATATGGATTTTTAGCCGCTATACCGCTAGGAATCTGTAAACTCCAAAGTTGCTGTACATTTTTATCTGAAACCAGTTTTTTACCGTCTTTTGTAGTAAAATTATTCATCAGAAATTCTGCCCAGGTAGTCATGTCTTTGATATTACTCATAATACCACCCGCTGCATTCGCAGTTTCATTCCAATCATGAGGAACGGCAACCGATTTTCCGTTTACGGGAGCATGAGCATCGATTTTATTGGTTATGGCTTTTGCTCTGTTGTAGCTTCCGAAACTGGAGGTCATTCCTACCGGCTTCATAATTCTCTGTTCTATAAATTCTGCCCAGCTTAATCCGGAAATTCTGTGGATAACTTCTCCGGCAACAATAAACATGATGTTATTATAATCCAATGTTGTTCTGAAAGGATTCTCCGGTTTCAGGTATCTTACATTGTGTACAATATCATTCACAGACAGATTTCCTCCTTCTGGAAAAAACATCAGATCACCCTGTCCCAATCCCAGTCCTGCTCTATGAGTCACCAGATCTTTAATGGTGACATTTTGCGACACATAAGGATCATACATCTGAAATTCAGGAATGTATTTAGACACTTTATCATCCCAGTTCAGTTTTCCTTCATCCGCTAAAATTGCTAATGCCGTACAGGTAAAACCTTTGGAATTGGAGGCAATACCTACCAAAGTGGTATCATCCATCGCCTGTTTAGTCGTTAAAGAACGGACTCCAAATCCTTTTGAATAGATCAGTTTACCGTCTTTGATTATTCCTACAGACATTCCGGGAACATCAAATGTTTTCAAAGTATTTTGGATGAGCTCATCGAGTTTCTTTTCTTCAACCTGTGCAAAAGAGACCAGGGAGAAAAGAATAAAGAACAAAGAAAAGGTTTGCCTCATTGTTTTTAAATTTTCTCAAAGGTAATCAATTCGGTATTTATTAAGTACATTTGAAATTCAACCTAACAACAAAAATTAAAGTGAAGACTATTTCTATCAGGCACAACCTGGAATATAAATACACATCCATCCGGCAGCATTTATCAGATCAATCTTTAAAATGTATTCATTCTTGAGGTTACTTTTTTATTTTTTAATTCCATGTAACAAAAAATAAATCTTTCTTAACTTTGCAAAAAAGTGCTGATGACTAAAATACTCCTTCTCTCCGACTCCCATTCTTATATAGATGACCGAATTTTGGAATATGCCCGACAGGCTGATGAAATCTGGCACGGTGGAGATTTTGGAAATATGGACGTCATTGAACAGCTTGAAAAAATCAAGCCTTTGAAGGGGGTATACGGAAATATTGATGAAGCCAAGATCCGTTCTGAATTCCCTGAAGTCAACCGTTTTTTTTGCGAAAATGTAGAAGTATTAATGATTCACATCGGGGGATATCCTGGAAAGTATTCTCCCTTAGCCAAAAAAGAAATAGAGGAAAAAGCTCCTGCTTTATTTATTTCAGGGCATTCTCACATTTTAAAAGCCATGTTTGACAAAAAGAATAATCTTCTCCACCTGAATCCCGGAGCCTGTGGAAAGCAGGGATGGCATACCACGAGAACCATGATGCGCTTTGTGATCGATGGTGAAGAAATAAAGGACCTGGAAATTATTGAACTGGGACCAAAGTCTTAATTATTAATCGTATTACAGCATATCTATACACTATATTACATGAAGATTGGAGATAAAGTTTCAGCATTGGATGAAGATTTAAGCGGAGTGGTGACTTCGGTTAACGGAAATATTGTGGTTTTCAAAGATGAATACGGATTCACCTATCAATATTCCAAAGAAAAGCTGGTTCCGAAAAATCCATCTTTGTATGAAAATATTCCTATTGTAAAAAAGGCTGAACCTCAAAAAAACACTTCGAAAAAGCATCAAAAGAACGGCCTTGTATTGGATCTTCATTTTCATAACTTAGTTAAAAACCCACAAGATTATGACAGCTATGAAAGACTTTTCCTTCAAAAAGAAAAGCTGATGGAAATTTTACAGTTTTGCAGAAAACATAACCTGAAACGTCTCGAGATTGTTCATGGGATCGGAGACGGCATCCTTCAGAAAATGGTGCTGGATGTATTGGAAAGCCAGAGAGGATTGGATTTTTATAACAAGGAAATACTTCACCATCAATCAGGTGCTGTTATGGTAGAATTTCACTAAATTTGCATTAATTGAAATATGAACGTACTTAATTTACTTTTTACCAAAGACGGATTAATCTACCAGATTGCTAAAAACAAAAGCATTTTGGAGGAAAAGTCTTATTTCGTTACCGAAGAAACTCCGGAAAATCTCATTGAAGAGAAGCTGGATGAAATTCTTATCAAGCAAAGGTTTGATGAAATCCAGGTGGTTTCAGCGCTGAATCATTTTACCTTAATGCCTGAAGGATTTTCCGGACATGAGGATGGATTCGAGCTGATCGCCTATAATGCTCCCGCCGATAAGGAAAAAGAAGAGCTTATGCTTTCTATAAACAAGAAGTTCAATGTTCAGTTTTATTATACGTTTCCTAAAAACTTTTACAAAAAAATAAAAGAACTGGCTATTCCGGTGCATTTTAATTTTTCGGGAGAGAAATTTTTAAACTCAATCAACAATAAAAGCAATAAGGAAATTCATATCAATCTGTATCATAATCAGTGTGAATTTTTCGCCATTGATAACAAAAAAGTAATCTTATACAACAATCTGGATGTGAATTCAGAAGTTGATTTTCTTTATTTCGTTATGTTTACGTTAAGCAAAATAGGTTTTGGAATCAACGAAACCAACTTCTATGCTTATGGAGAAACTACAGAAAATGAAACTTTTCTCTCTGAACTCCAGAAATTCGTAAAGAATCTCAAAATTATATTTGATAATATCCCTAATAAGAATTTTATTTTGAATTAAGGTCTAAAGAATATTAGAATAAGGACTTGTTTTGTTCCTTTTCTGATTCTTTTACTCAACCTAAACCCTAAAAATAATGTATAGAATAATCGCAGGCAGATGGAAAGCCAAAAAAATAGCCGCTCCGAAAAATTTTGATGTAAGGCCAACTACTGATTTTGCAAAAGAAGCTTTGTTCAGCATTTTGGAAAATAAATATGATATGCAGTCGATAGCTGCTTTGGATCTTTTCGCCGGAATCGGGTCTATTTCTTTAGAATTTGCTTCAAGAGGGTGTAAGGATGTAACTTCCGTAGAAATGAATCCTAAGCATACCAGTTTTATCAACTCTACGGCTTCTGAGCTGGACATGAGTCTGCAGGTGAATGTACAAAGAGGTGATGTCTTCGACTGGCTGAAAAAATTCAGAAACAGAAAATCTTTTGAAATTGTTTTTTCTGATGCTCCTTTCGAGATGGAAGAGAAAAAATACTACGAATTAATTTCTCTGGTCCTTAATAATAAATACCTGAAAGAAAACGGAGTTCTTATCATCGAGCATCAAAGCAGAATGAAATTTGAACATCCTAATTATGTGGAGACAAGGAAATACGGAAACATAGGTTTCAGTTTCTTTGATCCTAATAAGGAAGAGAATACAACTATAGAATAATCAGGAAACTTTTTTCCTGATTATTTTTTTTGAGCTTTCAGAAGCTTCAATTCCCCATTTCGTAATTGCATGTAAAACAGGCAGTAATGTTTTTCCAAAATCCGTTAAGGAATATTCTACCATCAACGGTGGCTTTTGCGTGTAAACCTTTCTGTTGATAATCCCGTCTTCCTCCAGTTGTTTTAATTGAAGGCTTAACGTTCTTTCTGTGATGGTTGGGATTAATTTTCTTATTTCATTATATCTTTTGGGTTCATCCAGCAAATAAAACAAAATAACCGCTTTCCATTTTCCTCCTATAAATTTCATGGTCACACTGGTGCAGCATGGGTAATCTTTGTTATCTATTGTATACATTTTATACTATCCTTTTTTACCGTTATTGCAAAGTTACTAAACTTAAATTAATTTTGTAACTATAAAAAATATAGTATACATATTATGAACTTTTTAGAAAAAATGAAATCGAGATATACTGTTAAAAAGTATGATCCACAAGGTAAAATCAGTGAAGAGAAGATTCAGCAGCTGAAAGAAATAGTACAGCTAAGCCCGTCTTCCATCAACAGCCAGCCATGGAACTTCGTTTTTGTAAGCGATCCCGACATCAAAGAAAAATTAGGAGAAGCATCCTATTGGAATAAGGAAAAAATAGTGGAAAGTAGCCATCTGATCGTTTTTCAGGTTTTAAAACATGCTGAGGATTTTGAGAAACAAATTGAAGAAAGGTTACCTGAAGGTTCCGTCAATTTTTACAAAAATTTTGTAAAAACAAAAGGAGAAGCTGCGATCAAATCATGGATGGGCCATCAGGTTTATCTTTCCCTGGGAGTGTTACTTGCTGCATGTGCTGAAATGGGCATAGATTCTACCCCGATGGAAGGAATTGATCCCGATCAGTATGATATCATTTTAAACAATGAAAATTATGAAACCTTATTTGCCGTAGCGCTCGGAATTAAGGCTGAAAATGACAGTAATCAACCTAATATAACGCCTAAAACAAGACAAAGCAAAGAACAGGTCATTGTAGAACTATAAGAAAAAAGACTCATTGAATGAGTCTTTTTTTGTATTCCGTAAGTCAATTTGCTTATTGTAGATCTTTTATAATACTTTCAATTCTAAATCAATAGTTTTTCCAAAGAACTTTTTGGAAATTTTCTCAAAATTCTTTGTAAGATCAGAAAGATAGAAATGATAATTAGGTTTCTGATTATGTTGATTCAGGAGGTTATATTTATCCAGAATGATCTTCAAATGATTGGCCACAATATTCGGAGAATCAATAACCCGTACACGGTTTCCGTAATACTGTTTGATCTCATCAATCAATAAAGGATAGTGAGTACACCCTAAAATCAGGGTTTCAATATTTTTCAGCTTGCTATTACTTAAATAATTGTAGATAATGGCATGGGTAATCGGATGGTTTTTGAAACCTTCTTCAATAGCGGGAACCAACAATGGAGTTGCCAGCTCATCTACTTTAATCCATTTATTATGCTTTCTGATACTCTTTTTGTAAAGCCCTGAATTCACCGTTGCTTTTGTAGCAATGACTCCAACATTCGTATGAATTTCATAAGATACTTTTTCAGCTACCGGATTGATTACGTCTATCACCGGAATCTTACCTGCAACAGACTGCATCACCTCGTTCAAAGCATTAGCGGTTGCCGTATTGCAGGCAATGACAATAGCTTTACAGTTTTGCTCGAGCAAAAAATTGGTGATCTTTGTAGAATATTCAATGATGGCTTCCTTAGATTTTTCACCGTATGGAAGATGCTTGGTATCGCCAAAATAGATCAGGTCTTCGTTCGGAAGTAATCTTTTGATTTCTTTAGCTACCGTCAAACCTCCCACTCCGCTATCAAAAATCCCGATAGGCTGGCTTGACGAAAGATGCGAATAATCTTGTTTTTTAGTTTTCAAATGAGCTGAGATTTATTACAAAAATACAAAGATTTTAGATTTTAGATTCCAGATTTTATACTTTATTTACGCCAGACCTCCAATCAATAGACAATATGGATTCAAATTGATCGCCTTAAGCTTTATAAATTGAAGAATTTGCGCTTGTTTAAGATAAAATATTATACAATAAACAGATCGGAGGCAATTCCATCCGCCATAAACCAATGTTCTTCCGGGATTTTCAGATGATTTTGTTCAATCATTAAAATACCTTCTTCTATTTTAGATTTTATTTCACGTTGAAATTGTTCAAGAATTCGCTCTGAAAACTTATTGTTCAGACTTTCGAGGTCAACGCCCCAGATGGTTCTCAGCCCAATCATGATCATTTCATTAAACTGGTCTTCCTGTGAAAGGACTTCTTCTTCTTTAGCCAAAGAATTAAAAGTTAGTTTTTTATTATACTGCTGATTATTGGCCACGTTCCAGCTGCGCACATCAAAACCGTTGTATGAATGGGCAGACGGGCCTATTCCCAAATATTCTTTATACTTCCAATACGCAGAATTATGTCTGGAATAAAAACCTGGTTTTGCAAAATTGGAAACTTCATAATGTTCAAAACCGTTCTCTTTTAAAAAATCTGATAAGTAATAGAATTCTCTATTCTGCTCTTCTTCTTTGGGTTTGGCAACTTTCCCTTTTAAAATCCAGTCATTTAACGTGGTTTTCGGTTCTACCGTTAAAGCATATGAGGAAATATGAGGTACTTCCAAAGCAATCGTTTTTTTCAGATTTTCTTTCCAAATCTCAAGATTGGAAGTTGGTGAACCGTAAATTAAATCGATGCTTAAATTTTCAAATCCAAAATCCTGAGCTCTTTTTATTGATCCTTCTGCATCAGCAGCATTATGAGCACGATTCATAAATCTGAGATCTTCATCAAAAAAGCTCTGTGTACCTATTGAAAGTCTATTAACCGGTGAATTGGATAGTTGCTTGAGAAAGTTCTTATCCAGATCATCAGGATTGGCTTCGAGGGTAATCTCTATATCTTTTTCAAAACTGAAATAGCGCAACACCTCATCTATTAAAGAATTGATTTCGTCAGCAGAAAGAATAGAGGGTGTTCCGCCTCCAAAATACAGAGACTGCAAGGATTTATTTTCGAGTTCATCTTTCCTGAGAAAAATTTCTTTCTTCATGGCAGCAAGCATTTCATCTTTAAACTGTAAAGAAGTTGAAAAATGGAAATTGCAGTAGCTGCACTTTTGTTTGCAGAAAGGGATGTGAATATATATCATAAAAAAAGCTCTGAAAAATTCAGAGCTCAAATTTATTTAAATTAAATTGATTAATATCTAAATCCTCTATGATTAATAAAGTTATCAAAGTTATAACCAAGGCCTAGCATAAAGCTATTTCCACCATAGCTCTGAATGTCAGACATTCCGAGGTTATAGGTAGCACCTATCATAAATTTGTTAAATCTTACTTTAACGATTGGAGAAACACTTAATTGTTGTTGGTCAAATCTATTCTGAACAGATCGGTAACTTACTCCAAAAGAGAATGCGTTGATCTCATTCGCGAAAGTGGCCATTAAGTTGTAATCCACCATTCTTGTTGAATTGGTATTTAAATTCACCAATACTGAAGGAGTTAAAGCAATATTATCTGCAATATTCCAGTTGTATCCAAGGTTTAAGAAAAACTTGATTGGAGAAGGCTCATAGTTATTAACAATAGAAGCATCGTTGCTCAATGCGATATCGTTTACAGAAACACCTCCAAAGATATTTTTATAGGTTGCGGCCAAACCAAAGTTTGCGTAAGCCATAAAGATATTACTCTCATTACCCTGTAACAATGGATCTCCGCCATCTTCTGTATTAATTTTTGAATAATCAAAATTCATATTATATAACGTTACACTGGTACCGAAAGAGAACTGATCTTTTCTGTCTCCTTCACTACTTAATGGAATAAAATATGAAGCACCTGCTGTAATTCCTCCAGCAGAAATAGGCCCATTGCTGTCTCTAAACACAGAAATACCAGCACCCACTCTATCGAAGATATTCGCATTGATCCCTATTGACTGAACATTTGGGGATTCGCTAAACTTTGAAAATTGTTGTTGATAATTGGCGTTGAGCTGTACGTAATCTGTCTTTCCGTATTGAGCTGGGTTGAACAGGAACTCACCATCCAAAAGATATTGCTGATAGTATGGTAGTGATTCTTGTGCTTTGTATGCATTCGACAAAAGAGCTAAACATACGATAGCATATAGTTTTCTCATAACAAATCTTGATTTCAATTCAACAAATATAAAAAAATTCTCAATATATTTTTAGTTTTCTAAATAAATTCTCCATTTTTTTACAGCATCCGTCATATCTTGGGGCATTGGGCTCTCAAAATACAATTCCTTTTTAGTGGTTGGATGTATAAATCCTAAAGTATGGGCATGAAGCGCATGTCTAGGCAAAATATCAAAAACATTTTTTATAAACTGCTTATACTTAGGCAGGTTAACTCCACGCAACGGAGTATGTCCCTCATATCGTTCGTCATTAAACAAAGTATGGCCGATGTGTTTAAAATGTGCCCGGATTTGGTGGGTTCTTCCTGTTTCAAGTTTACATTCCACCCAAGTCATATACCGGAACCTCTCTAAAACCTTGTAATGGGTCACCGCATGCTTGCCATGGCTTCCATCTTCGTAAACCGACATCTGCATCCTGTTTTTAGGATGCCTTCCGATATGGCCCTTTATGGTGCCTTCATCTTCCTGCAGATTTCCCCATACAAAAGCCCAGTATAATCTTTTGGTCGTTCTGTTAAAAAACTGCTTGGCCAAAAAGCTTAATGCATATTCATTTTTAGCAATTACTAAAAGTCCGGAAGTATCTTTATCTATTCGGTGAACCAATCCTACTCTGTCAAGATCAGATTTTGCTCCATTTTTTTCGAAATGAAATGCAAGGGCATTCACTAAAGTCCCATCCCAGTTTCCAAAGCCAGGATGCACCACCATCCCAGGTTCTTTATCTACTACCACAAGGTCATCATCTTCATATATAATATTGATCGGAATATCCTGAGGTATGATTACATTTTCTCTCGGTGGATGAGCAAGCAGCACAGAGATCTGATCTCCGGGCTTCACACGGTAGTTTTGTTTTACGGAAATTCCGTTTACCACAACATTTCCGGCCCTGCAGGTCTGGGAAATTTTATTTCTTGAGGAGTTTTGTCTGTATATTAATAAGAATTTATCAATTCTCAGCGGCTCCTGCTTGTTGTCAACAGTGATATTAAGATGTTCATATAATCCTTTATTTTCCTCGTCGATATCAACGGTATCAATCGTCCCGGAATCTAATAATTCTTCATCTAAAAAATCCTCGTTATCTTCTGCCATTCTTTTTTATTTTTACGCAAAAGGCTTCAACGTTTTGAAAGTTGAAGCCTATATTTTTAATAATAATTATATGCTATTCTACTACTACCTTTTTAGCTTTTGGCTTTTGGGCAGGCTGCTGTGGTGTAGTGGAAGCAGCTGGTTTATGACTATTTCCTGTATTGGCAGCAGTACTGCTTGCAGGAGTTTTAGGCTTATTTTCTGTTGTAGTTGCCGGTTTAGTAGCTTCTGGTTTCACAGGCTCCGGTTTCGGAACTTCTTTTTTAGGCACCGGTATTGGAGCAACAGGCACCGGATCATAGCTTGGTTCCTGATGAGCAGGAACTTCATCGTAATGTACCGGAGGAAGAGAAGTATCTACCTTCATACGGTATAATGAGTTCAGCTGGTCTATTTTTGCTCTTAGCTCTGCCGGCGTTTTCTTACTGGCCCAAAGATCTATTTGCATTCCCTGGTCACGGACATCTCCTGCTGCTGGATCCTGATAGTAAATAATATCAGATTCATCTTTGCTGCCATCTTCATGATCTACAAGGCCTACTTCAAACATACTTTTTGCAATAACTATTCTTGCTTCTTTAACGCTGAGTCCTACTACATTCGGAATTGAAATATTTCTCATAGGACCGGATCCTACCACAACATCAATCACAGAAAATCTAGGAATACGGGTACCCGGTTTCACTGAGTTTCCTTTAAATAATATTCTAAGAATTGCATCTTTCTGGATACTCGGTTCATAGATGGTATCACCCACCTTCAGACCTACCTGATCCAATCTCTGGAAGCCCAGACCGGAATATTTATTGATAACGTCCGGAATAGCAATCTGAGCCCAAGTTCTAGGGTTAACTCTTAATCGAATTGTTCTGCCATCCTTTACACGGGAACCCGGCGAAGGATAGACCTGAAGCACTTGGAACGGTCTGTATTTAGGATCATAATTAGCACTGTCTACATCATATTCAAGTCCGGCATCATCTAATATTTTGACAGCATCGTGTACGGATTTATTAACAACGTTTGGAACGGGTACTTCCTGACCATGGTTAGTATGATATTCTAACCAACGAAATGTAAGCCAAACCAACCCCACAAAAACAACGATGGCTACTAATAAGTTCACTAAAACTTTCCAATTGAAAAGTGATTTAAGCATACTAAAAAATACTTTAATTATAACGGCAAATATAGCTAATAATTTTAGAATGTGCTTTTTATTTAACACAATTCATTTTCGATTTTAAAATTTTGGAATTTCCCATATTGCATTGCATAAAATGATTAAATTTGCCTCAATTGATACTATATGATTATGAGCAAAAAACATGTTGCCGTAGTAATGGGAGGCTATTCTGATGAATATGTTGTGTCATTAAAAAGCGGTCAATTAATCTATGATTCTTTAGACAGAGATCTTTATAATGTACACAAAGTCGTTATCCTTAAAGATGAGTGGTATTTTTTAGGAGAAAATGACAAAAAATACGAGATCAACAAAGGAGATTTCTCCGTGACGTTAGATACTCAGGAGCAACTGAAATTTGACGTATGCTTTAATATTATTCACGGAACTCCGGGAGAAAATGGAATCCTTCAGGCATACTGGGATGCTATCGGACAGACGTATACGGGCTGTGATTTTTATCAGAGCGCATTAACGTTCAACAAAAAAGATACCTTAGCTGTATTGTCAAAATATGGAATTCCTTCTGCGAAAAGTGTATATCTAAGAAAGGGAGAGCCTATCAATACGGATGAGATTGTAGAAAACCTGGGGCTTCCGCTTTTCGTTAAACCCAATCAGTCCGGCTCATCGCTTGGAATAACAAAAGTAAAAGAGAAATCAGAATTAATCGCTGCTACAGAGGTGGCTTTTAAAGAAGATGACGAGATATTAATTGAAAGTTTCCTGGACGGAATGGAAGTTTCCGTAGGCGTTATTGATTTTAAAGGAGAAACAATTGTCCTTGGCATCACAGAAATCGTTCCTACCAATGAATTCTTTGATTATGAAGCTAAATATGAAGGAGCTTCTGAAGAAATTACACCCGCAAGAATCGATGAAGAAACCACAAAAAGAGTGGAAGAAATTGCTAAAAGAGCGTATGATTCTCTGGGAATGAGCGGTTTTTCAAGAAGTGAATTCATTCTGATGGATGGAATTCCTTATATGCTTGAAATGAATACAAATCCAGGATTCTCCCCAGCCAGTATTCTTCCTCAGCAAGCCAGACATTACGGAATCTCTGTCACAGATCTTTGTGGAAACGAAGTTGAAAAAGCGTTAGCTAAAAAATCAAAGTAAGTATGAAAATCGCTGTTTTCCCGGGATCTTTTGATCCTATTACCTTAGGACATTACGACATTATAGAAAGAGCGGCTCCCCTTTTTGATAAATTAATTATCGCAATCGGGCAGAATTCTCAGAAAAAATACATGTTTCCTATAGAGAAAAGAATAGAGTTCATCCAAAATTCAGTAGCAGAATTCCCTAATGTGGAAGTCGATTATTTTGAAGGTCTGACGGTAGATTTCTGCTTTGAAAAAAATGCTCAGTTCATCCTTAGAGGCTTAAGAAATCCTGCTGACTTTGAATTTGAAAAAGCAATTGCTCACACCAACAGAACGTTGGCTCATAAAAAGTTAGAAACCGTTTTCTTATTAACCTCATCTGGAAAATCTTTCATCAGCAGCAGCATTGTGAGAGAAATTATTAACCACGGCGGAGAATATGAACTTCTGGTTCCGGATTCTGTACGGGTTGAAAAAGTAATAAAATAAATGATCATCGGTAAATGGTAAAAGATTTGCTTATGAGAAATCACGAATTTTTTATCATTTATCACGGATCATCCACCCATGCACGAACAGTTTAATTTTATTATAGAAATACTGGGAACCATTTCCTTTTCAATGTCGGGAAGCTTTGCAGCCATGCAGAAACGTCTCGATCCATTTGGCGTTCTTATTATTGCATTTGTGACTTCTGTCGGCGGCGGGACAGTAAGAGACTTATTATTGGATATTCCCGTATTCTGGATGCATGATCTACTCACATGTGGGGTAATCATTATGACCAGTATATTCACAATGATCTTCAAATCTCTGGAGAAAAACTTTAAGGTTACTTTATTTATTTTCGACAGTTTCGGATTGGGTTTATTTACGATTATCGGTATTCAGAAAGGAATTAATGTGAATATCCACCCGTTAATATGTATCGGGCTCGGCACCATTACCGGATGCTTTGGTGGGATTATCCGGGATATTCTGCTCAACAGGATTCCGTTGATTTTCAGAAAAGAAATTTATGCCACAGCATGTATTGTAGGCGGTTCGGCATTTTTACTCATGACGAAATTTTCACCACTTTCCTATACCTTTATTCAGATTTTCACCATTCTTCTGATCGTTGCCATCCGTACTTTTGCCGTGAAATATCACTGGCAGATTCCAAAATTTTATGGACATGACCATAGTTCGGAAATGTAATATAAGAATCAGTTGAAAACTGGCTCTCTCCTTCCTTTCGATTACCAAAAAATAAAAAGTCCTGACAAAATCAGGACTTCAATATTTCTATGATTACTTTTTATTAAGAGAATTTTCCTCTTTGTCTCATATTAGGATTGTGCATATGCTTTTGCATAGAAGGCATTTTCAACTGCTCTTTCATCATTTTGATCTGATCGGTCATCATTCCTGCGCTGTCTAATCTTTTTGCTTCTTCCAACAATTTCTGTCCTTCTTGTTTTTTACCTTTAGAAATGGCAGATGCTGCAAGATTTAAAGTAGCCATCGCTCTGTCATGTTTCATATTCAAACCATACTCTAATGCTTTTCTCATTAAAGGTTCTACTTTCGTAGGATGTTCCTGTGCTAACGTCAGCCCTTGCAGATAATGGAAATATCCATACTGCGTCTTATGAAGCTGAGTCTGGTAGTTGGTAACTCCGCTCAGATATTTTACTGCTTTTTCCATATTCTGCTTTCTCAACTGCCAGAAAGCCAAAAGGATATATTCATTTTTAAAGAAAAGTAAAATAGGCACTGCTGCAAGAAGGAAAACTACGATCCCCCAACCCAAACTTCTTGTGAAAAACATCATATAAAGCCCGGCAAGTATAAGAAGTGCTGCTACTACAATTTTTATGTACTTATTCATTATTAAATTAAAATTTAGAAGTGCAAAGATAATAAATTTAAGGTTAAAGTTTAAGGTTCAGCGTTTAAAGCTTCACAATCTCTGATATTCTGTAAACCTTGTCTGATAATCTGGGATTAAGCCTTTTTAACTTCAGTTCTTTCAAAGGTTTGAAAACAAAAATCGTAAGGATTTTTTTCATCTTTCTCGTGGCATACCTCATTCGTTTTCTTCCAGATTTTAGGATCAATTTTCGGGAAAAACGTATCCGCTTCCAGTTCTGCATCTACTACAGTAACTTCAAGCTTGTCTGCGATATCCATCGTTTGATTATAAATATTTCCGCCCCCAATGATGAAAACATTCTCATCAATTTTCTTGGCAAATTTTACGGCCTCTTTGATGCTTCCCACGATTAAAACCCCTTCTTCAAACCAGTCTTGTTTTCTTGAAATGACAATATTGGTACGGTTAGGAAGTACTTTCCCGATACTTTCGAAAGTTTTTCTTCCCATAATTACAGGATATCCAGTGGTCGTATCTTTAAAATGTTTCAGATCTTTCGGAAGATGCCAAAGCATTTGATTACCTGAACCAATCCCGTTATTTTTCCCTATCGCCACTACAATTGTTACCATTAAAATAATTTTCTGCAAAATTAATACATAATTTGTATATTTGATTAGCACAAAAAAAATTTAAAAAAATAAATTATGAAAAACAAAGGCTGTCTAAGCGCCGGAACGATCGGTATTGCTCTTCTTATCATTGTTGCTGTTATCTTTTTCTGGGGTAAAAGCGGATACAATAATTTTGTACAAAAAGAACAGGATGCCAATACCAAATGGTCTAATATAGAAACTGTTTATCAAAAAAGAGCCAACCTGATTCCGAATTTAGAGAGAACGGTAAAATCATACTCAAAATTTGAACAAGAAACATTGACGAAAGTAATTGAAGCCCGTTCTAAAGCTACTTCTATTAATATTGATCCTACGAATATGACAGAAGCGGATCTTGCTAAATTTCAGGCAGCACAAGGAGAACTATCCGGTTCATTAAGTAGATTAATGGCTGTGGTAGAACAATATCCTAACTTAAAAGCAGATCAGCAGTATATCAATTTCCAAAGAGAATATATTGCCATTGAAAACAGCATACGAACTGAAACAGTATATTACAACAGTAGTGTTCAGGATTATAATACGACTATCAAACAGTTCCCGAATAATATCCTGGCTAATTTCACAAACTTTAAAGAAAAACCTTTATTCAAAGCTGAAGCAGGTGCCAACAAAGCTCCTGATGCTTTCACAGAATAATGAGCAACTTTTTAACCAATCAGCAGTTGGCTTCTTTGGTAGAGGCAATCCAGTCTGCAGAACAGCATTCTACAGGTGAGATTAGGGTGCACATTGATGCCAATACAGAAGATCATCACGCAGAAAAAGCATATCAGGTTTTTAAAAAACTTGATATGCATAAAACTGCTGAAAGAAATGCCGTGCTTTTCCACATCAATTTCGAAAAAAAATACCTTACCATTATCGGAGATGTCGGAATTCATGAAAGGGTACAGCAAGAATACTGGGACCACCTGCATGACTATATAACTTCTGAATTTGCCAAAGGCAATTATCACAAGGCATTAAAAAGTGCTATTCTGGAAACAGGTCTTGAACTAAAAAAATATTTTCCTGTACAAGGAGAAAACACCAACGAGCTCCCCAATGAGATTACCTTCTCTTAAAATACTATTTTCATTCCTATTAGTATGCTTTTACACTTTTGTATCAGCACAATATACTATTCCTAAAAAACCGGCTGTTCTCTACCCTGTGTACGATGAAGCAGGATTACTTTCCCAGCAGGAAAAAGATGCACTGAATAACAAGCTTATCAAGTTTGCCGATTCTACTTCTACAGAAATTGAAGTGATCATCATTCCTTCTACAAATGGGCAGGATGTGAATTTCCTGGCGACCATGTTCGGTGAGCAATGGGGTATCGGAAAGAAAAAAGTAGATAACGGGGTGGTCTTTTTAATTGCGACACAGGATAGAACCATGTCTATACAGCAGGGACGCGCTGTTGAACAATATCTTACCGCTTCGGTTTCCGGCCAGATTTTAGATTATATCGTTACTCCTAATTTTAAGAAAGGACTTTGGTATGAAGGGATAAATGGTGGTACATCGGCTATCATGGAAGCTGTACAAGGAAAATTCAAACCTATTGCAGCACAGGACAATGGCGGAAATGGAAGTACGGTTAAAATTCTTATTATAGCATTTGTTATTTTCCTGATCATCGTTATCTTTTTTGGAAATAAAGGTGGCGGAGGCGGTGGAAATAATGACGACGACGATGTTATCATTTCCAGAAGAGGTCGTAGAAATTATCCCGGTGGATTTTTCCCATTCCCAGGCAGTTTTGGAGGTGGTGGATTCGGTGGCGGAAGTTCAGGCGGCGGAGGCGGATTTGGAGGCTTCGGCGGCGGTGGAAGCTTCGGCGGCGGAGGCGCATCCGGAGGATGGTAAATTCATTAAAAAAAACACACAATATATAAATCATTACAATGAAAAAAAAAATTATCAGATTATCAGTACTATTATTTCCGTTGGTTGCGACCGCTCAGGTCGGAATAAACACGAGTGACCCAAAAGCCATGTTTCATATCGATGGTAATAAAGATAACGGAACCACTTCAAATTTAATGCAGCAACTCAACGATTTTGTCGTGACCAAAGATGGCAAGGTAGGGATAGGAACAACTACACCTATAGATCTACTCACTATGGTTGGAAACGGAAATGCTGATGTAAACATGGGACTCTTTTCTAATGGAAACACAGACCAGGCGATAGCATATCATAATGCACTGTTTGACGGAACTCCGGCCGCTCCTCAAACGGTAGGCGCCGGCAGAAGTATAGCCGCTTTTGAAGGATATGCCTACAACCAAACCCTTACGGCTCCTCATTTACTTTCTTCAGTCGTCATGAGAACAGGAAGAAATGCAGGAGGAGAAATCTGGTTCGGAACCTCTCCTACCAATACAGGCAATTACGTTAATCATTATAATTCTTCGATAGATAATAATGGGAATATGGGAATCGGTGTAGACCCTACGGTAAGAACAGCAAAAACAAAACTTGAAGTAAATGGTGTTATAAGCTCTACTCCTCAAACATTAACAAGTAACGGATCTCAAATAACGAGTACAGTGGTGAATGTACAGCCGGCAGTACAAGATGATGATTTTATCCTGCCTAATCCTACAGCAGCTCCGGGTGCTATTATTTTCATCCGAAATATAACCACTACTACTGCTGAAATAATCACTCCCGCCGGACAGATTATTGACGCTTCAAGCATTGGAGGAGCCAATAATATGTATATGATCGGATTGGACAACCATTCCAGCAAAACCAAAACAGTGATGTTTGTGAGTGACGGATCAAACTGGACCGCATTCAGACCAAGTAATTAAAACATATAATTTTATCTTATAAAAACTATAACTCCGGTTATAGTTTTTATAAGATAAAATTATATCCCTTTTTGTGAAAAAATCTTATTATATTTACAGAAAGGGGAGATTTTGAAAAAAACATTAGTCGTTTTTGCACATCCATATTTAGAGCACTCAAACTCAAATATAGAGCTCTTCAATTTCTATGTCCGTCATCAGCATTTCACTTTAAGAGATTTATACGAAGAATACCCTGATTTTCACATTGCTGCTTTCAGAGAAAGAAAACGGCTGAAAAACTATGACCGTTTTATTTTTCAGTTTCCTATCATATGGTTCGGAATGCCGCCTTTGTTAAGGTTATGGATCGATGAAGTGTTCGACCGTGACTGGCTAAAGGAAGGAGAATATAATCCGCTGGAAGGCAAAGAGGTGTATATCCTTGTGACCACAGGAGGCAAAGAAAGATCATTCAGTAAGACCGGAACCTATGAATATACAATTGATGAGCTCATCAGCGGGCTGATTGTTTCCCTGAAGGTTTTCAAGGCGGATATCAAACATATCAAAATCGTTTATGAAGCCAATAAACTGACTAAAAAAGAAATTATTTTACATAAAAAAGAATTTACCGCACTTCTAAACCAATAAAATATGGAGTCCAGCTTAGCGATGAATACATTAATTTTCTTGGGCGTTGCCATTATTATGGTTCCGCTTGCCAGGAAATTTGGACTAAGCTCTGTCATTGGATATATTTTGGGAGGGATCATTATTGGTCCCTATGTTCTTAAACTTACCGGGAAAGATGTTAACGATATCATGCATGCCAGCGAATTTGGAGTCATCATGCTTTTATTTTTAGTTGGATTGGAACTGGAACCCCGGAAATTCTGGGATATGCGGAAGAAAATAATGGGATTGGGTCTCACTCAGATGCTCCTTACTATTGCGCTGCTTTTTGTAGTTTTCATTAGTGCCGGCTGGAGAATCGATATGGCAATTGCCGTCGCAATGTGTTTTGCATTATCTTCCACTGCTATTGTGCTGCAGACGCTTCAGGAAAAAAATAATTTCAAAACAATGGCTGGGGAGGCTTCATTCTCTACCCTATTGTTTCAGGATATTGCCGTCATTCCTATTCTTGCCATTTTACCGCTTATTGCTAATTATAAATCAACCCATCACAATAATGAAATTCAAATTATCATTCAGAAACTCCCGGAATGGCTTCAGGCAGGAACGGTGATTTTAGGTGTTGCCATTTTAATTTTACTGGGCAGGTATGTATTTGTTCCATTTCTTAGATATGTGTCCAAATCGGGCATGACTGAATTATTAACCGCCTCTTCCCTATTTCTCGTGATCGGTGTTTCAGAGCTGATGGTTGCCATTGGACTGTCTCCGGCATTAGGCGCCTTCCTTGCAGGAGTGATGCTTGCCAACAGTGAATTCCGTCATGAACTGGAAGCTCAGATCGATCCCTTCAAAGGATTATTATTGGCAGTATTCTTTGTAAGTGTGGGTTCTACGATCAATTTTAATATCATTCAGAATGATCCATTATTTATCTTTAGTACTGTTTTCGCGGTATTGGCTATAAAATTTATTGTGCTGTATGCTATCGGAAAATTCTTCAAGCTGGATACACCTCAAAGTTTTTTCTATGCATTTGCCCTTTCGCAGGTTGGGGAATTTGCATTTGTACTGATTAATTATGCTTCGGATCTTTATCTTTTAAGCCCTGAGATCAATGCCCAGATGATGGCTGTTACTGCTATTACCATGTGTATTACTCCTATTCTTCTGATTATTAATGAAAAGTTTATTACTCCAAAATTCATTAAAGAAGTACCGGATGAGGAAAATGACTTCAATATTCTGGACAATGATGTAAGCCAGAAGAAAATCATTATTGTTGGATTCGGACACTTTGGAAGTACCGTAGGTCGTCTTTTAAAAGCGAATAAAATCTCTGCAACGGTCTTGGACAGGGATTCAGACCGGGTAAAACTGTTGAGAAGTTATGGTTTTAAAGTATATTATGGAGATGCCACCCGAATTCCAACCCTGAGGGCTGCAGGAATTGAAGATGCCGAAATTTTGGTATTATGTCTTGACGATGCAGACGATAATAAGTTCATTGCTGATCTTGTCCGCGAGCATTATCCGAAAGTTAAAATCTTTGTAAGAGCAAAAAACAGAATTGACGCCTATGATTATCTTAACAACGGTATTGAGAATATTTACAGGGAAACATTAGGTACTGCAGTAGACATGGCAGTAGACCTGCTCAACGAGACTGGTATGAGAAAATATGCTGCAAGACGTCTTGGGCAAAGGTTTATGGCTATAGATAAGGCATCCATCAGAAGATTAGCTAAAGCAAAAGATACTGAGGATGAAATCTTATTATTTACAACAAAAGAATTCCTCCAGCGTGAGGAGGAATTATTGGCTTATGATAATCTTAATTTTGATAATAAAAATTGGGAAGGTTCCACATCAGAAGATGAAGAAGATGAGGAAACCGACCATTAATTTACTGAATCGTTACGCTTCCGCCACTATTTTCTTCTTTTCTAACCGTTGTAACATTTCCTTTTTTGTACACGGTAACACTTCCTCCTGAAGAAGCTTCTGCATCAATACTTGAACTTGCACTGATTTCTAAATTAGCCCCACTTGAAGCATCTGCTTTTATATGGTCTGTAACAATAGATTTTGCCGATATACTACTTCCTGACGAAGAACTGATCTCCGTATTTTTAGCCTTTCCTGAAATGGTCATGCTTGATCCTGAAGAAGCTTCAATATCCAAATCAACAGCCCATATTTTACCTTGATAACTTGAGCTGCTGCCTGCATTAATGTCAAGCTTATTTGCTTCGATATCAGCGGTAATACTCGCAGCACTGGAAAGTTCTATCTCTGTTTTTTCCTGGGTAAATTTATCTTTAACCACAATACTGGCTGCAGAATTGGCATTAATTTTTGTAAAATCTTTAGTGTAAATTTTTGCCGAAACTTTATTGCTGTTCGTCACCCTGATACCAGACTTGTAGTGGATGTGCAGCTTTCCGTTGTCATTATCAACAAGCACCTCATCGATAATACTTTCAGGAGCTGAA
This sequence comes from Chryseobacterium sp. SIMBA_029, assembly GCF_046535275.1. Classification (NCBI taxonomy): domain Bacteria; kingdom Pseudomonadati; phylum Bacteroidota; class Flavobacteriia; order Flavobacteriales; family Weeksellaceae; genus Chryseobacterium; species Chryseobacterium sp. SIMBA_029. The sequence goes on from NZ_JAWRXA010000009.1 coordinate 245,011, forward strand.
ATAACCACTCTCTCTGTTTCAGACTTTATCACTTCTGCCATAATTGCCTGAGAGACTTCAATTTCATCAAAATCGCCTTTAAATTCTTTTTGCTTTGTAGGACCGCTATCTTTATTGATTACCTTTTCTACCCAGCCGCTTTTTTCTCTGTTCCTTCTGTCATGATTTTCATTGCATGAAGATAGCAGCACGAAGGCTGAAAAAATAAAAAGAGTTGTTGATTTCATGTTTACCGTTTTATAAATTAAGTTTTTAATATCTTTATACTTTAATAACAACTAATTTATGAAAAATATTTCATCGGTATTGTTAATTTCTGCTTTGGCATTAAATCAATCTTGTACTACAATGAAAAAAACCGATACTCAACAGGAAGTTCCTGTACCGGATTCTTCCTTATCTTCTAATCCATTTATGAAGAAAAGTAAGCTTCAATATGAGGCTCCGGAATTTGATAAAATTAAAAATGAACATTTCAAACCGGCTTTTGATTTCGGATTGAAACAGCATGATGCTGAAATTTTAAAAATCGCCAATAATCCTGCTGCTGCCACTTTTGAAAACACTATTGTCGCGTTGGAAAAAAGCGGTGAAGTGCTGAAAAGAACCACGATTGTATTTTCCAATCTTACCAGTGCGAATACCAATCCTACCCTGCAGGCTTTAGATGAGGAATATGCTCCCATCTTTGCGGCACATTCGGATAAAATGTATCTGAATGAAAACCTTTACAAAAGAATACAATCCATTAAAGAAGATGGTCTGGATGCAGAAGGGAAAAGACTGGTACAGTATTACAAACAAAATTTTGAAATCGCAGGTGCTAATCTTTCTTCGGCTGACAAAGAAAAACTTAAGCAGATCAACCAGGAACTGGCATCACTTTCCACCCAATATGCCAATAAATTATTAGAGGCCAGAAAGCAGGGTGGAGTTTTCTTTTCCGATGCAAAAGAACTGGATGGACTTTCTGCTGACGAAATTGAAGCTGCCGCAACAGATGCTAAAAATGCAGGACAGCCCGGAAAATATCTTCTGGCTTTACAAAATACCACTCAGCAGCCTCTATTGCAAAACTTAAAAAACAGAGCAACGAGAGAAAAACTCTTCAAAGCTTCATGGTTAAGAGCTGAAAAAGGGGATGCTAATGACACCAGAGAAACCATTGAAAAACTGGCTAAACTCAGATTGAAAAAAGCACAAACGCTGGATAAGAAAAGTTTTGCAGAATGGAAGCTTCAGGACCAGATGGCGAAAACTCCGGAAGCAGCTACTAAATTAATGAATCAGATCGCGACTCCCGCTGTAGAAACGGCTGCGCGTGAAGCAAAAGATATTCAGGCACTGATCGACCAGCAGAAAGGTGGTTTCAAGGTAGAACCATGGGACTGGAATTTCTATTCTGAGCAGGTAAGAAAAGCAAAGTATGACCTGGATGAAAACCAGATCAAGCCTTACTTTGAAGTAACTACCGTGTTGGAAAAAGGAGTTTTCTACGCTGCTGAAAAATTCTATGGCCTTACTTTTAAAAAGAGAACGGATCTTCCGGTATATCATCCGGATGTGGTAACTTATGAGGTTTTTGACCATGACGGAAAATCTATTGCCATCTATTATCTTGATTTTTATACGAGAGATTCTAAAAATGGAGGGGCATGGATGAGTAACTTCGTGGAACAGTCTTATCTTTTGGGAACCAAACCGGTAATTGTCAACTGTTATAATTATCAGAAACCAGCTCCAGGAAAGCCTTCATTAATAAGCTATGATGATGTTTCTACGATGTTCCATGAGTTTGGACATTCTATCCACGGAATGTTTGCGAGCCAAAAATACCCTTCACTTTCAGGAACTAACGTTCCGAGAGATTTTGTGGAATTTCCTTCGCAAATCAACGAGCATTGGGCTTTAGATCCTATGGTTCTGAAAAACTATGCCCTTCATTATGAGACTAAGCAGCCTATTCCTCAGGCTTTGGTTGATAAAATCAAGAAAGCAGCAACTTTCAATCAGGGATATATGACAACAGAACTTGTTTCTGCTGCAGAACTTGATATGGATTGGCATACAGTGACCAATGAAAGTCAGCTGATCCCCGTGTTAGATTTTGAAAAACAATCACTGGCAAGCCACGGATTTACGCTGGCAACGGTTCCGCCAAGATATCATACTCCTTATTTTGCCCATATCTGGGGCGGTGGATATTCCGCAGGATATTATGCTTATTTATGGTCTGAGACATTGGATAACGATGCCTGGGAATGGATCAGCAATAACGGCGGCCTGACGAGAGAAAACGGTGACCGTTTCAGAAAATATATTCTTTCTGTAGGAAATTCTGTTGACCTTAATCAGGCATTCAGAGATTTCACAGGACATGATCCGGATATTAAACCTTTATTGAGAAACAGAGGATTTATTAAATAAATATTGAAAAAGAAGCACGTAATACGTGCTTCTTTTTTTTATGGATCTATTGCTCATTATAACTGTAAATCTTTTGCTATTTTTGTATCTACAAATTATCATACTCATGAATTGTCCCTGCTGTTCAGGAAAACCCTATGAAGAATGCTGCAAACCCTATCATACCGGAGAACAGCATGCTCCCACAGCCGAAGCTTTAATGCGTTCCCGGTTTTCCGCCTTTGCGATTCCCAACGGAGAGTACTTAATGGAGACTACCTTACCTGGAAAACGAAAGCTTCATAGTAAAAAAGACCTTCAGGAATGGGGAGAAATCAACCAGTGGACGAAACTGGAAATTATTCAGACTCCTGCGTTGAATCATGTAGAGTTTAAAGCGTATTACACGGATCAGGACGGAAATCCTCAGCTCCATCATGAATTTTCTGTCTTCCAAAAAATGCATGACCGCTGGTATTATGTTTCCGGTGAATTTTTAGATTAAAAAAAATCAACAATATTGAAATTACAAAAAAAATGTCCGTAAAAACGGACATTTATATTATATTTTAGTGAGCATCTGTACCATCCACTCCATGAGCATGGCCATGTGCTAATTCTTCTTCCGTTGCCGGACGTGTATTTAAAATTTCCACCTGGAAATCTAATACTTTCCCAGCCATTGGATGATTAAGGTCTACCACTACAGCTTCCGGTGTAACTTCTACCACAAATGCCTGAAAATTATTCCCTTGATTATCAGACAAAGGTAAAATAACTCCAACCGGTGGAATCCCAGATTCATTAAACATATCAATTGGCAATTGCGTGATGGCATCATCCTGTTTTTCACCATAAGCTTCTTCAGGAAGAATGGTAAAAGCTGTTTTATCGCCCGCTTTCAAACCAAGGATATTTTGTTCAAACTTTGGAATCATCATTCCTACACCGTACAAAAATGTAAGTGGATTTTCTGGTGTTGTTTCTTCTACAAGAATCTTACTTCCGTCTTCTTCGATAGTGTGAAGTATGTAACTTACAGCTACAACATGATTGTGTTCAATTATCATATTTTTTCTTTTTTTTCGTGAAACTTTTCACGATTAATAGCGGCAAATATACTGCTATTTTGATTATTTATAGGAAAAGTGCTAAAAGAAGAACCTTAAAACAATATCCTGCATTCTACTTTCCGGGCTTTGTTTCGTCTCTTTTTTTCTGTCTCAGCATAAAGAGATAGAGACTTTCCACCTTGGTTCTGGCCCAATCTGTTTTACGGAGAAACTTCAATGAAGAGTTGATGCTTGGATTATCTGTAAAGCATTTAATATTGATCTGCTCGCCCAGTTTCTCAAACCCCTGGTAATATTCCACCAATTCTTCAAGAATGGCATCGAGTCTTTTTCCGTGTAAAGGATCTTTGGGTTGCTGCATGTTTTTTTTTGCAAAAATAGTGATAAAATTGATGACTGTGCTTTTCAATGCTGCCATTATCTTATGTGGGTTACACTTTAGGGCAATGCAAAAATAAAATTCCTCTTAGCCTTTATCTCTCAAACTTTTTATATTTTCGTTTAATGAAAAAGCTGTGGCCTCATATTATCCTGATTCCTTTGCTCTTGACCATTCCAATCGTCTCTTCTCCGGATTTCGACGGGACTTTGTCTGTATTCAGGGTTTCTCCTTTTCAAAGGGAGTTTATCCGGTTTGCTCTGGTCATTATCTTTTTTTATTTAAACCTCAGCATCTTCCTTCCGAAATTATATGCTAAAAAAAAATACCTGCCTTTTACCCTATGTATTTTAATCAGTTTCGGAATTATTGTATTCATTCCGTATTACCTTATCTCTGAACATATTTTTTCTACCGGGCCTTCATCTCTATCCACCCCTCCCCCGCCCAATGGAAATATACCGGCTCCGCCCATCGGCAGCAGGCCTTCTTTTGAAAATCCCGGCCCGAGAAACCAAGGGTCTCTTTACCAGATGATTTTCGCTTCTCTTCTTCCATTTTTATTTTCATTTTTATCATCACTTTTCATTTTTAGAAATAATGAGAAAAAGGAGCTTGAACGTTCAAAAGCCAAAACAGAATTATTAAATTTAAAGTATCAGCTTCAACCCCATTTTTTATTTAATATTTTAAATTCCATCTATTCTTTAGCGTTATTGAAATCAGATGATGCTCCTAATGGAATTTTAAAGCTTTCCAATGTGATGCGGTATGTGGTTCAGGAGAGCAGTAAAGATTTTGTGGAACTAGACAAAGAGTTTGAGTATCTAAAAGACTACATTGCCCTTCAGTTGGTAAGAACCGACAGCAGTCTGGATTTTTCTTATACAGAGATCGGCGACACAAAGAATCTGAAAATCGCTCCGTTTATATTGGTTAATTTTATAGAAAATGCTTTTAAATATGGCTTTAATGCGGAAGAAACTTCAAAGATTTCTATCAAAGCAGTTGTTCAGGAAAACGTCTTAAGCTTTTCTGTCTTTAATTATATTGTGAGTAAAAAAACGACTGATGAAAACAGCCTGAAAATAGGATTAAAAAATACCATTAAACATCTGGATCAGGTATATCCTGAAAAATATACGTTAACCATCAATAACGATGGAAAAACCTACGATGTGGACCTGAAAGTTAATTTAGCATAACCCAATATGATAAAAGCCATTGCCCTGGACGACGAAATTCTTGCATTAAAGATCATTGAGAATTATGCTGAAAAAATTGAAAACCTTTCATTGGAAAAAATATTCAATACGCAGACCGACGCTCAAAAATACCTCAACAAATTCCCTGTAGATCTGATTTTTCTGGATATCGAAATGCCTTCCAAAAACGGAATGGATTTCTATAAAAGCATTCCCCAGAATACCAAAGTGATCTTCACTACTGCCTATTCGGAATATGCTGTAGACGCTTTCAGTCTTAATGCCGTAGATTATTTATTGAAACCTTTTTCTTTTGAAAGGTTTAAAAGTGCCGTTGAAAAAGTAAAAATAAATCCTGAAAACGACAGTATCAAACATCTTTCGATCCGGGCAGATTATAAGCTGCATAAAATTAATTTCGATGATATTCAATTGATTGAAGGCCTTGATGATTATATCCAGATTCACTTGAAAGACCACTCAAAAATTACAGCACGTTCATCCATGAAAAATATTATGGAAAAGCTTTCTGAAAAAGATTTCATAAGGGTCCACCGTTCTTATATTGTCCCTGTCGACGACATCAAAACTATTGTCAACCGGAATATCCATATTGGAGATTTCATCATTCCTATCGGCGAAACCTACAAAGATGATGTGATGAAGATCGTCAGCAAATAATCTTAAAGCTTTCTTAAAAAAAGATCCTTCCAAAGCCGTTTACCGACACATTTTATCTGTTTACCTCATAAATTTCCTCTGTGGGTATTTTGACAATACATTTGGGATAAGAAACTCAAAAAGACAGCATCTAAGTAGTAGATCATCTTTTAATTTTTAATCTTAAAACCACATATTATGAAAACAATGAACAGAAAAGGATTTTTGAAAAGCCTGGGGTTAGCAGGAGTAACCGCTATTGCTGCACCAATACTGATCCATTGTGGAAGTGATGATGATACTTCCGGCTCATCTTCTTCGGGCTCCTCAGGTTCCAGCTCAGGTTCAGGATCTACCACTACAGGATGTTCTGTAACCAATTCTGAAACTGAAGGACCGTTTCCTACAAAAACGCCTTCCAGTCTTGTACAAAACAATATTGTAAGCGACAGAACCGGTGTTCCCTTAACGATTACCCTACTCATTCAAAACGTCAACGCTGTCTGCGCCAGTCTGCAGGGTGCCTTTGTAGATATCTGGCATTGTGATAAGGATGGAAATTATTCTGAATATGGAGGAACTGGTATGCAGTCTACCAATTATACTACAGTTCATTTTTTAAGAGGCAGACAGACTACGGATGCTTCGGGGAAAGTAGCTTTTACTTCTATTTTTCCGGGATGGTATAATGGAAGAGCTACTCACATCCATGTTCATGTGTATAGTTCTACAGGGCAGTCTCTGCTGGTTACCCAAATTGCTTTTCCGGAAGGAACTGACAGTGCTGTGGTACAGGTTGGTGCAAGCACCGGGTATAAAGGGATGAGCGGTTATACTTATAATTCGAATGATAACGTGTTCAGTGATGGAACCTCCAATGAAATGTCCAGTATTTCAGGAAGCGTAAGCGGAGGTTTCGCTCTGACCCACACCATAAAAGTTTCGGCTTAAATTAAGAAGTTGTTGAATAAGCGGTACATCATGCTGAAGATTGAAATACATGCTGCTGCCAGTTACCGCTTTTTTATTCATCCTGTTTATTACACGGTCTGCACAAAAAGTGAATTGAATATCCCGTGTTTATCCGTGTAATACAGGAACTTCAACAATAAATCCTTTTAAAAATTACAATTATGCTGGTTCAAAGTGCTTCAAAAATAATTAAAGCTGATCTTTCAGTCTGGAAAAAGAAAGAGTCGTGCGTTGTGAATACAATGGTTTCTGAACAGGAAAATCTGAACCTGAGAAATGTCGTTGAAACGGTATTCGATGAAGGCGGACGTTATCATTTTACCTATCAGCGTGACAGCAGTGTTCTGATTATTGTTCTATATGGTGAAATCCTTATCAATGATTTTAAAAAACCTATTACTTCGGAACAGGTTTTCATAGTACAATCAAAAGAAAGCCATTTTTTAACATTAAAAAATAATCTGGCTGATGAAAAAGCAGATATTTTGATTTTAGAATTAAAAAGCAAAAGGCCTGATCATTTCTTTTCAGTTGAAGAAGTAAATATCAGAGATCAAAATACACTTATTCCTATTTCCAATCAATTGGAATATCCAAATTTCATAGGACTTTATGAAGGAAGACAGGAACAGGAATATTCATTATATCATCCAAAAAACACTTTATTTGGATTGGTCCTCAATGGAGCTTTTGAATTTCAGAATATGTTACTGGAAGCAAGAGACGCTGTGATCATCAAAGAAATTGAAATCTTGGAATTCGAAGCATTAAGTGAGAATGCTCTTTTGCTCTTACTGGAAGTTTAATAAAATCCGTCAAAAAAAGTATTCAAAAAAACAAGTATAGAAACATTTAAAGTCATAGTTCATTAATACACTTTTAAGTGTTAGATTTTTTTTCATATCATTTATGTTTGTAGCAGGGCAGACGTTGAAAGCTGCCCTTTTTTTATTCAATCGATATACTCTTAAAATTATTAGAAATATGAAAGCTAAGATCAGACTCGCATTCCGAATTGTAATCGATAGGAATTCCACTATGGCGTGGGATCAATATATTTTTGAAGATACTTATTTTGAATATAAGGTGCAGCATCAGGTTTTCGACAGCAAAGAAAATCCGGCAAAAAATTATTGGGAACTTTTGGAAAAGAATCCTCATGCCCAACAGATCCCTTTTTTAATGAGTTCCAGTGTAATTAATTATGTTTCTCAGCTGAATGGAGTCATCAAAAGTCTTCCCGATGTTTTGGGAAGTACTTTTTTTCCGGTGGAAAACTTCAGGCTGGACCTCATCAGTTCTCATACTGAGGATCCATCCAAACATAAGGTTGGACTTACGTTTTATACTCCGGAACTGTTATTAATTGATATCATCAACAATACATATCTTCTGAGCAGAGACACTGAGGCCAACAGTGCTTTTGAAACATTTATGTTCGCTTTTCATCCGCAGGTAGCGATTTCTTATTATGAGGCTTTGTGAGAATTTATACAGAAATCCGTAGCATTTCAGGTTCAAAATACAAATAAAAACCCTCCGACAATAGCTGTCGGAGGGTTAATTTTATAGATTCTTTAAGGTTGGTTTTACTTTTTCCCCAAATAATTCGATGGATTTCATCATGATGTCATGAGCCGGATCACCAACGTCCATATGGCCAATAAATCTTGTAATGCCGAAAATTTCTTTCATGTAAGCAATTTTATCAGCAACTTCTGCAGGACTTCCAATAAATAATGCGCCGTCTTTCGCTCTTCCACCGTCATACTGCATTTTGGTATAGGGAGCCCAGCCTCTGGAAGCGCCTATCCTGTCCATCTGTGATTTATAATTGTGAAAATATCCATCGGTTACATTTTGATCCTCACTTACAAAAGTATGAGAGTGAATCGCGATCTGCATTTTGGATACATCATGCCCGGCTTTTTGATATTCCTGTTTATAGAATTCAACTAAATTCTTAAACTGAATCGGCATTCCGCCAATAATTGCAACCACTAAAGGCATTCCTAACTGGGCTGCACTCAAAACAGATTGCGGGGTACCTCCTACTGCTCTCCAGATGCTTAATTTCCCGTCGTTTTTTGCTCTTGGGTAAACGGTCTGGTTACTCATCGGCGCACGAAGCTGTCCTGACCAGGTAACGTTTTCTTCTGAGTTTATTTTTAACAGCAGTTCTAATTTTTCATCAAAAAGCTGCTCATAATCATTCAGAGAATATCCATATAAAGGAAAGGATTCAATAAAGCTTCCTCTTCCAACGAATATTTCTGCTCTTCCATCGGAAATCAAATCTAATGTTGAAAAATCTTCGTATACTTTTACAGGCTCTGATGAACTTAGCACCGTAACACCACTTGCTAATTTTATATTTTTCGTGACACTTGCCGCAGCTGCCAATACTATTTCAGGAGATGACACTGCATAGTCAGGACGGTGATGTTCTCCCATCGCAAAAACATCAATTCCTACCTCATCCATTCTTTTTACCTGTTCGATAATTTCACGGATTTTTACTCCTGCATCTCTATATTTTCCGGTAGTCTGGTCAACTCCTAAGTCGCCAAACATTCCTATTCCTAATTCCATATCTGTACATTTTATATAGATCAAAAATACGAAACTCAGCAATGAAAAGCATTGATGTTTGGTAAGAACGGAAGTATGCTCCAATCAATTCTTGTCAACATAACATAATAATTCTAATATTACAAATCTTCAGATTGCAAATTGTTTGAATTTTCTGACAAAAAAAATCCAGCCTTATCGGCTGGATTATATTATTATTTCTTTAAATACTGATCAAAATAATCTGTTACCTTCTGCATCAGATGTACTCTGTCTTTTCCGATAACGTTATGTGGGTGTCCGGGATATACAAAATAATCCAGTTGAACTCCATTGTCTACCGCAGATTTAATAAATTTTATAGAATGCTGCCAAACGACAACGTCGTCCTGAGCTCCATGAATCATCAATAATTTTCCTTTTAAATTCTGAACTTTATCTAATAAATTAGCCGCTGCATATCCCTGAGGATTTTCCTGTGGTGTATCCATATATCTTTCACCATACATGATTTCGTACATGCTCCAATCGATGACAGGACCTCCGGCAACCCCCACTTTGAAAACATCAGGATGACGAAGCATGAAACTTGTCGTCATAAATCCACCAAAGCTCCAGCCGTGGATACCCATTTTATCTTCATCTACATAAGGAAGGGATTTCAAATATTCCACTCCTTTCATCTGGTCGTTCATTTCAGTGGTTCCCAGATTTCTGAAAACAGCCTGTTCAAATTTCATCCCACGGTTTGAAGAACCTCTTCCGTCCATTGTAAAAATAATGTATCCGTTTTGGGCCATATATTCATACCAAAGATTTCCGGATGCCGGGAAAGTATTCGTGATCAGCTGTAAATGAGGACCGTTATATAAATAGACAATCGTTGGATATTTTTTGGTCGGATCAAAATTGGTTGGCAGAATCACTTTTCCATATAAAAGAGTTCCGTCATCAGCTTTTAAGGTTACGTTTTTGATCTCAGGTCTCTGATAATTTTTCAGCGTATTTTCAGCAGTAAGAATATTGCTGGATTTTAAGGTGTTTGTATTAATGATATTCGCTACTCTCGGAGTGCTTTCATTCGCATACATATCGAACAGCTGATTTCCGTCAGCACTCAACACACCGGAATGCATTCCTGCAGCATTATCCATTCTCTGCGACTTAAAATTCGTCCAGTTAATTCTATATAAATGTCTTTCCAAAGGACTTTCCTGAGTCGATACATAATAGATTTCCTTCTTCTTTTCGTTAAAACCTAAAATATCAGTTACCAGCCAGTCTCCTTTTGTGATCTGGGCAACCAATCCTTTTTCTAAGCTGTAATGAAACAGATGATTATATCCCGTTCTCTGGCTCTGCCAGATAAAATCTGTATTGGAATTCGGGAAAAACACTAAAGGATGCTGAGGTTCAACATATTTATCGTTGGTTTCTTCAAACAATGTTTTTACAAGATTCCCCGTAGCCACATCATATTGGTTCATTTTCAAATGATTCTGACCTCTGTTCAGTACGCCTACAAATATATATTTTGAATCCGGACTCCAGGTAATTGCTGTTAAATACTGGTCTTTCTCCCCTTCAACCTTTAAGAAAGTGGTAGATTGATCCTTGGTATTAAATATACCTAAAGTCACTTCATGAGATGCCCTTCCGGCCATTGGATATTTAATATTGTGATTAACGGCAGGAGTTACAGACCAATCGATCACCGGATAATCAGCGACCATGGTCTGGTCCATTCTGTAAAAAGCTACTGCTTCTGAATTGGGTGCCGGGAAAATTCCGGTGTCAATTCCGAATTCATTTCGGTGAACAGCCTGTCCGCTGATGATGTTTTCATTCGTTTCATTGGTTACAGCAACCGATTTCCCATTTTTACTGATATATAAATTATTCTTTACCGTATAAGCAAACGTCTGGTTATCACCAAAAAATTTGATATTAGAAGCATTTTCATTCAGCGAAGCAGTCGTTTTTACTTTCCAGTCACTTCCTGATTTTTCAATCCAGTACATTTGGTCATTGGCATTGAAATACCCTCGGGAATTGTTGATGAATTTGATCTGAGGAAATGCTTTTAATTTATTATCCGAAAACTGTCTGTTAAGTTGAGTCAGAGAAACCAACGTATCCTGCTTGTTAGTCTTTACATCGGTAATCAAATACCCACCTTTAACGCCCTGAATGTAAGATTTACCGTCATCTGACCATGAAAATTGAGAAATATTTTTCACTGCCAAATTGGTTCTCAGACCATTCACAGCTTCCGCCATCGTAAACTTTTGGGTCTGGGCAAAAACCGATCCACCCAAAACTACCATCAATAAAGAAAATCTATATAATTTCATTGTATATAATTGAATCCCTCAAAAATAAGAAATAAAAGTCAGCCGTTAAAAATTGTTAAAATAAAATATTCATAAAATGGGATTAATGCATTCATAAAATAAATTCTTACCTTAATGTCTGGATTTATGGGTTGATGGTTGGCGGTTGATGATGTTTATTAATAGTGTTTGGTATTAGATTTATGCTGGGTTACTAGCCGAAATAGAGTTGTATATTTTGAATAAATAGTCTCACATCTTTTATCCTGACGCTCAAATCTGGAAGAAATTTACCTCCCATTCATTTCTTATCCTAAATCAATGTTTTATACCTCTTCCTTATCCTACATTTGCATTATAAATAACAATAAAAAATACATACAATGGCTACAAAATGGAACCTAGACCCAACGCATAGTGAAATTACTTTCAAAGTAAAACACATGATGATTTCTAACGTAAAAGGAAGCTTCAGAACTTTCAATGCTGAAATTGAAGCTGAAGACGATTCTTTCTCAAATGCTAAAACTACTGCAACGATCCAAACGGATTCTGTATTTACGAATAACACAGACAGAGATAATCACTTAAAGTCAGCTGAATTTTTTAATTCTGAAGAACATCCTACCATCACTTTCGAATCTCAGGCATTAAATGATAAGATCTCAGGAAACCTTACTGTAAATGGAATTACTAAACCAATTACACTGGATGTAGATTTCGGAGGAATCAATGTAGATCCATGGGGAAATACAAAAGCAGGATTTTCATTTGAAGGAAAAATCAGCAGAAAAGATTTCGGATTAAACTGGAATGCTGCTCTTGAAGCCGGAGGCGTAATGGTAAGCGACGATGTAAAAATTGCAGGAGAGCTTCAGTTCGTAAAGGCATAATTAACAAAAACGTATGATCTGCCCTCATGGCAGATGATCACATAAAACATATCAGAAGGTTCAGGGATTTGTAAGCCTTGAACCTTTTTTAATACTCCATTCTATGAACCTTAATGATCTACAAAACATAAGCGAAAATTTTGGAAATACCCAAAGAATGCCCGTTTTATTTCTGGGCCATGGTTCGCCTATGAATGCTATTGAAGAAAACCAATTTGTACAGGGATTCAGAAAAGCGGCCCGGGAAATTCCAAAGCCCAATGCCATTTTATGTATTTCCGCCCACTGGTATACGGAAGGAACTTTCGTGACGGCAATGGATATGCCCAAAACAATCCATGATTTCGGGGGATTCCCTAAAGCACTTTTTGATGTACAGTATCCGGCACCCGGAGATCCTGAACTGGCGAGAGAAACAGTGGAATTATTAGCTCCGGCTCTGGTGGAAGAAGACCACAACTGGGGCTTGGACCACGGCGCATGGTCTGTGATTAAACACATGTATCCTGAAGCCGATATTCCGGTGATCCAGCTAAGTATTGATTATACAAAACCACCGCAGTATCATTTTGATCTCGCCAAAAGATTACACAAACTTCGTGAAAAAGGAATACTGATCATCGGGAGTGGTAATATCGTGCACAATTTAAGATTAATCGACTGGAAAAACATCGATACGGTTGGAGCCGGCTGGGACTGGGCAATTGAAGCCAGAGAAAAAACCAATAACTGGCTGCTTGATGACAATTTTCAACCTATCATTGACTATCAAAAACAAGGAACATTTTTGCAGTACGCCGTTCCTACTCCAGATCATTATCTTCCTTTGATCTATACTCTAGCTCTGAAAGATGAGTCTGAAGGACTTGTATTATTTAACGATGAACTCATTGGCGGTTCATTGAGTATGACCAGCATAAGGATAGGATAATCCAAAAAATAATTGGTTCCTTTTTTTATCACTAAAAAAGTAGTAATATTGTTTACCATGAAAAAAACGATATTACTATTTCTTATTTTTCTTCCTTTTTACCTCTTTTTTGCCCAAGTCATTAAAGGAACTGTCGTTGATGAATCTGGACAGAGAGTTCCCAATACCCATATTTATTTAGACGGAAGTAAGACCGGCACAGTCTCTAAAGAAGACGGAAGTTTTATCCTGAATCTTCCCTCCAGCAATACGGGAAACATTGTTTTTCAAAAGGATGATTATGATACTTTTACGGCAACCATTTCTGAACTTATCAACAAAACGCTTAAAGTGGTCTTAATAAAAACCAATGCGATTGAAGAAATAAGGCTGATTCCTTATACCGAAGAGGCCTATAAAAACTACATCAATTATTTTCTGGATACATTTATCGGATATGATAAAGAGAATGTGAAAATCAAAAATCAGCGCACATTAAAATTTTCATTTGATAAAAAGAATAAATTACTGAAGGTAAAGGCTCCCAAAACCCTGATTATTGAAAATAAAACCCTTGGATACGAAATCCAGTATAACCTGATCAATTATTCTGTAGATTTCAATACGAATATGATCAATTATAGCGGAACAAGCTTTTTTAAAGAAACAAAAAACTCGGATAAGGTAAAACTCAATAGAATGAATGCTTTTGATGGCAGTCTCCTCCATTTTTTCAGAAGTATGTACCAAAATAAAATTGCGGAAGAAGGTTTTATCATCAATAAAATTGTTAAGATTCCTAATCCAAAATATCCTACAGAAGAAGAACTGAATATGGTGAAGGATTTCATGCAAATGACGAAAAAGTCCGGCACTATAAAAATCCCTGAAGACATTTCTGATATCTTAAAGAGAAAGAATAAAGAAACACCTTACGCACTGGCTTTAACAAAGTCAAAAATCCCTGATGCTGATTATACAAAAAGAAATGGCAGCCAAGTACTGTTCAGCTTTGATGATATGCTTCAGGTGAACTATCAAAAGTATTTTTATGAAAGTAAGGGAAAAGCGTTCATCAAAACTACGGTTCCCGTTTCTCTATCTTCTTATCTCCACTCTGAAGGCGAAACATTTGAAATATCAAAAGAAGGAAATATCACGAATCCGGATCTGCTGATCAATGAAGGTGATTTTTCAAAAAATAAAATTGAAAACATGCTTCCATTGGATTATCAGCTGGGAGATTAAGATATTTCCTTCCTGATTATAATTAATATTCTACTGAACGGCTTTTAGCACATTGATGTTTCCATAACCATAATTGGCATCAGCGGCCGGATAATACGTTGCAGACTGTCTCATTTTAGTAAGCACCTGCTCTCTGCTCCATGATGGATTTTTAGCCCATACCAGCGCAGCAATTCCTGCTGTGGCAGCTGTGGCAACAGAAGAACCGCCTACATATTTAGTCTGGGCATTATAATATCCTGCCACAGGCACTGAATTTCCTGATGTTCTTTCCATCTGGAAGGTAAAATCAATCTCACTTCCGGAATGACATACATCACATTTTTGATTGGAAGTTCCCTCTTTTACTCCTGTTATTGCCTGCGTTTCAGGCATCCATGCCGGAAAAATAACACCCACAAAATTGGTAAAACTGGTGGAAGTTCCTCCTGCACAGAAAATCAATTTTCCTTTGGAATACGCATATTTTACTCCATCCTCAATTTTCCCGACTGAAAAAATATGTCCCATAGACATGGAGATAATTTTCACGCTGGTCGTATTACCAAGCTCTGTAAAGGCTGTCTTCACCCCACTCTGCTCATGATAGCCATCTAACACTACGTTGGATGAGGCTCTGTATGCGATTAAACTTGCATTATACGCTACTCCTACAGGAAAACCCGTCGTATTTCTTGGTGCTGTCATGACCGATGCCATGCTTGTTCCATGTCCGCATTGATCGTTAGTTCCGTCTGTATCTGTACTCCACGGCCATACAGAATCTACATAGACTCCTTTTTTAGTAATTGTTCTTCCGGAAGATGCTCCATTGTTAAAACTGCTTCCCAACAGGCTCTGATCAGAGGAAACGCCGCTGTCAATAAGACCGATCGTTACTCCCGCTCCTGTACTGTAGCTCCATGCTCCCGGAATGTTATGTTTGGTAAAAGCCCATGGAACTTTTGCATTAGGCGTTACAAAAGTGTAATCTGCTGCATTTAAAGCTTCCGATTCGAAACCGCACCCTGATGAAGAGCCACTGGATTTTGCCGTACCGTTAAGTTTATTTTCGTTTTCAAAATAATGATAATCTCCCGGCTCCAGATAACGGATTGCTTTCATGCGGCGCAGAGCAATAATTGTTTCCTGATTTTCGATCACCACATCGATCTGATTAAGAAATTGATCTGAGGCGATTAAAATCCTGCTTTCTTCTCTTCCTTCATACTGTTTGATAACGGATAGAATTTCATTTTGAATCTCACCACTGTTGGAAGAAAGGCTTCTGTCAAAATCCTTTTGAGAGTTTCCGAATCCTATAGACGCAACTTTATTTCCCTGGAAAACGGCACTCCACAGAAAGTGGTCCGAGGTTTTGCTCCAGCTGAAAGAACCGTTACTTTTAAGGGATTGGTTAATTTCTGCGTTGATCTGTTTTGCGGATAAGGGATCTTTTTGTGAAATCTCAATTTTAGGATTTTCATTCTGGAATTCTTCCGTAGTACACGAATTCAAAACAAAAAATAAGACTAAAAGGTAGAATACATTTTTTCTCATGTTGAACTATTTTGGTTTGGAAGAACAAGATAAGAATTTACCCTAAATATAAATCTCACAAATATGAATTAAATATTACCAATCTGTATGCTATCAAAATAAAACTAAACTTTACAATGTAATCTATCAATAAGATTTACAACACTTTCTCATAGCAGACACTGTTTTCTACTCCTGCATATTGTCCATAGTTGGAAATCCTTTTGTATCCTCTTTTCTCATATAAAGCAATAGCTTCAGGCTGTTTAATGCCTGTCTCCAAAATACATTTTTGATATCCGGATTCTTTAGCCCAGATTTCTAACTCATTTAACGTTTTTGAAGCTAATCCTTTTCCTCTGTTCAAAGGATCTGTATACATTCTTTTAATTTCTACCACATCATCGGAATAGGGTTTAAAAGCACCACAAGCAACTCCAGTACCGTTAAGGTCAATAACCACACAGTTTTTCAATAGATCAATCCCATTGAACTGATGATAAAATGCGTGATCATCTCCATCACGTATGGCCAGGTCAGCATCCAGTAATTTTACAAGGTTCTGAAAATCTATGTCAGAAGAATCTGTTCTTTTTATAATCATATTATATTTTTTATTAGTACTAAAATAGTAAAGCTCTCAATATTGAGAGCTTTACCTGATCATTTATCTTTTAACATTGGAAAAATCCAATTACACAACCGTTATTGTTATAATTAAATTTCAACGATAAATTTTCTTTCGTTAATTAATTCTGCGATAGCCAGCATATCCTTTCCGATCAATCGGTCTTCTTCAAGCTTGGTAACTTTAGAACGAAGGATGGCAACGTTATCTTCAATGATTTTTGAACATTTTGATGGTCTTCTGAATTCCAATCCCTGGGCTGCAAACATTAATTCTACCGCCAAAATATTGACCAGATTCCCAAGAACCTGATTAAATTTTCTTCCCGAAATACTTCCCATAGAAACATGATCTTCCTGACCTAAACTTGTCGGTATAGAATCTGCAGAAGCCGGGAAACACAGCGTTTTATTTTCCGTTACTAATGCAGCAGAGGTATATTGCGGAATCATAAAACCTGAATTTAATCCTGAGCTTTCAGTAAGCAATCTTGGAAGTCCGTATTTTCCTTCCAGTAATAAATAACTTCTTCTGTCGGAGATATTTCCCAATTCAGCAGCAGCCAACGTTGCATAATCTAAAGGCATTGCCATCAGCTGACCGTGGAAATTCCCTCCTGAAATTGATTCTTCAGCACTTAATACAATTGGATTATCTGTTACAGAATTCAATTCTGTTTCGGCCATACTTTTAAGATGCTCAAAAGCATTTCTACTGGCGCCGTGCACCTGAGGAACACATCTCATGGAATAAGGATCCTGAACTCTTTCGCAATCTTCATGCGCTTTCATGTTTTCAGATCCTTTTAAAAATTTAACCATTCTTGCAGCTACTTTTTTACTTCCTTCAAAAGGTCTGATATCGTGAAGTTCTTTTTTAAAAGGGCTTTCAGAACCTCTATAGGCTTCGATACTCATGGCAGCCGTCATGTCTGCCAAATTTAATAGGTATTCAAATTTTTCTAAGCCTTTAATGGCGTGTGCCAGAATAAACTGGGTTCCGTTGATTAATCCTAGTCCTTCTTTGGGTCCCAATACTAAAGGTTCAAGATGATGCTTCTCCAAGATCTCCAGAGTATCATAAATAGCATTTCCTTCCCACACCTGTCCTAATCCTAAAAGAGGGAGTACAAGATGGGCTAACGGAGCCAAATCACCGGAAGCTCCTACAGATCCCTGTTCAGGAACTACAGGAATAATATCTTTTTCAAGCATCAGGATCAATCTTTCGATAACTTCAAGGGAAACTCCGGAGAATCCTTTCGATAATGCGTGAACTTTAGCAATCATCATAATTTTAGAAAACTCTTTATCAATAGGCTTTCCTACTCCTACTGCATGAGAGATGATCAGATTATATTGAAGCTGGGCTGTTTCATCGGGTGAAATCTTAGTATCACACAAAGGACCGAAACCCGTATTGATTCCATATACACATCTGTCAGACTCTACAATTTTCTGAACGTTCTGCTGAGATTTTAAAATCTGTTCTTTTGCCGCTTTATTAAGTTTTGCTTTATTAGGTTTTTTACAAATTTCCAAAACATCATGGAAAGTGAAAACATCTACTCCGTATATCATTGCTAAAAATTTCCTTAAAATTACACATTTAACGATAATTGCAAAAACTAAATTTCAGCGTCCTATATTTTTATAAAAACTAGTTATTTAATTTACTATTTTAGCCCCCGATATTAAAAATAATAACTCATGAAACTTAAAACTCTACTTCTTGCATTATGCCTTGCAAGCGTATCTTCTTTTGCCCAAAAGGTAAAATACACAAAGGAAGAAATCAAAAAAATGGAAACCTATCTGTTTAATGAAGGATTCAACACTCCGTCACCTAAGAAAACATCTACGATTATCTTAAAAGACGGAAGTTCCCATAAAGGCTTCTGTAATAACATTGAAACTAAAAAAGGACAGATCTACGAAGTTTCCATCAAAGACAGTATCTCAAAGAAAAGCATGGCTTTCAATGCAGATCAGATCAGTGAAATGTATGTATATCCGAGCAATGCTGAAAAAATTGCAAAAACAGCAAAATATTTTGGCAACATCAGAAATTATAGCACAAAAAAACTGACTAAAGGAACTAGCAATGACCGTATTTACTTTGTTAACCAAACCGTTTCTTTAAAAAATAAAAAGGATGACAAAGAATTCCTGATGCAGGTTATCAACCCAGGATTTGACAATATTATTTCTGTGTACCATGATCCAAGAGCTAAGGAAACCGGAGGATTTTCTGTAATGGGTTCTCCTCAGTTAGGCGGTGGCGTTATCAAATCTTATTATGTAAAAAAAGGAGATAAAATAATGTGGCTTCACAAAGATGATTTTGAAGATAACTATGATTTTCTTTTCGGTGACAATGCTGAATTCATGAAAAAGTATCCGAAAAAATCCGTAGAATGGGATTATTTCAGCTTCTTAGTCAATGAATACACTGAAATGCATAACGGATAAAACAAACCATAACTCAATACAGAGCTGTAGAAAATTCTACAGCTTTTTTTATTCTTTTAAATAACGGGAGGATTCCGTAATTTTGTGTTATGAATCCTTCTTTAGAATTACAGCTCAAAACTTTACCTTCCGAACCCGGCGTTTATCGTTATTATGACAAAAACGATCAGCTTCTGTATGTAGGAAAAGCAAAACAATTAAACAAAAGGGTTCTTTCCTACTTTAATAAAAATCTTTCGGGCTACAGAACAAGAATAATGGTTAGCAAAATCCACCGGCTGGAGACCACTATTGTCAACAGTGAATATGATGCGCTGTTGCTGGAAAATAATCTTATCAAAGAGCATCAGCCATTTTATAATGTCATGCTGAAAGATGATAAGACCTATCCCTGGATCTGCATTAAAAATGAGGAGTTTCCAAGAATTTTTCTAACAAGAAACGTCATAAAAGATGGTTCAGAATATTATGGGCCCTATGCCAAGGTATGGCCTGCAAAAATTTTACTGGAGACCATTAAACATATCTATAAACTCAGAACCTGTAATTTAAATCTTTCTCCGAACAAAATTGCGGAAGGAAAATATAAAGTCTGCTTGGAATATCATATCAAAAACTGTGAAGGCCCTTGTGAGGATCTGGAAAGTAAGGAAGATTATGATGAAAAGATTGATGCTATCCGTGGAATCATTAAGGGTGATTTCCGAAAAGCAAAAGAATATCTGGTGAATCAAATGATGAAATATGCTTCGGCTCTTCAGTTTGAAAATGCACAGCTGATTAAAGAAAGACTGGATGCTCTTGAAAATTATCAATCGAAAAACACCGTCGTAAATCCTAATATCGACGATGTAGATGTTTTTGGAATGACGAGTGATGAAACTGCAGCTTACGTCAATTTTTTCAAAATCAGAAACGGAAATATCATCCAGAGTTTCACCACAGAAATCAAAAAAGTACTTGAGGAAAGTGATGAAGATATTATGGAAGAGGCATTGATTGAGATTCGGCAAAAGTTTGCGTCTGATTCCAAAGAAGTGCTTTTACCCTTTCACTTGTCTGTAGAAATCCCTAATGTAAAACTAATCGTACCTAAGGTTGGTGACAAGAAACGTATTCTGGAGCTTTCTGAAAAGAATGCCAAAGAATATCGTCTGGAAAAATTAAAACAGGTTCAGATTGTGGATCCGGAAAGACATGCCAACAGGATCATGGCGGAAATGAAGAAGTTACTGAGAATGCCTGTTGAACCACGTCATATTGAAGGTTTTGACAACTCCAATATTCAGGGGACCAATCCTGTATCTGCATGTGTTGTTTTTAAAGACGGAAAACCAAGCAAAGCCGATTACAGGATCTTTCATCCTAAAACCGTGGAAGGAGCCAATGATTTTGCCACCATGGAGGAAGTTATTTACAGACGTTACAAGAGAATGCTGGATGAAGGGGATAATCTGCCACAGCTTATCCTGATCGATGGTGGAAAAGGTCAGCTCTCCTCTGCTGTCAAAAGTTTAAGACTTTTAGGACTTTACGGGAAAATTACGATTGTAGGAATCGCAAAAAGGCTTGAAGAGATTTTCTTCCCTGAAGATTCTATTCCATTATATCTGGATAAAAAGTCGGAAACACTAAAGATTCTGCAGAGAGTCCGCGATGAGGCGCACCGTTTTGGCGTTAAGCATCACAGAACCAGAAGAACCAATTCCACGATAAAATCTGAACTGGAAGAAATTCCGGGTGTGGGAGAAAAAACAATTGAACTTCTTCTTTCAAAACTGAAATCGGTAAAACGGATCAAAGAGTCTAGCCTGGAAACATTGGAAGAAATCCTGGGGAAAAGCAAAGCAAAAATAATTTGGGAGTTTTTCAATACAAATCAATAAGATAACAAACATTTTATTTATTTTTACACAAATAAAACTATTTTTTCATGAAAAATATAATCACCATTTTCCTTCTAATTTCAATACAGCTTTGCTATTCGCAAGAGATGGGATACCAAATGACCACCACATCATCAAAAGAAGAATTTTTAAAATATTCGGAAATTACAGGTTCTCCATTTTTAAATGATGCTTTTAAACAGGCAAAAGCAACCTGCTGCAATGAAATCGCACCGATGAGATACGACATATATGCTGATGAAATTGAATATAAAAAAGGAGATGTAGTCTATAGATTACTAAAACAAAAACCTTATACAAGAATTGAATTTGCAAATCCTAATGTTACTCTAGTTTTAGAAGATATAGAAAACAACAATAAACCAGGATATTTTATTTTATTAGCAGATGGAAAAAATTCTTTGTTGAAGAAACTTAATATCAAAATTGAAAATATTGTTGTAGACCCAAAAAAAACAACAGGTTATGGAAAAAAAGAGGAATCATCATCTAATTTCAAAGAGTCTAAACCTGCCTATTACATAAAAACAGAAAAAAACACTTATATACTACTCAAAACTAAAAAAGATATCTTAGAAGTTTATCCTGAAAAGAGTCGTGAATTGAATAATTTTTTTGATTCCAATAGTATTAAATTTAATAAAGATGACAGCCTAGTTAAGCTTGTTAACTTCCTTAATAAATAAACAACATATCATCGTTTAAAAAGTGGTGTCTTTACTTTAAAGACACCACTTTTTATTTGTACTATACGCGTACAAGATCAGTTAAACAATAAACTAAAGTCTTAAGTTTATTCATCACATCATGGTATGCTCATAAAAAACAAAATAAGCTCTTTTTCAAGAGCTTATTGTATGTTGTATAAATTTTCAATTATTACTTTCCGGAAAAAATTTCTTTAGAGTATTCTCCGTTCGCTTGTGGAATATCAATCACAATATCTCCATTCTCCAAATAACCGATGGTAAAACTTCCGTCAGCCATTTTAACTTTGAAAACATCTTTTTTAGAGGTGAATTTAAATGTTGCGTATGGCACAGAGCTATTAGGATCTGCTAAGATAAACTGGTTGCCATCAATTTGTATTTTCTGCAGATTCATTTTCCCATTTGTATATTTTCCAGTTTTGTTTTCTGCAACTGCTGAAGAAGCTACATTTTCATTTTTATGCTGTTCAGTATTATTTGCTACCACTTGAATTTCTGTCGGGTTAGAAGCTGGAACAGATACTAAAGCCTGTTTTAAAGCATCCTGAAACCCTTCTTTATATTCTTTGATGTTAGAAACTCCTTTAGTGGTAAATACAACTTTATCATTACAATCTTTGAACTCCAGCAATAATCTATTTCTTAAAAAATTACTGTCATTTTTAAGATTGGCAATAATTACATTACAATACTTTCCTTTGATATCAGAAGGCCATTGTTCTTTGTCACCCTGGATCACAATATATCTTCTGCTCTGTAAAACTTTTATTAAAGCACCATCCAACCCATAGGATTCCTCCTGAAAATCTTTAAATTTCCCAGGAATCGAAATATATTTATAATCAGAAATCTTCTGTCCAAAAACCAGCGTCAGACAAAAAGAAAATAGAATTATTACAAGTTTTTTCATTGATTTTAAATTTTAATTCTAAGTATTAATCATTTCTAAATTCTCCCATATCCAATTTAAGAGAGAAGAAATTAGAATAAAAATTAGATCCGCCAATACCGGAGTTGGTAATCGCATAATCTAACGTAAGACCTCTATATCGTATTCCTAAACCTGCACTTGGCTGGAAAGAAACTTTTCTTTTAAGATCTTCAATATCTGTAATGGATTGAAATCTGTTGATTCCCAATCTCACAAAAATCATTTTCTGATATCCCAGTTCAGCACCAGCATAAGGCGTAATACTTGCAAAATCTGTTGAAACAAGCGCAGCTGTTTTAGCAAAATCTACATTAATACCCGCTTCCGGTAAAACGTATACACTGCTGTTGATTTCGAATACCTTACTTGCTCCTAAGTTTAATTTAGGCATGGTAAGTTCCATTTTATCTTTCGGTGCAGGGTTAAATTCCTCTCCGTTTACCACTGTTGAAAGCTCTTTTTGGTTAATACTCCAAAAGTTTACCGTAGTGGTAGCATCCCGAAGCATTCCACCGAATTTCCATCCGTTATCTCCTTTATAAATCGCTCCGATATCAAAACCGAAACCATATCCACTCGCAAATTTCCCAACATTTCTATATACAATCTTTGCATTCACCCCAACATCTAATTTCGTATTTCCTGCAGGATGAAAGGCATAAGAAAGGATAGCTGCATAATCGGATTGAGAAAATTTTGTAATTTTATCGTAATCAATATTTCCTTCCGCATCAATCATTTGGGTTGTATTCAAGATGTTATCCACCCCAAGTCTTACCACAGATACTCCGAAAACACCTTCTTCCAATACTTTGGCATACGCCAGATAATCATATTTTGCAATCGATTCAAAGTATTCTGCGTGCATCGCTGCTCCCTGCCAGTCTCTTTCAATAGACATTAAACCTGCCGGGTTCCACATGGGAGAATAGACGTCATCCTGACTGGACAAAACAGCACCCCCCATTGCCAATCCCCTTGCTCCGGCTCCAATATTTAAGAATTCATTGGAATATTTTCTGATAATTTGAGCTTGGGACAGGCCAAATAGCAATAAAAATGCAAGTAAAAAGTATTTTTTCATCATATAAATTTGATGCTTAGTTAAAGTTTTTTTGTTTTTCTGGCTTTTATCAATCCGTTTACAACAATTGCCAATATCATAACCGCTGAGGCTATATAAAATATAGGACTCATATGCTCTGATTCTCCAAAGATAAAAAAAGCTAGTATAATTCCGTAGACAGGTTCTAAATTAACTGTTAAAATTAATGTAAAAGGAGATATATACTTCATTAATTTTACTGATTCCAACATAGGAAAAGCAGTAAAAACACTTGCCAACAAGCATATTAACGCCAAATCCTTGTAATTTATTTCATTCATTTGAAAAATTTGTCCGGATAGCAAATAAAATATCAATAAAACAAACCATCCACAGAAAATTTCGTAAAATATAATATTCCCAGAACTGGTCTTTCCAAACATTTTTCCATTGAAAACCGAAAAGATGGTTCCAAATACAGCACATAGAATTCCGTAAAAAATCCCCTCTTTATACTGGAATTCTGCTTTAAATATCAATAAGATACAGGCCACGATTACGGTTCCCATGACGACCTCCATTACATCAATCTTTCTTTTGAAAATAATAGGCTCTAAAATAGAAGCAAAGAGTGTTGAGAGTGATAGGCAGCTCAAAGCAATAGATACATTGGAAACTTTAATTGAATAAAAAAAGCAATACCAATGGAGAGCCATCGCTACTCCTATTGCAGCCAGCTGAAAAAATATCTTTTTCGAGACCTTGATACTCTCTTTTTTAAAAACTCTTATGAATACAAATAGAAATACTGCAGCAAACAGCATTCTGTAAAATACCAGAATCTGGGCATTCGCCTGAATTAGCTTTCCCAAAATTGCAGTGAACCCCCACAAAAAGACAATTAAATGCAATCTGAAAAGTGCTAATTTATGCATATCCTAAGTTCTTTAAATTTTTAACATGCAAATTTACAAATAGCTTTCACAAATACTGCAAAAAATATGGGTTTTACGTCAATATAAAACTATTCATTCAATTTTAACATTTTTCATGAGATAGACATCATATTTTATAAAAATCATGCTCATCTTCTTCTTGATCTTTAGTACACAAAAAACCCTGAAAATTTATTCAACTTTCAGGGCTTTCAAATAATAAACTATTAAAAAAATAAACTAGGAACAGAGCAATGAACAGATAAAATCATATCCACTACTCTAGCGTAAAGTTAAAAAAAAACTCTGTCATTTAAAACATTTTGCTGTTAAATATTTCACAAATTTCTGAGAACCAAACTATTAAACATTCGTTTTATACTCATCTACATTCCCTTTAAAAATAGTATCTTTAGACGTAAAAAATTGAAATTTATGGACATTGAATTCAACAAACGAGAAGATCAAAATAGATTAAAATTATCTGAAATAAACAGACTACTTGCTGAAATAAAAAAAGGTGGAGGAGAAAAAAGGCTTCAAAAGCTTCGTGATGAAGGTAAAATGACAGCAAGAGAAAGAGTTGAATATCTTCTCGATAAAGGATCAGACTCCATAGAAATAGGTGCATTTGCCGGCTATGAAATGTATGAAGAGCATGGCGGATGCCCAAGCGGCGGAGTTATTGTTGTTATGGGGTATGTTTCTGGAAGACAATGTCTTGTTGTTGCTAATGATGCTTCTGTAAAAGCCGGAGCCTGGTTTCCAATTACCGGAAAGAAAAACCTTAGAGCTCAGGAAATAGCGATGGAAAATAAACTTCCAATCATCTATTTGGTAGACTCAGCCGGTGTTTACCTTCCTATGCAGGACGAAATTTTCCCTGATAAAGAGCATTTTGGAAGAATTTTTAGAAATAATGCCAAGATGAGCTCAATGGGAATTATCCAGATATCTGCCGTTATGGGAAGTTGTGTGGCAGGAGGAGCTTATCTTCCTATTATGAGTGACGAAGCGATGATTGTTGATAAAACAGGTTCTATCTTTCTTGCCGGAAGTTATCTTGTAAAAGCAGCGATTGGTGAAACGATTGATAATGAATCATTAGGAGGTGCTACTACTCATTGCTCTATTTCAGGTGTTACAGATTATAAAGCTAAAGATGATAAAGACGCTCTAAATAGAATTAAAAATATTATGAAATCTACCGGAACTACCGAAAAGGCAGGTTTTGATAGAATAGAAAGTTTTCCACCAAAGGAAAGCCCAGACAATATTTTTGGGATCATGCCTGTTTCCAGAGCTGACCAATACGATACTTATGAAATTATCAAATGTTTAGTTGATAACTCTGAATACGAAGAATATAAACCAGATTACGGTAAAAGTATCATCTGTGCAACAGCCAGAATTGATGGCTGGTCCGTAGGAATTGTGGCTAACCAGAGAAAACTCGTAAAAAACGGAAAAGGAGAAATGCAGTTTGGAGGAGTAATCTATTCTGACTCTGCAGATAAATCAACAAGATTTATTGCTAACTGTAACCAGAGAAAAATACCTTTACTATTCCTTCAGGATGTGACCGGATTTATGGTAGGTTCAAAATCAGAGCAAGGAGGAATTATCAAAGACGGAGCAAAAATGGTGAATGCTGTTTCCAATTCAGTCGTTCCGAAATTCACAATTATAACCGGGAATTCATATGGAGCCGGAAATTATGCGATGTGTGGAAAAGCATATGACCCAAGATTAATTGTAGCTTGGCCATGGGCTGACCTGGCGGTTATGGGAGGATCACAGGCTGCAAAAGTATTAGCCCAAATTCAGGAATCTACACTTAAGAAACAAGGAAAAGAGATTACTAAAGAAGAGCATGATGAAATTTTAGATACAATATCTAAGAGATACCAAAAACAAACGGAATCTACTTATGCTGCTGCAAGACTTTGGACTGACGCTATCATTAATCCTACTGATACCAGAAAATGGGTTTCTATGGGAATTGAGGCTGCCAATCATTCTCCAATTACGGAAAAATTTAATTTAGGAGTAATTCAGGTTTAAGTAAATATTACAATAAAAATATATAAAATGCCGTCTCAATTGGGATGGCATTTTTAGTTTATCCTAAATTAATAATCTATAAACTCTCTATCATTGTATAACATATAGAATATAGCTTTCATGCGCAAAGAATATTGGGATACTTGCCGGATAGAATGTCGGAAGAAAAAGGAGTCATCACAGCTACATCAATACATTATTACCGGGATTGAAGATTGATATATACCTATTATAATGATGATCCCATCATCCAGCTAGAAAGTTGTGGGAGAACAAGGAATTAATATACACAGCTATAGTGTTACATTCATTTGGGGTATTGGTTGAAGTTGAAGTATGCCACAAAAAAAAGTCTCATACAAGTACATGTATGAGACTTTTAATAAAAACTGGCGGCGTCCTACTCTCCCGCTTTCGCA